>JAEZFW010000077.1 GCA_023417315.1 Pseudomonadota bacterium
GCCGCCGCGCCGGCCGGCGCGGCTTCGGTCTTGACTGTCTGCTCCTTCCCCGTCGTCAAGTTTCCGGCTTCCATCGCTTTGGCTCGCAAGCGCTGCACGGCATCCATGACGTCCTTCTGCTGTGCAAGAAAGGCATCGCCCAGCTTCTGCGTCCAATCGATCTTTTCATTCATCATCGTCAGCACGTCCGGAAACGCGACCAGCGATTTGACTGACGCATCCCAAGGCTGCTTCTCCATCTCTTTCGCGACGGCATCGCCTTTCACTTCCGGATGCTCCTTCGACCACCGCGCGGCTTGCACGATCTCGAGCGGATAGGTCGAGGCCATGAATATTTGTGCGAGCAGGGAATCCGGATACAAAGCGATCGGCGCGACGATCTGCTCCAGCTCTTCGGGTTTGAACGTCGCGGACTGCGCCTGAGTTGCGGCTTGCTTGAGGTCGGTTTGCGTTTGCGATGCATTCTGCGCTGGGCTCACCGACAGGAACTGAGCGAGCACGAGCACCGTGACGCTCGACGTGTATATTCCAAGCGCGCGTCGCATCTCATTAACCTCGCGCTTTCGCATCACCATGAGTAGGCCCTGCACAGCGCTGGGCCTCGGCTTCGAGCACGCTACCTCAAGTCGCGAGCGCGCGGAGTACGCAACAGGGGGAGTGGCACGCTGTACCTGCCACGGATAGCGCGTCCGAAGCGAGCTTCTTGCTATGGTGCTTTTGTTAGGCGCTCGAAGCTTGAGCCACGGCAGCCCTGGGCGCCGCTTCTTGGGGCAGCGTGAATCGAAAGATCGCACCCCCCGTCTCTGCATTCTCCGCCCACAGACGGCCACCATGTGCGCTAACGATGAGTCGCGAAAGCGCCAGCCCCACCCCCAAACCCGCCGCTTTCGTCGTAACGAGTGGAGTAAAGATTTCCTCGAATTGGTCTGCGGGGATACCGGGTCCTGAGTCGCGGACGATAATCTCCACGCAGTCAGCGTTCGCAGCGCGCGCCTCGAGCATCACGCGTCTGGCTCCTACAGAATTGTTCTGCACTGCATCCATGGCGTTCGTGAGCAAGTTCAGTATCACCTGCGCGATCTGTACGCGATCGCCGCGAGCCTTGGGCAAATTTGGCGGAACATCGCACGTCAGCTCGACACGTCGAGACGCTGCCTCATGGCGCAGCAACGAGATCACATCTTGTGCCACCTCATCCACTTCAAGCGTTTGCGCCAACACCGTTCGCTTGCCGATGAATCGGCGCATTCGATCGATGATCTCGACCGCACGCAGACTGTCCTTCTTCACATCGTCCATGATCGTGCGAAGCTCATCCGCGTTCGGATCAGAACGGAGCAGGCTCATTTGCGCCGCGCCCACGTTCATCAATGTGGCGGAAAGCGGCTGACTCAGCTCATGCGCAAGCGCCGATGCGAGCTGCCCGAGCGCATTCACACGCTCCACTTGGGCCCATTCACGGCGAAGCTCGGCCAGCTGCAGGCGCGCGCGGCTGTTCATGACGAGCTCCCGACCCAACTCGTATCCGATCACGGCGAGGGTGCCCAAGAACCAAAGCGTGGCACAGATGGGAATGTGCAGAACGCCGCTCACGACCATTTGGTTGAGCGCGAGATTGCCGATCATCGGGACGAGGATCGCTAACCCTATCGTCAACGCTCTGCGTCTTGACTCGCCTCCACCCTTCCTCCAGCCCTGAATCGTGGCGTCCACGACGAATGCGACGAGCAGCAGCATGCTTCCAGCGGCGAGCACCTGCCATGTTCGTGGCGTACTCTCTCCGACTACAGAGACTTGCTCGCCTAGGAACGCGATGTGTTCCAGGCTTGAGATCTCGCGAAAATTGAAGTTGGGCTCCACGAGAAAATTCGCAACCAGTACGAACACTCGTATCGGAATGAACGTCCACAGCAACCAGAGCCTCCCCGTACCGAGGTAAAAGCGAACGAAGAGCATCTGACCGACGAGCGTGAAGAAGATAGGAACGTGGTACCAACGCAGAATCTCGCCCAGCTCTGCGGGCGTGCTGGCGTTCATCATTCCTAGCTCGAAGGGAGTGGCAATGGCGGTGGCCACCGCTATGACACAGAACATCAGCTTCGCGACGTCGCGTCGATCGACGAGCCACGCCAACGCGCAGACGGCGGCGAACATCAGCGCGAGGGCTGCGTTCAGCGACCAGAGGAATGTGACCAAACTCATCAGAGCCTCGGGTGCCTATTCGGCTCCGTGTCTATGTAAGACATGCCGGGGAGGGTCGTTAGAGTTGTCGTCGAGGCCTGAGCTTCGCGACCTTGCCCTGCTCTACCTCACCGATCGGGATTCTAGCGGGAATCGACGGCAGTGCGGAAAAGTTCGGGCAAGAGGCCCGCACGGCACGCCGAGTTCGGCATGCTCGGGTCTGTGGGATCATCTTCGAAATCGATGATTGCACCCGCTAGTCGACCGCGGTTGAGGCTACCGGTTACGTTCGAGTCAGCCCATAGCGCGCCTCCTCCGATGAACCACGTGTCGCTCATCATCGGATGCGCTGGAATTAGATCGTCTTGTGCGAGCGCCGTGTGTGCCTGCAACCCCGCAAGCAAGATGCTCGGGTACAAGATCGTGCGCAGCAGCGAACTCGAGTGCGACATGTTCGGCCCCTCCGGTGGGGCACACGAACTTAGAGACAATGCAGCACACTGACCATAAGTGCTGCGGGCAGCAGGCCCTTGCCGACGTGTGGTTAACGCATCGCTGTCAGTTGAGGGAGCCTCGGCCGAGGGCGGGAGTGCGCGACTGCCGACGTTCACGTCCCGGCGGCGTACACGTCGGCGAGAAACTTCCCACGTGACCTTTAATATGTGTTGGGAGCCGCGTACTGTGGCGATCCCGCGCTGCCGCGGCACGCGGCCCCTTAACGAGGATGCTCATGCCTGTTCACGAACTCGCCGGCAAGCCTGCAACGCCCGGCATGCTCGCCAACA
Source organism: Pseudomonadota bacterium (assembly GCA_023417315.1). Classification (GTDB taxonomy): domain Bacteria; phylum Pseudomonadota; class Gammaproteobacteria; order Steroidobacterales; family Steroidobacteraceae; genus Steroidobacter. The sequence goes on from JAEZFW010000077.1 coordinate 2,967, forward strand.
TTCCCCGGCTCATCACTGCCTACTTCAGCGAACGTCCCGATCCCACGAACCCGGCGCAACGTGTCACCTTCGGCACGTCGGGCCATCGTGGCTCGGCGCTCAAAGGAGCGTTCAACGAAGCGCACATCCTGGCCGTGACGCAGGCGGTGTGCGAGACGCGCAAGAAGAGCGGCATCGACGGGCCGTTGTATCTCGGCATCGACACGCATGCCCTCTCCGAGCCTGCCTTCGTCAGCGCGCTGGAAGTGCTCGCTGCAAATGGCGTCGAGACCATGATTGCGCACGATGGTGGGTACACGCCGACACCCGCCATCTCGCACGCGATTCTCACCTACAATCGCGGCCGCACACACGGGCTTGCTGACGGCATCGTCATTACGCCTTCGCACAATCCGCCAGAGGATGGCGGCATCAAGTACAACCCGCCCCATGGGGGGCCGTCGGAGACCTCGCTCTCCAGCGAGATCGAGAAGCGCGCGAATGAATTGCTCGCGCGAGCGGTGGAGGACATCAAGCGTGTGCCGATTGCGAAAGCGCGCACAGCATCCACGACGCATCGTCACGACTACGTGAGTGCGTACACGGCTGACTTGGCGAACGCCATCGACATGGATGCCCTCCGTGGCGCAAAGCTGCACATCGGCGTGGATCCGCTCGGCGGCGCCGCCGTCGGGTTCTGGGGTTCAATCGGCGAGCGGTATGGCCTCGACCTCGACGTCGTGAACAAGGAGGTCGATCCCACGTTCCGCTTCATGACGCTGGATTGGGATGGGCGCATCCGGATGGATTGCTCATCGCCGCACGCGATGGCGAACTTGATCTCGTTGAGCAAACGCTTCGATGTCGCGTTCGGCAACGATGCAGACACCGATCGCCACGGAATCGTAACGCCCTCCTCCGGGCTGCTGAATCCGAATCATTACCTGGCGGTGGCGATCGATTATCTGTTCAGTCATCGCTCGCAGTGGGGTAAGAATCTCGCGATCGGCAAGACGGTCGTGAGCTCGAGCCTCATCGATCGCGTTGCGACCGCGCGCAAACGTAAGCTCATGGAAGTGCCGGTAGGGTTCAAGTGGTTCGTCACGGGACTTTACGAAGGCTCGCTAGGTTTTGCAGGTGAGGAAAGCGCGGGCGCATCGTTCCTGCGTAAAGATGGCACGGTCTGGACGACCGATAAGGACGGTCTGCTCTTGGGTCTGTTGGCCGCGGAGATGCGTGCGGTGACGCAACGCGATCCGGGAGAGTTGTACGAGGCGCTCACGCGCGAGCACGGCGCCCCAGTGTACGAGCGCACCGACGCGCCGGCGAATCGCGAGCAGAAAGCGCGTCTGGGGAAGCTCAGCGCAGAGCAAGTCAAGGCATCGACGCTTGCGGGCGAGCCCATCGAACGGATCCTGACGCACGCACCCGGCGACGGCAATGCGATCGGCGGCTTGAAAGTGATGACGAAGAACGGCTGGTTCGCGGCGCGACCGTCCGGCACCGAGGACGTGTACAAAATCTACGCAGAGAGTTTCATCGGCACCGAGCACTTGCGACGTGTGCAGACCGAAGCGCAGGCGCTCGTGAGCGAAGTACTGCGTTAGCGCTGTCGCTAATACAGATCGCTGTTGTCCATTCTTGGCTTGGGTCGCGGATTGCGCTCGTTCTCGGCGCCTTTCGTGAGCACCTCGTTGTAGAGCTGCGCCATTTGGTCGACGATCGGCTGGTACTCGGGATGCCGCATGGCGAGACCCCGCGCCTCGCCGCCCTCACTCAAGGCACGTTTCAAGAATTCGAGGTCGAGTGCCGAGAGCGGCTCGCCGCGGTCAACCTGCTCCTTGAGTTTCAACAGCCGAGGCATCCGAAACTCGTTCAGGCGGTTCAGCAACACCTGGATGATGCCGCGGTCCTTGTCTCGCGCCCGTGTGGAGCCACGCATGATCATGATAGGAACTCCTGCAGCGCCCGCGCCGGTGGGGCAAGTGCCTTTAGCGAGTCGACTATGCTCCGAGTGCGGTCGACCGAGGCGCAATACGCAACAGGGGCACCCGGCTCAGGCCGCGAGTTTTTCCGCTTTGACACTCACCATCTCCAGGTGCGGTGCCGAGCCGAGCAGCGTGAGCGATTCCTTTGCGAGCTCGCGAGTCACATGTCCTACCAAGTGGGCGAACCGACCTGCGTTGTCCGGAAACACGTCGAAGATTCCGTACTCGCCCGCCGCAGTGCGAATAGCAAACCATGCCGTCGTTTCCGGCTCGCTCATCGCCATGAGCTGCGCGCGCCTTAGGAAGTTTTCGACGTCTGCCTCGTGGCCGGGCTTGGCTTTGAACGTGAGCAGCAGCCCCTTCGTGTCGGGTAAGGTCGTCACGATCGGCATCTTCTCCGCGATGATGTCGATGCGCTCGATCCGTGGCGGCACCTCGCAGAGCGCGCTCACTCGTTCCAATGCCGAAGCGATCGGTCCCTGCAGATGAGCTTGCCGGGCGGAATCATCAGAGAAGACTTCGAAGATCCCGTACTCGCCTCGGCCAAAGCGAACGGCGAACCATGCGATCGTGCTCGGTTCGTCTTCCACGATCGGCAAGACGGAAAGCAGCAGCGGCTCGATCTCCGTATCCTTCCCGTGCTTCGCGTCCAAGCGGACCAGCAATGCACTCGTTGCCATAGGGCACCTCCCGAACGGAGTCCCGGATGATTTCTCAACGTAGGCGAGACGGGCAAGTTCCCGGCCTGAGCACGCGCACGTAAGGTGTGCCCTGAATCTCAGCGCGTTGAGGTCTTTGGTGCGAACTTCGAGCCCTGTCTGAGGAGGTAAAAGAGAAAGCGGTGGCGAGCTCATCAACGTGAATGGCCCACCACCGCAATCCTTCGAGCACTGACTACGGAATGATCTTAGTTACGATGTTCGACGAGGTGCTCTCCACGCCTGCACTGTTATAGGCTCGCACGGCGAAGTAGTACGTCCCTCCGGTCAGCCCGGAGACAACGTATGTCGAGATACCGGCATTCGCCACCTGGATTTGCCGCGTCAGAGAGCTCGCACTCGTGCCGTAGTAGATGCGGTAGCCGGCCAAGTTCGTGAGCGCCGATCCGTCTGAGTTCGCGGTAGGCGGCGTCCAGGACAAAGTCGCTGTCCCGCTCGAGTTCTGAACCACGTTGATCGAGAACGCCGGCAAACTCACAGTGGAGCTTCCATCGCTCACTCGAATGACGATGTTCGAGAACGCACCAACATTGGACAGTGTTGGTTGCCCTGTGAGCACGCCCGTGGTTGTGCTGAACGTCGCCCAGCTCGGTCGGTTCGCGATCGAATAAGTAAGCGTGTCGCCGTTTGGATCGCGAGCAGTCGGTTGGAAGCGATAAGTGCTACCGACGGCAACGGAACTTGGGGGCGTGCCGCTGATCGTTGGCGGTTGCTGCGTAGTGCCTCCGCTCGTGCTAGCTAATTCACAGCGCTTACGTACGCCTCGAGCAGGATCGCCGAACACTGAGTTCGAGCAGCTGACGCCGCCTCCCGAAGCAGTGACGTCGCGCGTCACCCAACGTGTATCGGCGCCATATCGCACGCGACGCGTACCGGTGAAGGCACACAGCGAATACTCGTTTGCACAGAAGGTCCAAGCGCTGGATGTTGGAACTGACTCGAGCTGACAACTTTTCACGATGCCGGGCAGCGGGTCGCCGAACACGCTGTTCGTACACTGCACACCTCCGGATGAAGCCGCGAGCTGTCGAGTCACCCAAGTGCCATTGGCGCCATAACGCACGTTGCGCGTGCCGGTAAACGAGCACAGCTGCCACTCGCGCGCGCACGTCGTCCAAGTCGACGTGCTCTGAGCAGCCGCCGGCTCGCTCACGAATAGCCAGCTCGCCGCGAGCGCCGCCGCAGCCATCATCATCTGTCTGAAAATCATCTAATGCTCCAGGCCTACTGATCTTGTTCGATAGCGCGCGCCCAATGTGGATCGTTGCATTGGATTTGATTGGTGCGTCTGCGCACACGCGAGTAATAGATAATCAGCAGTACATTGCAAACGTCAGCACGTCGCGACATTCATATGTGCGGATAGATGGTATTCAGCGACACCATTAATCGATCGAGAAGGCCGCGGATCCTACAAATCGAGACGGCCTCGTCGAATTCGCAAACGTGCTTTTTCCGCTGATTCGAGCCACTCGAATAAGACACACCCCGAATGACACCGAAGTGAAACCGCGCTGTGTCTGTCTTGCGACGTCCGCATCCTCGTGCACTGACCGCCTTGCGCGGCGAGCTTCGAGTCTGCGCAAGTCAATCCATTCCGATACGAGCGACTCCTAAATTTCTTGCGTGAAATCCTGGCTGTTGCGATCGGCATTGCACCTAACTACGCCCTTCCCCGGCGACGCCGCGCCGTGACACCCACGCGCGCATCATCTTTTCCGCGTGTGCTGAGTTCCGCGCGTTCCTGAATAGAGTGTCGGAGGTCGCCGACGAGGCGTAGCGCGCATCGCGCGTTCCGCGCGAATGCTGTAGCGAACGGATGACTAGCTGCGCCCGCTATGCTGATTTGGCTTGTGCAGATTCCGCACGTGCTTCCATGCAACGCGATCGATATCAGCGAACTTCACCGGCGCGACGACTTCCGTGTGGCCTCGCTTGTTCGAGATGTGGAACGTGAACGTGTCGCGTTCGAAGTGGGTGATCGTGAGTTTGAACGGCTCGCCTTTAGCCTCGAGCTTGTACCGCAACCCGCCCCAGCGGATCACTCGATAGTCACCGACGCCTGCCATCCAACGCATCTCCGCAGTCGCGCTTATCACTTCCTCGGACTCGGGCACGATGCCGAATTCCTCGGGCGTATGCTGAGCGAAGAATTTGCGTCTGATCTTCGCGATCGCGCGCTCGTGCTTGGCCACTTCCTCGGGTGTTAAGGCAACGATGACCATCTGGGCTCCAAGACAGGAACCTGACGATAGGCGTTCACAAGAGGGCGGTCCATCTCTCTTAGCTCCGGTGACGATTGTCACTGGAAGGCGCTACGCTCGCGAGCGATCAGGAGCACGACGAGCGTGATCGCGAGTGCGGCCGCCGTGTACAGCACGATCGGCGCTGGCGTGCCGTACGCTCTGTACAGAGCAGCAAACATTGCAGGCGCGATGCCGCCGCCGACGATTCCGGCGAGCGTATAGGCGAGAGAAGATCCCGCATAACGCACGCGCGTCGGAAAGCGTTCAGCAATGAAAGCCGCCTGCGGCCCATACATCATCGCGTGAATGACGAGTGCACCGACGAGCGCGCACCCGATCCCAATCGGTGATCGGGTGATCAACAGCGGAAAGAAGGCCAGCACCCAAACTAAACCGAGCACCGCCCCGATGCCATAGACAGCGCGTCGCCCGAAGCGGTCTGATAGAGAACCGAAGAGGGGGATCGTGATGGCATTGCAGGCGCCCGCGATCGACAGTGCGATCAGTGCCAGCGTTCGCGATTCCCCGAGAATCGTAGTGAGATACGTGAGCGAGAATGCGACGGCGAGCGAATACAGCACATCGGGCCCGATGCGCACACCGCCACCGAGCAACACTCCTTGCCAATGTTCGCGAAAGACTTCGCCGATCGGTGCATTGGCTTTGCGCTGCTCGCGCTCGAGCTCACGAAAGAGCGGCGTCTCCTCGATGCCGATGCGAACCCACAAACCGAAGCCGATGAGCACGACGCTGGCGAAGAAGGGCACGCGCCACCCCCAGTCGACGAAGGTTTCCGATGACATGAGCCAAGTCAGCGATGCGATTGTGCCGGTCGCAAGCAACGTTCCGAGAGACGGTCCCATTTGCGCCCAGGACGCGTTCCGACCTCGGCGTGCAGGATCGCCGTGCTCGACAGAGATCAGCACTGCGCCGGCCCACTCCCCTCCGAGTGCAGCACCCTGCACGAAGCGAAGCGCGACGAGCAGCGCGGGACTGAGCGCACCGGCCGTTTCGTATGTCGGCAGCAAGCCCATCATGAGCGTGGTGATGCCCATCACGAACAGCGTCGTGACGAGTACAAAGCGTCGCCCGAAGCGATCTCCAAGATGCCCGAAGATCAGCCCGCCGATTGGACGCGAGAAGTAGCCGACCGCGAAAGTCGAGAACGCGAGGATCGTGCCTGCAATCGGATCGAACGAAGGAAAGAAGAGCCGGTTGAAGACGAGCGCAGCGAGCGTGTTGTACACCGCGAAGTCGTAGTACTCCAGCGTCGTGCCGACGATGCTCGCCGTCGCGAGCCGCTGCGTGCTCGATCTAGTGTGTGGGCTTATCTCGGGTGTCACTTATTCAGTTCGAAGATCATGAGTAACCACAAAGAACACTAAGATCACAAAAAAGAAGGGATACGCAGATGGTTTCCTTTTGTCTCGATGCACTTCGCAGCCGGTGAGCGCAGCAGAGGGCACAGTAGATAACGCCAACTTGACCAAGCGTCTTTCATATTCCTTTCTGTGTCCTTTGTGTTCTTTGTGGTGACTCCTACTCTGAAGCCTTCTTCCCGAAGCCACCGCCGCCGGGCGTTTGGATCACGAATACATCGCCCGGCTGCATCTTCGCTTCGTGCGTTGCGCCGAACTCTTCGATCCTGCCATCTGCGCGCTCGATCCAATTCTTCCCTGGCAATGCAGGCGCGCCGCCTTCGAGGCCGAATGGTGGGACTGTTCGATGATTCGCGAGCAAGACCGCTGACATCGGCTGCAGAAAGCGAATCCGTCGCTCCACTCCATCGCCGCCCCGATGCTGGCCCGACCCGCCGGAACCGCGTCGAATGAAAAAGCTATCGAGCCGAACCGGAAAGCGCCACTCGAGGACTTCCGGATCGGTCAAACGCGAGTTCGTCATGTGCGTCTGTACTGCATCGGCACCGTCGAAATCGGGGCCTGCTCCTGAGCCACCTGCAATCGTTTCGTAGTACTGGTAGGCACCATCGCCGAAGGTGAAGTTGTTCATCGTGCCCTGGCTCGCTGCAAGCACGCCGATCGCCCCGTACAAGCAGTCCGTCACCACTTGCGAGGTCTCGACGTTCCCAGCCACGACCGCTGCTGGATACGATGGATTGAGCATCGATCCTTGCGGCGCCACGATGTGCAAAGGCTGCAGGCAGCCGGCATTCATTGGGATCTCATCATCCACGAGCGTTCGAAACACATACAGCACCGCCGCGCGCGTGACAGGCATTGGCGCGTTGAAATTGTTCGGCTGCTGCGGACTCGTTCCGGTGAAATCGACCGTCGCCTCGCGTGCCGCCTTGTCGACTCGCACGGTGACGCGCACGACAGCGCCGTTGTCCAGCTCATACTCGAACGATCCGTCCTGTAATGCATCGATCACACGGCGTACTGCCTCTTCAGCATTCGCCTGTACGTGCTGCATGTACGCATGGACGACGTCCGCTCCGAAGTGCGCAACCGTCGCCTGCAACTCCGCAGCGCCCTTCTGACACGCAGCGACCTGCGCGCGCAGGTCGGCGAGATTCTGCTCCACATTCCGTGCCGGATATTTTCCTGACGTCAGCAGTGCCCTCATCTCATCTTCGAGAAACACACCCGCACGGACGAGCTGCACATTGTCGATCAGCACGCCCTCCTCTTCTATATGAGTCGAGTGGGCAGGCATCGAACCGGGTGTAACACCACCGATGTCAGCGTGGTGACCGCGTGCTGCGACGAAGAAAGATGGCTGTAGGCTGTAGCTCAGAAGCGCACTGCGCGTTCCTGCACCGTCCGCCGTCCCCCGTTCGCCGTTCGTTTCGTCATGTCCTTCCTTCTGCACGTGCAGAAAGACGGGCATGACCACTGTGACATCCGGCAGATGCGTCCCTCCAGCGTACGGTGCATTGAGCACATACATATCGCCTTCGCGCATCGTGTCTGCGCGTCGGCGCAGAAGCTCTTGCACGGACTCCCCCATCGACCCCAAGTGGACTGGCATGTGCGGAGCATTGGCGATCAGGTGTCCTCCCGCATCGAAGAGCGCGCACGAGAAATCGAGCCGCTCCTTGATGTTCACCGAGGTCGCGGCGTTCGCAAGCGTGAAGCCCATCTGTTCCGCAATCGACATGAATAGATTGTTGAACACTTCGAGCAGCACTGGATCTGCTCGCGTGCCAATGGCCTCCTTGCGCTTCAGAGGCTGGACACGCCGGAGCACGAGATCGTTGCGCGCGGTGCATTCCGCAGTCCAACCAGGCTCGATGACAATCGTCGTGTTCGCCTCGCAGATCACGGCCGGCCCGACGATCGTCGACCCGAGGCCGAGTGTTGCGCGATCGAAGAACGGCGTGTCACGCCATGAGTCTGCGTAATAGACAGTGCGCATGGCAATGGGCCGCGGCGGCGCTGCATCGATTCGAGCTTCTGCACTCAATGCTGCGTCGACACGCGATGCTCCGATCGCCTCGATCGAAATCGATTCGATCACGAGCCGTCGCCCTGACATGAGGAATCCGTAGCGCGCTGCGTAGTGCGACTCGAAATCCTGCACAATTCGCTCGAGTGGCATGTCGCGCTCCAGCCCGAGCTCGAGCGCGGTATCCGTGCCCTCATACTTGAGGTGCACGCGCCTTGCGATTCGAACGCGCTCCTCTGCGACACCCTGCTCGAGCAACGCCTCTCGGGCATGCAGCTCGAGCGCCGTCATCGACTGATCGCATGCTGACATCGCTTCTAGCGTGAGTACGAGCTCCATCGCGCGCTGTTTCATCACGACCACATCGGCGAGCCCGACGCCGTATGCCGAGAGAACGCCCGCGAGCGGATGAATGAAAACAGTTTGCATGCCCAGCGCATCGGCGACCTGACACGCGTGCTGACCCGCCGCCCCACCGAAACAACACAGTGTGTACTCGGTGACATCGTGGCCGCGCTGAACCGAGATCTTCTTGATCGCATTCGCCATGTTCTCCACCGCGATGCGAATGCATCCGGCGGCAATCTCCTCTGGCGCTCGATTCGTGTTCAAGGCCGCGTTGATCTCGCCGGCAAGCGAGCGGAAGCGAGTGGCGACGATCTGGGCGTCGAGCGGTTGATCTGCTCGTTCGCCGAATACGGCAGGGAACAAATCGGGTTGGATGCGCCCTAGAAAAACATTGCAGTCGGTGACCGTCAGCGGACCGCCGCGCCGGTATGCCGCGGGCCCAGGGTTTGCGCCCGCCGAATCAGGCCCCACACGCAACCGCACGCCATCGAAGTGGCAGATCGAACCGCCTCCTGCGGCAACGGTATGGATCTGCATGATCGGCGCACGTAGTCGTACGCCGGCGACCTCGGATTCATACGCTCGCTCGTATTCGCCCGCGTAGTGAGCAACATCGGTCGACGTGCCGCCCATGTCGAAGCTGATGATCTTCTTGAATCCAGCGAGCGCCGACCCTCGAGCCGCACCGACGACCCCGCCCGCCGGCCCCGACAAGATGGCGTCTTTGCCTTGAAATCGATGAGCATCGACGAGCCCACCAGAAGACTGCATGAACTGCAGGCGCACATTCGGAAGCTCGGCGGCCACTCGATCGACGTATCGTCGCAGCACAGGCGACAGATACGCATCGATGACGGTCGTATCCCCGCGCCCTACGAGCTTCATCAGCGAGCTCACTCGATGCGACACCGACACCTGTGAGAATCCGATGTGCTGGGCCAAGCTAGCAAGCTGATTCTCGTGATCAGAGCAGCGATAGCCGTGCATCAGGACGATCGCGCACGCTCGGATGCCTGCGTCGAAGACTCGGCGCAAGTCCGCTTCAGCTTTCGCAATGTCGAGGGCCTGCACCACGTCCCCGCGCGCTCCGATGCGCTCATCGACCTCGATCACTCGTTCGTACAACATCGACGGCAGCTCGATACGACGTACGAACAGCTTCGGTCGATGCTGGTAGGCAATCCGCAGCGCGTGGGCGAATCCCCGCGTGATGACGAGCACCGTCGGATCGCCTTTGCGCTCGAGCAGTGCGTTCGTCGCGACCGTCGTGCCCATGCGCACGGCCTCGATCCGGTCGGTGGGGATCGGTTCACTCGGGCCGACGCCCATCAGATCGCGCACACCTTGGACCGCGGCGTCTCTATAGTGCTCAGGATTCTCCGAGAGGAGTTTGCGAGTGAGAATCTCGCCGCATGGTGTGCGCGCGACGATATCGGTGAACGTACCGCCGCGGTCGATCCAGAACTGCCAGCGTTGCGAGCTGAGGTCGGTCACATCTCTATTCGCCGGCGCGCATTGCGCGTGATACGGCTTCTGCTTTGGACATCGCGCGAAGCAAGTTCTCGCCTGCGAGCAGCTTCAGATCGGCATCGCTCCAACCGCGGCGAATCAGCTCGGCGAACAGCTTCGGATACGAGGAGACGTCTTCGAGGCCTTCCGGCCAAAGAGAGTTGCCATCGTAATCCGCGCCGATGCCGATATGCTCGATGCCAGCCACTTCTCGAATGTGCTCGATGTGTTCGGCGACCTGCCGGATCGTCGCTTTCGGAAATTGAACGCGGCTCATGACCTCTTTTGAGACTCGCTCGCGCTCCTCCGGGGTGAGACCTGCGGTGCGGCGCTCGATTTCGTCCATTGCGGCTCGCTCCAGACGTGCGATCTGCGGATCGATGAAGCCGGCGACGAATGTGACCATCACGACACCGCCGTTGTCCCGCAGCTTCCGCAAGATCGCGTCCGGTACGTTGCGCGGCACATCGCACAATGCACGCGCCGATGAGTGCGAGAAGATCACCGGCGCTTTCGATACTCTCAACACGTCGTCGACAGTTGCATCCGCCGTGTGGGATAGATCGACGAGCATTCCGAGCCGATTCATCTCGAGCACGACCTCCTCGCCGAAGCGCGTCAAGCCGTCGTGTCGGGGCGGGCGTGCGGCCGAGTCGGCCCAGTCCGTGTGTGCGTTGTGAGTCAATGTCATATAGCGCACGCCCAGGTCATAGTACGCACGCAACGCTCCCAGTGAGTTTTCGATGGCATGCCCACCCTCGATGCCGAGCAGCGATGCGATCCGGCCAGCTCGATGTGCCGCTCGGATGTCAGATACCGTAGCCGCCATCTGCAGGTGCTCTGGGTAGCGCGCAATGATCTGTCTCGCGATGTCGATCTGCTCGAGCTGCATCCTCGCGTACCCGCCGCCAGTATCGCCAGGTGTGTACACCGACCAGAACTGCGCGCCCACTTGACCGCGCTTGAGGCGATCGAGATCGGTGTTCCCGGGTGTGGTGCGACGTAGATCATAGAGTTCGACGTTGCCTTGTGCGCGCTCGTGCTCCCGAACGGCCCAGGGAAGATCGTTGTGACCGTCAACCAGAATCGCGCTTTTCAACAGACGGTGAGCGCGCGCAGGTGCATCGTCTTGCGAGAGCTGCGCAGCACTCGAGTGCCATGCGGCTAAGAGACCCAATGCGATGGCCGATGCGCGAACGAGCGTTGCTAATTGGGTCAGCGATGTCACGAAGCTCCTCCAAGAGAAATCGTCTTGCGCACTGGCGAGATGCGAGACCGAGCACGCAGAAACACACCTGCCTACACTCGTCGTCCTCGCGAAGGCGAGCATCCATCTGGAATCTTCGAGCGTCTCGTCACGAGTTGCCTTCGTTTCTGATGGGCCCTCGCCTTCGCGAGGGTGAGGAACGAGGACACGGGTCGCATCTCATCTGCAATCCTGAATCCTGCAATCCTGAATCCTTCAATTCTGTTCATCCTTTCATCTTGTTAACCCTGTCGAAAAACTCTGAGTCTTCGATCCCGAGCCGGAGTAGGAAGACTGGACAGGATAAACAGGGTTATCAGGATGGACAAAGCACGGAGACGGCACCGCTTCAACAGGATAGTCAGAATGTGAAGTCTAATCTACGATCCAGGGCCATGCCCCACCTCCTCCTGTATGCGTAAGCGGCGCATCGTTCTGGCGTCGATCGGGATTCTGGTCCTCGCCGTATACGCTGCCCATGTAGTGAGCCCATGGCCGACGGTCTGGCTCATTCGCTACGTTTTCGCGAAAGGCGCGGAGCGCGCAAGTGCATCGTCGGAGCCCTTCTTGCCTGAAGGCGTGCTCATCGATCGAGACGTGCGCTACGGATCGGGACCCGATCAAGTCTTCGACGTATTCACTCCGCCGATCGAGAACACTGCGCTTCCCGCCGTGCTTTGGGTACATGGCGGCGGTTTCGTTGCGGGTGCACGCGCCGATCTGCACAACTATCTGCAAGTCCTAGCTGCCCGCGGCTTCGTGACCATCGCGGTTGGTTACTCGCGCGCACCGGAGGCACGATTTCCGACGCCGGTTAAACAGACGAACGATGCTCTTGCATATGTGCTCGCGAACGCAGAACAGCTCCGCATCGATCGCAACCGACTCTTTTTGGTCGGCGACTCTGCAGGCGCGCAAATCGCAGCTCAGACCGCGCTCGTCATCTCCGATCCGAGCTATGCAAGGCGCATCGGCGTCGAACCTGGCGTCGCACGCAAGTGGCTGCGGGGCGTCGTACTCTTCTGTGGACCGCACGACCCGATCGGACGCCAGCCTTCGTGGCTGTTCCGACCCTACATACGAACGATCGTGTGGTCATACATGGGAACACGCGATTTCGAGGACCCGAGCGTCAAGCGCATCTCGGTCGTACCTTACGTTGCAGCGGATTTCCCGCCGGCCTTCATCTCTGTGGGAAACGATGATCCTTTAGCACCTCAGTCGGTTGCGCTCGCTCAGGCGCTGAGCGCGAAGGGTGTCGAGATCGACACGCTCTTCTTCCCTGACGACCACGAACCTCCGCTCGGACACGAGTACCAGATGTTTCTGTCGCTCCCTGAGGCACGCGAAGCGCTTGATCGGTATGTAGAGTTCTTGAAGGGGATAGGGGATAGCGGATAGGGGATAGTAAGAAGCGTTCCGCGCTTGATCGTCTTCGTTTGACTATCCCCTATCCGCTATCCCCTATCCCCTATCCCCTTCTCCAGATTGACTGGGATCTTCAGATAGCGCACACCGTTGCTCTCTGCTGCAGGCAGCTTGCCGGCTCGCACGTTCACTTGAATCGACGGCAAGAACAGTGTGGGCGGCGCCAGCATGGAATCGCGCTTGCGCCGCATCGCCACGAACTCACTTTCACTGACACCATCGCGAACGTGCACGTTGCGAGCGCGCTCCTCGGCAACGGTCGACTCCCATGCGTACTCGTCGCGTCCCGGCGTCTTGTAGTCATGGCACATATATAAATGAGTGTGCTCAGGCAGCGCGAGAATGCGTTGAATGGAGCGGTAGAGCGCTTCCGCGCTGCCGCCAGGGAAATCGGTGCGTGCAGTGCCATAGTCGGGCATGAAGAGGGTATCGCCAACGAACACATGGTCACCGATGCGATACGACACGCATGCAGGCGTGTGACCCGGCGTGTACATCACTTCGACTTCGAGATTGCCGACGCGAAACTGCTCGCCGTCTGCGAACAGATGATCGAACTCGCTGCCATCCGGCGAGACATCTTCGAGATTGAAGACTGGCCGAAAGACGGTCAGCACGTCTCGAATGTGCTCGCCGATACCGACCTTCGCGCCGGTGCGAGCGCGCAAGTACGGCGCTGCCGTCAGATGATCGGCATGGGCATGCGTTTCCAGAATCCACTCGACGCGTAGATCACTCTCCTCGACCGCACGCAGAATGGCATCGGCCGAGCGCACCGACGCGCGTCCTGTCGCCTGATCGAAATCGAGCACTGGGTCGATGATTGCGGCGCGCTTCGCCTCGAGATCGGCCACCAGATAGCTGATCGTATTCGTCGACTGATCGAAGAACGCTCGAACTTGCGGATTCGTGCTCACGGGGGCTCCGGCTCGTGCTGCGCTACGCCTGTGTCGGCGAAGCGTGCGCCGCGAGCCGATGCTGCGCAATCCGCACACACCGTTTCGTTAGCGGTGCACCCTCAAACCATCCGGAGCAGAAGCGCAAGATGGATCCTCCCCTTTGTGCACTGCCGTCCACAACGTTGCACCATCACACGCGCGCGCCTATCGGCAGAGCGGCTGGAATGCCGCGTCCAGAAACTTGTCGGTCCTTCGGTCATGTTTGCGTGAAGACAGCCAGTGGGCGCCCGCACGATTTGCTCCGTTGTTGCGGAGATGTCTGCTTACCGCGCCCCGTTGTGCCACCTTGAGGGCAAGAGGTGGCACTCGACTGGCGTCGATAGCAACACAACCGGATACGACAAGTTCCTGCCCGCGTCCTTCCATCCGCTCGAAGAGCGCGCTCACATCACCGTGTGCTCGGCGGTCGCGAAGAGGAAGCATTTCTTTGACAGGGTCAACAGGATGAAAAGGACTGAGCAAGTTGCTGATCGAAGTCTCTCTTCCATCCTGTTAATCCTGTCCAGTCTTCCTGTCCTGTCTCGCTTCCTTGCTTCTTCTCTTCGCCATGCCAGGTTGCGGGTAGCACCAGCAGGGCTGACGGCAGGACTTGTTTCAGGAGGTTCGAAAACAGGACGTTTTCGTACCAGGTCTACATGGACGTATTTACGACCGGTCCTGAAACAAGTCCTGGCGGCAGACCTGCGCCCGTTGAGTCGCGCACCTCGCTCACGTATGGACTTTCACGAATCAGAACACCATGTTCAACGCGACCGCGGGGGTCACGGTCGCACTGGTGTTTCGGCCGAGCGCGAACCAGCGCGCGCCTACGATGAGACCGACTTGGCTGCTCCAGTTGTACTCGATCGCTGGCGCGAGTCCGAAACGCCAAGCGGACCCGAAGTCCTCGTTCACGTCGATAGACCCGTTCGTGGCAGGGTCGACGATTGCGCCATGCAAGCGCGTGTTGTCATCGTGCTGATACACGAAATCGAGTGCGAAGACCCAATTCCGCGTGATGCTGTACTCCCAAGATGAATTGATCGTAAGCACGTCTCCGGGTTCTGCCGTGCCGCGAAATCCATCGGGCGTACCGTAGACACTCACGTCGCTGACGCTCACGTCGTCTGAGAATGCATATGCCACATTGAAGCGCGTGCGCATGATTCGGCCATTCGGCATCCACAGAAAGTATTGCGAGTAGAGCGCGAGCGTCGTCGTGTTCGCGCCGGAGCCGAACCCGTCGCTTGGATGCGATCCGAGCCGATCGTACTTGCCGGTCGGTAGCGTCTGCTGAATCACGACTGACATGGTCGGCACGCGCCGCCCCTCGCGAAATTGGGAAAGCTTGTACTGAGCTTGTAGCGTGAGGTCGCCGAATTGAACGCTCGAGCTGTCGTTGCCGGCGCTCACGTCATTGAAGCCAAACGTGGGAATCATCCCGATCGTGAGCTCGTCCGTGAGCCCATACAGCATGTAAGTCAACGAGCCCCAGCTGTCGTTGCGCGAGGCCTCTCGTTCCTCGCCATCTCGATCGAATCGGCCATACCGAATTACATCGAAGAGATAAGGCTCGATGAGCACACCACCGCGCGGCAAGGTGCCTGCCCCAGCCGCGACGATCGGACCGGTCCACCACGCATCTTCGAGCGACTGACGTTCGGCGCCTTCGCGCGTGCGCGCATTCGCCTCAGCAGCATACGTAGTCGTCGATGCGACTAGTAACGGGATCGCTGACCAGAGAATTGCCTTGATCGCCATCCAGCCTCGCTCCGTCAATGCGTGCGCAGAATACTGTCTTGTCTACTGCACGAGCGCTCCGATTCTTGCGCTGGAGACTATCTCAAGCAAATGCCAGAACCTGACATGGAAGGCAATGGCGATTCAGGCAGTATCGCCAGAGGGTTCGAAGCCCTCCTGAAACAAAGGGGGAGAGAAGTGCTGACGAAAACAGAAAGAAGCCGCCCGGCAGCGGCTTCTTTCACGATCGATCAGGCTTTACGACGCCGAGACAAACCGACACCCATCAGCCCGAGACCCAACAAAGCGAGGGTCCCTGGCTCGGGCACGGATGTACTCGGCCGCGAGAGGATGAAGGACTCGGAACCACCACTGGCGAAACCTTGCGCGTGCAAGGCCACGCTCAGAGCCCCAGAGTTCAAATTGTTGAGGATGTCCGTAAAACTTGCGTTGAAGAGGAAGGTGACGAACTCTCCCGGGTTAACTCCGTTTGGCTGTGCTGGCGCATTCGAGTCCGCACCGATATCCGCGCTGAACCCGATCGAGTTGCCGCCCGGTACATTGCCGGGACTTGCGCCCCACGAGAAGCTCACTCCGGCACCACTGTCCGTGATGCCGCCTGGCGTCAACGCTGCGGCGGGGCTGAGCCAGTCGAAATAGATATCTGTGATCGATGATCTCGAAGGACCCGCATTTGAAAATGTGAAACTGACGGACGAACCGCCAGCCTCGAGCACGTCCAGCGCGAATTGATTCTCGCCGATCGCGCAGTCATCCGAACTATTGTTTGTGATGCATTCGAAACTGAAGGGCACGGCGTGCGCGGACAAGGGTCCCGCTAATAGGCACGCGGCCACCAAAACACTCTTATTCATATGCTCCCCGAAGGTTCTGAGATTTATCAGGGGCGCTCGCCCCAAACTGCCCGCGGGGGGAGAGATTCAAATGGCGTGCCGCCGGTCATCTCACCTGCAGGAACAATAGCTTACAAAGCCACCGCAGGCTTCGGACTCGTGTTCCGTAAAGTGGCCCGGCACTTTCCGACAGCCGGCTCTTCGGGTTAGCGCTAAAAGGAGTGGGCTTGCCGTTCCGGCACCTGCATTCAGCATCTGCTTCCACGGTCTGCGCTTTGCCGATCGATGCACGTTGCTAGTATCGTCTGCCGATGAAGATCGTCTCCGCCACTCGCTACGTCGCGCCCCTTCGCGAAGGTGGTTCGCTTCCCGCGATCATCGAGGCGGATGACTCAGGGATGTACGTGCTCAAGTTCCGCGGCGCGGGTCAGGGCCCAAAAGTTCTGGTCGCCGAGCTCATTGCGGGCGAGCTCGCGCGTAGCGCCGGGTTGCCGGTGCCCGAGATCGTATTCATAGACTTGGACTCGGATCTGGGTCGCACCGAGCCAGACCCCGAGATTCAGGATCTGATCAAAGCGAGCGACGGCCTGAACATCGGCCTCGATTATCTGCCCGGCGCGATCATGTTCGATCCGGTGGCGGAGACAGTGGAGCCGCAGCTTGCCTCACGCATCGTGTGGTTCGATGCCTATGTCACGAACATCGATCGCACTGCTCGCAATGCCAACATGCTGGTTTGGCATCGGCAGTTGACGCTGATCGATCATGGGGCAGCACTTTACTTCCACCATGACTGGGGCGACTACCGTACCCGCAGCGCCGACCCCTTCCGCCCGATCAAGGATCACGTTCTTCTGTCGTTCGCGACGCAGCTCGACGCTGCACATGACTTCATGAGCACACAGATCGCAGCGCAAGAGATCGAGCGCATCGTAGCGCTCGTGCCGGACAGCTGGCTCACGACCGATGCGCATTTCGCTACCGCCGGCGAATATCGCGATGCGTACTGCGAGTACTTGATCATGCGACTCGAGCACTCGCGCACCTTCGTGGAGGAAGCGAAACGTGCGCGACCCTGACAACTACGATTACGCAATCATCCGCGTGGTACCACGTGTCGAGCGCGAGGAGTTCGTCAACGTCGGCGTGATCGTGTCGTGCCCGGCGCGCAACTTCTTGGAGGCACGCTTCACCCTCGATGAAACGCGTCTACGCGCGCTCGATCCGAACATCGACATGGAGACGATCCGCGCGCACACGAACAGCATCCGCGCGATCTGCGCGGGCGGCGAAAAGGCGGGGCCGCTCGGCCGGCTTTCGCAGCGCGAGCGCTTCCACTGGATCGTCGCACCGCGCAGCACGATCATCCAAACATCCGCCGTACACACAGGCAGGTGCGAAGATCCGAGCAAGCTGATCGAGCATCTGCTCGCCACGATGGTCATTGTGTAGATTGGGCATCGGGTTATCGGGTGTCGGATATCAGCCAGAAGGTTCCTAAGTCGGGCCTCTTGCCAGTACCCCACTACCCAGCACCCGATAACCCAATATCAGTCCCCGATAACCCTCTACTAAAACTCATAGCTCAACGTCGCGAAATATTCGCGCGGGCGCGAGTAGGCGATTTCTGCGTAACCGCTGCCCGTCGTGAGCGATGAGTTGCCGGCGATCGGATATGTTTCATCCGTCGCGTTGTTCACACCGAATGTCACTCGCCATGCTCCCGCCTTCGGCGCGATGGCGATGCTTGCGTTCACCGTCGTCTCTGCATCGAGCTGGGCGATCTCCGGCGTGTCGGTCGCATCGAAGAAGGTGGTGTCTTGATAAGACACATCCACGCGCGGCGTGATCGCGATCGCTCCCGCGTGCATCGTGTAGTCGGCCCCGATGTGGCCCTGCCACTCCGGCGCAAATGGCAGCACATTACCTTCGATCAAACCCGGCGGCAGGATCGCGAGCGGAATGTTGTCGAGGCTGTCGATCGTGGCATCGAGATAGCCGATGCTCAGCTCCATCGTGAAATCGACCGTCGGCGCCCAAGTGGCTTCGAGCTCCGCTCCGTCTATGCTCGCTTTGCCCGCATTGGTGAGAAACGGTGCCACGCCATTCGGCGCCGGGCCGCGGTAGGTCACCTGCATGTCCGTGTAGTCGCCCGTGAAGATCGCGCCATTCAGACGCAACGTGTTACCCACGAGGTCGAGCTTGAAGCCGAGCTCGATCGTGTCGGCCTCTTCGGGTTTGAACGGGTGCAATGCAGCTTGCTGCTCGGCGGTGAGAACGGCATTGAAGTGACTGTTCCAACCGCCCCCTTTGAACCCTTCCGCGTAGCTCAAGTAGGTCATCGCATTCTCGGTCCAGCGCATCGCGAGCGACGCTGACGGTGTGAAGGCGGAGAAACTGTCTTCATACCATTGCACGGGCACCTGCTTGATCGTCGGCGTGGCGAAATCGAACTGATCTGGATAGGACCGCTTGGTCTCTTCCGTGTAGCGCGCACCAGCGGTGAAGCTCAAGCGCTCGGTCACATCGTATGTCCACTGCGTGAAGGCAGCCCAACTATCGTTCTCGACTTTGTTGTTGTCGCTGTCGCGCTGGATTCCCGGTGGCGGCGGATTGAGGAAGACCGTCACGATATCGTCGGACTCTTGATCGAAGTAGTACAACCCGAGCACGCCTCTGAGGGGCTCGCTCTGATACGTGAGCTGAACCTCTTGGCTCCATTGCGAGCCTTCGACGTCGTAGTCGGTATGCAGAATCGTGAGCGGCGTGTTGTCGGCATCGCGCCGACCGACCCATTCGATTCCTCTATATGAGCTGATGGATCTGAATTCGAGCGAGTCGGATAAACCGAACGTCAGATGCAAAGACGTGCCCCAGTTGTCGAGCTCGCTCGACAACGGATGCGTGCCGTTGTTGCTGTAGGGACCACGGGACTGAAGATCGTTTGCGCAGCGGTCATCCTGGATCATCGGCACCGCCGGTTGATCGGGCAGACCGGGTGGTGGAACCGCACCATCGCTCAATCCTGGACATCCGGCTTCCAAGCTCGACGTGCGCGGGAACGCTGCGGTTTCCGTCATCGCTGCGAAGACGAGTGGCGTTCCGTTCTCATCGGAGGAGGTGTAGTCGAGCGATAAGCGCGCAGTGATGCTGTCGCTCGGCGTCCAGACGAGTTTCGCCTGACCCGTGTACGTGTTCGTGTCTCCAAGATCTTGCCCGTCCGTTTGGCGTGTCACATAGCCATCCTGCTGACGGATGCCGAATGACACTCGGGACTTCAAGGTGTCGGACAGCGGCAGATCCAAGGCTCCAAAGCCGTCGATGAGATTGTCCGATCCGAAGGTCGCGCGCGCAGTGCCGCCGAAATCCTCTCCCGGATCGGTCGTCGAGATCAGGATTGCTCCTCCAATGGTGTTGCGGCCGAACAGCGTTCCTTGCGGCCCGCGCAGAACTTGCAGGGAATAGAAATCGCGAAGGCCCATCGAGCCGCCCACTGCGGAGCCGATATACACATCGTCGATGTACAAACCCACGCCGGGGTCGACGGTCGAAGTGGGATCCGTTTGCCCGATACCGCGAATGAAGACCTGGGACGAGGAGTTGTTGCCCGCGAGCGGAGCGTTGTCGGCGAATTGCAAGTTGGGCACCACTTGATCCAGCCGGTCTGTTCGGAAGATCTGGCGATCGTCGAGCGCGGCGCCTGTGAAGACCGTGACCGCGATGGGAGCCTCTTGCAAGTTCTCGGCGAAGCGGCGTGCGGTCACGGTAATCTCTTCGAGTGTGCCGACCGGGACGGTCTCCTCAGCGAGGGCAGATCCCATCACGCCGACGCAGGCAAGCAGCGTCCGGCGCCGCAGACGCAGATCGTGTTTCGCACGCATACCGATTCTCCCCGTAGATGATTATTCGTCGAGGACATGCGGCCACGTCGCACTTGCGACCTTGGCTGTCAACTGCGATCAGCTCGTATCGATGCCACTTTCCGGCGGTCGCTCAGAACGCGACGTTGATGAGACGTGCATAGCTGTGTGCAAGGTCATCGGGATCGAGGTGAGCTGACGCGATCGCCATGATCGCAGCCTGCCAGAGCTCAGAGCATCTGCGACCCAGCACTTACCGCAAGTGCGTGCGCGACAGATGCGGCGGTGCACTCAGATTCGAGCGACCGTCCCGTTGAACGGCATGAGACCGCGTCAGACCGGGCGCAATCGCGACGCGAGGATTCGCTTCTCACCGTGCCGCACGAAGCTCACGATGACTTGATCCTCTTCCGCACGGATGACCTCGCCACTGCCGAACTTGGAATGCCTAACCCGTCTGCCCACGGTGAACTGCGGTGCTGAATCTTCAGTGCGCGACTGAGTTTGCGTGGGCTGCACGACAATCGGCGCGTGTGCCGGTTGCGCACAGTTGTCACAGTGGTGGCACGCCTCTCCGGCCGGCTCGCCGAAGTACTCGCGCAGGAACTGCATCCGACACATGCCCGATTCTGCAAAAGCGACCATGGTCTGCAGACGCTCTCGTTCCGCCTGCTGTTTCGCCTCGAAGCCCGCTAAGAAGGCCTCGAGATCTCGACCTTTCAACTCGCGCCCGAGCTCGAACGCACGGCCCTGCCGCTCGACGACCTCGATCTCCTCGAGCGCATTGAGGAGCACGCTCACTCGGCGCGCGTTCAATCCACTGCATTTTGCGAGCGATTGCACCGTCACTTGCGCCTCATCGCGCCTCAACTGCTCGAGCGCTCTCAACACCGTGGCGGCATCTCGCTGTCGAGGTGTCTTGCCGCCGAGGAAGAAGCTGCGAATGCGTTTGTCTTCGATTCGATAGAACAGGATGCATTGCGCGGGATTCCCGTCGCGGCCCGCGCGACCGGCCTCTTGGTAGTAGCTCTCTACCGAGCCCGGCACATGCCAATGCACGACGAAACGGATATCCCGCTTGTCGATTCCCATCCCAAATGCATTGGTCGCGATCATGAGCCGAGTCTCACCCGACATGAATCGCTCTTGAGCGCGCGCGCGATCCTTCTTCGACATTCGCCCGTGATAGCGCTCAACCTCGATGCCTCGATCGACGAGCCAAGCGTGGAGCTCGTTCACTCGGCGCACGGTTGCCGCGTAGACGATGCCGCTGCCAGACTCGGATGCGAGTAGGTCGAGGAGCGCACGCTCTTTTTCCGTTCGATTGACCGTGCGGTGCACTTGGAAGTGCAGATTGGGACGTTCGATTCCAGTTTGCACGACCACAGGACTCGACATGTCGAGCCGGCTCGCAATGTCATCGATGAGCTCGGGCGGCGCGGTAGCCGTCAGCGCCAGAATGGGCGGACGGCCCATGGCCTCGATAGCATGTCGCAGCTCGAGGTACGCAGGCCGGAAGTCATGACCCCACTGCGAAATGCAATGCGCCTCATCCACGACGAACAGCGCGACATCACGCTCGGTTAACGGCTGCAAGTGCTCGGGATTCTGCAATCGCTCGGGCGTCACGAGCACGATGTCGTGGGCCCCCTCGATGATCTCTTCTTCTTGCTCCCGCTGCTCCGCCCGCGCGATGGTCGAGTCCAATCGGGCCGCTTCGATTTCCGCATCGTCGAGCCGCTCGAGCTGATCCTGCATTAACGCAATG
The DNA here is from genome assembly GCA_023417315.1 of Pseudomonadota bacterium. Lineage (GTDB taxonomy): Bacteria > Pseudomonadota > Gammaproteobacteria > Steroidobacterales > Steroidobacteraceae > Steroidobacter. Next base: position 24,998 of record JAEZFW010000077.1, read on the forward strand.
AGCGGGGAGACCACGACGACCGCACCGCGAAGAAAAAGCGATGGCAATTGAAAGCATAGAGACTTGCCCGCGCCCGTCGGCAAGATGCCGATGGCATCGCGACCGGCGAGCACGGCTTCGATGAGCTCGCGCTGGCCCGGTCGGAATCGTCGGATGTTGAAGCGCTCTACAGCGAGCTTGCGGATCTCGGACCACGGAACTCGCTCGCCCGGTTCGTAGTCGCCTTCTGCCATCAGCGTATCGTCCGCAGCACGAGGCGTGTCATCGAGGGACAGAGCTTGGGAGAACCAGAATCGATACTAAGCCGGGGGCAGTTCGCATCATCCATGAACATCACAACGGACCGCGCCTCGAGCGTGTTCCGAGGGCGCTCGCACGCTGCGGCGCGCGATCGCTCCTTCAATCCGGCAGTAGGCCCGCGACAAAGTCCGCGAATGCTTCCACGCCGGGAGCACAATGCTCACGCTGTTCGAGCCAAACAGCGTGTCGTGGTGTGCTCCAATCCGGCAGTAGTGGCGTGATCAGACCTGCTGCAATCTCAGCTTCGGCCGCGAGCGCGGGCACTAAGATGATCCCACCCCCGCGCACAGCGGTCGCGACCGCCCCGCGAGCTTCGCTGAACGCGAGCGCCGATGCTGGCACGATCTTGACCTCGGTCTCGCCTTGATAGAACGACCATGCGCGTGGCTGCTGACCTTCAGCGAAAATGCCGATGCATTGCTGAGCATCCAGATCCGAAGGAGTGGTGGGCTGGCCGTGTACATTGAGAAACTCCTCCGACGCGCACAGCACTTCAGGAATGATCGCGAGCTGTCGCCCACGCGATGATCCATTCGCAGCCAGTGGACCCGTCCGAATCGCGGCATCGCATCGAGCCAGTTCAGTGGAGTCGTCCACGATCAGAAGATGCACGCGCACATCTTCATGCTGCTCGCGAAAGCGTGGCAAGGCCGGTGCGATCAAGGAATGGGCGATGATTGCGGGCACACTCACGCGCAGATAGGAGGCACGTCGTTTCGCTTCGATTCGACTCACCTGCTCGTCGGAGCCAACCCGATTTGCCATCCCAGATGCCCCGCGAGACACGCAGGCGTCGAACCGCTCATCGCAAACATCGAGGCCGCAGTCCGGTCCCTGTCCAATCAACCCGGCGAAACGCCGACACGCGGCACGTGATCGTATTGGGTGCATTGCTTGCTTCACATCGAACCCCGGCATTGTCTACGGACGTAAGACGAACGAGCTGCCCGCGCTGTGACCGGCATCTCGGCACGCTGCAAATGTGCCAGCAGCGCCTCGAGAGGAACACTCCGAATCCTGCTCGCTTCTTGCCTAAAGCTCTGAGCGTGCTGCGAGCGCAGAGCGTACAGGTGGAAGTGCGCTGGAGGAGAGTGACAAGTGTGGCGGGATTCGAGCACCCCGGACGTCCTTCTTTCTTCTTATTTTCTCACCCGATCGCGCGGCGGGCACCGAGGGACTGACGCTCGGGATTCGTTTCGGGAGCATCGAAGACACGCACGTTTCGTTGCAGGGGCTACACGGACGTATTCACGCCCGGTCCCGAAACGAATCCCGAGCGGCAGGCCCGCTCGTCAAGCCTCGCACCCCTCTCTCTTGCTCATACTCTCGTGGTTGTGCCCAGCTCATATACGCGAGCGGGGGGGCCTCCTACGACTCGAACCGGTAACTCACCTTTACGAGGAGCTGCTCGTCGTCGCGCAGGCTGAAGCTGTTGCGAAGCAACCGGCCCGAATCATTGACGGCCACGTCATCCTCCTCGTAGCCGCCACGTCCGTACACTACATATATATATGAGAGCGGCGCCAGCTCGTATCGATAGCGGATCTGAAAGCCGAGATTGCGGACGCTGAAGTCATCGATGGGTTCATCCGTCTCGATGGACCGGCCACTCGCATCCACCCGATAGCCTTGCAGCAGACGCGCGTTCACGGCGATCGCTTGCATCTTGAGCCGCAGCTCCTGCCTGTTGCTCATCGTCCAATTGAATCCGGCACTGACCTCCGTTTGCCGGCCATCGAAGCTGCCGATGAGGTTCTCACGCTGCCAGACCAGCCATGCAGGTGTTCGGTCAGCGTATACGCCCACGTGCACGTTGAAGGCGTCGTTCAGAAAGTACGTTGGCTCGACATACACGCTGTAGCCGATCTTGTCGCTCCCCTCGAGACCCCCGCTGTAGAGCTCCGCCTCGAGGTTGTACGCCCAGTTGCCCTTTCGAGGTCGTCGATATTCGGCGAACGCGTTGAAGTTCGGCGGCAGGTTCACCGCACCGTGACCGCGCGTGAGCAGATCGTCGACGCCCGCGCTGTTCACGTTGATCTGCGCGTACTCGTAGCTGCCGTTGCGCAGCCTGCTTTCGCGACTCAAGCGCGTTTGGTAGTTGAGCAATTCGCCGTGGTTGTTGCGATTGCTGCTGATACGCCAGCGCCAATCCTTCGATGCGTAGCGCGACTCTTCCGGCAGTTCCGTGAAGCGACGATTGATCTGCCAATGCACGTAATTCGTGTTGTTGCGCGAGAGGTAGCCCGCATCGTTGATCTCGAGCTCGTCGCCGAAGTGCATGCCGATCACCTGCTGACGCCAACCGTGATCCATCTCGTAGTCGGCCCACACCGTCGCGCCGAGATCACGTGTGCGCTCACCGGATTGGTCGATCTCACTGCCGAACACGCGCGTGCGGATGTTCCATCTGGTCGGGCGCCAGTTGTGGTCGATGCCCACCACGCTTGCCTCGCGATCGAGGAACGGCCGCTCGACTTGCGTCATCATGAAACCCAGATTCTGCGTGCTGAAGTCGCGCACGAGCCTCAGGGCCCCGAATGTTCTGCCGACGCTCTCCGCTTCATCCGCTGCGAAGATCCCGTACTTCGTCGCGCCTAGGCTGCCGTTCAGCTTGATCGCGGCGGTGATATCGCCCGAGCCTTCGCCATCATCGGCGGGACCGCCGACGCGACGCGTGTAGAGAAGCTGGCTGTAGTCCGACGGCGTCGTGAACTCGAAGATGCCCTGGTTCTCCGTAAAGAAGGGCCGCTTGTCGCTGATGAAGGTTTCGGTCGCATCGAAGCTCACGACCAGATCGTCGCTCTCGACTTGCCCGAAGTCCGGATTCAAGGTCGCGGTCAACTGCATCTGACCGTTCGGCTTCCAGAAGATATCGGCGCCGCCATCGAGCTTGCCGCTCGTACGAACATTGTCATAGAGACTCGAGACATACGGTGTGACCGCGAGCAACGCTTGGCTGTAGTTCGTCACTTCGATCGCGGCAAAGTCCGAGAGAAAACGCGGGCGCTCGTAACTGGCAAGCGGCCACGCGACGCGCTCCCCAGTCGCCCCCACCACTCGATCGACGTAGATTCGCAGCGTTCGAGATCCCGCGTTCGCCTCGCGCATCGGCGCGATGTGCCACGGGATCAGCACCTCCGCGCTCCAGCCCTCCTCGTCCTCGCCGACCGCGTGACGCCAGTTGCCATCCCAGTCCGAGTTGAAGTTGTTCTCGTTCGTGATGATCGCGTCGTACACACCATCGGTCGAGCTGAGCGTGAAGTTGTAGCCGGTGCGATGGTCGCCGTCGTAATCGATCATTACGTTGACGCGGTCGACCTGCGCGTCGAAGTCGCGTTGCACACGTTGCTTAGTGCGCGGCACGGACGGCGGTTGAGCGTTGCGAAACGCAACCGCGAGTCCCTCAGGTGTAGAGAGGATCCAAGCTTGCGTCGCATGCGTCGCCGGTTCGCCGTTGAGCGGCTGAACTTTTCGAAACTCCGTCACGTGCTGCGCGTCCTGCCATTCCTGCGGGTCGATGCGACCATCGATCTCGACGGCGAAGCTGCTCGTGGCGCAAGCTGGTAGAAGCAGAATGACGGGAATCCGGGCGCGGGCCCCGCGCCCCGTAGATAAACCTTTTTGGGGCACGCGCATACACCGGCCACCCTGCTGCCGCATCGTTCGTCTCTCCTGCTTTTACGTTGAGACGCGCGAATCGGGAGAAAGGTTGTAATGCCCCTCAGCGCGGCGACGGTACAGTCGCGTCGTGCCATCGCAGGCGGTGCGTGATGGCGCGGTAGCCGAGCGCGGCCGCGAGGATGCTTGCGCAGGTCACGAGTATCAGCACCAAGAGCTCGACGAACGCGCGATCCATGAGACTCCTGAAGCTGCTCGTCGTGCTGCGCGCCGCGTCTGCAGTCTGCGGCAGTACGCGCTCGATGCGTAAGGCAAGGCGATCGAGCTCACCGAGCGTCGCTTGGGCCTCGCGCAGCAAGGCTGCGTAGTCTTGCGGATCGAAGGGCTTGCCACCTTCCGCAGCTTGCCCCGAAGACTGCGTCTTGAGTCGTGCGGTGAGGTGATCGAGTGTTGCGAGCGTCTCTTGGAGTGCTTGAGCAGTATCGGTGCCCGCTTCCAACGTGAGCCTGAGCTCGGTGTTCGCGGCTGCCAGACTGCGACTGCGCTGCTCGAGCTCCTGCATGAGCTGGGAGATCGCTGCCGCCCGCTCGCGGGCAAGAAGGTCGGGCATCATCGTCACCAATCGGTCGCTCGCGATGCCGATGCGGGCGAGGTGCTCGGCGTCAGTCAATAACCCTTGCGCCTCGGGCGTCACTGCAAACTGATACGCGAGCCGTTCGATCTGCAGATCGAGCAGCGTCGGCGCACGCTGCAGGTAGAAAATCGAGCGTTCTGCGAGCTCGCGCGTTTGTGCAATTTCACGAACGGCCGGATCGAGCCCACTGAAGACGTCCAATCCAAATACCGAGAATAGATTCTCCGGAGAGCTGTCTTGTGATTGCAGGAGTCCAGCGGCGGCGGCGAAGTCCGTGAAATGGATATAGGCGACGGAATCCACATAGGGATGCTTCGCGCGCCAGCGATCGATGACCTCGTGCAGCTCGGATTTCTGTTGTTCATTGAGAACGTCCTCGACGAGGCGCCAAGCGTCAGCTTCGAGAGAAACGTGCGTGTCGAGCAAGACTTGCCCGCGTTCGCCTGCACCTGCACGTACCCACGCATCGTCGATGACCATGCGGCTCAAGGTCGCCAGCACGACCATGTCGAGCGTGCTGATGAGCGGATTCGATCCGCTCGCGATCGTGTACGCCGCAGTCGATTGTTGGACTTTCCACTCCTGTGCATTCAAGCGCTGCTGTCCGCTCGCTGGGCCTGATTGGTACGCCAATGCCGCCTCGCGCACGCGGCCCACGTATGCATCGGAGAACCGCATGACTCGTAATTGGAGCTCCTGCATCCGCTCTGCACGTTCCTCCGCTTCTCGATGGCTAGGCAGTAGCTGCGTCAGAGTCGAACAGCCCTGCAGCGCTGTCACCAGAACCAACAGTGGCAGATACAGAACGTCTTGCCGGTACCGAGTGCATCCGCACATGCCTTCATTCTCATCGAACTTTTGATGTTCGCCTCAATGCGCGCCGGCAGGCGGCGGGCCATGAGGCGCAGTGCCGCTGCCTGCTGCACGCAATCGCTTGCGCCACACCTTGTACGGGATCACCGCAAGTCCACTCACGAGCACAGCAAGCAGTACGCCAAGCGGCGCCAGTGGTTGATCGGCAAGGCTCGCTACCGCAATCGCAACACCGGGATGACGAGAAACGGTGGCAAACGCGAGGACGGTGCGATTGTCTTCGTTCGGACCGCCAAGCAGATGGCCAGCCGCGAGCCCGAGCAACGTAATCAGAACGATCGCCGTGAGCGTTCCTTCGCGCACGAGCGACATCATCAACGGCCATGCGCCGATCAGAATGGGTATGACGCAGACGAGGAGCACGAGGCCGCTCGCCCGCTGCATGGCAGGAACCCAGGATCGCGTTGCAGGCCGCCAGTGCCCGATCGCAAGGCCGATCCCAAGCGGCAGCAGCACCGAGCCGATCACGACTTGCGCAATGGCAAGCGGGCTGACGTGCAGGATCTTGCCCTCTCCGAACATGAGCTGAATCACCTCGACGATGATCGGCGTGACGATTACCGACGATACCGTGCTCGCGAACAGCAACCCTCGCGCGAAGGCGGGGTTGCTGGGTGCGACCAACGGCAGCATGTCCTTGGAGAACATCGCACCGACCGGCGCGACCGATAGTGTCACGAGCGCGACGATCACGGCCGGATGCAAAGAGAACGTTTTGCATATGAGGATCGCGACAGCCGGTCCCAGAATGTACATCGCGAAGAGACAGCGGGCGAGCCGCGAGGGCGCGCTCAACACGGACTGCAGATCGGCCCATGAGACCCGCATGCCGATGGAAAGCACCATCAAGAAGATGCTCAGCGAGACACCAGCGAGAATGAGCGATTGGATGTTCATCAGTTCTTCCTCAGACGCGCGGAGCGCTTTGCTCGTGATGTCCTTGCGCGGCGCATTCGCTCCTCAAGCCCCCTCACCCGCCGCTCCGCTGGCGACCTCTCCCACGAGGAGAGGTGTTCCTAAGCCCCTCACCCGCCGCTCCGCTGGCGACCTCTCCTACGACCTCACCCGCCGCTCCGCTGGCGACCTCTCCCTCGAGGGAGAGGTGTTCTGTTCTCTTCACCTGGGCGCCCCCTCTCCCCTTGTGGGAGAGGGTTGGGGTGAGGGGGCTGCGCTCGCGCAACTTTCCTCAAACACCGAACTGCCTTGCCGACAGCGGCGCCTCGCCTCTCAACACCAGATCGACAGCAGACTTGCCGATCGCTACATGATGCGATCCTTCTGCGATGCTCCAGTTGCCTGCTTTGCCATCGAATCGTGCGAGCAGACGCGGCTCGGCGGTGATCGTGATGCGCTTCTGCTCACCAGGCTTCAACTCGATGCGCTCGAATCCGAGCAGTCGCATGCGTTTGTCACCCGCGGCATCGATGAGATACAGCTGCGGCACGTCCGCACCCGCTCGCTTGCCGACGTTCTTCACATTGAAGCTCGCAGTGATCGTCTCGCCACCGCTCACCTTCAGATCGCTGTAGTCGAACCGCGTGTAACTCAGGCCGTGACCGAACGCGAACATCGGTTTCGCCCCTTTCTTCGCGAACCAGCGATAGCCGATCTCCGCACCTTCGTTGTATTCGATCGTGACTGCGCTCCCCCACGGCGTGCCCAGACCGGACAGCTCGGGTCGCGGTGTTTGGCTGAGACTCTCAGGGAACGTGATGGGCAGGCGACCCGAAGGATTGACTTGACCCGCGAGCACTTCGGCGATTGCGCGCGCACCCGCCTGGCCCGGATACCACGCTTCGACGATAGCCTTCACCTTGTCTCGCCATGGCATCGAAACAGGATTGCCGGTCTCGAGCACGACGATCGTGTTTGGATTCGCCGTCGCGACTGCATCTATCACCGCGTCTTGGCCCCACGGGAGCGAGAGATCCACGCTGTCGAAGCCTTCGCCTTCGACGCGAATACCGAAGGCGATCACTACATCGCATCGTTTCGCCGTCAGCGCTGCTTCCGCGGGCGTATATCCGGGATCGAAGTCGAATTGCGCTTTCGGGAAGGCCTTCTTCAGCTCCTCCAACGGCGACGGCGCAAATAGGAAGAGATTGCGATGCTTTCCCATGACGCCTGCACCGCCGATCTTGATGACACCGGCAAAGCCGCCGACGGGCGCAACCGCGCCAGAACCCGTCCCGCTGATCACGCCCTGCTGCGCGTAACCGCCGATCACTGCAATCTTCAGCGGCTTATCCGTCGCAAGCGGCAACACTCCATCGTTCTTGAGCAGCACGATGCCCTGACGCGCACCCTCGAGTGCGATCGCATTGTGCTGGTCCATATCAACTTGCGGCGCCGGTCCCCACTTGTCCGCACCTACGGCGAACAGCGAGCGCAAGATTCGGTGCACCATGTCGGAGAGGCGCTCTTTAGGAAACTCGCCCTTGGCGTAAGCATCCTTGAGATCGTCGGTAAACGGCTCCTTTCCCCATAACATCCGATCGCCTTGTACACCCGACTCCTGATCGAGCCCCTTCAACGCAAACTGCCATTCCGGCGTTGCACCCCAATCCGACATCACCCAGCCTTTGTAGCCCCAAGTGTCCTTGAGCACCTCATTCAGTAGATGATGGTTGCCGCCGGCGTATTCGCCGTTGATCTTGTTGTAGCCGCTCATGATCGAGCCAGGCTGCGAACGCTCGATTGCGATCTGGAACGTGAGCAAGTCGGATTCACGATGCGCCGCCGGATCGATGATCGCATCGAGCCAGTGTCGATTGGTCTCGTTGCAGTTGAGCGTGTAGTGCTTGAGCGTCGAGACGACGCCTTGACTCTGAATGCCGTTCACCTGCTCGGCCGCGAGCACTGCGCTTACATAAGGATCTTCGGAGAAGTACTCGAAGTTGCGCCCGTTACGCGGGTCGCGCGCCAAGTTGCATCCGCCGGCAAGCTGCACGTTGAATCCGCGACTGCGCGCCTCGCGTGCGATGGCTTCTCCACCCTCTCTGGCGAGCTGAAGATTGAAGCTCGAGCCGAGCGCAATCAAAGAAGGAAATGCCGTTGCGCCTTTATCGTCTGGTCGGTAGCCAGGATTCGTGATGCCCATGCTGGCGTCCGAGCTTTGTATCGCAGGGATGCCGAGCCGCGGGATACCTGGCGTGTAGCCCGCGCTCTCATTCTTCAAGTCCTTTGGGAGGCGCGCGTCCCGCGCGCCGACAGCGCTCCCTGGGATGGAGCCGAGCACGCTGATGATGAGCGAGAACCGCTCGTCGTCGGTCATCTGCTGCTCGATCTCGCGCGCACGTGCATCGACATCATCGAGCGCGCCTTTCACAAGCGATGCCGTGGAGATCGTCGTGTCGAGATCTCGTGCTTCTGACCCTCGCGCGAGAAGTGGCGAGTCCAGTTTTCCAGATTCAGTTCCAGGCGCCTGCGTCGTAGACATTTTGATCACCCTCCAGGCTGTGGCTGTAGGCTGCAGCTCATCGATTCGCGGCGAGCACCTCGCTACTGTCCTCCTTACCGCGAAGTAGATGCGCCGCGCGCGTTTCGTTGCGCGCTTCGGCTTCAGGGGCGACGACCGCTCGCGCGAGTGCATCCGCACGCGGGGTCTCGTCCATATAGATAAACTGGGTCGGCTGTGCGAATCCGCTGCCTTCGGCTTCGATGAGCGATGCAATTTCGAGCAAGAGCCCCTCGCGAATCTCGAGAAACTCGGGAACGTCTGCCGTGAGCACGTAGGCGAAGAGCTCGAGCTCGATTGCTTCAGGAGAGAAATTCACCAGACGGATGCGAGCGGTCTCGGATTCGATCTGCGAGTGACTCTGGAGCAACCGGCGCACTCGATCCAGGATGCGCCTTAGTTGATCCGCGCGCGTACCGTGCTGAAGCCGCAGAATCGATTGCGCCAGGATCTTCTCGCGTGTCGCGAAATTCTCGATCCCTTCCTGCGCCAACACACCCGCAGGCACGGAGACGACCGAGTTGTCGAGCGTACGTATGCGCACCGATCGCAGGGTAATGTCTTCGATCCAACCGAGTCGATTCGAGATACTGCACAGATCGCCGACTGCGATCGCGCGATCGCTCAGCATGAAGACGCCGCCAAGGAGGTTCTCCACGGTGCGCTGCGCACCGAGCGCTAGCGCGACACCGACGATGCCGAAGGCAGCGAGTGCCGTCTTAGACTCCACACCGAGTATGAGCAGGATGGCAACCAGCGCCGCGACGAGAACCAGCGCCTTCGAGATGCGCTCTCCGAGTAGCATCAGCGATCGGGTGCTCGCGCGATGCTTTCCCACCGTGAAGCTGCGCGCCTCTGCAAAGGCGAGCGCAAGAACGCGACGCAAGAACCAGGCGAGCGCAATCACGAACGCTAAGAATGCAACCCGGGCGTAGGCGACGCGAAAGGTCACCGGAAAGCCGAGCGAGGGGATCGTCATCAACTGGATAGCAAGCGTGAGGGTGGCGATGGCTGGCCAACGAATGTCGGCGTACCACGCGTCGATACTGGCGCGGCGTAGCGGGTCGTCGACGATCCTTCTGGCGATGCCGATGCAGATCCCGGCCAGGCACGCGAGCAGGATGAATGGCACGAGGAGCGAAGCCGCGAATACGATCCATTGTGCCATCGAGATGCCGAGCAACTTCCTCTCGAGAAGTGCCGCGGGCATCGTGCGCTCGATGAAACTCTTGTCCATCGATTGCCGCAGGCCCGGGACCAGAGCGAGCGTTTCGGGGGCAATGAGCCAGACCGCTCCCACCTGCGGGTCGTTTACTCGAATCAATTCAAGATCGACGTTTCTGCCTGCGATCAGAAGCGGTCCGATGCGCTCTCGATCCGCCGCCAAGCCATCGTTCAATGCACCGTCCGGTGAATCGCTGATCGTCGTGAGCGCTTGACTGAAGTAGCGGTCGACCAGGACCTTGAGGTCACGCGCAAGCGCCTCGAGCTCTCGGCGCTGGCCTTGTGTCGCCTGCATGTATCGAGATGCAGTCGCGAAGTCGTCGCGCTCTGCGGCGCGCATGAATGCGACGAACGAGTCCCTTGGGGTAGACCGTCCGAGCGGATCGTTCGGCGCGCGAGACGCTTGGTCGGCATCTTCGTTCCGCTCGAAAGGCATCATCTGCGCAGGTGCCGATGCCGCAACGAATACGAGCAACAGCACACTCCTGCAGACTGCTGAGCGAATCCGCCTCATGGCGACCTCGCGCCGATAAAGGACACTTACGTCGAGATGCCGTCTTGCAGACAGACGACAGTTCGTGCACCCGCGAGCCGCGATGGGCTGATCGCCTTCGTTCGTTTGGGCGACGCGCCCTTTTAGCGCAGACTCGCGCAGTGAAGTCTGGGGTTCTCAGCTAATCAAGGAGTATCCGTGAATGGTCCAATAGGCGGTGACGGCTTGCTGCAACGCGAAGTGTCATTCGAAGGAGGCGCCGATCAGTGATAACCGGCGTCCGCAGCAACCTTGCCGCGGAAGACCGAGTACGACCAGTAGGTATAACCGAGCACGGTGGGAATGATGATGATCGCGCCGACCAGCACGAAGCTTTGACTGGAGGGCGCGGCGGCCGCGTCCCAGATCGACATCGAGGGAGGCAGCAGATTCGGCCAGATGCCGATGACCAACCCGATGAATCCCAGCACGAAGAACGACAGTGCAAGCACGAATGGCGCGACCTCCGCGCGTCGCATCACAGCTCGCCACAGTGCTATCGCATTGATGAGCGCAAGAATCGGAATCGGCGACAGCCAGATGAAATTTCCGCTCTCGAACCAACGCGCCATGACTTGACTGCTGAGGAATGGCAGCCAAGCACTCACCAGACCCATGAAAGCGACGACGACCGCAACCAGCGGCCGCGTCAACGAGATGGCGACATTCTGCAGCGCACCGTCCGTCTTGAGGATCAGCCAGGTGCTGCCAAGCAAAGCATAGCCGAACATCACCGCTACGCCGGTCAACATCGAGAATGGACTGAACCAATCGAACGGGCCACCGACGTACTTGCCCTCTTGCAATGGCATGCCCTCGATCACCGCGCCTAGGATCAACCCTTGCGCGAAAGCCGCTGCGATCGATCCGACTGCGAAGCAGATGCCCCACAAGTGTTTCGAAGTATGCGCTTTGAAGCGAAACTCGAAGGACACACCGCGCAGAATCAGCGCAACGAGCATCAGCAGCACGGGCAGATACAGTCCCGAGAGCATGACTGCATACGCGACAGGAAACGCCGCGAACAGCCCCACACCGCCCAACACCAGCCAAGTCTCGTTGCCGTCCCAAATGGGTGCGGCGGTATTCATCATGTGATCGAGCTGCTGCTCGTTCTCCGAGAACGGCGCGAGAATCCCGATGCCCAGCACGAATCCATCCATGAGCACGTACATCATCACACCGAAGCCGATGATGAAGAACCACACGACGGGAAGGAGGGTGCTCGTTTCCATTGTGCCGCCTTTAGCTCTGACCCATTTCCATGCTTTCTTCCGGCACTGACAAGGGACGTGCGGGACGTTTCTCTTCTGGATGCCGCATGCCTTCCTCAACGGGTTGCGGACCCTTGCGCAGCAACTTGAGCAGGTAATAAGTGCCCGCGATAAAGATGAAAAGGTACACGGTTGCGAACACGACGAGGGAGGTAGCGACACTGCCGGCACTCACGGCACTGAGCGCTTCTTCCGTTCGCATGAGCCCGTAGATCACATATGGCTGCCGGCCGATCTCAGTCGTGTACCAGCCTGCGAGCACGGCGATGAACCCGGAAGGTGTCAGCAGCATCCACGCTCGTAGTAGACCGCGGCTCGTCTCGAGTTTCCCGCGACGCCATTGAATGAGCGATACGATCACGGTGAGGAGCATGAGAACGCCGACGCCCACCATGACCCGGAAGGCAAAGAACACCGGTGCAACAGGCGGGCGTTCCTCAGCAGGCACTTCCTTGAGTCCTTCGATCTCACCGTTTAGATCGTGCGTGATGATCAAGCTGCCGAGCTTCGGGATGCCCACCTCGAATCTGTTCTCTTCCGCTTCCTCATCGGGCCAGGCAAACAGCAGCAACGGTACTCCGCGCGCGGTTTCCCAGTGGCCCTCGATCGCCGCGAGCTTCACCGGCTGATGCTCGTGCACAGCGAGCCCGTGCAGATCGCCGACGATGATCTGAGCGGGCACTGCAATCGCGGCGAACGCAACCGCGAGCTTCAGCATGCGCGAGGCGCCTTCCTTGTGGCGACCGCGGAGCAGATAGATTGCGCTCACGCCGCCGATGACGAAGCACGTGGTGATGTACGCCGCCAGAACCATGTGCACCAACCGCACCGGGAAAGAAGGATTGAAGATGACTTGCCACCAATCCTTCACATGAAACACGCCATCCACGATCTCGTGACCGCTCGGGGTCTGCATCCAACTGTTCGCCGAGATGATCCAGAACGTCGAGATCAAGGTGCCGAGCGCCACCATGCACGTGGAGAAGAAATGCAGCTTCGGCGACACACGCCTCCACCCAAACAGCATCACGCCGAGAAACGTCGCTTCCAGGAAAAAAGCAGTGAGCACCTCGTAAGCCAACAACGGCCCTATGACGTTGCCTGCGCGGGCCGATAGCTCGGACCAATTCGTTCCGAACTGAAAGCTCATCACGATGCCGGAGACGACGCCGAGTGCGAAGGAGACCGCGAAGATCTTGACCCAAAATAGATAGAGCTCGCGCCACAACTCACTGCGCGTCTTCAGATACATCCCGGCAAGAAATGCAAGCCAGCTTGCAAGACCGATCGTGAAAGCAGGGAAGATGATGTGGAAGCTGATCACGAACCCGAACTGGATCCGTGACAGCAGCAAGGCAGACATGTCGGTCATGATGTCAGCTACGAAGCCGCGCCTAGCCAAGCGCCGAAGACTCGCATCTTACGTGACCGCGCCGGCGACAGCTATTCGAACGGAACCGCGAGGCCGAGCGCCTCTAGACTGCAGGACAACCAGCGCTTTCTGCCTCATACTTGTAGCGACTGCAAACACTGGCGGCGGAATAAACGACCAATCGACGCCACTGGTGCGACCCACGCAATAAGAAACTCAGCGCCGTCGCTCGCGAGCGAAAAAGGGAGTTGTATATGTGCAGTGAGGATGATGCGGAGCCAGTTGGACAGGGATGCGGACGCTATCCGCTGCTAGCGCTCATCTCTGCGGTCGGCGCCATGGCGTTCGGATTAGTGACGACCGCGGCGGCCCTCCCCGTGTTCTCATTGCCTGCCGAACCTGTGAGGGTCGAGCCGTTCACTGCGGTCGAGCTGCTCGAGGATCCAACCGGCACGCTTCGCATCGAAGACCTCAGCCAGCCCGGCTTCGATGCGCAGTTTCAAGCCGCGACTGCCGACACCCTCAATATCGGATTTACCCGCTCGGTTTGGTGGATACGTTTCAAGCTCTCCAACACGAGCGAGGTTTCGCGCGAGCTCATCCTGCGCCAGACCTATCCGCTGATCGACCGCATCGAGCTCTACGAACGCGCGAACGAGGGCACGTGGCTCGCGACTGTCACTGGCGATCGCACACCATTCGCAACGCGTCCGATTGCACATCGCGACTTTCTCTTTCCGCTGCACATCAACCCTCACAGCGAACGTGATTACTACCTGCGCTTCGCATCGCAAGGGCCGATCGACATCAGCCTCGCGCTCTTGAGCACGGACGAGGCGATCGCATCCGTCAGCGAAGAGCAGCTTGCCTACGGCATCTACTTCGGTTGCGTCGTGATGCTGCTCGTGTGGAGCGGGCTCGTCTTCATCGCCGTACGCGATAACGCGTTCTTTGCCTATTTCGCCTACGTCGCGGCTTTCGGCCTGTACATGCTCGTGAACAACGGCTTGGCTTTTCAGTTCCTCTGGCCCGACACTCCGCGCTGGGCGAACACGGCTTTGATCGTTCTCTTGCACCTCGCCGGCTTCATGGCACTGCAGTTCTCCCGAGTCATCCTGCGCTCGCGCGAGTACATTCCGAAGCTCGATCGCGTCGCGCAAGGCCTGCAGCTCGTCTTCTTGATTTCGTTGCTGCTCGCGCCCGTGGTTGGCTACGCGAGGATCGTCGTGCCCCTTACCGGGCTCATCATGGTGGCAGTCGTTTACATGATCGTATTGGGCACGGTCAGCATGCTGGCCGGCTCGCGCCCCGCCCGCTTCTACCTGCTCGCGTGGGGCTCCTTTCTCATTGGCTCGATCGTATTCGTACTGAAGAACTTCGGTGTCGTACCCCACACGTTCTTGAGCCAGAACGGTTGGCAGCTCGGGTCGCTCGTCGAGATGATTCTGCTCTCGATGTCTTTGAGCAGTCGCATGAATGAGCTCAAACACGAAAGCAGGACGGACTCCCTGACACTGCTCGGCAATCGACGCTTGTTCGACGACACGCTGGCGAGAGAATTCGCCGCGGCCAAGCTTCAGGAGCGCCCGCTCTCCCTGCTCGTGCTCGATATCGATCACTTCAAGAGCTACAACGATCGACACGGACACGCCCGCGGTGACGAAGCGATCAAGGCGGTCGCGATCGTGCTGCAGCAGCACACGCGCAAGCCGTTCATCGCCTGCCGTTACGGCGGGGAGGAGTTCACCGTCATTCTGCCTGGAGCAGACGCAGCAGAGGCAGCGGATCTGGCGGAACGCATCCGCTCGACAGTGCAGGACTGCTTGAAAGGTGATCTCGCCATCACGATCAGTGTCGGCACCGTATCGCTCTCGCATGACCCCTTCGCGAGCGAAGAAGAGATGTTCGACGCGGCGGATCTCGCGCTCTACTCCGCTAAACAACAAGGCCGCAATCAAGTGGCGTCTTATTCGCGACAACATCAGCGCATCAGTGAGCGGCGGCGCGCGGCCGAGATGTCTTGATGCATCACAAGCGCGCAGCAAGTACGACGGCGAAGGATTGCTAGGCACGCGCGTGCGCCAATCTGGTGCGAGATCGACGCGGTCGAAAAGCCGCGTGCCAACGCGTTCAGAATCTGAGCGACCGAGACGGGGCTGCCGCGATCGCGCCAGGAACGCAAGCACCAGGCGATTTCTCAATTCGAACTGATCCGGACCACTAAACCGGAGTACGCATCGTGAGATGCGGTGCGGCAGGACGTCGTTGGCGACGCGTTTAGGGAAGGGTATCGATTCGCGGTGAGTGAGCTCATCGAGCTCGCGGGTTCATTGCGCAGCCGCCGCAGACATCGATCTACCGCAACAGAGCGATCAATGGCACGCGCGTGCGTCATCCGATCGCAACCCGTCTCCGTTACAAGACGAGAACACACTTTGGGTGCTTTGCGCTTAAAGTGTTGCAAAGCGTCGTGCAGCGCACGGTACGAAAGCCGCGATTGCGAAGGGCCGGCGCCGCGAGTACAAGCATCTTAAGAAGAAATGCGGGTGAATAGGATGATTTCGAATGCGTATGCGACACGTCATTAGATGTCTGTGCAGCCATTGCCAGCGCGAGACGTACTTCGCGGCGTCCGTAGCGCTCGAATCGATTTCGGGCAGCACGTGCACGAGATGCGGCAACTCGGGAGCAGTCATCACGCTCAACGTCGAGCCACCGGGCGATGCCGTGATTCAAGATCGAATCCCGAGAGCGGTGCGACTCGCACAGCCTGCTGAGCGCTGGTGAGACGCGCGCGATCGCAGGGTACGATCAGCGCTCGGCCGGGTAACCGCGAGGAATGCGCGAATCGCCGCGATACATTCTGCGGCTCTCGTAGAAGGTGTGCCGCCCCGAGCAGGTGCCGAACTGTATCTGCCTTCGCACCGCTCAGACGGCTATCGTGTTCTGTAGAACAAAGCTGTTGTCCAATCGCTCGCCATGATGAGAACCAGAGACCTGTTGGTAGTCACCCTGCTTTGCTTAATCGCCCTTGTCCGATCGGCGCACGCACAAACCTCGGCACATGAGACTCAATCGCGCGAGATCTATAGCCGCATCGTGAGCTTCCGCACGGCGGAGGGTCACAAACAAACGGGACCCATGGTCGCGTACCTCACGGAGGTGCTCACGAAGGGTGGTGTTCCGAAAGAAGACATCGCGACCTTGGAGGTCGGCGCGGCGACCGCGATGATCGTGCGCATACCGGGCAAGGGAAAGCGCGCCCCCATCCTCTTCTCCGCACACATGGACATCGTCGATGCGCGACCCGAAGAATGGGAACGGGATCCCTTCACACTGGTCGAGGAGAATGGAACGTTCTTCGGCCGCGGCACGATGGACAACAAGGCGGGCGTGACGGCAATGGTTGCGACCGTCCTGCGCCTCAAGGAAGAAGGCAAGCGCCCTGCACGCACACTCGTGTTCGCATTCGTGGGCGATGAAGAGACGCATATGGACACGACGCGCCGCATTGCGGAGCACCCATGGGTCAAAGGTGCGGAGTTTGCGATCAACACGGATGCGGGCGGTGGGTCGCTCGATGAAGAGACAGGCAAGCCGCTCATCTACCTCGTGCAAGGTGCCGAGAAAACATACGCCAGCTTCGAGCTAACGGTTCGGAACGCAGGTGGGCACAGCTCCTGGCCGCGCGAAGACAACGCGATCTATCAACTCGCGCGGGCGCTTCTGAAGGTCAAAGAGCACCGTTTCCCGGTCATGGCGAACGAGTTGACGCGCAGCTACCTCGGTGCGGTCGGCAAGACTCAACCGGGTGAGGTTGGGCAAGCGTTGCGTCGATTCGCAGAAGATCCAAACGATGTTGTAGCTTCAGACGTACTCGCGAAGTCACCTGAGTTCGTGGGCACCACCCGCACGACGTGCGTCGCAACGATGCTCGAAGCAGGACACGCCGAGAACGCGTTGCCTCAGACGGCGAAGGCTGTCGTGAACTGCCGCATCTTCCCGGACGTGGAAGTGCAGACCGTGCAGAACGAATTGGCACGCGTCATCGACGATCCGGAAGTGGAGATCACCGTTCGCAACAACCCACAGTCGAGCCCTGTCTCCGAAATGCGTCCGGATGTCATGAAGGCAATCGCCAAAGCCGTGCACGCAAAGCATCCTGGCGTCCCGATCGTGCCGTATCTCGAATCAGGCGGCACAGACGGCAAGGCGTATCGAAGAGCCGGAATTCCGACCTATGCGAGCTCCGGCCTCTTCACGAAATCAAGCGAGATGTTTGCGCACGGCCTCAACGAACGGCTACCGGCGAAGGCGTTCTACGAGGGACTCGAACATATATATGTGTTGGCGGTGGAGTTGGGAGGTGTGAGATAGGAAGGAAGAAGCCGCACTATCAGTGCGCTTCCGCGAAGGCGACGACAGTTTCTGAGCTCGTCGTCCGTCGCCCAAGTCAGTGCCGCACTTCACGAACCGCCTTGAAATCTCCCCCGACGCCGCAACCTCGCGATCGTTACAATTCCGATATCGACGCGTGGCTTCGGTGGGCGGTACGCGTCGGAAAACAGCCCACGGCAACTGAAGGAGGTGATCCAATGTCTACTTCAAACGTTGGTTCGGTCGCAACTCTAGGTGTATTGGTTGGCGAGGTTCGTCGCTAAACGACAACTCGCGCCGGCCGTACGGCCTTGAGCTGCGCGCAGGCTTTCGCCACGCGCGCGACCGAGGTCCCCAACGGACGGAGCTCCGATGCAGTTGCCGTGCGGTCACCTTGTCCGCATGGATTCATGCTCGAGCAAAGGAAAGGCGGAGTCCGCAAGGGCTCCGCTTTTTCTTTATTCGTAGACTAAACTGGCATATACCCTCAGGATGATCTCGTCTTGGGTTAGATGAAATGACGAAGAACGAACAGAAAGTGCTTTGGCGCGGGGTCGCTGCCGGCACGCTCGTGGGCATTGCCATCGGCCTCATCACTGCCTTGTTCATCGCAATGAAAACCGAGGTCTTCGCTGGGCTGATCCATTAGCGAGGACTTCTGCGACGCAGCCTGTGGGGCGGGGTAGCAGCCGGCAGTTGCGCATGGGTAATGTGAACGCCGTAACGGCGCTTGGTTACGCTCTGCTGAAGGATAAGAAGCTCCTCTCGCAGGTCGCCAAAACCCGGAGGCCGAGAATGCGGGAAGTAGACGATCTCGATGTCGCTCACGCGGGGTCTCGTCACTACGAGAAAGATTCTCTTGTCGAGCATTGCTCATTGTTACGGCGAGTTCCAATCGGATAGCACGGCAGAACGATGTCTCATCGCATTGATTGGATCTTGCGCTATCTCACAGTGCCGCTGAGCATCGCGCCGCTGCTTCTCATCCTCACCTTCAGCGTGTTGATGCTACTGGCCATCAAGGCAACGCTGTTCGGTATCGTGCTCGGCCTGCTCCTCCTAACCGGATTCTTCAAGTACTCCTTCGTCCTGCTCGATGAACTAGCCGATGGCAGGACGGATCCGCCGGTGCTTTCGATCGAGATGATGAATCCGGTCGAGAGCCGCTCGCTGCCGGTCCTCGTGTTCGTGCTCGCGATGTTCTTTGCCTCGAGCGCCGCGGTCTTCTGGTTCGGGCCGATACTGAGCGTGGTGATTGGCGTGCTCGCACTGGCTGCACTGATCGCAATCATCGCTGTGCAAGGAGCCACGGGTAGTCTCGTTCAGTCGCTCAATCCAGTTCGCTGCTGGCGACTCATCATCCGATTGCGCGGCGACTACCTCCTGGTGCTCGGGTGCGCGCTCATCCTCTGCGCAATGATCGGTGTCTCGCGAGCACTCGGCTTGCCGCTGCTGCTGCAGATCGCGATCTTCATGTACGCCTGGCTCGCGTTGTTCTCTCTCATCGGCGGACTGCTTCATGAGCGACGACTCGAGATCGGATTAGACGATGCATACGAAGTCGAGGCGCTCGAGTCCGATGATGAAGGTGAGCTCGAACGTGACCGTCAGCGGAACATCGATCGAATCTATGCCGAGTGGCGCGGTGGATCGCACAAGAACGCATGGCAAAGCGTCACGACATACCTCGCTCAAAGTGCGGAGCCGCTCGCAGAGCTGCAATGGCTGTACGAGCGAGCGAAAGCCTGGCCTGATCAACGTCTGGCGAATCGATTGGCGCAGGAAATGTTGCCGCGCCTCTTCGCCGAACGGCGCAACGGCGATGCACTCGACATGCTCAGGGAGCGTTTGAGCGCAACCGCCGATTTTCGGCCACTTGCGAGCGCCGATCTGATTCGCCTCGTGCAGCTCGCGCGAGACGCCGGTGACCGACGAGTCGCTCGCGATCTGCTCCGCGACTTCGAACGCTTCTATCCCAACGACGCTGCAGCGCCCGCCGCGAGCCTACTGACGCAGCAGTTGGAGCGCTGACCGGCGAGGAACCAGGAGTGGCGAATGCTGCTTGGTGCCGCACACGCAAGACCAGCAGAACGCCACCGTACATGGTCTAGCCTTGCGGACTCTCTGCCATCTCCCGACAGTACTCCTGTAGATTCGCCGGCAGATCATCGGGGCACTGGCCGCAGAGACGATTGCCGGGAACTGCGTAATCGATGAACTTCGGGTACGGCAGATTCAAGTTCTGCATCAACTGGACGAAATCCTCGATCGTTCGCTCGCCGCCTAGGCGCGGGTTGCGCTGCTTCTCCTGTGCGATGCTCGACACCCAGCGTCCCTGATAGTCATGCGCTGGGTACACGAGTGTTTCAGGCGGCAGACTAAAGAGCTTCCCGCGCACGCTTGCGTAGAGTGCGCGGGCATCACCGCTCTGGAAATCCGTGCGACCACAGCCATCGATCAGGAGCGCATCGCCCGTAAAGACGCGATCGTTGGCGACGACGGCGAAGTGAGTGTCGGTATGTCCGGGAGTGTGCATAGGATCCAGTCGGATTCCGCCAATCCGTAGCGGCACGCCTTCTTGCATGCCGACATCCATACACGGAAGCGCATCGAGCGCGGGCAATACGATGCGACTACCCGCCTCCCGCTTGAGCATCGTTGCCGAGGTAATGTGATCCGCATGGATATGCGTATCGATCGTCATCGCGAGCTTGAGGCCGAGATCTTTCACGACCTGAAGGTCGCGCTGCCAGGCGGGCATGACAGGATCGATGAGCACCGCCTCTCGCGTTTCAGGGCAAGCAAGCAAGTAAGTGTAGGTGGAAGAAACGGGCTCGAACAATTGGCGGAAGATCATGGACGTGCTCCTTCTAGATAGAGAAGGCGAGAAACTCAGTGCTTTAGCCTGCGGGTCGATCATGCGTGCGGTTGTGCTTCACTCGCCGATGAGGGAACCGACGCGACATCCGCCCGGGCGGTCACTGCGGGATCGAGTGCCGTCATGGCCTCATGTTGGCTCAGAAAGACGCGGCCCGTGAGGTGCTCCAGAAAGCGAGATCGCTTGAGCCGATCGAGCACTGGACCTTTGACCTCGGACAAGTGGAACATCACACCTGCTTGTTTGAGACGATCGACGATCACTTCCAGGCTATCGAGCGCACTTGCATCGATGTCGTTCACCGCCGAGCACATGAGCACAAGGTGGCGGACATCGGGGCGCCGCGCAACCTCGTCGTAGAGCCGATCTTCGAGATAGCGGGCATCCGCAAAGTAGAGACTCTCATCCACGCGCACGGACAGGACCGAAGGGCTGGTGATCACGGTATGGCGTTCGACGTTACGAAAATGTTCGGTACCGGGAACCTGACCTACGATAGCGATATGAGGTCGACTCGTGCGCCAGAGATAAAGCGCGATGGATAACGCAACGCCCGCCAAGATGCCCGCCTCGACACCGACGCTGAGCACGACGACGATCGTCACTGCCATCGCGGAGAAGTCGCTGCGCGAATATCGCCAGGTATGCCGCACGGTCCCAAGGTCGATGAGCGAGAGCACCGACACGATGATGGTGGCCGCAAGCGCAGCTTGCGGCAGATTGTGAAACAACGGAGTGAACAACACGGCCACGAGCGCGATGCCCGCAGCGGTGAAGACACTCGCGAGCTGCGTGCGTGCGCCCGCATCGAAGTTCACCACCGAGCGCGCGAAGCCGCCCGTGACGGGGTAGCCGCTCGTGACCGCTGCGGCGATGTTTGCTGCGCCGAGCCCAACGAGCTCCTGGTTCGCATCCACGCGCTGGCGCCGTTTCGCGGCGAGCGTCTGGGCCACCGAAATGGATTCCACGAAACCGACGAGGCTGATGAGCGCGGCCGCCGGCAGTAGTTGAGTCCAGATGCCGGCCTCGAAAGCGGGAAACGATAAGGGTGGCAATCCCGCAGGCACGCTTCCGACCACGTGTACGCCTTGTGCAGCGAGATCCGCCAGCGTCACGGCCAGAGTCGTGCCGACGATTGCAACTACAGGTCCGGCCTTCACGATGACATCCGCACCGCGCTCGCTGATATCGAGGCGCAACAGCAACGGCTTCAACCCGCGGCGCACCCAGAACAGAAAGCCCGTGGCGATGACACCGAGCGCGAGCGTCGGCACATTGACTTGTGGTGCCGCGGCAAGGATCGAAGGGCCGAGCTCGATGAGCGTATCGCCGCCAGCGTTCACACCGAGCAAGTGCTTCAGCTGGCTTGCTGCAATGAGAACAGCCGATGCGGTGATGAAACCGGAGATCACCGGATGACTGAGAAACGTCGCAAGAAAACCCAAACGCAGTGCGCTCATCGCAAGCAGCACCGCACCAGAGAGGAACGCGAGAATGAGCGCAGCTTCGATATAGCCGGCCGAACCTGATTGTGCGATGTCGCCGGCCGCTGCGGCAGTCATCAACGAGACGACCGCGACGGGCCCCACGGACAACGCGCGGCTCGTACCGAACGCCGCATACGCGATGAGCGGGGCGATGCTCGCGTACAAACCGATCTGCGGAGGCAGTCCAGCGATCATTGCATAGGCCAAGCTCTGCGGAATGAGCATGAGCGTGACGATGAGAGCGGCGAAGAGGTCGGAAGCGAGCGTCGGACGATCGTAAGTGCGCAGCCAGGCCATCGCAGGCAGCCAGCGCTCGAGCGCAAAACGCGGGTGCTGACTTGCGAGTCGTACGCTCATGCAAGTCTCATCCCGTCGTCATCGTCGCGTGCTGGCGCAGTACGCAGCGTACAGCGCATCCAAGACGCCGACCGCCGGACCTTCCGCGAGCGAGTAGTAGATCGTCTGCGACTCGCGCCGCGTAGTGACCAGCTCCATTTCTCGCAGCACGGCTAAGTGTTGCGATAGCGCGGACATGCTCAAGCCTACGAGAGGTTGGAGCTCGCCCACGGACGTCTCACCTTCGACCAATCGACACAGCACGAGCAGCCGCGCAGGATGAGCCAACGCCTTGAGCAGAGCGGCTGCTTCTTCAGCATGGCGCGCCATCTGCGCTGGCTCCAAGAGCTCACGTGCGCTACGGCGCTTCAATTGGGTTGATCGATTCATGCTGAGGCTCGGGTGACGCTTGACACTTATTTTAGATATCTCTAAATTAGCGCATGCTAAGTTAGATGGCAAGCGGAATGTCGAAGTGGTGCTTTGGTAGGCAGCTGCGACCGATTCCAATATAGAGAGCACATCATGTCGAGTTGGATGAGCGCGCTCCTGGGCGGGGTGCTGATCGGAATCGCAGCGACTTTGCTGCTATGGCTGAACGGCCGCGTCGCGGGCGTGAGTGGGATTTTGAACGGCGTGCTGTTCCGCACCGCCGGCGACACTGCTTGGCGCTACGCATTTCTCATCGGGCTCATCGTCGCAGCCGGTGCGTACATGGCACTTGCGCCGGGTGCCCTGCTCCCGCGCACCGACTATTCGCGCCCGGCGTTAATCGTCGCGGGCTTGCTCGTCGGCTTCGGCACTCGCATGGGCAATGGCTGCACCAGCGGACATGGCGTCTGCGGCTTGGGCCGGCTCTCGTTGCGCTCGTTCGTGGCAGTACTCACCTTCATGGCGACTGCCATCGCTACGACCTTCGTCGTCAGGCACGTTTGGAGCTGAAATGGCATTGCTTATCGTTGCTGCGCTATTGTCGGGTGCGCTCTTCGGAGTGGGCCTCGCGATGTCGGGGATGACGGATCCGCGGCGAGTGCTCGGGTTCCTCGATCTCTTCGGCGATTTCGATCCCGCGCTGCTCTTCGTGCTCGGTGGCGCTGTGCTGACCACCGCCGTGTCATTCCGATTCGTGCTCAGACGCGGCAGCCCAATTCTTGCGAGCACATTCCACGTTTCCAATCTGCGCCACATCGATCGCCGGTTGCTGGGCGGTGCGGCCCTATTTGGGGTCGGCTGGGGAGTCGCTGGATACTGCCCAGGACCTGCGCTTGCGGGACTCGGCATCGGTTCACTCGAAGCACTGTGGTTCGTACCCGCGATGATCGCAGGGATGCTGCTGCACCGACTGATCAATCGCGCTTGAGCATCGCTACGCCGGCTTGATCACCACTGATTCTGCCGTGCGCGTTGCAGGTCCGTGAAACACGGCCTCAACGTTATTGCCATCCGGATCGAGGAGAAACGCCGCATAGTAGTTTGGGTGATACCCGCGAGTACCCGGCGCGCCGTTGTCGCGCCCGCCTGCCGCGAGACCCAGCTCGTGGAATCGATGCACCATCTCGCGGTCGCGCGCCTGAAAGGCAAAGTGGATGTGAGTCGCAGTCGGAGCCGATTCAGCATCCACGAAGAGCTCATCGATGATGAAATACTTGCCAGCATCCACGAATGCGTCCGATCGACCGAGCGACTGCGCAACCGCCTTGTAGAATTGCTTACTGCGTTCGAAATCGCTGCTGTGAAGATGTAAATGATCCAGCAGCCTGCCGCGGTGGAACTCGATATCCATATGTACCTCGTTATTGTCGAGTGCCACTGAAACGCAGCGAGCGGACGAGGAGTTCGCGTGGGTGGTTGCAAGAGTTGCTGTTCGTCTCGCGGGCGTAACGGCGGACAGAGGCCGAACCTACTCATCCTTGCGCGGCTGTGTTGCCCGATGTCCGCCCGCGATCGGCAAGCTCCAGCCGCGGCGGATCGCCAGCATTCTAAGAACGAAGCAGATCACGCCGCCGCACAGAGTGGAGATGAGAGGCGGCACCTGCAGCATGTGACCGCCCGCCACGATGCCTGCACCCGCGAGCGCCGCCACCGCATAAAGATCCGAACGCAGCACGGCTGGAATCTCGGCAAGCAGCATGTCACGCGCCATGCCGCCACCGATCCCTGTCAACATGCCGAGCAAGGCGGCCATCGTTGGGCTGAGTCCAAAGGCCAACGCCTTTTCAGTGCCCGCAACGGCGAAGAAAGCCAGGCCTACTGCGTCCAGCATTCGCACTGGGTTCTGGACCCTTTCGATCAGCGGGTGCCAGAAGAACACGATCCAGCCGGCGAGCAATGCGACCGCCAGATAACGCCAATCGACGAGCGCGGCTGGAGGTACCGCACCAATCAATACATCGCGACCGATCCCGCCGAACGTCGATGCCGCAACAGAGAGCACCAGCACGCCGAAGATGTCCAAGCGGCGGCGAATCCCTGCCGTCGCACCACTCAATGCAAAAGCAAACGTCCCACACAGATCGAGGATGAGGACGAGGGTCTTCTGTACTTCGTACGCCGCATCGAGCTGATCCATCGTTACGCGCCTGCCGAGAACATCTATTTCACGCTCCAACCATCCTTCGCTTCCACGTCCATCGCTTCGACACATCTCAGTGTCGGATGAAAACCAGTACACCGATGGTGCGTTCCACGCGGTTCCGAAGCAACCTTAATGTTCACTGGCGGGTGACCCGCGAGCGCTATGGCGATGGGTTCGATGAGCAGCGTGCCGTGAAAAAAGCACAACCGACGGGGCGCGTGAGCGTAGATCCACGTCTTGTGCTACACCCTCCGAATCGATCTACTGTACGAATGTATTCGTGTGCGACATCGATGCCGAAACTCTCGATACACTCGCAGCCGACATCAAGGGCAGGAAAACTGGCGTCAGTGACGTCTCGAAGCGGCACGATGTCGAGCGCATGATGAAGATGCTGCCGATCGACAACGACATGCAGCAGGCATCCTAGACATGCTGGAATTCATCGACAGCGGCGATGACGTCATCGCGATCAAAGTCTCCTCCAAGATCACGAGCGCAGACTTGGATGCGATCCTCGATCGGCTCGAACGTGTGATGGCGCAGCACGGCAAGACGCATGTCTTCGTGGAATCCCACCAGATCGACGGGATCGAGCTTTCCGGACTCTCTTCTTATATGGCTCGGGCCATGCCGCTCTTCGGCAAGCTCACGCACTTCGGCCGCGTCGCGGTCGTCGCCGACCAAGCGTGGGTCAGAATGGGAACGCGCATCGAGAGCGCACTATTGCCCTTCATCAGCTATAAGACGTTCACACCTGATCGGCGCGATGAGGCGCTCGCCTGGGTGGAAGGCAAGCAGCCAACCACGGCCTAGGCTGCGTCGTTGGCGAAGCGACCTGAGTTGAAATCATCGATCGCTTGGATGATCTCGTCCCGGCTGTTCATCACGAAGGGGCCATAGCCCACGATCGGCTCGTCGATGGGCTCGCCCGACAGCCACAGCACGGTGGCATCGCTGTTGGCCTCGATCGCAACGTCGCTCCCTGCGCGGTCGAAGTGCACTAGTTGACCTTCCTGCGCGGCATCACTGCCGTTGATCGTCACCTTGCCATGCAGGACGACGAGTACGAGCGTATACCCCTCGCGCGTTTCGAAGCGTGCCGTTGCGCCTTGGCCAAGACGCACGTCCCATACATCTAACGGCGTGAAGGTACGTGCTGGACCGCGATGACCATTGAGCTCACCGGCAATGACGCGAACGCGCCCTGCGCCGTCAGGCAAGGCCACCGATGGAATCTGCGCATCGAGCAGACCCTGATAGCCGGGCTTGGTCATCTTGAACTTCGCAGGTAAGTTGACCCAAAGCTGCACCATCTCGATGGTGCCACCGCGCTCGGTGAATGCAGGCGAATGAAACTCCTCGTGCAGAATACCGGCACCCGCCGTCATCCACTGCACATCGCCCGGACCGATGACACCACCGGCACCGGTTGAATCTTTGTGCGCCACCTCGCCTTGATAGACGATGGTGACTGTCTCGAAGCCTCGATGCGGATGCTGACCGACACCGCGCGGCCGCGCCGCGGGCTCGAAGCGCGTCGGTGCCGCATGATCGAGCAGCAGAAATGGGCTGAGCTGTTGGCCCAGATCGTTATAGCCAAACAGCGAACGCACCGGGAATCCGTCACCGACCCAATGCGGGCGAGGCGCGCTGCGGACAGCGAGCACCTTCTTCATCGAAGACCTCCTAAGTTTGAGACTCAGCCCGCAGCGCTGCGCAGATAGGGCGCCGCCTTTCATGGTGGCGCGCACGCAGTTTACAAGTCCCGCACGGTGCGTCAGCTCGATAGCTATATACAGGCGCCCGAGCTGAAAGCCACGTTTGACGCGTTATCGACGATCTACCGCAATGAGCTCGTCCTAGCAGACCCCGTCCTACTTCGGCACGAGCACCGCGCGTCCTTTGATTCGACCTGCCTTTAGCTTCTCATACACAGCAACCGCTTCGGTGAGCGGGTACTCGGTTGTCTCTGCATGAATCCGACCCGCGCGCGCCATTGCGATCACTTCCATCAATTCGACGCGCGAGCCCCAATACGGGATGCTCATCGACGTTCCATACGGCGTGCTTCCGTGATGGAAGTCATGATGACCGCCACCCAATCCAACGATCGTCCATGCGCTGTTGCGACCCAGAAGCTTCGCTCCGAGATCCATTGTGGGTTGGATGCCAACGCAGTCGAGAACGAGACCCGCGCCACGCGCGCCGATGATCTTGTGTATTCGCTCCGCGGCCTCCTCCGCGTTTCGATTGTTGATGATGTCGTCCGCGCCGAGTGCCTTCGCGTGCTTGAGCTTTTCGTCGTCGACATCGGCCGCAATGATCCGAACCGGAGTGAGCACGCGCAGAAGTTGAATGGCCATGTGGCCGAGACCGCCGACACCAAATACAACGACAGTGCTGTCTGCGTTGAGGTGCGGCAGCGAACGCTTGATCGCGTGATAGGGCGTGAGAGCCGCATCGCTCAAAGGCGCGGCTTTAGCAGGATTCAAGTCGCCGAGCGGAACGAGAAGGCGTGCGGATGGCACGAGCATGTACTCGGCCATCCCGCCGTCCAAACCCAGCCCGCCGCCGAAGCCCTCGATCTGAGCCCAATTTTCGCAGTAGTTTTCCATCGAAAGTTGGCACGCATGGCAACGACCGCAGCCCCAAGGCCCATATACCGCGACGCCATCACCTTCTTTGAAACCAGTGAGGCCTTCACCCAGCTCAGCAATCCAGCCTGCGTTCTCATGACCCAGCGTGAAGGGCGGCTTGAATCCGAGATCTTCCTCCATCACGTGGAGATCCGAATGACACACCCCCGCGCCGCCGACTTTGATCAAGACTTGACCAGCCGCGGGCGATGGCTTGGCGATGTCCTGAATCTGCGCCGGTTTGCCGACGCCAACGAATCTAACGGATTGCATGGTTCCTCCTGTGCTCGCCGCGCTCGGCGATCTCTCGGCCCGGCTAAACGTGCTCAAGCTGTCGGAATCATCCGCCCGTGCTGCGGAATGACACGAGAACTTCACAACATCCAATCGATCGGAAGCATCGAAAGAAACGAGACGATCGCTCGACGCGCATACGTGGTGCCAGGTTCCGCGGTATGAACAAGCAACGAGGACGCTGGCTAACGAGCGAACATCAGCGCCTACCAGATATCGTCTTCCCCGGGAGTTCCACCCTCTCCTTCCCAGCGACTGATCGCGCGCAGCTCTGGGCGATTGAACTTGAGGCGAACACCCGGGCCGCCGCCATTTTCTGAGACGAGTACGACACCGCCTTCCTCCAGCGTGATTCGAATGCGGCGTTGCTCGTCAGGCGTGGGCCGCCGAAAGCGCGCCTCCAGACATCTGATCGTGTCCAGATCTACAGAGGCGGCCTCAGCCAATTGCACATCGGTCCATTCGATGAGCGCCCGACCCGCTCTGCATTGGGCCGCAGTGATGATCGGAGAATTGGATGGCATATCTCACCCGTTGGAGTCGGAACCAGAGAGCTAGGAAGGATAGTGCCCAGATGCGCGTTCAACCAGGAGCAAATGCCGTGCTTCGGCAGCGGACCCAGCAGGAGCTTCGGCGTTTGCCAGATCTCACGCTCGCTCAGGGTCGCAGCCTGTAGAAGATGCATTGCCACGGCAGCCGCGCACGACAACGCCGCGGGAAGCGTTGACAGAGCTTCATGATCGACAATGACGCAGGGAGCCGACTAGCCGGGTGGCCGTAACGAAAGACGGCGCGCTACTCGTCAGCGATGGCGCGAACGGCACGATCTTCCGCATCGTCCTGTAGATAATCGCATCGCTCCAGCGCGTCGCGGATGTGAAAAGTTCGCGACGTTACTTTGAGTTCGATACGCTCGCCACTGTAAAGCCTGCGTCTGTGAAGATCCGCTTCGCTGCGGCAGATTGCAGATAGGCGAGATAGCGGCGCGCTTCTGACTGGGCTGTCTTCGTCGCTGCGACAGGATAGGTGATCGGAGGATGAGATTCTTCCGGTAAGAGCGCCACGATCTTCACGCGAGGCTCCACCCTCGCATCGGTCGAATACACGATGCCTAACGGCGTTTCGCCTCGAGCCACGTACATCAATGCGACGCGCACGTTCTCGGCACGCGCAAGTCTCGATTCCACGTTCGTCCAGAGCCCGAGCGAGGACAGTGCTGCCTTGGCATACTTGCCCGCGGGCACAGAGTCCGGATCGCCGACCGCTAGTCGACCAGTTGGGCCAAGCGCCTTCACGAGAGGCGCATTCTTCGCGAGCTGCAGCGATATCTTGCTGTCAGCCGGCGCGACGAGCGCGAGTCGATTGCCGAGCAGCTCGACCCGCGTAGCGCGTTCGATCAGCTCGCGCTCCGCCAAGTAGTCCATCCAAGCCTGGTCTGCTGAGAAGAACACATCGGCGCGCGCGCCCGTTTCGATTTGCTTCGCCAGTGCCGAGCTCGCAGCAAAGGAAAGTCGCACGGGTATTCCCGAGGAGCGAGTGAATCCGTCGGTCACTTTCTGCAGCGAGTCGGTCAAGGACGATGCGGCGAACACCGTGAGTGTGACTTGCGAGCGCTCCGCCGCACTTGCAAGGACAGCCATGAATGTCAACGCGATGACGAGTAGAATCTGTTTCGGTTGCATATTGATGCTCGTTAGCGCGCATGTCCCCTCTCCCTACAGGGAGAGGGTTAGGGTGAGGGCCCAAGTCCTCTCTCCCGCGGGTAGAGTGCCAGGGTGAGGGCGCACATTCTTGGTAATCTCTGCCTCGAGAGTATGGCTTCGTTCACGCTAGCTTTCGAGCTCACGCATTGCAACGCTGCGGCATCGGACGCCTCAGCGATGCAACGCGCGCAGACGTTCAGCCCTCCTTCTTCACGCGCTCTCGCCGTTGCAGCTCTGCCTGCGACGGACTCGGCTGCGCGAACGAGCCAGTCTCAACTTGTCCTGCGCGCACATACGTGTTGATCGTCACGCCAGTCGTCGAAACATTCGAATCGATCAGCTTCAAGCCGACCGGATTGATGCCCTCTCCAAAGAGACGTTTACCGCGTCCCAAGATCACCGGAAAGATGGACAGCCGAAACTCATCGATGAGGTTTGCCTTGAGCAGTGATTGAAGTAGTGCGCTGCTGCCCTGGGTCAGAAGCACGGGTCCATTCTGTTGTTTCAGACGCGCCACCTCACGCACTGCGTCATGGACCGCCACGGAGTTCTGCCATGTCAGTGGCGCGCTCGAAGTCGTGGCGACGTACTTCGTGACCTTGTTGAACAGCGCTCCGATCGGATCGTCACCACCGACGTACGGCCAGTGCGCTGCGAAGATCTCATATGTCTTTCGGCCAAGCAGTAGATCGAACGGCGCGCCGAAGGACTTGTCCATCGCTTGACCGAGCACTTCATCGAAGTGCGGAAACACCCAGCCGCCGAAGCCGAAACCGCCCGTCGGATCTTCCTCGGGGCCTCCTGGCGCCTGCATGACACCATCCAAGCTCATCATCACTCCAGCAATCACCTTTCTCATGTCGTCTTCTCCAGCGTTGTGCTTATCGTCTCTAAAGACGCATCCCAGAGCTGAAATCCGACGTCATCGATTGCTTTCTTCGTGACCTCATGTACCCGAGCCGCAAGCATGTACCGCCGGGCTGGAGGCGTTAAGCCGTCGGCGAACGAGAGCGTCGAGCCATTCGGCGAACGAGAGCGTTGAGCCATTCGGCGAACGAGAGCATTGAGCCGATTAGGGACGATCGATGCTGTTCTCCGATGACCGACTCTGACACTATCGACGGGTCACGAGACGAATGCATTCGAGCAAAAATGAGCGTTCCGCAATCGATTCGAGAATGGCACGGCGCTACTGAGCAGCTCTTCCGCGAAGAGATTGCACCGCGCGAAGAACCCGCCGTCTTACGCGGTGTGGTTGCCGAATGGCCGGCCGTGCGACGCGGCTCCACCTCCAGCCGCGAGCTCGTTTCCTACATCAAGACGCATGATCGAGGGCGAGCGGTCGAGACGTTCATCGGCGATCCCGCGATTCGGGGACGCTTCTTCTATGCGGACCAGCTGCGCGGGTACAACTTCGAGCGCCGCAAAGAGCAGCTTTCGTCGCTCTTGGATCGCCTGCTCGAGGTCGAAGATCAGACCGCGGCGCCGTCGATGTACGCGGGCGCCGTCGTCATTCCAGAGTGCCTGCCTGGGTTTGCTGCGGAGAACCGCCTTCCGTGGGTGAAGGGTGTGCCTCGGATCTGGCTCGGTAATGCGAGTACCGTTGCCACGCATTTCGACCTTTCATCCAATATCGCATGCGTCGTTGCCGGTCGTCGGCGGTTCACGCTGTTCCCGCCGGAGCAACTCGTGAATCTCTACGTCGGACCGTTGGAGTTCACGCTGGCCGGGCCGCCCGTGAGCATGGTCGATCCCGAGGCTCCCGATCTCGAGCGCTACCCTCGATTCGCTGAGGCTTGGGAAACAGCACGAACCGCCGAGCTTGAACCCGGCGATGCGATCTACATTCCTCACATGTGGTGGCATCATGTGAAATCGCTGTCATCGTTCAATGCACTCGTGAACTACTGGTGGGACGATATCCCTCCCTTCGCCGGCTCTCCCTTCGAGTGTTTGATCCACGGTCTACTCTCGATTCGTCACCTGCCCGAGTCGCGACGAAAGGTGTGGCAGACCGCATTCAACTACTACATCTTCGGGACGGGTCCTGATCCTGTCGCCCATTTGCCTGCCGATCAACGAGGCGTTCTTGGCGAGCTCACACCAGACTTAGCGCAGACGATGAAGCAGTACCTCATGTACGGCCTCAATCGTAAGTAGCGAGTCAAACGAGATCCGCCGGACAGTAGCGCTGAATGAACTCGGCGTGCGTTGGCATCGTGTTCGCTGCTTTGACGAGCCCGACGCGCATCGACTCGAGACTGCGGCGAACCTCGTCGTGCGGCAACATCGCCACGATCGGATCGCAGTGCTTCGGCATGATGTGCTGGCCTAGGAGCACCGCGACCCAGCTCGGCCTTGCGAATAATTCTTCTTCGTAGCGGAAGATGCGTCCAGCTTCGCGGAAGAGTGCGATCTTGTGTCGCAGGGTGTCTGGGATGTCCATCGTGCGGCAGTAATTCCAGAACGGCGTATCGTCGCGCTCGGTCGCGTAGTAATGCAGGATGATGAAATCGCGCACCTGCTCGAACTCCTGGCGCATGTGCCGGTTGTACTCATCGCGCACGACATCCGGGATAGAGGCGTTGGGAAAGAGCGAGATCAAGCGGCTGATCCCCTCTTGAATCAGATAAATGGAGGTGGACTCGAGCGGCTCCAGAAAGCCGGCAGACAGTCCGATCGCGACACAGTTCTTCGTCCAGAATGCTTGTCTGCGCCCCGCGGTAAAGCGAATCTGGCGCGGCGATCCCATCGCCTCGCCGTCGAGGTTCGCGAGCAAGATCGCGGCCGCCTCGTCATCGCTCATGAACTCGCTGCAGTAGATGTGCCCGTTCCCCGTGCGTCGCTGCGTGGGAATGCGCCACTGCCATCCCGCGGTTCTCGCAGTCGATCGCGTGTAAGGAGTCAGCGGACCTGCATGACGACATGCGACCGCCTGCGCGCGATTGCAAGGCAGCCAGTGACTCCAATCCACATACGACACGCCCAACACTTTCTCTGTCAGCAACGCTCTGAAACCGGTGCAATCGATGAAGAAGTCGCCTTCCACGATTTGGCCATCGGTGAGCCGCAACGCGGTGATGTGACCCGTCTCAGGCGCTTGCGCAACGTGCTCGATCTTGCCTTCGACTCGCTTTACGCCGCGCGCTTCCGCGTACGTTCGCAGATAGCGGGCGTACAGCGACGCATCGAAGTGATACGCGTAGCGAACGTACGAGAAGACGGAGCGCGGATCGGGCGCCGGCAGCGCGAACTTGTTCTGCATCGCCGCCACGGCACACAGACTGTAGTCCTGGATCGAGTGAGGATCACCGCCGTCGCGCGCATGGAGCCAATATTGATGGAAGTCGATTCCGTTCATATCGACACCATGAACGCTGAAGGGATGAATGTAGGCATCGCCTTTGCGTCCCCAATCGATGAACTCGATGCCGAGTTTGAAGGTCGCTTGCGTGGCCTTCATGAATTCGGCTTCGTTCAAGCCCAGAATGCGATTGAAGTAGATGATGTCGGGTATCGTCGCCTCACCGACGCCGATCGTGCCGATCTCTTCGGATTCGACGAGCGTGATCGACACATCCTTCGGATTCAGAAGGCTCGAAAGCGCGGCCGCCGTCATCCATCCCGCGGATCCGCCGCCGGCGATGACGATCTTTCTCAATAGCGGTTGCATCGATCAACTCTTCTGCTGCGCGAGGTAACCGAGCAAGCCCGTCATGTAGTCGTGATGCGAGGGCATTTGCTTCACCAGGTTCTCGATGTTGCGGCGCATGTTCTCGAGCGAGTGCCGCAGCTCTGATTCGGAGGCGCGATCGGCGACTCGGTCGTGCCGCATCGGGCGACGTTGCATCCCATAGTGCAACACCACC
Source organism: Pseudomonadota bacterium (assembly GCA_023417315.1). Classification (GTDB taxonomy): domain Bacteria; phylum Pseudomonadota; class Gammaproteobacteria; order Steroidobacterales; family Steroidobacteraceae; genus Steroidobacter. The sequence goes on from JAEZFW010000077.1 coordinate 58,440, forward strand.
CAGTCCTCTGGATTGAGGGGCTCGAGATCGAACGTCGCGAGCACCCCGCGGCTTTCGAATTGAGCGAGCTTCTGGTTGAGTTTTTCGTGAACGGGCTCTTCGCATGCCGCGCCCCAATAAGGCGTATCGGATGCGGGACGTGTATCGAACAACGCACGATTGAAGATCGCTGCGTGCAGGTAGTCATCGCCGCATTGCCGGTTGAACTCACGGCTCTCGACTGTCATGGAGGTGGAGAACGGAATGAGCGACAAGAGGCGCTCGATGTCGCGATGGAGCAGCACCATCGGTACGTGGGTGATCGGTTCCAGGACGTGCGCGGCATGACCGATCGCAACGCAGTTTCCTACCCAGGCTTCGGTTCGATACCCGAGCGTCGTGTCGACCGATTGCTGAGGCACATCGCCGTGAGCACTCAGTGCTTCGGTTTCCGATTCCGGCGCGAAGACAGTGAGGCGCATCGTGCTTCGCTGCAGGGGTGTATCCGATTGCCAGCCGAAGCCGTGCCCCGTCACCGTGCGACATGCAGCACCCAACCGATCGACCGGTCGATGACTACTCACCGCCCGCAGCCGCCGCCCGCCTTTGAACGCGGCATCGAGCTGTGAGATGAGCAGTGCTTGCGCGCCAGTGCAGTCCACGTACAGGTCTGCCGTTAGCACCCGTCCGTCGGATAGATGGAGCGCTGCGATTCCATGTTCGTTGCGCTCGACATCGCGGAGTTCTGCTTGGACTCGTCGCACACGACTCATGCTTGCGCCCGCAGCGAACGCACGCACATACGAGTGCGGATCGAACTGATACGCGTATTCGGCTCGCGCGAGGAGCGGCGGACCGTCTTGAAGTGGGTGCGCAAACACACCGCGATGCGCGGCTGCCGCGGATATCAAGTAAGGCTCGAGCTCACCGAGTCCGAGCCGCGCGAGATACTGATGAAAGAGCACACCGCCGGCGATGGGCAACGGCAAGTGAAAGCACTGAATCCATGATCTGCGCTCTGCACTCCAACCGACATACTTCGTGCCCCACGAGAACGCCGTGTTCGTGCTCAACAGCAGCTCGGGCTCCGAAACCCCCGCCGAAAGATTGACGGTATACGCGGTCGGTGCCGTCAAGCTCCCATAGAACACATCCGAATTCGCCGAATTCGAAGCATCGATCCAAGTCATTTGCATCGTGGGAGGTAATTGAGATGCGAGCGCTGCAGCCGTCAGGTGGCCGGCAAGACCGCCGCCGCAGACGACGATACGCTCGACCCGCGGAGTCGCCGATCCGATCTCTGTGTTCACGATGACTCTCTACGCGCCGCGTGCAACGAGGGGAGCGGAGCCGGAGGCCGCGCCGATCTGCTCGATAAATGCTCTGTGATCGGGTGTGTTCTGCACGGCGATGCGTACCTCCTCGCGAATGCCAGCGGCATTCTTCACTAGAACGTCTTCCGGCGCGGCATCAGCTCGACGATCGTAACCGCGTGGAATCAGATTCTGCCCGAGCATCACCGCAATCCAGCTCGGCGGAAGAAACGCGCCGAACTCGTACTTGATGATGTAGCCGCGCGCCAGCCACGCAGCGATCTTCTCCTGCAAGCTTTCGGGCAACTGCATGTTTCGAACGTAGCGCCAGAGCTCGCCGTCGTCTCGTTGATTCGCAACGTAATGAAGCACGAGGAAATCGCGCACGCGTTCGTAATAGAGGTTCATGCGCCGGTTGTACTCTTCGATATCCGATGCGGCGAAATGCTTGTTCGGGAAAAGTTGAATCAGCTCGGTGATGCCCTCTTGGATCAGGTAGATCGAGGTCGACTCGAGCGGCTCGAGAAATCCAGACGCCAAGCCGATGGCGACGACGTTCTTGTTCCACGATTGACGACGGCGACCCGTCTTGAACCTGAGTTGATTCGGCGAGGCGAGCGCTGGGCCTTCGAGATTGTCGAGCAGCGTCTGCACAGCCTCATCGTCGGAGAGAAAGTCGCTGCAGTACACGAGACCGTTACCGACTCGGTGCTGCAACGGGATACGCCATTGCCAACCGCCGCGCCTGGCTGTCGCGCGAGTGAAAGGCGTCAGCCGACCGTGTGTTTCACAGGGGATGGCGACCGCGCGATCGCACGGCAACCAGGAAGTCCAATCGTCGTATCCGGTCTTGAGAGTCTGCTCGATCAGTAAGCCGCGAAATCCGGAGCAGTCGACGAACAGATCGGCGCTCACGATGTCACCGCGATCGAGTTTGATCGACTCGACGAAACCGGTCTCGGGGTGCTGCGTCGTCCCGACGACCTTGCCCTCGGTTCTGATCACGCCGTTCGCTTCTGAGAACTTGCGCAGGAAGCGTGCGTAGCGCGTCGCGTCGAACTGGTACGCGTAGCGAAAAGTCGATTCGATCTTCGAGTGGTCCGGGTCGGGGTATCGGAAGCGCCCCGCCTCCGCAAGCATGATAGGAAAGGAGTATTCATCCAGGCGGCCTGCATCGGCGCGGCCGCGCATGCGCAACCAGAAGTGATAGAAGGGAACGCCGTTGACGTTCGGACCAAAATCTCCGAAGGGATGAATGTAGCGATCGCCGGGGCGGCCCCAATCGCAGAACTCGATCCCGAGCTTGAAGGTCGCTTCGGTCTCCTTCATCAGCGTCGGTTCGCTGATATTCAGCGCGTTATTGAAAGCGCGAATATGGGGAAGTGTGGCCTCACCGACGCCGACCGTGCCGATCTCGTCGGATTCCACGAGCTGAATCGATATCGGCAGGCCTTTGAACTTGTGCGACAACGCAGCCGCTGTCATCCATCCGGCTGTACCGCCGCCGAGGATGCATACTCGTTCGATCTGATTGGACACAGACATTCTCGTGACGAAACCTCCGCTCTCGATGCGAGGTCGATGACAGCATGCGATCCATTCGTCCGGCAACACCGAACGATCTTGTCATGCGCTCACCGAGCGCATGACGAGCGCGCTACTGTTTCATCTTGCCACGAATCTCGTCCACAACGGTGCGAGCACCGAAGATTTCAGGCGCTTTAGCAAGACCGTCGAAAGAGGCTTCATCGCCCTTCCCCATCTGGATGAGGAGGACCGTTTGAGGAGCCGTCGGCGGAGTCCATCGCTCCAGCACTTGATAGGGCACATCCCCGCCGCCGAAGCCTCCGGTACTCGGACCTCCTCTGACCACAGGATCGGACACGCCTCCAGGAGATGCGGTGCCACCTGCGCCGCCGGCACCCGTGCTCGTGGACTCACCGCCGACGAAGCCTCCGGTCGTGCGGTCTTTCAAATCATTCTCAGCTTGGAGCTGCACGTTCTGCGATTTCGACTCGATCACCGCGAACCACTCTTGGCCCGACTCGAGTGTGAGCTCCGCTGCGCGCAGCATCGCGAACTGCGCCACCTGCGCGCGCGACATGCCCTTCGCGCCCGTATAAGCAACCGCATGCCGTCCGTCCTCGACCGGACCACTGAAATAGCCTGGGCTATTGAGGTTGGCGGCAGCTTCATAAGTTGGTGCGGGCGCTGAGGCACAAGCAGTCAACACGATGGTCGCCGCTGCAATCACGATCTGCCGTCTCATAGTCACCATCTCTACGAATTCGTTGCGCCAAGAAGGGCGGAGGCGATTGCCTC
>JAEZFW010000005.1 GCA_023417315.1 Pseudomonadota bacterium
CTCTTTCATTGCACTACACGAATGGTTTCCGGCAATCCCATCTTCATCGGCGGCGTGCCGAGATCGGGCACGACGCTGCTTCGTGTGATCTTGGATACGCATCCCCGAATTGTTTGCGGCACCGAGCTGCGCGCAGTGAACGCGCTCGCATCCCTGTGGTCGTCTGCAGATCTCCATTCCGGGCGTGTGCTCCATGAGGCGTACGCGTTGCCGCCTGACTCGGTCCGTGCAATCTTCTCCGAGCTGATTCTTTCGTTCTTGCTGCCGTCATGGAAGGCGAGCGGCAAGCCGCGCATCGCCGAGAAGACCCCTTCCAACATCTTGGTGTTTCCGGAGCTGAGACAGCTGTTTCCGGACAGTCCGCTCATCCACGTTCTGCGCGATGTTCGCGATGTCGTAGCGTCCCGCCTCGAGCGAGACCGCGAGAGTGCTGGAGCATCGTTCGATGCTGTCGCAACCGCCAGGCTGCGCGCGCGCGAATGGACTACGACGATGCAAATCAGGCGTCGCATGCTGGAGGATGCGAACCTTGCGAGCGCCTACTACGAGCTTCGTTACGAGGACCTCGTTGCGCATCCCGAGAACACGCTGCGCGGCTTGTTCGAGTTCATCGGCGAGCGTTTCGATACCGACGTCTTGAGCTTCCATCGCGTTGCCCGAAACGTTTCCGGAACGGAGGAGTGGAGTGCACAAGCGGTGCAACGCTCGATCTTCAAGAGCTCAGTGGGTCGTTGGCGAACTGTGCTCGGCAAAGCGGAGATCCAGGCGATCTTCGATGAAGCGGCGGATGCGAGCCGCGAGCTCGGATACGTCTTGGACGAAGGTGCCGTCGAATGAATGCGCCGGCAGCTGCCATCCACGAGCTCGATCCCTTTTTCGTATGCGGTCCGCCGCGCAGCGGGGTACGCCTGCTTGCCACGATCCTCGACGGACATTCTGTTCTGGGCAGCGGCCCTGAGCTGCCCTTCGTCGTCACCATGGCGCAGCAGTGGCGCGATCTCGATACCACGCTCGGCGTGAACCATGAAAAGAATTACGGCCTCAATCGCGAAACGACCCGAGAGGCGTTCCGTCTCGCGGTCCTCAAATTGTTTGAGCAGCGGCTGAGGCAGGCCGGCAAGCGCATCTTCGTGTATCACTCCTTCGCGGCGTCGTTGTGCATCGACACACTCGGCACACTGTTCCCACAGGCCAAGTTCGTCGTGCTGATGCGAGACCCTCGTGCGATCGCGAGCTCGCTTCTGAGCTGCAATTGGCGCAACCCGCGCACCGGAGAGCCATTGCCCTACACCTTGGATGCGACGGCAGGCGCGCGCTTCGTGGCCGAGTTCGTGCAGGTCGCGCTGCGCGCGGTGAGCGCACCTGGTCTGCAAGAACGCGTTACGTTCCTTCGCTACGAAGATCTCTGCCAAAGTCCCAGCGAGGTGCTCACGCGGCTCGCGACGTTCTTGGCTGTTTCGCCGATTGGACGGACAATATCCTCCGACGCAGCTGCGAAGATCGTAGCGTCGAGCGAGACACCGCATCCGCCGCTGCGCCACGACACGATCGATCAAGCCAGTCTCAATCGCTGGCGCATGACGTTGAGCGCAAGCGACATCGGCAGGATCGAAACGATCGCCGCCCCTTTGTTGCGCGCCTTTGGCTACATCCGATGAACGCTCCGACACTCGAGACCGATCCGCCCGTACAGTTCGCCGCGCACATCGACGTGGGACGGATCGCGCAGGCGTTCGCTCGCAATGGCCGAGTTCACATCGCTCCTGTGTTGCGACACGGATGCGCCGAACGCGCTTATCGCAGTCTGGTGGAAGAGGTGCCGTGGCAGCTGCACCTAAACGATGGGGACAAGTCCTTCGATATCGCACAGGAGCAAGTACGAATCATGCCGGACGCGACACGCGTGCTTTTGCACGAACGCGTTCAAGCGAATGCGCAGCGGGGATTCCAATACCTGTTCGATAATTTCCCGCTTTCCGATGCGCATGCGCTCGGCCGCCACCTCGATATCTATGCAATGCGGGTGTTCGAATTCCTGAACTCGCCCGAGTTCCTCGACTTCGCACGTCGCATCACCGGCAGCCCTGCAATCACGATGGCGGATGCGCAGGCGACGCTCTATCGTCCCGGGCACTTCCTCACTCAGCACGATGATCTTGCTGCCGGCACCGAGCGTGTCGCCGCTTATGTGCTCAATCTGACGCCGCAGTGGCGCGCGGATTGGGGCGGGATCTTGAACTTCCTGGATCGAGATGGACACGTCGCGGAAGGGTACACGCCGGCATTCAACGCGCTGAACATCTTCAAGGTCCCGCAGCCGCACTCCGTCAGTTACGTTGCGCCGTTTGCTCAAGCCGGACGCTACAGCATCACAGGCTGGTTGCGAGCAAAATGAGCACCGAGCAACAGCTCCAGCAAGCCTTTCTGCTCTGGCAGCAGAAGCGCTTTGCCGAAGCGCAATCAGCGTGCCTTGCAGTGCTTGGCCGCTCGCCTCTCAATGCGGATGGCTTGCATCTGCTCGGGCTGACGCGTAAGCAACTAGGCGATGCGATCGAAGCAGAGCGATACATTCGGCAGAGCATCCAGTTGCAGCCGGCACGGGCAGAGTTTCATGCAAACCTCGGAAATCTTCTGCGCACGCAACGACGATTGCAGGAGGCGCGTGCGAGCTACGAACGTGCGCTGAGCCTCGATGCGCGCCATGCCAACGCTCGGCTTGGTCTAGCACGACTGCTACCTGAGATCGGTGAGCATTCAGCAGCAGAAGAGCATTGCCGTGTGCTGATACAGCGCAACGGCAGCGATAGCGAAGCCTGGTCGGCGTTGGCTGGCGCGTTACGCGCGCAAGGCAAAGTCAGCGAGGCGGAAGCCGCCTACCGAGCAGCAACGAAACTGCGACCCGATTATGCCGCTGCTCATCACAATCTCGGCGCACTGCTCGCGGAAGCGAATCGGGCGGAAGAGGCGCTTACCGAGCTCGATCGCGCGCGAGCTCTAGGCATCAATAGCCGCGAGCTTGCGCTGAACCGGGGGCACGCCCTTTTGAAGCTCTACCGGCTTGCAGAAGCTGAAGGCGCGTACGCTGAGGCTGTCGCGCTTGCCCCGCTCGACATCGATGCGCAACGCAGCCTCGCGCAGCTTCGTTTCATGCTCGGCGATGCCAAGTTTGCCCGTGATCTGGTCGCAGCTTGCGCGGCTCATCCGCAAGCGCTCGCCCTGCAGATGCTGCTGGCCGAAACCGTTCGAAATGCCGGAGACTTGGCTAGCGCGGAAGTGCTGTTGCGAGATTTGATTGCGCGTAGCCAGCCTATTCCCGCGCTGCACAGTGCGCTCGCCGGAGTGTTGATGGAAGCAGGGCGCCTCAATGAAGCGCGCGAGCACGCGAAGCGAGCGCAAGAGTTGAGTCCCGAGCATCCTGCCATCATCGAGAATCTGATCGGTGTGGAGTTGCAACTCGGTGAAGCTCGCGCGGCGTTCGAGGCGATTCAAGCACAGCGATTGCGCGATCCACTGGAGCAGCGCTGGCTTGCTTATGAAGCACTCGCGGCTCGCCTGCTGGGCAATCCCCGCTACACCGAGCTCTACGATTACGATCGCCTCGTTCGCACATACGAGGTGGCGCCGCCCAAAGGCTGGTCTTCTATTGAAGAGTTCAACGTTGCGCTCGATGAAGTGCTCGGTTCACGCCATCTCTTCAATCGCCATCCGTTGGAGCTGAGTCTGCGGCACGGTAGCCAAACGTCTCGCAGCTTGTTGGTCGAGCAAGACCCTTTGATTCGAGCCGCTTTGGAGGCGTTCAATGAGCCGCTCGCCGATTACGCAAGCTCGGTTGGAAACGCTCAGTCGCATCCCGTGAGCGCGCGCAACCGCGGCCAGCCGGTCATCGACAAATGCTGGTCGGTGCGATTGCGCCAAGAAGGATTTCATGTGAATCACATCCATCCCGAAGGATGGATCAGCTCGGCGTACTACGTCTCGGTGCCGCCTGAAACACTGGACGTGCAGGCGATGAACGGTTGGATCAAGTTCGGCGAGCCCAAATGGCCGGTACCGGGGTGCTCGCCCGAGCGGCACTTGCAGCCGCGTTCCGGTCGTCTCGTTCTATTTCCCTCCTACATGTGGCACGGGACCACGGCGATACATGGGCTTGCGCCACGCACGACCATCGCCTTCGATGCCGTACCGAGCGGCGAGCGTTGACTGCGTGAGGTTCCGCGGCGCTGTGATGCGACGAGTCACTGCAGGATGACGCGTGCTCCCGGCGCGATCTTCAATCGGTTCGCCGTTCCGCCCTTCAGCTCGAGCACTGCAGACGCAGGCTCTTTGGATTCGATCGATTCGAGCGACATGGGTTCGGTGTTCGAGACGACGTGGACGATCTTGCCCGACGCATCGAAGAACACCATGTCGAGCGGGATATAGGTGTTCTTCATCCACATCGAGATCACGCGCTCGGAAGGATAGACGAAGAGCATGCCTTGATCGTCCTCGAGCTTCTTCACGAACATGAGCCCCCGAGCCCGTCGTGCGTCATCGTCCGCGACCCAGATGCGAAAGCGGTGAACGCGCGCATCGGGGGTGGCGATCTGGAGCGTAGATCGTTCGAAGATGCGGTCGAGCTCGGTGCTGTCGCTCGCGAGCGCGCTCATCGCGAGCAGCATCGAGAGCAGGGAAATCCAAACGCGCGCTGTAGATCGGCAGGTCATCGGTTCACCACGGTTTGGTCGTTGGAGTTGTCTTCGGTCGCGAAGTCCACCGCGCCAGCGAAATCGAATCGCGACAACAGGACAGCACCCTTGCCTTGAACCGCGCGCGCAGGCTCTGTGCAGTAGCCGCGCGCGACGATGCGATAGGTTCTCGACTTGAATGGTGGACCGATCAATGCGATCTGTTTGACTTCATCGAGCATGCACTTGTCGTCGCCTCGCGTGCTGTAGAACTCGCCGGCTCCCTCCCGAATGACCGTGACATTGACTGGGAGCGAGCGAGTGGACTGCCCCTCTTTCAGATTCGCAATCCCGAATACCAGTACGATTTTACTCGCACTGCGTTCATCGAACCGGCTAAACCGCAATCTGAGACCGCCATCGGGGCGGATCGCCCCCGAACATTCGGTGCCTTCGTTCGGCCAGTCGAGCTCGGCACTGAGCACGCCAGACAAGCGTGCGCGCACATAGCCATCCCCGCTCGCGAGGCAGCGGATCTGAGTTTCAGAAGCCTGTGCGTCGGATTTCTGCGCAGCTGGCTGAGCTGCACATGCGCACGTCAACAAACCCAGGAACACAGCAGCACATCCGTGGCCTCGATGCGAGAGCGGGGATCGAGCGAGAAGAGAGGGTTTCACGTGGGAGAGGAACCGCCGATGAAGGGTGGCGTTCTGCACAATGCCGAATGCCTCCGCCGCAGGCAAGCGCCCGGCGCAAATGTGCCTGGCGCGCAGCCGAGCCTTGTCGGCTAATATGTCGGCCTGTCTGCAAAGCGTGTAGTGACTGCGAGAGAAAAGGATATGCAGGATAGAGTGATCCCCGACTCCGACGACCAGGCGCTGGCCGCCCTCTCGCAGCGTCAAGCCGCAGCGCGGCGCTACGTGAGCCGTCTGACTCGCAACACGTTGGCCGTCGTGATGGCAGGAGGTCGGGGTGAGCGGCTCAAGCACTTGACGGATTTTCGCTGCAAACCGGCAACGCCGTTCGGCGGAAAGTTCCGCATCATCGACTTCGTGCTCTCGAATTGCGTGAATTCCGGTATTCGCCGAATTCAGGTGATGACGCAGTACAAGGCCCATTCGCTGATTCAGCACATTCAGCGAGGTTGGGGATATCTGCGTGGCGAGCTGGGCGAGTTCATCGAGATCATTCCTGCGCAGCAGCAGCTCGGCAATTTTTGGTATAGAGGAACAGCCGACTCGCTGTACCAGAACCTCGAAATCATCAGGCTGCACCACCCAAGGCACATCCTCGTGCTCGCCGGTGATCATATCTACAAGATGGATTACGGCCCGATGCTCGCTTCTCACGTCGAGAAGAAGGCCGACATCACGGTCGGGGTCGTGGAAGTGCCGCGCGAGCAGGCGACCGGTTTCGGCGTGATGAGCGTCGATACGAACTACCGCATCACGAAATTTTCCGAGAAGCCGAAGGAGCCTGAAGGCATCCCAGGCCGCGAGCAGTACGCGCTCGGTTCCATGGGTATCTACGTGTTCAAAGCGAGCCTGCTCTATCGATTGCTCGAGGAGCAGGCGCAGCGTGCGGACACGCAGCACGATTTCGGTCGCAACATCATTCCCGAAGCGCTGAGCACGCTGAAGGTATACGCGTATCCGTTCACCGACGTGCAGACACGTGTGCAGCACTATTGGCGCGACGTAGGTACGGTCGATGCCTTCTACGATGCCAACATGGAGCTCGTGCACGTCAATCCCGAGCTCAATATCTACGATGAGCAATGGCCCATTTGGACCTATCAACGTCAGTATCCCCCGGCGAAATTCGTCCTCGACGAGGAAGGGCGCCGCGGCATGGCGGTCAACTCCGTCGTCTCAGGCGGCTGCATCATCTCGGGTGCGCACGTGAATCAGTCGCTCCTGTTCTCGAACGTGCGGATCGATGAACGCAGCTACGTCGAGCGCTCGGTGATCTTCCCTGACGTGCGGATCGGCGCAGGCTGTGTCGTCAAGCGTGCCATCATCGATACGGCTGGAATTCTGCCGCCCGGGCTGCAGATCGGCGTCAACCCGGAAGAGGACGCCAGGCGGTTCTACATCTCGGAGAAAGGCGTCGTCCTCGTGACGCGCGATATGTTAGCCAAGCTTCGACAGTGAAGCGCAACGAGCGGCGCGCGGGTGCCGCTCTTCAAGAACGATTAGAAATTGTGAGGCCCAAATGATGGTCCAATGCACACGCGTCGTCGTGGTCGCGGCTCTCCTGACGTTAGCGGGCTGCGCCGCGTTCGCGCCCAAGCTGGAGGCGCCGCGCCTTGCGCTCGTGAGCGCCGCGATGACATCCGGCGATATCTTCAGCCAGACCTTCCTGGTCCGTATGAACGTCGAGAACCCGAACGATCGGGATCTGCCGGTGCGAGGCATCGACTATCAGTTATTCCTGGAAGGCGACAGCTTCGCAGAAGGCGTCACGCCGAAGCCGTTCGTCATACCCGCGAACGGCGAGACTGAATTCGACATCACGGTGCGTACGAACTTCGTGAGCAGCATCGGACGCTTGCTGTCGCGCCTGCAAGGCAAGCAGAAAGTCCAATATGTCATCGAGGGCAAGGTCCTTACGGACATCGGGATGCTCAAGAAGCTCCCGTTCCGCGAAAGCGGTGAAGTCGAGTTGGCGACGACCAGATGATCCGGGTCGTGTGGACGTGTCACGTGCAGAGCGTGTAGACCTCAGTATGGATTGCGCGGAAGCTCGCCCCAGACACATCTTACGTCTACACGTCTACACGTCTACGCGGGCCGTCAAAGCGCGATACATGGCGACATACTCCCCGGCCTGGCGCTCCCACGAGAAGTCTTGTGCCATTCCATTGCGCATCATCTGCAACCACGCGTCGCGATCTTTGTATAGGTCCAACGCAGTGTGAATCGCCCAACGAATCCCGCCGGCATCGAAGTCGTTGAAGACGATGCCGGTGCCCCGGCGCGTGGCCGAATCCCACATCTGTACAGAGTCTGCCAATCCACCGGTACGCCGCACGATCGGGATAGTGCCGTACTTGAGGCTATACATCTGATTCAATCCGCACGGCTCGTACATCGAAGGCATGAGGAACATGTCGCTCGCCCCTTCGATCAGATGAGCGAGCTCGTCATGATAGCCGCGATGGAACACGACCCGATCCGGGAAGCGATGTTGCAGCCCGCTGAAGAATTGCTCGTAGTGCCAGTCGCCACTGCCCAGCGCGACGAAAGCAAGATCGCGAGTCGCGAGAATTTCCGGCAGCGTATCGAAGAGAAGATCGAAGCCTTTTTGAACGGTAAGGCGAGAAACGATGCCCATGAGCGGAGTCGTGTCCGCGACAGGCAGATTCAGCCAATCGAGCAGCCAGCGTTTCGTTGCGAGCTTTCCAGACAGATCGTCCGCGCTGTACCGGTGCTTTAGATAACGGTCGGTCGCTGGGCTCCACTCGGTGTAATCGACGCCATTCAGGATGCCGATGACACCATCGGCGCGTGCTCGGAGGTCCGCATCCAAGCCGTGTCCACCGATCGGCGTGCAAATCTCTTGTGCGTAGGTGGGGCTCACCGTGGTGACACGATGCGCGTGACGCACTCCTTCTCGCAGCCAATTGATCGAACCGCCCGCCGCTGTATCAGGGGCCAGCATCCCGCTCACCTCGCCGCCGATGTCGTAGACCGTGCTGGGGGCGAAAATGCCCTGATAGCCGATGTTGTGGATCGACATGACTGAGCGCGCGTTCGCGAATAATCCATCCCAGGCGTACAGCTTCTTCAGCATGAGCGGGATAAGACCGGTGTGCCAATCGTTGCAATGAACGATGTCCGGTGCGAAGCCGAGCCGCTGACAGGTTTCGAGCACCGCACGCTGAAGGACCAAAAAGCGCAGATGCTCATCGATAGCCTGCGTGTAGATCGTCGCGCGATCGAATACCTCGGGGCAATGCACGAAGTAGAGCGGCACGTTCGACTCAGGAAGCCGGCCTTCGAGAATCGAGAAACGATAAAAATGCGGGCCGAGGTTGAGCGGTACACCTTGTGCCGAGTCGACGGCATGCGTTCCCCCAGCCCGGCCTCCGATACTCGAATACAAGGGCATGAACACGCGAACGTCATGTCCGAGGTTCTGCAAATGGCGGGGCAACACGCCCGCGACGTCTGCGAGCCCCCCGGTCTTCGCGAACGGGGCGACTTCAGAGGCGACAAAGCAGATACGCATGTGCTGGCGACAGGCTACGGGCTACAGGCAACGGTCAGAGCGGAAACGGGGCGGCGCCTGGTTCTTGCGTTACAGCGCACGCCACGTACGTCAGACATCATCCGTCTTGCCATTTGGCTTGTCCTTCGGTGGCGCGAACGCGGCGAGCATCGATTCCTGCATGCGCGCCCAGAGCTCGATATTTTGACGCGTGAGCTCAGACATCGCACCGAGTGGCCCCGCCGTCATCATGCGGGCGAGCTGCGCGTGCACGGCCTCTTGCTGATGCATGAACGTTTCGACGCTCTTCTCGAGGTAGGTGCTGAAGAAACCTTGCATCGAATTGCCATAGAAGCGAATCAGCGCTTCCAGGAACGAAGTCGACATGATCGGGCGACCGCCCTGCTCCTGATCCGCGATCACTTGCAGAAGGATCAAGCGAGTGATGTCTTCGTTCGTCTTGTCTTCGATGACTTTGATGCGCTCGCCAGCGATGATCATCGTGCGAACGTCGTCCAACGTAATATGGCGACTCTGGGAGGCATCATAGAGCCGGCGATTGGCGTACTTCTTGATAACGCGTTCGTTGCTCATAAGGGGAGAAGCGATGCTGTGGGCGCCGAGATCCGCTTCGGATACGGACGCGCTGTGGAAGGCGCTCACGCGCGCCGGACCGGATGGGGCCCGCTCGCGCGCCAATGCATGCGCGGGTACTCTAGCGGCCTGAATTTGGCAGTGCAACATAGGAAGCCAACTCGGCTTAGACGCGACGATGAGTGAGGCGGGCGGTACCCACGAGAACTGGGCGCAGGCGTGGATCGATCAGCAACGCGAGAAATTGCGCGAAAGTGCGGCGGGTGCCGGCGGAGGCCCCCGAGCTGAGAGCGCCTCGGACAGTCTTTCGAGCGCATGGGCTCAGCTTGGCACCGATCTATTTGCGGGTTATGACAAGGTGCTGCGCGGAGCCTTTCCCCAAGGCATACCCCTAGGGTGGGCGAGGGAACACGAGCAAGAGTGGCGGGATCTCGCCGCGGCGCATGCCGAGTATCAGAAGGTGCAGGCCGAGGTGCTCGTGACACTCGCGCGTGTGCAGGCGGCAGCACTTGATCGTGTCGAGCACTTGATCCGCGAGCGAGCTCGGCAAAACCAGCCCTTCGCACATGTTCGCGAGCTGTACGACGCGTGGATCGAGTGCGGTGAGCAAACGTATGCAACGGTTGCACGCTCAGACGAGTACAGCCGACTCCAGGCGATGCTTGCCAACGCCGGCATTCGGCTCCGAACGCAGCAGCAGAAGCTGATCGAACGCACCCTCAAGCAGTTCGACTTGCCCACCCGAGCGGAGTTGAACAGCATGCAGCGCGAGTTGCGCGAGTTACGAGAGCGGCTCGGGCAGCTTCAGCCGCGGCGACTGCAGCGAGCGCAGTCGAGCGCGCCGAAACCTCGTGCAGACGCTTTGCGGAAGGCCCGACAGAAGAACAAGAGCACGGCCAGGACAAAAAAGCGACGGATGCGCACATGAGCGAGGCGACGGGTCCTGAGTTCTTGGTCAAGCAGATGACCGAGTGGCTGCGCCATCTCGAGAATGGCGCGCGAGCGCTCGCACAGGTAGGAGAGCCGGAGGTCGGTTGCTCAGACAAAGACGAGATTTATCGCGAGGACAAGCTCGCGCTGTATCGATACCGGCCGCTCGACAAGACCGTTTCGGCTGGCGTGCGCGCGCCGGTCCTCATCTGCTACGCCTTGGTCAATCGCCCCTACATGATGGACCTTCAGCCCGATCGCTCGTTGATCCGGGGCTTACTTGCGCATGGCATCGACGTGTATCTGATCGATTGGGGTTATCCGGATGGCGCCGATCGCTATCTGGAGGTGAAGGACTACGTCCTGCGTTATTTGCCGAACTGTGTGGAAGCCGTGTGCGCCGATTCCGGTCAAGCCCAGGTGAACCTGCTCGGTGTGTGCCAGGGTGGAACGCTGACTCTGTGCCTTGCGGCTCTCGAGCGAAACCGGATACGAAATCTGATCACGATGGTCACGCCTGTAGATTTCCGCACGCCGGACAACCTGCTCACGAAGTGGAGCGACGGAATCGACATCGATGCTCTCGTCGATACCATCGGCAATATCCCCGGCGAGATGCTGAACGCTACCTTTCTCGCGCTCATGCCGTATCGGCTCCTCAGTCAAAAGTACGTCGCGATTCTCGATCGGCCGTCCGATCCGGCTTCGCTCGAAAACTTCCTGCGGATGGAAAAATGGATCTTCGATAGTCCGGATCAGCCTGCGCAGATGTACCGGCAGTTCATGAATTGGTTCGTGAAGGAAAATCGGCTAGCCGCGGGGTCGCTCGAGCTCGGAGGTCGGCAGGTCCAACTATCGAACGTGAAGGTGCCGGTGCTGAATATCTATGCCGGCCGCGACCACCTCGTACCGCCTTCGGCAGCGCGTGCGTTGGGTGCGCTGGTCGGCACGCGCGATTACACCGAGCATGTGTTCGACGGCGGCCACATCGGGATCTATGTCAGCGCTGCGGCGCAACGCGAGATCCCCCCGCTCATCGCCGACTGGCTTCGCGCCCGCGATGTGCGGGCGTACCGCGTGAGGGGCTAATGAGCAGGGGGTGGTCAGAACGCGCGCAGCTACTCATAACTAGCGACGCGGTCCAGAGACCGTTTTGACACTCGACGGCAAAAACGAGCCGCCTTAATCTGTCGCCTTTCACGATCCCCCACCCCCTAGTCACCACCCGTTTCAGTCATGATCTACGACAGCATTCTCGGCACGATCGGTCGCACGCCCATCGTGCGCATCAACCGCCTGGCGCCCGCGCACACGACCATGTACGTGAAGTGCGAGTTCTTCAATCCGCTGTCCTCGGTCAAGGATCGACTTGCGATCGCAATCATCGAGGACGCGGAGCGGCGCGGCACCTTGAAACCGGGACAGACAGTCGTGGAAGCGACCTCAGGCAACACGGGCATCGCTCTCGCGATGGTCTGCGCCGCGAAGGGTTACCCATTCGTTGCCTGCATGGTGGAGACGTTCTCGGTCGAGCGCCGCAAGATCATGCGCATGCTCGGCGCCAAGGTCATCCTGACTCCGGCCGCTGAACGCGGCACCGGGATGGTCCGCAAAGCCGAGGAGCTGGCGAAAAAGAATGGCTGGTTCCTGGCGCGTCAATTCGACAATCAAGCTAATCCGGAATATCACCGAAATACGACTGGGCCTGAGATTCTCAGCGACTTCGCAGGCAAGCGCTTGGATTTCTGGGTGACGGGCTGGGGCACAGGCGGCACGCTCACCGGCGCAGGCGAGATGATCAAGAAAGCGCGTCCAGAGACCAAAGTGATCGTGGCTGAGCCTGCGAGTGCATCGCTTTTGACCGGTGCCGAATTCAAGCCGCACAAGATTCAGGGCTGGACGCCTGATTTCGTGCCGACCGTGCTGAATCGCGAGGTGGCCGACGAGATCCTGCAGGTGAAGGACGAGGAGGCCATCGAAAACTCGCGTGCACTGGCAAGCAAGGAAGGCATCTTCTGCGGCATCTCGTCCGGTGCGACGTTCGCCGCGGCGCTGAAGGTCGCACAAAAGGCGCCTCAGGGCTCCGTCATCCTCGCGATGCTTCCCGATACGGGCGAGCGCTACTTGACGACCGCATTGTTTGAAGGTGTCAATGACGCATCGGACGCAGAGCCGATGTAAGAATCGGACCTAAAGCGCATTTTCACGATTCTTTGCTGGATTTGGCGGGCGTACCCGGTACGTTGCCTGTCTTGCGATTGCGTGCGCACGCGTTGCGCTCGAGCCATCCTGCTCGAGATCGCTCTCTCAGTTGTCTCTCGGTGTAATAGTGTCTGAACATGTGAATCGCCGCGGTCTGGCCCTCGGTTTCGCGGCGCTCGTCGTGGTCGCTGCCGTGTTGTGGTTGTGGTGGGGTGCCGATGCGAAAGGCTCCGCATCTGCCGATCGGACTCGCCCGGTCCGCGCGACCGCCGTCGCCGTCGCTCAGCCCCAAATCAAGCCGTTCGCTCAAGAGGTCGAAGCGCTCGGAACGGTGCGGGCGAACGAATCCGTCGACATCACTGCGAAGATCGCGGATCGAGTGGCCGCGATCCATTTCAAAGAAGGTCAGCACGTTCGCAAAGGCGAGCTCCTTGTCGAGCTCGACAGCGCCGAAGCTCGAGCGGACTTGGCTGCAGCCGAGGCTGCGCTCACCGATAGTCGCAGCCAGTTCAAGCGCAGCCAGGAGCTGTACCAAACGCGTGCGTTGTCGGAGGCACAGCTGGATCAGCTGAAGGCCACCATGCTCGCGAATGAAGCGCGCGCCGCGGCAGCACGCTCGCGTGTCAACGATCGAATGATAGCGGCGCCGTTCGCCGGTCGAGTCGGTCTTCGGAACGTGAGCCTCGGCGGACTGGTGAATCCAGGTCAGGTGATCACGACGTTGGATGACTTGAGCGTCATCAAGCTCGACTTCGCCGTGCCGGAAATCTTTCTGTCGTTGCTCAAACCGGAGCTTCCGGTCGCGGCAAGCAGCGGTGCGTATCCGGGCAATACATTCGCTGGCCGCGTCGTGAGCATCGGCACGCGCGTGGATCCGACCACACGCTCAGTCACCATTCGAGCGTTGATCGACAATCGGGATCATCGCCTGCGTCCCGGAATGTTCATGACGGTTAAGCTCGTGCGTGCCGAGCGCGAGGCTTTGATGATTCCCGAACGCGCGATCGTGCCAGAAGACACGCGGCACTACGTGTACACCGTTGAGGACGGCGTTGCGCGTAAGCGCGAAGTCGTTCTGGGTCGCCGCCGTCCGGGCGAAGTCGAGGTGCTGGAAGGGGTCACACCCGAGGATCGCATCATCATCGATGGCACTCTCAACGTGCGCGATGGCGAGCCTGTGCGTCTGCAAGCGGATGTCGCGCAGCCAAGCACAACGAGCGCGCCGACATGATTCTCTCCGACGTCTCCGTCCGTCGCCCCGTCTTCGCAATGGTCGTGAGCTTGTTGCTCACGATCATCGGCTTGATGGCGGCGGCGCGGCTCTCAGTTCGCGAGCTGCCGAACGTTCAGCCGCCCGTCGTGAGCATCGACACGATCTATCGCGGTGCCTCGGCGGATGTCGTCGAATCGAAGATCACGCAAGTGATCGAGAACCGTATTGCCGGTCTCGAGGGCATCGAGAAGATGACTTCGTCTAGCCAGGACGAGCGCTCGCGCGTGACAGTCGAGTTCAGCCTGGATCGGGACATCGATAGCGCGGCGAACGATATTCGGGATCGCGTCGCGCGCGTCATCAACGATCTGCCGGAAGAAGCCGAGCCGCCCGAGATCGCGAAGGTCGATACGACGGCCGAGCCGGTCATATGGCTCAACGTGTCCAGCGATCGGCGTACGTCTCTGGAGCTTTCTGATTACGCGGATCGCTATCTCGTCGATCGCTTTTCGGTCGTGAGCGGAGTTGCGCAAGTGCGTATCGGCGGCGAGCGGCGTTATGCGATGCGAGTTTGGCTCGACCGCGAGGCACTGGCGGCTCGGCAGCTCACGGTTCAGGACGTCGAGAGTGCGTTGCGCGCCGAGAACGTCGAGCTGCCTGCCGGCCGCATCGAGTCGATCGATCGCGAATTCACCGTGCGTACCGATACTGGCCTGCGCACCCAAACCGACTTTCGCCAGCTCGTGGTAGGTCGCGGTGCCGGTGGCTACTTGGTTCGCCTGGCGGAGGTCGCGGATGTCGAGCTCGCGGCGGAAGATCTGCGCACGATCTCGCGTACCGACGCCCAACCGGGTATCAGTCTCGGCATCGTGCCGCAATCCACCGCCAACGTGCTCGAGGTTTCCAAGGGTGTGCAAGCGGAGCTTGAGCGCGTTCGAGAGACGTTGCCGGAAGACATGCGTCTCGATGTCAACGTCGATGATTCCGTGTTCGTGAGCGAGTCGATCTACGAGGTCGAGCATGCTCTCGTCGTCGCATTGATTCTCGTGCTGGTCGTCATCTATCTGTTTCTGGGCACCGTTCGGGCAACGATCATTCCCGCGCTCACAATCCCGGTTTCGATCATCGCCGCAAGCATCGTCATGGCGATCGCGGGGTTCTCGATCAACGTGCTCACGCTGCTCGGGGCCGTGCTCGCCATCGGGCTCGTCGTAGACGATGCGATCGTGGTGCTCGAGAACATCGTGCGACGCATCGAGCTCGGCGAACCACCGCTCTTGGCGGCGGTCGACGGAAGTCGCGAGATCGGCTTTGCCGTCATCGCGACCACGCTCGTTCTCATTGCTGTCTTTCTGCCGATCTCGTTCATCCCGGGCAACGTTGGGCGCCTGTTCGGAGAGTTTGGAATCTCGATCGCGGCCGCCATCGCCGTGTCCGCGCTCATTTCTCTCACCCTCGTACCGATGATGTGCTCGAAGGTCTTCGCGCGCGGCATCATTCGCGGTCGAGTCGCAGACGCCGTCGATCGGTTCTTTCGCTGGTTATCGCAGCTCTACGCGCGCTCTGTACGCGCGGCACTCGCCGCGCCTGCGATCGTGTTTGCAGCAGGCCTTGCAACGATCGCGCTCGCGATCGCCCTGTTTGCAGCGCTCCCGTCCGAGTATTCCCCGCCGGAGGATCGTCAGCGCGTATGGATCTCGGTCGTTGCGCCCGAGGGTGCGAGCCTTCAGTACGTCGATCAATATCTACGTCAAGTGGAAGCCGTCGTGCTCGAAGAAATGGAGCGCGGGAACGTTCGCCGAGTCCTCACGCGTGCGGGTGCGTTCGGCGGGGGAGGGGACGTCAATATCGGCCGCGTGTTCATGGTATTGAGCGGATGGGACGAGCGCGACGAATCCGCTCAGCTGATCGCCGCTCGTCTGCGCGAGAGCCTTCAAGACTTACCTGTGCGCATCGTCGTCGGCACGCCGGGCGGTTTAGGTGTGCGGGGTGGAGGAGCTCCGGTACAAGTCGTGCTCGGCGGCGGCGACTATGGCGAGCTTGCGGCATGGCGCGACATTCTCGTCGCGAAGGCCGCTGAGAATCCCGGTCTTACGAACATCGATTCGGACTTCTACACGCGTAAGCCACAGCTAAACGTTGCGGTGGATCGGGATCGATCCGCGGATCTGGGCGTTTCACTCACAGCGGTCGGGCGCACATTGGAAACGATGATGGGCTCACGCACGGTCACTACGTTCCTCGATCGCGGCGAGGAATACGACGTGATCTTGCAAGCGCGCGAGCAAGATCGTGCTTCGCCGAACGATCTGAACAACATCTACGTGCGTTCTGCGACGACGAACGCGCTCGTGCCGCTCTCGAGCCTCGTCACGATCTCGGAGACGGCGGGCCCGCGCGAGCTCAAGCGCTTCGATCGGCTGCGCTCGGTCACCATCTCGGCGCATCTCAATCCGAGCTATTCACTAGGCGAAGCCTTGAGCTATTTCGAAGAGCTCGTGCGTGCCGAGTTACCCTCGTATGCGCAGATCAACTACGACGGTGAATCGCGCGAGTTCAAGCGCTCGGGCAGTGCCCTCTACGTCACCTTCTTGCTCGCGCTCGCGATCGTGTTTCTCGTGCTCGCCGCCCAGTTCGAGAGCTTCCGACATCCCATCATCATCATGATGACCGTGCCGCTTGCGGTCGCTGGCGCGCTATTGGGACTGTACGCCTCGGGCGGTTCGATCAACGTGTTCAGTCAGATCGGCTGCATCATGCTCATCGGACTTGCTGCGAAAAACGGAATCCTCATCGTGGAATTCGCGAATCAGCTGCGCGATCGAGGTGTAGCGTTCATGGAAGCGGTCGTGGAAGCGTCTGCAATTCGGCTCCGGCCCGTGTTGATGACGAGCCTGTGTACGGTGTTCGGCGCCGTGCCGCTGCTGCTCGCGAGCGGCGCAGGTGCGGAAAGCCGCCGAGCCATTGGCTCGGTCGTCGTTTATGGCGTGACCTTCTCTATGCTGCTCACGTTGTATGTCGTCCCTGTGGTCTATGCGGCGGTCGCACGCAATACGAAATCGCCGGAATACATCGCGAAGCTCATCGACTCGCTGCGAGCGAAGGCCTCAAATCCTGCCTGAGCTCGTGATGGAGGTGACGCAACTGACGTAAGTGATGAAGGCATGACAGCCTACGTTGCATCACCTTCATCACTCGCAAAAAAAAGCCGGCGAGATGGGGATCATCGCCGGCTCGTCACTATCGCATTCGTTCCGAATGCGCTCGCAGGAGGACAGAAGATTCGACTGCCTCCGGCGCGGAAGGTTCATTCTCTCTTGATAGTTGAGACGAGCTTAAGAATCGACGGGGTGAAGAGCCTCGACGAGGCGGTCCTGTGTAGGTAAATCTTGACATAGGACAGGGCTGTGGATAACTACGTCGAAGCAAGGCAGGCAAGCTAACAGAGCGAAGCCGGTAGAATGGTCCGCTTCGTGTCCGGCTCGCATCCACCCCCAATGGCGCAGTCCCCCTACCAGCAACTCGAACAGGAATTCAGGCGCTTACACGCGTTTCGGACAGCAGCCTCCATATTGCGGTGGGATTCAGCCGTGATGATGCCGCGGGGCAGCTCCGATTTGCGCGGTGAGCAACTGGCTGCGCTCGAAACTGAATGCCATGCGCTGGTGAGCTCGCCGCGCGTCTCTCGTCTGCTGGATCGAGCCGAGGCCAACGCTCAGGGGCTTGAGGATTGGCAGCTCGCAAACCTGCGCGAGATGCGCCGTGAGCGCGAGCATGCGATGGCAACGCCGCAGAATCTCGTCTCGCGACTTGCGAAAGCTACTTCGCGCGCGGAAGTGCGCTGGTTGGAGGCCAAGCAGAAAAGCGATTTCAGCTTGTTTGCTCCCCACCTCGAAGAAGTCGTCAATCTGACGCGAAATAAAGCCGAGCTTCTCGGCAAGGCACTCAACTTGAGCCCCTACGACGCATTGATCGACGAGTTCAGTCCTGGGCTCACGCTCAAGGAGATCGACGCGATCTTCACGACGCTGGGTCGGCGCTTGCCGGGATTCATCCAGGATGTCATCGATCTACAGGCGGCGCGACCGCCTCTCGAGATCAGCAGTCGCATCCCGCCATCGAAGCAGCGTCAGCTTGCGGTCGAGCTCATGAAGGCGATGGGTTTTCCGTTCGATCGCGGGCGCCTGGACGAAAGTGAGCATCCCTTCACCGGGGGTGCGCCGGGCGACATTCGCATCACGACGCGTTTCGTTCCGACCGATCCGCTGAGTGGCCTCATGGGCGTGCTGCACGAGACCGGGCACGCCATGTACGACGTCGGACTGCCGGAGGCGTGGCGAGGCCAGCCTGTCGGACGAGATCGAGGCATGGCGGTGCAGGAAAGCCAATCGCTGTTTCTCGAGATGCTGATCTGTCGTAACCGACCCTTTCTGAAATACCTGCGGCCTGTGCTTGAGAAGATCGCGGGGGTCTCCGGGCCGGAGTGGGAAGTCGAGAATCTCTATCGACTGCTGACACGTGTTCGGCGAAGCCTGGTTCGGGTCGACGCCGACGAGGTGACCTATAGCGTGCACATCCTTTTGCGTTATGAGATCGAAAAAGAGATTCTCAACGGCGAGCTCAAGGTGAAGGACCTGCCGGAGGCATGGAACGCGCGCATCCAAGATCGTCTCGGTGTACGCCCCAGTAACGACGCCGAAGGTTGCCTGCAAGACGTGCATTGGGCCGTCGGCTCGTTCGGGTATTTTCCCTCGTACTCAATCGGCGCCGTCATTGCCGGGCAGCTCTACGAGACCTTGCGCAGCGAGCGTCCCGATCTCGACGAGGAGATCGCCGCCGGCCACTTTGCAGGACTCTTCGACTGGCTGCGCGCGAACATCTATAGCCACGGCGCTCGATTGAGCACGCCCGAGCTCATTCAGAACGCCACCGGCAAACCTCTGACCGCCGCAGCCTGGCTGAGGTATGCGGAGGGGAAGTATCTAGGGGAATAGGCCGACCGGCTCACTGGCCACTGGCATCTGGCCAGAATGAGTTTGGGGAAATACTGAGCAGCTGATGGCAGCGAGCAGCTGCATCGCTACAATTCGCGTCCAGATCCGCTTTACGGCTTTCTCGTCTCTGGCCAGTGGCCAGTGGCCAGCGGCCAGTGAGCAAGTTCGCCAGCCGCAGGCTCAAAGAAATGTCCGCCCTCCCAACACTATCCCCTTCGAACAACTTCAAGCGCCTACAGGCGCGCTTGCGCGGGCTCGTGGGGAAGGCGATCGAAGACTTCAAGATGATCGAGGATGGCGATCGGGTGATGGTCTGTCTGTCTGGAGGGAAGGATTCCTACACGATGCTAGACATCCTGCTGTCTCTGCAGCGGAGCGCGCCCGTGCGGTTCGAGCTCGTTGCGGTGAATCTGGATCAGAAGCAACCAGGCTTTCCAGAGCATGTGCTGCCTGACTATCTCACCTCGCTCGGCGTGCCGTTTCACATCATCGAGCAAG
Source organism: Pseudomonadota bacterium (assembly GCA_023417315.1). Lineage (GTDB taxonomy): Bacteria > Pseudomonadota > Gammaproteobacteria > Steroidobacterales > Steroidobacteraceae > Steroidobacter. The sequence goes on from JAEZFW010000005.1 coordinate 19,311, forward strand.
ACACGTACAGCGTCGTGAAGCGTGTGATTTCCGAGGGGAAGACCATGTGCGGACTGTGCTCGCGCTTGCGTCGCGGCGCGTTGTATCGCTACGCAGCAGAGAACGGAATCACGAAAGTTGCGCTCGGGCATCATCGCGACGACATTGTCGAGACGTTGTTCCTGAACATGTTCTTCGGCGGCAAGCTCAAAGCAATGCCGCCAAAACTGCGCTCTGAAGATGGCCGCCACATCGTCATCCGGCCGCTCGCCTATGTATCGGAGCAGGACATTGCGCGTTACGCGCGCGCACGCGAGTTCCCGCTCATTCCCTGCTCGCTATGCGGCTCGCAAGAAAACATGCAACGCGTAGAGATCAAGAAAATGCTCCGCGATTGGGAGCTCAAGTATCCGGGCCGCACGGAGACGATTTTCTCGAGCATCTGCAACGTCGTACCGTCGCATTTGGCGGATGCGAGTCAGTTCGACTTCGCAACGCTCTCTGACGATCACTCGGTTGACGGTTCAAAGTTGACGGTTGACAGCGAGAGATAGGAATCGAGTATCTCCCCGCTCCCGCCTCTGACCGTCAACTGTCACCCGTAAACCGACAACCTATATGACCACCGTCATCTTCTCTCACGGCAAAGATAGCGAACCTTGGGGAGCGAAGATCACCGCCATGGCCGCGACCGCTCGTAGGCATCGATTGCGAGTCGAGTCGGTCGACTATCGAGGGCTCGATGATCCCGCTGCACGCGTCCAGAAGCTGTTGGAGTTCTGCAGGACGATGGACGGCGATCTCATTCTCGTGGGCTCGAGCATGGGCGGCCATGTCTCAGCAGCCGTATCGGCGCACGTCCAGACTCGCGCCATGTTCCTGCTTGCCCCGGCTTTCTTCATGCGCGGCTACGAGCAATACACGCCGGTTCCTGCGGAGTGCCCCATCGTCATCGTGCATGGCTGGAACGACGACATCGTCCCAGTAGAAAACGCGATTCGCTTCGCTCGTGAGTACAAGTCCGAGCTTCACGTCCTCGACTCGGATCATAGGCTCACCGCCGACATCGCCCTCATTTGCGAGCTGTTCGATCTGTTCCTGAAGAAAGTCGAGCGCTCATAGGCGATGCATAGCGTCCCGCTTCCCGAAGTTTCTAAATCCGAGCTTCACTCCCGTCTCCCGAATCGCGATCCGCTATGATTGGCCTACACCGTGTGGGGGCCATCATGAGAACGACCAATCGGCTGGCAATGATCATGTGTTCTGCCGCGCTGCTGGCTGCGTGCAGTGCCCAAGATCCGGCTCCGCAAGAGGCGATTCCCGTCGAAGAAACGGCATTCGACGACGTGGTCGGCACGATGGATAAGGCGCGCGCCGTCGAAGACACCTCAAGACAGCGCATGGATCAGCTGAACGACGCGCTCGAGAACAGCGAAACGCGCTGAGCCACCGGAACGGCTCTCTCAACTTTCATGGCGGATCTCAACCGTCTCGATCGTATCTGGCTGCAAGTGCTGCGCGGGCCACTATCGTGGTGGGCGCGGCCGCACGTGCTGCCTGAAGACATTACGCGCCGTTTCACGCAGCGCGAACGACCGGTTTGCTACGTGTTGGGCATGGTGGGCGTTGCCGATGTCATCGCTTTGGAGCGCGCCTGCGCGCAAGCTGGGCTGCCCTCGCCGATGCAAGCGTTGAGACGTCCACTTCCGTCGCGCTCCGTCGTGTTTCTCGAACGACGCGCAGGATTCTGGGGCGATCGGATCGATCACCGCATCTCATCACCGTTACGTCAGCTCGTTGCTGCGGCTGTCGGGGATCGAACGCTCGATGTCGATCTCGTTCCGGTGAATGTGCTGTGGGGCAGGGCGCCGGACAAGGAGGGATCGTGGCTGCGCTTGCTCCTCGCGGAAAATTGGGCGCGCGCGGGTCGATTCAGGCGATTCTTGTCCGTGCTCGTCAATGGCCGGAACCTGTTCGTGCAATTCGGCGAGCCCGTTTCGTTGCGGTCTTCGCTTGCCGAAGGCGCGGATCCATCCCGAGCAGTTCGCAGGCTCACTCGCACTCTTCGTGCGCTCGTCGCGCGTCAGCGCGCGGCGGCAATCGGGCCTGATCTGTCTCACCGACGCACGATCGTCACGCAGGTGCTGCGAGCCGCGTCGGTTCGTCGCGCAATGGCGGACGAGATGCGCGCGAAGAAGATCAGTCGGCGCGATGCGCTCAAAGCGGCGCAGGCGTATGCGAACGAGATCGCTGCGAACTACTCGCATATCTTCGTCGCGTTCATGGCCCGAGCGCTCACGTGGTTCTGGACCAAGCTCTATGATGGCGTGGAGCTGCACCACGTCGAGCAGCTGCAGAAGATCATGGACGGAAACGAAGTCGTCTATGTTCCCTGCCATCGCAGCCACATGGATTACCTGCTGCTCTCGTACGCGATCTACTACAAGGGCTATGCGATTCCGCACATAGCCGCGGGGCTCAACCTCAACATGCCGCTCGTCGGTAGATTCTTGCGCAAGGGCGGTGCGTTCTATCTGCGGCGCAGCTTCAAAGGCAACACCCTCTACACGATGGTGTTCATGAAGTACTTGGGCCTGATGATGGCCCGCGGGCATTCGATCGAGTACTTCATCGAAGGTGGGCGCAGCCGCACGGGTAGATTGCTGCAGCCCAAGACCGGCATGCTCTCGATGACCTTGCGTAGCTACTTGCGCGATCCGCGCAGGCCGATCGTGTTCTTGCCAGTGTATTTCGGTTACGAAAAGCTCGTCGAAGGAAAAACCTACATCGGCGAGCTGTCTGGAAAGCCGAAGGAGAAGGAATCGATTTTCGGTTTGCTCCGTACGCTCCCTGCCTTGCGGCAGCACTATGGAAAAGTGCACGTGAGCTTCGGAGAGCCGATCGCTCTCGATGAGGTCCTGGAGCGGTATGCGTCCGGGGCCCGGAACGAGAAGGAGGAGCGGCCGGCGTGGCTGCCAGCGGCAGTGAACGAGCTCGCTAGCCGCATCATGACGCACATCAACAGCGCGGCTTGTGCGGCACCGATCAATCTAGTCGCACTCGTACTGCTCGCGACACCGAAGCAGGCAATGCTGGAGAGCGATCTCGTGCGGCAGGTCGAGCTGTACGCGTCGCTGCTGCGACAGGATCCGTATTCGCCTCTCGTGTGGATCACGAGCTCGGATGGCGCCTCGATGGTGCGGCATGCCGAACGGATGGGTGTGCTCAGTCGCCTCAAGCATCCACTCGGCGATGTCATGCGCATGTCGGAGGAGAACGCCATGCTCATGACTTACTTCCGCAACAACGTATTGCACTTGATCGCGCTGCCTTCGTTGATCGCGTGCTGCTTCTTGAACAATCGCACGATGCGTACCGAGGACATCCAGCGATTGATGTGGCGCATCTATCCGTACGTGCGCGATGAGTTGTTCTTGCGCTGGAGTGAGGAGGAGATTGGAGGTCGCGTCATCGAAACGCTCGAAGATCTTGCGAATCATGGATTGCTCGAGTCCATGGAGAATGGCGGATCGTGGCGCCGTCCACCGACCGGTTCGACTGAAGCTGTACAGCTCTCGGTGCTTGCTCAGGTGACGGTTCAGATCATCGAGCGCTACTACCTCGTGATCGCTGTTCTCCTGAAGTCCGGGAGCGGACGCATCAGCCAGGATGTGCTCGAGTCGCAGTGTCAGCTCATGGCGCAGCGCATGTCGTTGCTCTACGAGCTCAGCTCACCAGAGTTCTTCGACAAGTCGCTCTTCAAGAACTTCTTGGACCTCTTGCGCGCTCGCAACGTGCTCGGGGTGAACGCTGAAGGCCGTCTCACCTTCACTGAAATGCTTCCAGCCGTTGCGGACGACGCACAGCTCGTGCTCCACGAACAGATTCGCAACAGCATCTTGCAAGTGACTCACCGCTGACCCGCGGAGCGAGTCGCGCGGTGAGTCATCCTTGCGGAGGCGAGGATCGATCTGCGCACGACCCGTGCGCCAGCCTGCGCAGTTGTGCCACGCGCATCGGACGCCCATCCTTACTTACGTCGATGCGTTTCTGCTAAGTTTTGTCGCACTGCGTGCGGGGAATCGATTATGCAAAGCATGCCGACGTTGCTGCGCGTTCTACTCGTGGCGATACCGTCGTTCATATACCCGCTCGCTCGCGCGGATATCACGCTCACGACCTCCCAGCCGCGAGTCACCGCCGGGGAGCCTATTGAGCTTGAGCTGATCATCACGAATGATGGTCTCGAGGCGCTAGCGGTGAGCATCTCAGCCCCTCTGCACGTGCGCCTCGAAACACAGACCGGCATCAGCGTCTTGCCGTTCGAGCCCGAGCGCAGCGGCGAGCTTCTCATCGACGCGCAGAGCTTCCTGAAGATGCCGCTGAAAGGCGAGCTTCCGGCGGATGCGGAAGGCGTGGCGGTGCTCAACGCCACGGGGCTCGAGACGAACACGCTTCTCGTGCAGATTGTCTCGGCACCACGCGCGGATCCCCAAATTCAGACACTTCAACCTGCAACGCTGCCTGCAGAGGCCGACGATGCCGAGCGACCGATGCCGCGCTCGGCATTGATCGACAAGCCGCCGCCGTTGGCGGTCTCCGTGTACGAGCCCGTGTATTTCATCGTAGGCGGCGATGGCGGCCTCAATGCGAAGTTTCAGATCAGCCTGCGTTATCGCCTGTTCGACGACAGAGGCAGGCTCGCAGAACGGCTGCCATGGATCGATGACCTCTATCTGTCGTACTCGCAGACATCGCTGTGGGATCTGAACGATCTGTCGAAACCATTTCGCGACTCGAGTTATCGGCCGCGACTCTTCTACTCCAATTACGACCTGCGCCGCTTCTTCGATGGTCGCTTACGTGTGGGCGTCGAAACGGGCGCTGGGCACGAATCCAACGGGAAGGAAGGCGAGGACTCACGCAGCTTCAACATGCTGTACGTGAGGCCGATGCTCACGTTCGGCGATCCAGACGGTTTACGGGTCTACGCCGCGCCTCTGATCCACAACTACATCTCGGACGATGAAAACCCGACCCTCAGCCACTATCGCGGCTACGTCGACTGGCTCTTCGGCATCGGGAGCAAAGGCGGGTTGGATTTCAGCGCGACGCTGCGTAAAGGTACGCGTAGCGACTTCGGCAGCATCGAGCTCAATGCCTCGTATCCACTCTCGAAGTTGAGCGGCGGGGATCTCACCGGCTGGCTGATGCTTCAATACTTCGGCGGGTATGGAGAAAGCTTGCTCGATTTCGATCGCAAGCTGGATGCGCAGTTGAGGCTCGGCATCGCGATTGCGCTCTAGCGCCGCGCGAGCCTCTCGCGAGTGACAAAGTGACGGGGTGACGAGGTGACGAAGTCCGAGGCGTCAGTGCGCAGCATTGATTGAACTGGGTCCGCAGCAACGGTGCGTTTCCTGAAAAGTTCTGACTTCGTCACTCCGTGACCTCGTCACCTTGTCACTCTTCCATACGCACCCGCCCGCGCGTGCGCTTGACGTTTGCTCTCTGCTGCTTGTGCTCGAGGCGGCGTTGCTTCGATGCTCGCGTGGGGCGCGTGGCTTTTCGCACCTTGGGTTCGATGCGTGCTTCCGCGACTAACGCTTCCAAGCGCTCGAGTGCGTCTCGTTTGTTGTGCTCTTGGGTACGAAAGCGTTGGGCCGCGATCACGATGACGTCATCATCCGTGAGACGGCGCCCCGCCAACCTTCGCAGCCGCTCGCGAACTCGCTCCGGCAGCTCCGGCCACTCCTTCAGGTCACAGCGCAACTGAACCGCGCTCGCAACTTTGTTCACGTTCTGACCGCCAGGACCGCCTGAGCGGATGAAGCGGAAGGTGAGCGCGGTGGTGGGAGGTGACAGATTCATGCAGGCAGAGTGACGAAGTGACAGGGTGACGAAGTCAGAAGCGGATGTCTTCCGACGTTTATATGCAGTGACGAGGTCAGTGGGGAAGGAGCGTTCGATGTGTGGCGAGCGGTTTCTCTGACTTCGTCACTCTGTCACCTCGTCATCTTGTCACTTAAAACCTAAGCATCGCGCGCCACTGGATCATCATCGCTGCGCGACGGCCTGGGCGGACCCGGCTGCTTCATCTCGAACAGCACCTCGCGCTGCGCGATCGGGATCGTGATGCCCTGCTCTTGGAAGAGGCGCCAGATGATGCGATTCACGTCGGAGCGTACGTTGTTCACGCCTTCTTGAGGATCGGCGATCCAGAATCGCAGCTCCATGTCGAAGCCGTAGTCGTTAAACCCCATTAGACGCGACACCGGAGGCGGGTCGCGCAGGATGCGCTTGTGGTTCTCCGCGGCTTCCAGGAGCACAGCGAGCGCCTTTTCCGGATCGTTCTTATAGCTCACCCGCACCGGCAGCTTGAGGCGCACTCGCGGATCGGTATAGCTCCAGTTGATGACCTGATTGGTGATGAGATTCTGGTTCGGAACGAGCGTTTCGACGCCATCGCGATCGCGGATCACGACATAGCGACCGCGCAGCTCCTGTACCCAGCCGAACCCTTCCGTGCTCGTACCTGTCGTGCCGGTAAAACTGATGACGTCGCCCGGTTTGATCGAGCGATCCATCAGCAGGACGAAGCCACTGATGAAGTTCGCGACGATTGCCTGCAGACCAAAGCCCAAGCCGACGCCGATGGCGCCGGTCAGCACGTTGAGGGTCGTGAGATCGAGGCCGGTCGCATTCAACCCGAGCAGGATCGACAGCGCGATCAGGAACGTTTGCGCAAATTTTGCGATACCGATGCGCATGCTCAGCGCCAGGCCCTGCATCGCCATCAATCGCCGCTCGACCCAGCGTGCGATCCACACGGCGATCAGGATGAAAGCGCCGACGGTGAACAGAATCTTTAGGACGGACCAGAGTGTGATCCGGCTCTTGGTCGTCTTGATACCAACGCTGTCGAGCGCCGAAACGAGCGGATCGAACCAGCCAAGGACATGGAGCGCGAGCACGGCCCAAATGAGGAACGTGATCGTGTTCCCCCATCCCTTCGTACGATCGCCAAGCGACAGGCGTACCAAATAAACGCCTAGACGGATGAGGAGCAGCAGTCCCGCAAGGGTGATGGCGTGATCGACGATACGGCTGTCGACCTTGAGCGCATGCAGGACGCCGCCGAAAGCTGCGATCAGTACGGTCGCCGCGACATGCGGGCTCGCGATCAGAAATGCTTCGACGAGCCGCGCGCGGATACCTTGTTCCAGCAACGCGGACTTGGCGCGTTCGGTCGAGCGAACCTGTCGACTCGCCCAAAGCGCGACCAGTACGGCGATCAAGATTGCGCTGATTTGGACGAGCGACTGTGCTGTCAGGAGGGCCTGCAGCTCGCGACCGAGGTTACGCAGCAGTTCGGGCATAGGACGGGAGGTTGGATCTGCCTCTCGCAGGCCGATGACGCATGTAAACCGGTGTACGGCTCACGCGTTCAGATCCGGGATCAGCTCGCTTTCCAGGCGTGCGATCTGATCTTTCAGCATGAGCTTGCGTTTCTTGAGGCGCCGCAATTGGACTTCGTTGACATATAAATCCATCTGCAAACGATGGATGACATCGTCCAGATCGCGATGCTCGATCCGAAGCTCCCGCAGGCGCTCGAGGCGCTGGAAAGTCTCCGTCTCTACCTTGTTTTCCGACTCACTCATGGAATGCGTACTTTACCGCAAGCCGCCTGACGAGTCGCACTCGATCGACGTTTTGCACGTCATCTGGGCGCGATCTGCGTTGGCTACGGTGCGCTTTAGGGCTCGTTCTCTTCCGAAGAGCCCGTCGGCTTCTGGGCTTCGATATCGCTGCCCCGCTGCTCGCGCCAGTGCGGAAGCTGTACGACCTGCCCGGGCTCCGTACGCGAGGCGTTTTGGCCAGTTCGCTCCTGCGGTCCCTCTTGCGCGTAGCCGACCGTTTCTACGCGACGTTCGCTGACCACGATGAAGCCTTGGCGACGCTCGATGCTGTTGGAGGTGTAGTCGAATACGTAGGTGCGGCGCAGAACCAACCACCCGCTCGAGCCGCGACGCACGGTCACGCGCGCGAAGGCTACTGTGCCATCCAGAAATTGCAACCCGAGCCGTTCGCACGCATCCACCGCGGCAGCATTCGCGATCTCGCGGGCGGCAAGGCTGTCCTGCCAAAACCACGCGATCGCTCCAGCGAGGCAGAGCAGAACGAGGGTTGTCCAGTCGAGGGTCATGGGCAAGAGGAAGTGTAGAAGCGGTTAGCGGTTAGATCAGAAGGGAGGCTCGCGGGCGGCCTCTGCGGTGGTTCGGTGGTCGCCGTATCTGCGGTGCGTTTAGTATGGCACTACACTCAGGCGCGCTCGAACCAACTGACGACCACACGGAATGGGCACGAACGCATATTCTGCATCTAACCGCTAACCGCTAACCGCTAACCGCTAACCGCTTCGAGAATGACCTTCCCCAACTGGGCCACCATCGAAATCGTGCTGCTCGACATGGACGGCACGTTGCTCGACCTGAGATTCGACAATTTTTTTTGGCAGGAGCTCATCCCAGAGCGTTACGCGAGCCGTCACGGCATTTCTCTCGAGCGCGCGCACGAGGAGCTCACCCCACGCTTCGCAGCCAATCACGGCACGCTCGATTGGTACTGCATCGATTATTGGTCGCGCGAGTTGTCGCTCGATGTCGCCGAGCTCAAGCGTGAAATGCGCGAGCATGTGCGCTTTCTGCCCGGCGCCGAAGCGTTTCTCGAATCGCTGCGCGCGGCGCGAGTGCGTACAGCGCTCGTGACGAATGCGCATCAGAACAGCCTGGCTGTGAAGGCCGCGCAAACCGATCTCGTGCGCTATTTCGACGCTGTCGTGAGCTCGCATGAGCTCGGGTATCCAAAAGAGCATCAGACGTTCTGGACCCGACTGCAGGAGCGGCTGCAGTTCGAGCGCAAGCGTGCGTTGTTTATCGACGATAGCTTGGCTGTCTTGCGGGCAGCCCGCGACTTCGGGATCGGTCAGATCATCGCAGTCACGCATCCAGATTCGACGCTGGAGCCGCGCATCGTCGAGGAGTTTGCGGCCGTGCGCGGCGTTCGCGAAGTGCTGAAACCGCCGCGTTACTCGGGCTCGTGAGGAGCAGCCTGCGAGGCGTGACTGGGTGCCTCGCCCTGGGAAGCGCCATTGCCGCGACGTCGTCTCCGACGTTTACGACGCGGATTTTGCTCACCTTCTACTGCCGCGGTTCCCGCCGGAGCTTCTGCCGCGGATGCGTTCTTTGCGGGGGCGGAAGGCGCGGCAGGTGCGCGGGCTCGTTCCGGTTTGTGCTTGTGCGACTGACGCGGGCCACCGCGACCAGTTGCGTGTTGTCGGCGATCGCGAAAACCGTGCCGCTCACGATGCGTGTGGCGAGGCGTTTCGATATCCGGCAAAGATTCGACCGGAACGGCGGCAACGGGTAATTTGCGCGCGATGTACGCTTCGATGTCAGGCAGCGACATGACATAGTTTTCACACCCGAAGCTGATCGCATCGCCTTCGGTGCCGGCTCGAGCCGTGCGGCCGATTCGATGCACGTAATCTTCGGGATCCTGTGGCAGGTCGTAATTGAACACGTGACTGACATCGGGGATGTGCAGCCCGCGCGAGGCGACATCGGTACCGATCAGGACCGCGAGCGTGCCCTCGTGGAAATCTCGCAGCATGCGCAGGCGCTTTCGTTGCGGCACGTCGCCTGAGATCGCTTCCGCATTGATGCCGTTGGCCCGCAGAAGCGTTTCAATCTCTTCCGCGGCTCGGCGCGTGTTCACGAACACCATGCTGCGACGCGGGTCCATTTGTTTCAACAACCCCACGAGTAGGCGCGGCTTTTCATCCATCGAAGGGTAGTAGACGACCTGCCGCACCCGATCGACGGTCATCTTGTCCGGCTCGATGCGCACGAGCGTCGGATCGTTCATGTGCTCGTATGCGAGCTCGAGCACGCGGTGCGAGAGCGTTGCGGAGAAGAGCATGTTGAGTCTGTGCTCTGGCGCAGGGAGCCTACGCAAGATGTAGCGGATGTCCGCGATGAAACCGAGGTCGAACATGCGATCGGCTTCATCGAGCACGAGTACCTGCACCGAGCGCAGGTCGATGACCCGTTGCTTCACGAAATCGATGATGCGCCCCGGTGTCCCCATCAGAACATCGACGCCTTGTTCGAGATGGTGGCGCTGCTTGTCGTAGTCGACGCCTCCGAACGCGAGCCCGAGCGTGAGTCCCGTGTGGGAGCCGAGAACTTCGGCGTCTCGATGGATCTGAACCGCCAGCTCGCGCGTTGGGGCGATGATCAACGCGCGCGGAGCATTCAGGTTGCGCGAGGCCGGAGCCGGTTCGCGAATCAACCGCGCGTACATTGCGACGAGAAACGCTGCGGTTTTCCCCGTACCCGTCTGCGCCTGACCCGCTACATCCAACCCTGCCAGCGCTTGCGGCAAGGTTTGTGCTTGGATCGGCGTGCACCGCTCGAAGTTGGCATCCGCCAAACCCTTCTGCAGGCTTTCAGGTAGATGCAGGCTCGAATAGGAAAGGTCGGTCAGATGAGAGTCGGACATTGAGTAAGTGGCGTTCAGGGTTATTGTGATGCGTGTGCAGGAAGCAGGTTGTAGAGGCTTGCAAATTGAAATGGGGCCGGTTCTAATAGCCTCAACAGAGCGGATTCATCCGCACCCGCCCCGACCGGACTACCGGCACCACGCTCCTCGTAAACAAGACCCCCGTCGGGGAATGTTTCGCACAACGATTGGTTTTCAGCGAGCACGCGCACCGCTCAATACAGATTTTCTCAGGGCATTCTCTACGGAGGCTTGAAGCGCCCGGCATTGTGCCCGACCGAGCACGTACAGTCACTCGGTCCTTTCCCCGCCCGGTTTTTTCGAACGAGTTCGAAGTCAATCCTCGTACCGACCAACATCGACGACACGATTTCAGACCAACATAGATCGGCCACACAGCTAAGTAGCTTGGTCGAGCCATTTACGGAGGTAGTTTCTGGTGAGCAGCGACACGATTGTGCACGTGACGGACGCAAGCTTCGAAGATGACGTCCTCAAGTCACCCCGTCCAGTTCTGCTGGACTTCTGGGCCGAGTGGTGCGGTCCATGCAAGGCAATCGCGCCGATGCTCAATGAGATTGCCGACGAGTACAAAGACAAGATCACGATCGCGAAACTCAACATCGACGAAAACACCAAGACTCCGCATCGCTTCGGCGTACGCGGCATCCCGACCCTCATCCTCTTCAAGAACGGCCAGGTCGAAGGCCAGAAGGTCGGGGCTCTTAGAAAATCTGACCTGGCTGCATTTCTGGATAGCAAACTGTGAGAGGCTACCTCGGTAATCAGGCCCGTAATCGTCCGGGCAAAGGCGGCGGTGGCGGCAATCGTCAACGCGGCAACGACGGTAATCGCGGCAATCACCGCCATCAACAACAACAACACGACGATCTGCCGGTCGATGATTTCGACGCAGACGACGTAGGGATCATCTCGCCATCGGAGCTCGCAGCATCGCGTCAGTCGATGAACCTGACGCAGCTCAAGCTGAAGCCGGTGCCCGAGCTCGTCGAGATCGCTCAGAAGATGGGTCTCGAGAACCTTGCGCGCTCGCGCAAGCAGGACATCATCTTCTCGATCCTGAAGGCGCATGCGCGTTCGGGCGAGGACATCTACGGCGACGGGGTGCTCGAGATCCTGCAGGACGGCTTCGGTTTCCTGCGCTCGGCCGACAGCTCGTACCTGGCGGGTCCGGATGACATTTACGTGAGTCCAAGTCAGATCCGGCGCTTCAATCTGCGCACGGGCGACTCGATCTCCGGTCTGATCCGGCCGCCGAAAGACGGCGAGCGCTATTTCGCGCTGCTGAAAGTCGGCGAGATCAACTTCGATTCGCCAGAAGGCGCGAAGCACAAGGTTCTTTTCGAGAACCTGACCCCGCTGCATCCGACGAAACGTCTGAAGCTCGAGCGCGGCAATGGCTCGAGCGAGGACTTGACTGCACGCATCATCGATTTGGTCGCGCCGATCGGTAAAGGTCAACGCGGCCTCATCATCTCGCCGCCGAAGGCCGGTAAGACGATGCTGCTACAGAACATCGCAAGCTCGATCACATCCAACCATCCTGAGGTGTATCTGATCGTGCTGCTCATCGACGAGCGGCCCGAAGAAGTGACCGAGATGGCGCGCACGGTGCGCGGCGAAGTGGTCTCCTCGACATTCGATGAGCCTGCAACACGCCACGTGCAAGTCGCCGAAATGGTGATCGAGAAGGCCAAACGCCTCGTCGAGCACAAACGCGACGTCGTGATTCTGCTCGACTCCATTACGCGTCTTGCTCGCGCCTACAACACCGTCGTTCCAAGCTCCGGCAAGGTGCTCACAGGTGGTGTGGATGCGAACGCGTTGCAGCGCCCGAAGCGCTTCTTCGGTGCGGCTCGAAACATCGAAGAGGGCGGCTCGCTCACGATACTCGCCACGGCGCTGATCGACACGGGCTCGCGCATGGACGACGTGATTTATGAAGAGTTCAAGGGCACCGGTAACTCCGAAATCCACTTAGACCGTCGCGTCTCCGAAAAACGCGTGTTCCCAGCCGTAAACATCAACCGCTCCGGCACCCGCCGCGAAGAGTTGATTACCTCGGCCGACGAGCTGCAGAAGATCTGGATCCTCCGCAAGCTCCTGCACCCCATGGACGAGCTCGCCGCAATCGAATTCCTCATCGATAAGATGAAGGATACGAAGACGAACCACGAGTTCTTCGATGGGATGAAGCGATAGCGACGATTCGTCGCTATCGTTGAAAGCTGCGGGGCGGCGACTCGCCGCGCGCAGCAGGAAGGCCTCTCGGCAGGAAAGCCGTACTATCGACGGCAAGAGAGCCTGCCGGCAAGCCAGAAGCGCGCCACGAACGCGCGTGTGACTCGTGGTCCCTTTCTCTGGTCTGCCGTTTGGCCCGCTTGACGTCGATAGTGCGTCCAGCCTGCCGACAGGCGTGCTTGCCGACGCAGCTCGGCCGGCCATTCTCCTTCTGGCTTGCCGCTAGGCTCTCTTGACGTCGATAGTGCGTCTCTCCTGCCGGTAGGCCTTCCTGCCGACAAGATCGGCTTTCGGTTTGGGGTGACGCTCGTCACACCTCCGCGGTGCCCTGACATCCTTGTCAGGCAATGCCTCAGGGATTGCGAAGCACATCTCGGACCCAGTCTAGTTCGCGACATTAACGTAACGGCTAGTCATTGCACGGGCTCGTTATGTCCGATTCGCGTCCAGATTCTCCTACGTTGCGCCTGCGCAGGCTGGATGCTGCGGCTCATGAGCTCATGGAGCTCGTGAGGGAACAGCGGATCTCGACGTTGTTTCAGCCCATCATCGATCCGCGCTCGCGTGGGATCTGCGGCTTCGAGGCGCTTACGCGCGGGCCGTCGGATAGCTGGCTGCATTCGCCGCAGAATCTGTTCGATGCCGCGCGCCGCGGCGGTGTGAAGTTCGAGCTCGATTTGCTGTGCATTCAGAATGCGTTCAAGCGCTTCGTCGCCTCGCGAGTCGCAGGCAAACTGTTCGTCAACGTCTCGCCCGACACGATCTACGAAGAGCCTGATTTCGCCTCGAGATTTCTCGCGCTCGCGGAGTCGGCGGGCATGTCGCCCGATCGCTGTGTCATCGAGCTGACGGAAGAGAGCTTGTTGGACGATTACGCGCGTCTGCGTTCAGCCTCGCAGCGCCTGCGCGAAGCAGGCTGCGCGATCGCGATCGACGATCTAGGCGCGGGTTCTTCGGGCCTGCGAACGTGGTCGGAGCTCCGGCCCGACTACGTGAAGATCGATCGCTACTTCGTGAGCGGCATCGATGCCGATCCGACGAAGCTCGAGTTCGTGCGCTCGATCCTCGATATGGGGCGTGCGATGGGATGTCGCGTGATCGCAGAAGGCGTCGAAACCGAACGCGAATGCCGCGAGCTCGTCGAGCTTGGGCTCGATCGGCTTCAGGGCAACCTCTTCGGGCGACCCGGGGTCACTCCGACTGCAGCGCTGCAGCAGCTCGAGTCCCTCGAGCGCTCCTTCGTGTCGCAAGCAACGCTTTCGGTGGAGCATGTCGCGATCTATGTGCCGCCCGTATCCCCGGAGATGCGGGTGCAGGAGGTCGCGGACATGTTTCACGACAATCCGCAGCACTTGACGCTCGCAGTCGTTCGAGACGGTCGTCCTCTCGGCGTCGTCCGTCGCGAACAACTTCATGCGCTGCTCGCGAAGCCGCTTCATCCTGAAATCTACAACAAGAAGCCCATCACGGCGGTAATGGAAAGCCCGACATTGCTGATCGATGCACAATTGCGTCTCGAGCAGGCGAGCCGCCTTGTCACGCAGAAGGGGCGCCCGCGCATCACCGAGGAATTCGTGATCACGAAGGAGGGGCGCTATCTCGGCCTTGGGCAAACCATCGACTTGTTGCGTCTCATCACCGAGCAGCAACTGCAAGCAGCGAAACATTCAAATCCTTTGACGCTGCTGCCCGGCAACGGTGCGATTCGCGGTGCGATCGACAAGCTCATTGAAAATCGCAAACGCTTTGTCGTCGCGTACTTCGATCTGGACTCTTTCAAGCCCTACAACGATGTATACGGGTTCGCGCAAGGCGATCAGGTGATTTTGCACCTTGCAGGGCTACTGAAATCGACGTTCTCGGCGCGCTTGGATTTCGTCGGACACGTAGGCGGCGATGACTTCCTCGTCGTCATGCGCTCAGCCGATTGGCGCGAGCGTGTGGTTCGAGTGCTCGATCGATTCTCCGCGACCGTTCCGAACTTCTACTCGCCCGATCATGCGAGCGCTGGACACATCCTGGCGGCGGACCGCGAGGGAGTGACGCGCAACTTCCCATTGCTCACGCTCTCGGTGGCGGCGCTGGACTCGGAAACCTTCGGCGCGTCAAGCGCGGATGCCATCGCGCAGCTCCTTACGCACGTGAAGAAGATCGCGAAGCAACAGACAGGAAACAGCTTCGTCCTGCGCTCCGACGAGCGCGTGTTCAATCTACTCGCCGCTCGCCACGAACCGGTCACGCTCGAAAACGTCGGCTGACGGTCGCACCGATCACGTTGCCAACGTGATCCGTCCCTTTTCTATGGGAGGAGATGACTCTCGCGGCGGCCGCGGCGAAAGACAGAGACAAGAAGCAAGAGGAAATCACGCTCTTCTAGGGCAACCCATCAATCTATCTCTCATCCTTTCTCTTCGCGGGATCGCCGCGAGAGATATCTCGACGTTTATGAATTGCTACTTGTTCGTGAGCCGCATTAGCAATACCGCTAAGCGCTGCGCCTGAATCTGGAATGTCCGAACGTCGGCGAACTCGTCCGGCGTATGCGATTCGCCGCCGAGCCAGCCGAGGCCATCGATCGCCATATCCACATGATCCGCAGCGAACGAGACATCCGCTGCGCCTGCATTGCGAGGGTTCACTGCTGTCACGGGACCGAAGCCGAGGTCGCGGCTCACGGCGTCATAGAGGCTGAGCAGTCGCTTGTTGCCCTCGGTCGGCGCCATCGGCGGATAACTGTCGTCGAATTCGATCGTCGCTTTGGTGCCGGGTAGATGATCCGCAACGATCTTACGCATCTTCGCCTTTGTGGCCTCGCGCTGTTGCACTGTAATGGCTCGCAAGTCTCCAGATGCCACCGCGACCGGCGCGACGATGTTGTCTTTGCCTGACGTTTCGGCGCGCAGCGGCTCCGCAACGAACTCGAGCTGAGTGCTGCCCGCGATCAGCCCCGGATTAAAGGTGAGAAGATCATCGCCCCGCAACTCTTCGTAGAAGCGGTGGAGGATGCGTGCGAGCTCGTTGATCGCACC
Organism: Pseudomonadota bacterium; assembly: GCA_023417315.1. Lineage (GTDB taxonomy): Bacteria > Pseudomonadota > Gammaproteobacteria > Steroidobacterales > Steroidobacteraceae > Steroidobacter. Next base: position 35,144 of record JAEZFW010000005.1, read on the forward strand.
GGCGCCGACTTCGTCCGTGAAGATCTGGGATGAGTGAGCACTCTTTGCGTCCACCTTGATCTGCCAGCGGCTCGAGCTACGGCGTGCGATAACTGCCGATTTCGGATCATCCGCCGCATTCTCGAGACCGATCGCAATATCCGCGGCTTTCGCAGCCTCGATGAGCGTCTTGCGTGCAAGATCGATCGGTGCGCCGGCGTCTTCCTCGTCTCCGTGCAGTATGACCGTGATTCGCAGCCGATCGAGGGCCCTAGCGTTCTGTAGGGCACCGAGCGCCGCGAGGCCCACGACGATGCCGCCTTTCATATCGGCAGTCGCGGGACCCTTGGCGATGTGATCGCGCAGCTCGAAGCGTTGGAATGGATGGTCCGCTTCAAAGACAGTATCGAGATGTCCAATGAGCAGCACATGAGGCCCCGTGCGGCCGCGCTCAGCGATCAAGTGGCCAGCTCGTCCGAACGTGCTGCCATCTTCCCAACGCGTTTCGAATCCGAGCGCCTCGAAATGAGGACGAAGCAGATCCGCTACTCCCCGAACACCTGCGAAATTCATCGTGCCGCTGTTGACGTCGACGAGCTCCCGTAGAAGCTCTACAGCGGTTGGCTCGTATGTTTGTACATACTCGACCGCGGTCTTCTCAGCGCGATCGCTCACTGCAGCCGATGCACTCCAGCTCATCGCAGCGATGAGGATCCCGAAAAACCTCACAGGGTTCGCTTTCAAAACGTCTCGCACAGTGGAATTTCACCTTCGCTGTGATTCGCCGCATGATACGCGAGCGGGCAGTTCCCAAGTGCTGTGATGAAAGAATCCGATTCCTCTGCGACTTCCGCCGGCGAGCTTCCTTCCGTCACTGCGGAAGGCGAGGCATTGCCATCTGATCCTCAGCGGATCAGGTATTCGGATGTAAGCGCACCGGCGTTCGGCGCGCATACGCGAATCGCGCCCGGGGTCCTTTGGTCGCGCGTGCCGCTGCCGATCGATCTCAACCACATCAATGTCTGGTTGCTCGATTCCTCTGATAGCTACCTCCTCGTCGACACCGGTATGTCTGCTTCGATGTGCAAGGAGGCTTGGGATCGCCTACATCAGAGCCTTTTCGAGCAGCGTGCACCGAGCGCGTTGTTCGTCACTCACGTGCACCCCGATCACATCGGTCTTTCAGGTTGGCTGCAAGAGCGCTATGCCATTCCGGTGTGGATGTCCGAGCGATCGAACGAGCTCGCTCAGGCCGTGTACGGCGCACGATCGCCTACGAGTGCGGAGATCGAGGCCTTCCTCCGTACTCACGGGCTCACGGACTCAACGATTTTGCAGCCGATGTTCAAGCCGGAACGTTTCGCGCGGATGATGACGGGCATGCCGCGTGTGGAGCGTTTCGTCGCGGACTCCGAGCGCGTCCAATGGCACGAGAGCGAGTGGACCGCACTGCGCACGGACGGGCATGCTGACGGTCATCTGTGTCTCTGGAACGATCGTGAGCACATCTTGATCAGCGGCGATCAAGTGCTGCCGACGATCTCGTCCAACATCAGCATCATGTTCCAGCAACCGAATGCCAATCCGCTGGGTGACTATCTCTCCTCGCTCGAGCGCTTGCGCGAGCTACCCGCTGACACGTTGGTGCTTCCGTCGCACGGGCGACCGTTCTATGGATTGCAGCAACGGATCGACGATCTGCGAGCGCACCATGAAGCCCAGCTCGCGAAGCTGAGGGCCGCCTGCCTGCGCCCGCTGAGCGCGTGCGACGCGCTGCCGGTTCTATTTCGGCGCGAGCTTGCCGGAATGCACTTCCTGCTCGCGCTCGGCGAAGCCGTCGCGCATCTGGAGTACCTGGCGCATCGAGGTGACCTTGAGCGAGAGATGCGAGGTGCGGTGGTGAAATATCAGCTTACGACGAAGAAAGAGTAGCCACAAAGAGCACAAAGAGCACAAAGTCAGAAACGGAGGTGCTTCACTCATTCTCTCGTCCTTCGTGTTCTATGTGTTCTATGTGTTCTTTGTGGCTACTCTATTCCTTCTAATGCGAACGAGGTTTCCTCATCGCTCGACCTTCTCGTCAGCTGCGCGGGCGCTCGAGCCGGGTCGCTCGCCCGAGAACTTGATCGGCGTGGCCCCTTCAACTTTGCCGATTTTGGCTGTGTCGCTGACGTAGAGCTCGACTTCGCGCTCGAACGTCAGAGTGCCTTCGACTACAGCGCCGGGGCCGATCGTGATCTTGGGCTTGCGCTTGTTGCTATTGAAGAATCCGAAGTTGCGGTTCTTCTTCACGAGGATTCCTCCGCTCACGTGCGATCGCGCGCCGACGTCGATGTTTCCATTGACGGTTTCCAAGCCGTCGCCCACCCGCGCTTCTTCTAGCGAGATCGAGCCGTTGACAGTTTCCACGTGGCCGCGCACGGAGCTTTGTCGAGAGAGGGTAATCGCGCAGTTCACGCAGGACGCGTCGCCATCGACTTCTGAGCTCGCCCCGACGCGCAAGCTGCCATTAACCGATTCCAGGCCCTTCGCTTTGACCGATTCTTCGAGCGTCACCCCGCCGTTCACGGTATCGACGACCCCCACGCTCGAACGTGCGCCAATGTGAATCGAGCCATTCACCGTATCGACGTCCTCGGCCGTAACACCCTCTTCCAGTCGAACCGAGCCGTTGACCGAGGAGACTTCACCGACCGTTTGGCCCGCCTCGATTCGAATGGCTCCGTTGACCTTCGAGACATCGTTGTCTGCGTGTGCCATCCAGGATAGACAAATGAGTGCGCCGGCTATGATGGTTCTCATGGTGGTCCTTTCAATTCTGTTGCCCCAATGCGCGTGGCCGCGCTGTTACACCTTGGACGCGGAGAATGGCAAAAGGGTTGCACAAGGCAGGCGCTGGGCACTGGGCTCTGGCAAGATGAAGAAAGTCCACTCGCCTCCAATGTGCTGTTACGGTGATCTTCTCTGGCCAGAGCCCAGAGCCCAGCGCCCGTTACCTTGAGCCCAGACCCAGAGTCCCCCAACAAAATGAACCCCACGCACGCCACCTCAGTTGCCCAAGTCATTCAGCTCGCAGTTGCACCGGTCTTCCTTCTGGCTGGGGTGGGCGCCACGCTGAACGTGCTGGCGACGCGCATTGGGCGCATCATCGATCGAGCAAGGCTCATGGAGGCGGAGCTTCTGACCGCCTCTCCAGAGTACGCTGAGGATCTCCATCAGCGGCTGAAAGTGCTTTCGAAGCGCGCCTCCCTCATCAACCGGGCCATAGCGCTGTGCGTCTTGTGCGGTCTGCTCGTCTCTTTGGTGGTTGCCGCGCTGTTCGTCAGCTCAGCGCTGCAATTGGAGCTCGCACTGCCGATCGCGGTGGTATTCGTTGTGGCATTGCTCAGCCTTGCAGCCGCGCTCGTCTATTTTCTACGCGAAGTTTTCATCGCGACCGCCGCGCTCAGCTTCGGTGGCGTGAGGTTGCCTAAGTAGGATAGGTGTGTGGACGTTAGAAGCGCGACCCGTTTGTCCACGCCATTTCCTGACGTCTACGCCCACTCATCTGCACGGGCGCACAAGCGCGCCAGGTGCCCAAAACTGTCACTCCACAGCGACCTTTCGCATTCCGTGAACTATTGCTCAACGTGGATTTAGGCGAAGTCGGCATCATCGCGGATGCATGGCCAATCAGCCTGAAATCTTCGTCCAATCCGACACTTTCGGCGCTTCGCGCGAAGCGGTGCTGCTCGTCGCCGAGTTGAGTGCTGCGTTGGCCGTATGCGTGTATGACGATACGCAGGGCGTGGGCGGCCTGCTCAATCTCAAGTACGCTGCCACGAGCGGCAATCAACCGATCGATCTGACCGACAACACGCTGAGCTCGACCCTGCTGTTGATGGATCGCTTTTGCAAGGAGCTGCGCTCGCTAGGAGCGCGCAAGCAAAGCTGGCGCGTGAGCATCTTTGCGCACACGCCTGAGCTTCCCAACATGAAAGATCCGGCGGCGACTGTCATCGATTTAGTGAAGGCGTATTTCGCCGATTCGCGTCTGCCCACCGAATGCAAAGAGTTTCATCGCGCGATAGGCATTGTTGTTCGCCTCGATGCGCGCGAGGGACGGCAGTGGGTGAACGGCACGCCTGGAGCCGCCTCGAGCGTTAGACTCGCCGCGCCCCTCTAGGTCGCTTTTCGACCCGACCACCTGCCGGCCGTTTAGGTCGTCTAAGATGTGTCGGAATGAATTCCGACCTAAACACACCGGCGGCAACCGATGCGTCGCGGCGACACGGCGAAGCCTCGTCCACGCCGCTATACAAATCTCTCTATTTCCAGGTTCTGATCGCGATTGCCATCGGTATCGCGCTCGGACATTTCTATCCGGAAATCGGTGCGGACATGAAGCCTCTCGGAGATGGCTTCATCAAGCTGATCAAGATGCTCATCGCGCCTGTGATCTTCTGCACGGTCGTTGCCGGGATCGGCGGCATGGAAAGCATGAAAGAGGTCGGGAAGACGGGTGCTTACGCGCTCATCTACTTCGAGGTCGTGAGCTCAGTTGCGCTCATCGTCGGGTTGGTCGTCGTCAACGTGTTCCAGCCAGGCGCCGGAATGAATGTCGATGTGGCCACCTTGGACGCATCTGCCATTCAAACGTACGAGCGCGCGGCAGAAGAGCAGGACATCGTAGACTTCTTGCTTCGGATCATTCCTGAGACGTTCCTGGGCGCCTTCGCGACCGGCGATATTCTGCAGGTCCTGCTCATCTCGCTCTTGTTCGGCTTTGCGTTGCATGCTCTCGGAGAACGTGCGCGCGGCATCTATTCGCTCATCGACGACATCACCGCCGTGCTCTTTCGAATCGTTGCCATGGTAATGCGCGTGGCACCGATCGGTGCGTTCGGCGCAATGGCATTCACGATTGGGAAATACGGCGTGGGGTCGCTCGCGGCACTCGGCAAGCTGATGCTGTGTTTCTATGCGACGTGCCTGTTCTTCATCTTCTTCGTGCTCGGCGCGATCGCGCGACTGCACGGTTTCAGGATCACGAGACTCGTGCGCTATCTGCGAGACGAGCTCTTGATTGTCCTAGGGACGTCGTCTTCCGAGTCCGTCCTGCCGCGGATGCTGTCGAAGATGGAGAACGTTGGGTGCGCGAAGTCCGTCGTCGGACTCGTCATCCCGACGGGCTACTCCTTCAATCTGGACGGTACGGCGATTTATCTAACAATGGCGGCGGTGTTCATCGCTCAGGCGACGAATACGCCCTTGGGGATTGTCGAGCAGCTGAGCTTACTGGCTGTGCTCCTGATTACATCGAAAGGTGCCGCTGGCGTGACCGGGAGCGGGTTCATCGTCCTTGCCGCCACATTGTCTGCCGTCGGTACCTTGCCCGTCGCCGCACTGGCGTTGATTCTGGGCATCGATCGCTTCATGTCCGAGGCGCGAGCGCTCACGAACCTTGTGGGCAATGGCGTCGCCACACTGGTCGTCGCAAAATGGTGCGGCGCTTTGGATGAGGCGCGCTCCAAGCGCGAGTTAGGTTAGTCGCAGAGTGCAGACATGGGCTCGACGATAGACATTCAGCCGCTCGCCGGCGAGGAGGAGGTTCTTGCCTTAGCTGCGCTGGCGCGCGAGATCTGGAACGAGTACTACGTCGCGCTGATCGGACAGCCTCAGGTCGACTATATGGTGGCTCGGTTTCAGAGCCCAGAGGCGGTGCGCGACCAAATCGCGGCGGGCTATGAGTACTTCGTCGTGCGCTCGGACGGTCGTCTGATCGGCTACATCGCCCTGAAGGCAGATCCGCAAGGTGGTGGGCTTTTCATCAGTAAGCTTTATCTGCACAAATCGAATCGCGGTTCGGGAACCGGGCGCGCCTGCATGGAGTTCATTGAGCACCTTGCCCGTGAGCGTGGGCTGGCGCGGCTGTGGCTTACAGTCAACAAAGGCAACCCATCCGTCAAAGCGTACGAACGGTTGGGCTTCCGCATTGCCGCGGACATCGTCATCGACATTGGAAATGGCTTCGTAATGGACGATTATCGGATGGAGAAACTGCTGCTGCCGCCCGAGAAGTGACGAGGTGACGGAGTGACGAAGTCAGGATTGATTCAGCAGCGCTGCTCGACGCGTTCGTACATCGTCTGCTCGGGTGCTGTTTCTTCAAGTTCTGCGATTCGCTGAAGCTGTCGGTTCTGACTTCGTCACACCGTCACTTCGTCCCTCGATCTCGTACCTGGTACTCCACTTTTATAGACTGAGCACATGAGCGTGTCGATCGACGAACATCCGTCCGATCACGAGAGCGCGCAGAGCGTTCTCGCCGGGTGGCTCGACGACTTCCAAGCGGGCCGCTGCGAGCGGGCCGATCTGGAAGAAGCGTTCATCTCTGTCTGCAGCAACGATCCTGAAGCGCCGTGGGATGCACTGTCGCTCCTCGATCGTTACCAACGTCTCGGTCGCGTGGACGCCGATCTCGCGCGCGAGCTGAAATCGCGAATCTCGCAGATTGCGGTCGGCGCGCCTGCCGCCGCGGACGCGCATGCACCGCCGAAAGGTGTGACGAGCGGCACGCGCTGGCGGAAAGCAGTTGCAGAGCACGATGCTGAATCGAGCCACACCGATGACATCGAGCCTGCGCCCACTGCCGTGCGCAGCCCTGCCAAGGACGAAGCACTTGCACCGCGCATTCCACTCCGCGATGCGGAAGCGGATGAAGAAGAGGTTGAGGAAGACGAAGAGGACGAGGAATCTCTTGATCCGGCGCCGACGGGCGCGCCCGGCGCGTCGCGGAGCACATTCGCAGAGCGCGCGCACGAGATTCGTAAGACCTCCGACGATGTCCGTAAGACCTCCGAACGGCGAGAGCAGCCGGCTCCGATCGTGCAGCGCGCGCGATCTGCACCGCCGAGCAGCGCTCCGCGCCCGGCACCAGCGCCTGCGATCCGCAGTCCGAGTGCGTCCGGGCCTCGTGTATTGCGTGAGCGTTACGAGCTTCTGTCTGTCTTGAGTCGCGGTGGCACGAGCACGGTCTACAAGGCGCTCGATCGGCACCGCGCGAACCTGTCCGAGTCCGCGCGCTACGTCGCAGTGAAGGTGCTGAACGCAACGTACGACTCGCACCCCGAAGCGCTGGCCGAGCTCGAGCGCGAGTTCCACCAAGCACAGTCTTTATCGCATCCGAACATCGCAAGCGTGTTCGATCTCGATCGTGACGGCAGCACGTATTTCATCGTGATGGAATTGCTGGAAGGCGAGTCGCTCGCGTCGGTCCTGCGGCGCCTTGCCGGTCAGCCGATGGCTCGCAAGAACGCGCTCGCGGTGATCGGTGCCATCGGCGCTGCCCTTGCACACGCCCATCGGCGTGAGATCGTTCACGGCGATCTGAAGCCACGCAATGTGATGATCACGTGGAGTGGGGAAGTGCGCGTGATCGAGTTCGGCTTTGCACGCGCGGGCACGATGCAACACGGCGAGCTCGATGCCGAGCACGGCTCGGTTTCGATCGGTACGCCGGCTTACGCGAGTGCCGAACGCGTGCACGGAATGGATCCCGATCCCAGCGATGACGTGTATAGCCTCGCCTGCATCGCTTACGAGCTGCTCTCCGGTCGGCATCCATATGGAGGTCGATCCGCCTTTCTCGCTCGGGCACATGGTCGCCGAGCACAACGTGCACCCGGCCTGACCCACTCGCAATGGCACGCCTTGCAGCGCGCGCTCGCCTGGGATCGCGCGGATCGCAAGATCGACATCGTCGATCTCTTGGGTGCGCTCGGCACGAGCGAGGCAGGGCAAGATGCAGTGCCGCCCGAGTTGCTGTCCATTCCCGACGATGTGCGCGGTCGAAGATTACGCAAGCTCGGAGCGGTTGCCGCGGTTCTTCTTGTCGTTGCGCTCGCATTCTATTTCGTAACCCGTATTCCGCCCCCTGTGCAGAGCGTCGATGTGGGCGCGCTTCCTATACCCACACCGACAGAGAAAAAGCCGCAATCGCCTCAGACAGAAACAAGCGATGGTGCGCCTACTCAGTCGGCGGGGAGCAATGTGCAGTCAGCGGCGCGACCAGCCGAGCCGCCTACGGCAGCATCGGCTCCGGAGCAAACCGAGTCACGGCCCCAAGCATCCGCTCGCTCCGAGGAGACGGTACCCGCGCAAGTATCGCGTCCGAGCGCACCGGCGCCAGTCGGAGCACCGCCGGCAACGATCGGATTTGCGAAGGACACATTCGTCGTCACGGAGAGCGACAGCGCGGTCAGTCTCGAAGTCAAACGATCGGGCTCAGCCAGCCGCGCCATCAGCTTCCGATGGTCCTTGCGCAGCAACTCGGCAGAAGCGAGTTCGGACTTCGCCGCGATCGGCCCTGGTGTCGAGCAGATTCCGGCAGGAGCACGCAGTGCGACGATTCTGATTCCGATCGTGAGCGACGCGATCGTCGAAAACACCGAGCTGTTCTTGGTCGAACTAGAGCCGATGGGCGAGGGTGTGGCGCTCGGGGAGCTTGCTCACGCAGCAGTCATCATCGTGGATGACGACTAGCAAAGCGCGAGAAGTGGTCCGCGGTTAATCAGCTCGGCGCTATCGTGCCCTTTCGGCGTAGGCTTCAGGTGTATGAACGTCCGCTTCTCAGAAGGATCGGTGCGCTGTCGGGTGAAGCGTGCAGAGCTCACCAGATTATTGGAGGGCCGCGCAGTCGCGCTCGAGGTCGGCTTGCCGCGTGATCATGCTTTTCGCTTGAGCGTGCGCCCCTCGTCGCTTTCGCAATGGCAGCTCGAGAGCGATCCGACGGGCTTATGGCTCACTATCCCGAAGAGCGAACTGCAGGGGCTCGCGGAATCGCTTCCGAATCGCGAAGGCTTGGAGCACACATTCAAGCTTGCGGACGGCGGCGACGTCGTCTTCAGCTTCGAAGTCGATGTGAAGGACAGGGGAGGGAAGAAGGCAATAGGGGATAGCGGATAGGCGATAGACCAAACGCTGCGATTCAAGGGCGATAGTGCCGTCGGCCCTAACCCCTATCCAACTTCCCTCTGAACCGCACGATATCCGATATCTCGCCGGTATTGCATGCCTTCGTAGTGGATCGCATCGCACAGCGCATACGCCGCGTGCTGGGCTTCCTGCACGCTTACGCCTAATCCAACCGCACAGAGCACGCGTCCGCCACTCGTGACCGCGTTGCCGTCGACGAATTTCGTGCCGGCGTGGAAGACTTTCCCCGGAAGGCGGGCGGCATCGTCGAGGCCGCGAATCACATCCCCCTTGCGCACGGTGTCTGGATAACCTCCGGCGGCAAGCACGACGCCGAGCGCTGCACGTGCATCCCAGTTCGCCTCAACGGTATCGAGCTTGCCATCGAGCGCCGCATCGCAGAGCTCCGTGAGATCGGAGATGAGGCGCGCCATGATCGGCTGAGTCTCCGGATCTCCGAAGCGGCAATTGAACTCGAGCACATTCGGTGTGCCATCGCTCGCGATCATGATTCCCGCATACAGGAAGCCCGTGTAAGGCGTGCCGTCCGCGGCGAGCCCGTGCACTGTGGGCTCCATGACTTCGCGCATGATCCGCGCGTGAAGCTCAGGCGTTACCACAGGCGCTGGTGAGTACGCGCCCATACCGCCCGTGTTCGGGCCCTGGTCGGCATCCTTGAGACGTTTGTGATCCTGGCTCGTGGCGAGCGGCAAGATGTGCTTGCCATCCACCATCACGATGAAGCTTGCTTCTTCGCCTTCGAGGAATTCCTCGATGATCACTGTGTCACCCGCGGCGCCAAACTGGCCGTCGAACATGTGCCGAGCGCTCGCGATCGCGTCGTGGATCGTATTGCAGATGATGACGCCCTTGCCTGCGGCGAGACCGTCTGCCTTCACCACGAGCGGTGCACGTTGTGCGCGAACCCAGCTCTCATCGAAAGTGTCTTTCGTGAACGTTGCGTAGGCCGCAGTGGGGATTCGATGGCGCTTCAAGAAATCTTTCGTAAATGCCTTGGACCCCTCCAATCGCGCGGCTTCCTTGCGCGGACCGAAGCAGCGCAGCCCCGCAGCCTGGAACGCATCCACGACGCCGATCACCAGCGGTGCTTCGGGACCGACGATGGTGAGCTCGATGGCTTCCGCCTTTGCGAAAGCGACGAGCTTCTCAACGTCATCTACCGCGATATCGACATTGCGCACGCGAGGTTCAGCCAAGGTACCCGCATTACCCGGCGCCACATACACGAGATCGACACGCGTCGACTGCGCGACCTTCCACGCCAACGCGTGCTCGCGACCGCCGGAACCGATGATGAGCACCTTCATCGCGCGAGCTCGGCGCGATCGCGTGCGGGTACTGGGTATCGGGTACTGGGTACTGGCCAGAACTCAAAAGAAACCATAGTGCTCTACTCGCTGTCGAGACGATAACAGGTTGGCGATTGCGGCTGCGCTCTGGCCGATAACCCAGTCACCCAGTACCCGACAACCCAAAGGTCAGTGGCGGAAATGCCTCATTCCCGTCAGCACCATCGCCATTCCGTGCTCGTCTGCAGCGGCAATGACTTCTGCATCGCGCATCGAGCCGCCGGGTTGAATGACGGCTTTGATCCCGAATTCCGCGGCGACATCGAGGCCGTCGCGGAAGGGGAAGAACGCATCGGAGGCCATCACTGCACCCACGACTGTGAGACCTTCGTCTTTCGCTTTCATCGCCGCGATGCGGCTCGACACTACGCGGCTCATTTGGCCGGCTCCCACACCGATCGTCGTGCGATCTTTCACGTAGACGATTGCATTGGACTTCACGTACTTGCAGACCTGCCACGCGAACAACAGATCATCGAGCTCCTCGTTCGTCGGGTGGCGCTTGGTCACGATCTTGAGATCGCTCTTCGCGACCATGCCGTCATCGCGCGCTTGAACGAGCAATCCGCCATTGACGCTGCGATATTCCTGACGCAAGCCGCTCGGCGTGAGACCGCCGGTCGCAAGCACGCGGACGTTCTCCTTGCGAGCACAGATCTCGAGCGCATCTTTGTCGATCTCGGGTGCGATGATCACCTCGACGAATTGTCGTTCGACGATCGCGCGCGCGGTCGCCGCGTTTAACGGCCGATTGAAGGCGATGATTCCGCCGAACGCGGAAGTGGGATCCGTCTTGAAGGCTCCGTCGTAGGCCGCGAGCGTGTCGCTGGCGACGGCAACGCCGCAGGGATTCGCGTGCTTCACGATCACGCAAGCCGGCGCATCGAACTGACGCACGCACTCGAAAGCGGTATCGCCGTCAGCGATGTTGTTGTACGAGAGCGCCTTGCCTTGCAGTTGTTGCGCACTGCCGATGCTTGCGCCTTGTGCATCTGCCGCGACGTAGAACGCGCCGCTTTGATGCGGATTCTCCCCATAGCGCAAATCGATGCGCTTGCGAAATTGCAGATTGAGGGTGTCCGGATACTGGCTCGCATTGGAGCCGTTGGTTACTTTTCCCAGGTAGCTCGCGACCATCGCGTCGTAGCTTGCCGTGTGCGCATAGGCCTTGGCAGCAAGGCGCTTACGCGTATCGAGCGTGACCGTTCCGTGGTTGCGGCTCATCTCCTCGAGCACGGTTGCATAGTCCGCGGGGTCGACAATGATCGCGACTCGATCATGATTCTTCGCCGCCGCACGCACCATCGCCGGACCGCCGATGTCGATGTTCTCGATCGCATCCTCGTACGTGCAGTTCGGCTTCGCAATCGTGGCCGCGAATGGGTAGAGGTTGACGACCACGAGATCGATTGCGTCGATCCCATGCTGACGCATCACGTCCTCGTCGACGCCGCGGCGGCCCAAGAGCCCGCCGTGGATTTTCGGATGCAGCGTCTTGACGCGCCCGTCCATGATCTCGGGGAAGCCCGTATGCGAAGACACCTGCTTGACGGGCACGCCGGCCTTCTCGAGCGCGCTCGCTGTTCCACCGGTCGATAGCATTGCGATCCCGCGCTCATGCAAGGCACGCGCGAATTCGACCAAGCCGGTTTTGTCGGAGACGGAGAGGAGGGCGACTTTGATCATGAGTGACGAAGTTACGGAGTGACAGAGTGACGAAGTCAGAGGGAAGCGATGAATGGCGAGGAGGCGAGCGCACGCGTGAATCGAATTTGCATCTCTGACTCCGTCACTTCGTCACCTCGTCACGCCGTCACTTGCGTGCTCGCGCGATCAGTTCGCGAGCCCGTAAGTTTTGAGCTTCTTCCTCAACGTTCCGCGATTGATTCCCAGGATATCAGCGGCACGGCTCTGGTTGCCTTCGACGTAGTCGAGCACAGCTTTGAAGAGCGGCTCTTCGACTTCGCGCAACACGAGATCGTAGAGCTGACCGGGCTTGTGACCGTTCAGCGTCGCGAAGTAGGCATTGAGCGCTTCCTCGCACATCGAGCGCAGCGGCATTGCGCGAGATGCGGGTCGGACGATCGGCTCTCGACGAGCTCTCGTTTTTTTTCTGGGCGCCATGGACTCTCCGATGTGTTCGACGGCAAAACTCGGAGTCACGCCGCGCTTGCCAACAAGCTCTGCTCGTGCGCAAGCGCCTCGAAATACGCTCGGGCTCGCTCGAGTTGTGTGCGCGCGTCTTCTGCCTGCATCACGGCATGACGAAAAGAGTGCGCGAGCGCGCGATCTTTCGCATACCAATCGATGTGCTTGCGCGCGACCCGGACCCCGGCCTCTTCCCCATAGAAAGCATGCAGATCGCGCAAATGGGCGAGCATGATATCACGGACTTCCTCGATGGAAGGCTCATCGATCAGCTCGCCGCGCGTTAGAAATACCTCAACCTCGCGAAAGATCCAAGGACGACCTTGTGCGGCGCGTCCGATCATCGCGCCATCAGCGCCTGTTTGTTCAAGCACGTACTTCGCTTTGCGCGCTGAGTCGATGTCTCCATTGACGAAAATCGGAATTGCAACGTTGCTCTTGACGGCGGCAATCGTTTCGTACTCTGCCTCGCCCCGATACATGCACGCGCGCGTGCGCCCGTGAACCGCGAGCGCCTGAATGCCGATGTCCTCCGCCATACGAGCGATGGTGACTGCGTTACGGCTCGTGGCATCCCAGCCTGTGCGCATTTTCAATGTCACTGGAACGTTTACGGCCTTGACAACGGCCTCGAGAATGCTTCTTACGAGATACTCGTCCCGCATGAGTGCTGAGCCGGCCGCTTTGTTGCAGATCTTCTTCGCGGGACAACCCATGTTGATGTCGACGATTTGCGCGCCGGCATCCACGTTGAGCCGCGCCGCTTCCGCCATCATTTGCGGATCACCGCCTGCGATCTGCACGACGCGGGGCTCCGATTCGCCGGTGTGATCCATGCGACGCCGCGACTTCGCCGTATGCCACAGCCGCACATCGCTCGTGAGCATTTCGCCCGCCGCGATCCCCGCACCCAATCGCCGGCACAGCAACCGGAATGGCAAATCCGTCACCCCCGCCATAGGTGCCAGCGCAAGGTTGTTGGAAAGGATGTAGGGACCGATGCGGAGCATGCGAGAAAGAGCTGACTGGCAAACTGGCCACTGGCGCCTGGCCAGAAAGGGTGCGGAGCATACGACAGGATGCATGCCCGGACCAACGCTAGCTCACGTTCTCGGTGGGGTCGCGGCTTGTTTGTCTCTGGCCAGCAGCCAGCTCGCCAGTTGGCCGGTTCGCGGGCGCTAGCGCCTGCGGACCTCTTCCGCACACACCGTCCCTTGACTGCCGCGCAGGCACACGTCGAAGCGGAAACCTTCTGCGTCGGGGCCCGGATCGATGATGGCAATCGTGGCGTTTGCCTGCTGACCAGCATTGAGCATGCGATTGGGCGCGATCGTGGGGTCGAGATATTCGGATGGCTCGAATTCGCGGGCAAGAATCTGTTCCCCCCAACGATCCTCGAGCACGAGCTTCAGAAGAGGATAAGGCTGCGCGAAGTCTGCAAGATTCGTAATGGTAGCTCGAACACGCAAGGTGCCTGCTGATGCAGGATCCGAGATCACGCCCCATTGACGGATCTGATATGCATGCAAATCCCAATTGGGCGTGAGCGGGAGTCTCAAGGCACCGTAAATCGACAGTAAGGGCGCGCCTAGAGTCGGGTGACGCGCGAGCGTGCCGCGATAGTTGTGCACCCATTGCACGATCAACAACAGAACGAGCGGTATGGCGAGGAAACGCCATAGTTTCGACTGCGACTCTCCGCGTGTCGGAGCTGCGAACAGATCGACTTCAGGTTCCTCGACTGGTCGTTGTGCCTTTCCATAGGCAAATCGGGGCGAGCCCGTCGAGCGCACCGGGATCGTTTGTGCGGTGTTTAAGTCGTCCTCGACCGCTCGTACCTGCTCCTCCTCTACCTGTTCCGCTACGCTCTCCTCGAGCGCCTCCTCAGGTTCCTGCTCGGCGTAATCGATCTCCTCATCAGCTGGGGCCGGCTGTTCGTCATCGTCCTCGATGTCGACCCATTCTTCGATCGTCTGTTGTTCCAGCTCATCGCCGCTGCCGAAGCGATCCGGCACGCGATAAGTGCCGCTGATCTCGATGTGCCGGCCTTCCATCGTGATGTCTTCGTGGGTGGCCGGCTCCTCGACTTCGATGTTCTGTGCTGATGCCGGTGAGGATGTCGAGCCGCGAGGCTCGCTCGCCGAGCCATCATCATCGTTCTCCTCGATGAGTCGTTCGAGGGCATCGAACTGACGTTGGCAGCGTCCGCACCGCACCTGTCCGTCTGCGACGCGCAGGATCTCGCTCGTCACGCGGAAGATCGTTTGGCAATTCGGGCACTGGGTCAGCATGGGTTTGAGCTGCGACGTACGCCATCCACGCGCGCCCATTCATCGCGAAGAGCTGCGGGGGCGATATCAAACCACGGCGCGTAGCGGCTTGCTACATCGGCTGCTTGGCTCACGAGCACGCCGGACAACACGATTCTTCCTCCGGGTGCGAGCAATTCGCCGAACCGCGGAGCGAGTTGCTGAAGCGGCTCGGCGAGAATGTTGGCGAGCACGATGTCGGGACGAAACTCTCCGACTTCATCGACTGCACCGATTCGCAGCTTCGACTCAACGGCATTGCGAGCTGCGTTCTCGCGCGTCGCGAGCAGGGCCTGCTCATCGATATCCACGGCAAGCGCGTCGAGCGCGCCGAGTTTCAGTGCGGCGATCGCTAAGATCCCAGAGCCGCAACCATAATCCAGCACGCGCTTGCCAACGAGATCGGCGCCATCGAGCCATTCCAGACAAAGCGCCGTGGTCGGGTGAGTGCCCGTGCCGAACGCCAATCCAGGATCGAGGAACAGAATGACCTGCGATGCATCGCTCGGCACTTGGGTTCCAGGGATCTGATCAGGGAGCTGGCCGCCAGGGCATACCCACAGTCGCTTCCCAAACCGCATAGGCCGAAAGTCCTTGAGCCATTCGCGCTCCCACGCACGATCCTCGATTTGTTCGAAGCTCAGCTCCGGCAAGGCCACGTCCAGTCGTCGCAACGCGTCGAGGATGGACTCACGCCGAGCGCCATTTTCGAATAACCCACGAATGCGCACACTCGGCCACAGGGGCGTGGTACCAGGCGCCGGTTCCAACACGGGCGTGTCCTCAGCATCTTCCAGCGTGATCGACGTCGCCCCCGCCTCGAGCAATGCATCCTCGAACGGCCCAGGATCCGCCGCGCCGATAGTGAGAGTGAGCTGGAGGAAAGGCATGGGTGACGGAGTGACGAGGTGACAGAGTGGCGAAGTCAGAATCGGCGCATATGGCTAGCCGAAGCGTGATTCCGGGCGCAATGTGCAGCGAAGGTTCGGATCAGGCGACTTCTGACTTCGTCAATCCGTCACCGCGTCACCTCGTCACTTAATTCCTAATCTGCGCTCCAAGTAGTGAATATCCAATCCGCCGCCCTTGAATGCGGCGTGATTAAAGATCTCTTGGTGGAGAGGGATGTTGGTCTTGATACCCTCGATCACCATCTCGGAAAGTGCGTTCTTCATGCGCGCGATGGCCGTGTCGCGGTCTTCGCCGTACGCGATCACTTTTCCGATCATCGAGTCATAGAAGGGCGGCACCGTGTAACCGCTGTAGAGGTGGCTGTCCACGCGGATACCCGGGCCCCCGGGGGCATGGAACAGCTTCACCGGTCCGGGAGAGGGGATGAATCCTTTCGGATCTTCGGCATTGATGCGGCATTCGATCGCATGGCCGCGAATGATCACATCGTTCTGCGTCCATGGGAGGCGCTCGCCTGCGGCGACGCGCAGCTGGGCCTTCACGATGTCGATGCCCGTGATCTGTTCGGTCACGGGATGCTCGACCTGCACGCGCGTGTTCATCTCGATGAAATAGAACTCGCCGTCTTGATACAGGAACTCGAGCGTGCCTGCGCCGCGGTAACCCACCTCACGGCAGGCCGCGATGCAGCGATCGCCGATGGCTTTGCGCTGCTTCGGCGTGATGCCGGGCGCGGGTGCTTCTTCGATGACTTTCTGGTGTCGGCGCTGCAGCGAGCAATCGCGCTCGCCGAGATGGATCACGTTACCGTAATTGTCCGCCAGGACCTGGATCTCGATGTGGCGCGGTTTCTCGAGGAACTTCTCCATGTACACCTCGCCGTTGCCGAACGCCGCAGTCGCTTCGGCCTGCGTGACATTGATCGCATTGATCAGCGTCGCATCGGAATGTACTACGCGCATGCCGCGACCACCGCCGCCGCCTGCAGCTTTGATGATGACGGGGTAGCCCAGCTCGCGTGCGATTCGAAAGTTCTCTTCGGGCACATTGCCTAAGGGTCCATCGGATCCCGGCACGCACGGTACGCCGGCTGCTTTCATCACTTTGATGGCCGACACCTTGTCGCCCATCAGGCGAATCGTCTCTGCCTTCGGGCCTACGAAAATGAATCCGCTCTTTTCTACGCGCTCCGCGAAGTCTGCGTTCTCGGAGAGAAATCCGTACCCCGGATGAATCGCGACCGAATCGGTGACTTCCGCCGCACTGATGATCGCGGGCATGTTGAGATAGCTCTCTTTCGAGGGCGGAGGACCAATGCAGACCGATTCGTCGGCAAGTAGCACATGTTTTTGGTTGAAGTCAGCGGTCGAGTGCACCGCGACTGTCTTGATTCCAAGCTCGCGGCACGCGCGCAAGATGCGCAGAGCGATTTCGCCGCGATTCGCAATGACGACTTTTTCGAGCATGTGTTCTCAGGTTCTTAGGCTTGTAGGTCAGAACGGTGCGCGCGGAGCGCACCTTCTGCTTGCTGGCCGATTGCCAGTCGCCAGTTGGCCGTTTGCCAGTGACGGTGCTCGCACCGTCACTCGATAATGAACAGCGGCTGCCCGAACTCGACCGGGTCGCCGTTCTTGACGAGGATGGCCGTGACGCGCCCGCTCTTGTCCGACTCGATCTGATTCATCATCTTCATGGCTTCGATGATGCAGAGCGTGTCGCCGACGTTCACTTCGCTGCCGATCTCGACGAATGCCTTCGCACCTGGCGTTGCCGCCGAGTAGAAGGTGCCTACCATCGGAGCGGTCACCGTGTGATCGGCGCGAGCGGCCACCGGTGGAGCTGCGGGTGCAGATTGCGGTGCGACGACTGCGCTCGCCGGTGCTTGCGCAGGAACGACGGTCGGCGCTGCCGCGTAATGCACGACCGGTGCCTGAGGAGCCGCAGTCCCCTTCGGATAGCGACTGATGCGAACCGACTCCTCGCCTTCGCTGATCTCGATTTCAGCGATGCCGGATTCTTCCAGCAGCTCGATCAGTTTCTTGACCTTTCGTATATCCATGCAAGAAAACCCTCTTGTTCTTTTCCGCTTGAGCAGCTTTGAAGTCTGTCGGACGATCAAAGCAAGCAGGTAAGTCGACTATGAAATGCCCCGCGTCTAAGCAGATGCGTACGGCAACTACGTTTTCCCCTTGATCGGACTCTGTCCCAGCAAGTGGGCCACCGCGCGAACCGCAAGCTCGTAACCGATCGCGCCCAGACCTGAGATCGTGCCCACCGCGACATCCGAGAAGTACGAGTGATGTCTGAATGCTTCCCGGGCGTACACGTTGCTCAAGTGAACTTCGACGAATGGGATCTTCACCGCGAGAAGCGCATCTCGCAGCGCCACGCTCGTGTGCGTCAGCGCGGCGGGATTGAAGATGATGAAGGCCACATGCGTCGCGGGTGCTTCCTGGATGCGAGAGATGAGTTCAGCCTCTGAGTTGCTCTGAAACGCGGAGAGGTGATGCCCGAATTCAGCCGCCAGCGCGGACGCACGCGCCACGATCGTTTCGAGCGTGATCGATCCGTATACCCCCGGCTCGCGCGTGCCGAGCAGGTTCAGATTGGGACCGTTTAGAAGCAAAACGTGAGCCATACAGGAGCGTTCGCCCGTACCTCGAAGCGCACTTATCCGAAGATGGCGGCGAGTCTACCCACATTTCTTGCTTTTTGGCGATAGTTGGCTACAAAGCGGCTTGTGTTGGCGGCCAACACGGCGGCGAATCTGCAACATCGTCACACCGCAGCCAGTCAGCTGACTTCAGCCGGTTGTGGAAGGGAACTCGCGAGAGCGGGCGATGCCCGCGGCACAGCGAGGATCAAGCGGTCACGCCGCCGGCGTCTCGTTATCGATCTCAGATAGTTGCTTCGCTGCAACGACACGCGCTTCTTCGGGAGTCAGCTCGCCGTCATTCACCCGCCGAACGACATCCAACAATATGGTCGATTCTTCTTCCGTGACCTCACCGAGGTGCGTGAGCACGATTCGAGCCTTTGCGTCCGTGAACACCGTGAATGGAAAGCCGGCAGCGGATATCCCGAATTTGTTCACTGCATCCAATGCGTCCTGCTCGCCGATGAGAAGCGGATAGTTGATGCCGATTTCGTCCGCGTACTTGAGCACGTCTTCCCGGAAGTCGACTGCGATGCCCACCACCTGGAAGCCTTCCGCCGCGTGCTCTTCCTGGATGCGTTTCAAGAGCGGAATCTCCCGTCGACACGGGGCACACCACGTTGCCCAAAAATTCACGATCAACGATTTGCCGGACCAGCTATGAATCGAGCGGGGCTCACCTTCGCGATCCACGAGCGTGAACTCCGGAAGTTCGGTGGGCATGTCCTGGGCGGTGCTGGCGCGCGCGCCACTGTCGGAAGCCGTCTGCACGTCCGCGATTTGCTCAGCGCCGCGCTCGAGCAAGCGCGGTTCGATGGCCTGTCGATAGACAACGAATCCGACGACGGCCGCGACGAGAGCGATGATGACGTAGCTAGCTTTCATGTGCTCGGCAGTCTAATCGTGAACGGTGCGCAGTGTAAGCCAAGTGCGCGAGTGCTCGGGCGGAGGAAAATCACCGCAAACGGCAACCTTTTCGTCGTTGCCGCTCCTCAAGATTCGAACGCGGCGATGACGTGTTCGCGAAAGCGTTCCGCCGGCGTGAACCCGACCAGACGGAAGTTCTTGCGTTCGATTCCATCGCTACCGAAGAAGGCGATCGTAGGCGGCCCGAAGATTTCGAAGCGATTGAGCAAAGCCTGATCGTCGCTATCGTTCTTGGTGACATCCGCCTTCAGCAACACAGCGTCAGCCAACGCCGCTTGAACGCCCGCATCCGGGAACGTGTACTTCTCCATTTCCTTACATGAAACGCACCAGTCCGCGTAGAAGTCCAGCATCACGGGTTTGCCTGCTGCACTCGCAGCCGCAACGGCCCGTTCGAGATCCGCCACCGTCTTGATCGTCGTGAAGCTCAAACCTTCCCGATCGGCTGAGGCCGCACCTGTCGCCGCGGCTCGAACTCGATCGAGCGGCTGCAAGGGATCGCTGCTGCCAGATGCGGCGCCGATCAGCAGCAGGACGCCATAGAATACGCCGAGCAGGCCCACCGCTCGCAGAGGCGAAGCGGCCGGGGTGCCATCGCGGCCCTTGAGCGAGAAGATCCAGAAACCCGTGATGACCGCGAGCGCCGACCAGAGCAGCATCGTGAGCGCGTCAGGGAGCAACGGCTGCAGGAGATAAACTGCGACCGCTAAGAAGAGAACGCCAAAGATCGATTTGATCGTGTCCATCCAGGGGCCGACTTTCGGCAGGAGCGATCCCGCGGAAGCGCCGACGATGAGCAGCGGTACGCCCATTCCTAAGCCCGTCGCGTACAAGGCTCCTGCACCGCGTGCGATTTGACCCGTCTGACTGATGACCGAGAGCGCGGCGATGATCGCGGGTGCTACGCACGCCGTGACGATCAATGCCGAAAGCGCGCCCATCACGAACGTGCCCACGTACGTCCCTGACTTCTGTCGATTGCTGACGTCCGTGAGCCGAGTCTGCAGCGCGCTTGGTAATTGCAGTGTGTAAGCGCCGAACATCGCAAGGGCAAGCGCGACGAACAGCGCGGCGAAGAGCAGGATGATCCATGGCTGCTGAAAAAAGGCTTGCGGCGCCTGTTTGAACGCGAGCACGAAAGCAGCGCCCGCGGCGGCATACGTCAGCGCCATACCTTGAACGTAGGTAAACGCGAGCGAGAATCCGCGCACCGGAGTGACCTTCTCACCTTGTCCTACGATGATCCCGGAGAGAATTGGAATCATCGGCAGCACGCACGGCGTGAGCGACAGCAATACCCCGATGCCGAAGAACGTGGCGAGCACGAGCGCAAGGTTGCCGTCGCGAATCAAAGCCGCCAATTGCTCTTGCTCTGCAACGGGTGCGGTCGAAGAAGGCTGCGCGTCAGCGGGTAGGCTCGAGGCAGCGTTCGTGGCCGGAAGCTCGAGCGAAACGTTCTTGGTGATCGGCGTGTAGCACAGGCCCGCTTCGGCGCACCCTTGATAGGTGATCGTCAGATCCAGTGTGCCAGTCGAGCCCGCAGGACGCGCGATAGGTAGCGTGCCTTCGAGCACTTCGTAGTAGACCTCCACATCGCCGAAGTACTCATCGTGCTTGCGTTTGCCTTCGGGGAGCGAAAGCTTCCCTAGCTGCACGTTCGGTGTCGTTGTGGAGACTTGAATGCGATCGCGATAAAGGTAGTAGTCCTCGGCGATGATCCACGTCAGCGCCACCGCATCGGGCTGCAGCATGCTCGCGGCGAATCGGAACGCTTCGTCTGGAGGAAGAAAATCATCCTGCTGAGACGCTCGAGGGGAGCCGAACGGATTGCGCGCGTCTTTCGGAGCTGTCGCAGCTGCTGCAACCAGGGCGACATCGGTCTTCCACGTCAGCGGGGGATAGCAAAGCCCCGCATCTGCGCAGCCTTGCAGCTTGAGCTCAAGCGGTAGCTTCGCGGGAGCGGTTCCCGTTAGCTTCAGCGGTATGGGCACCGCGACCGTGCTGCGATAGATTTCTTGGCGCCCGAAGTATTCGTCTTCGTGATCCTCACCGCGCGGCCACTCGGGTTTGCCGAGTTGCACGCTCGCGATCGTGGAGGCGATTCCCATCTTGTTCTTGTACAAGTAGTAGCCGGGCGCGATCGTCCACGTCACGAAGATCTGATCGCCTTCGGCTCGCACAGAGTATTTGTATGCCTCTTGCGGCGGCAGGAAGTCGTCCTTCGCGATCGCGAACGAGGAGATCAGCAATGCGCACAGCAGCGCGCACCAGGTTGTTGCCTGGAGCACGTAACTCGTCGTCCGTAGCCCTTTCAGCAAGTTTCTACTCACTCGTCGTTCCCTTTGCCACGCCTTCTCGGACCCACTGTATGTATGCTTCGTTCCCGCCGATGATCGGCAACACGATCAATTCCGGCAGCTCATAAGGATGAATCTCCTTAAGCCGGGCCGTCAGCTCCGGCACGCGCGACCCCACCGTCTTTATCATTAGCAGAATCTCCGCGTCGTCCTGCAGACGGCCGTCCCAAAAGTAACTAGACCGGACATCCTGGATTCGGCTGACACACGTCGCGAGCCGCTCCGCGACGAGCATTTCGGCGATGCGCTTAGCAGCGGGCTCGTCCGGGCACGTGGAGAGCGCGAGGACAATGGGATCTGATGGTTGCATGGTCTGATACACGTCTGACGGTTGATCGTTAGCAAGTCGAGCGAGAAAGCTGTGCGCTTCCCGCGTGAGACGCTCTGCGGACGCCATTTCTGGCTGTCGGCCCCGAGGTGTCAACCTCGAAACGAGCGGATGGAGACCGTCGCAGCATGCAGACCCCTTGAAATCGGCACTCGCCTCCCTATTATTAGCACCCGCTTGGGGTGAGTGCTAAGGCGCTAAGGAATATCCAGCTAGCCTGGCACCGTCCCGCGTAACCCACGAATTTTATTAATTTTTTCGACCTGATTCGAGGTTTGAGCTATGGCTGACAAACTGAAGATTCGCCCGTTGCACGATCGAGTGATCATCAAGCGCCTTGAAGAGGAGCGGACTTCCCCCGGTGGCATCGTGATCCCCGACTCGGCGACCGAGAAGCCGATCAAGGGCAAGGTCATCGCTGTGGGTAAGGGCAAGATCCTCGAGAACGGCGAAGTGCGTCCCCTCGACGTAAAAGTGGGCGACAACATCCTGTTCGGCAAGTACAGCGGCACCGAAGTGAAGGTCGACGGCGAAGAGCTCCTCGTGATGCGCGAGGAAGACGTGATGGCCGTCATCGAGAAGTGACGCGTCGGCGCCTCGTCATCCTCGCGAAGGCGAGGACCCATCTTCACCGCGTTGAGCGGTGACAGTTACGACGATGGATACCCGCCTCCGCGGGTACGACGACGAAGGGCGCCGAAAAGACTTCTCCCACTTCCGGTTTCCACCCGAGTTTCTAGTTAGAGGTTGAACGAATATGGCTGCTAAAGAAGTACGTTTTAGCGATGACGCCCGCCAGCGGATGCTGAAAGGCGTGAACATCCTGGCGAACGCCGTCAAGGCGACGCTCGGTCCCAAGGGCCGCAATGCCGTGCTCGAGAAGAGCTTCGGCGCCCCCACCGTGACGAAGGACGGTGTGTCGGTCGCGAAGGAGATCGAGCTCAAGGACAAGTTCGAGAACATGGGCGCGCAGATGGTGAAGGAAGTCGCTTCCAACACGTCTGATGAAGCCGGTGATGGCACGACGACCGCCACGGTACTTGCGCAGGCGATCGTTCGCGAAGGCTTGAAGGCCGTCGCAGCGGGCGCGAACCCGATGGATCTGAAGCGCGGCATCGACGCCGCCGTCGCCACGGCCGTGGATGAGCTCAAGCGTTTGAGCAAGCCCTGCAAGGATCAGAAGGCGATTGCGCAGGTCGGCACGATCTCCGCGAACTCCGACGAGTCGATCGGCAAGACGATTGCCGATGCGATGGAGAAAGTGGGTAAGGAAGGCGTGATCACGGTCGAAGAAGGCTCGGGTCTGCAGAACGAGCTCGACGTCGTCGAAGGTATGCAGTTCGACCGCGGCTATCTCTCGCCCTACTTCATCAACAATCAGCAGAACCAGACTGCCGAGCTCGACAGCCCGTATGTGCTGCTCTACGAGAAGAAGATCAGCAACGTGCGTGAAATGCTCCCGCTGCTCGAGGGCATCGCGAAGGCCGGCCGGCCGCTGCTCGTCATCGCTGAAGACGTCGAAGGCGAAGCGCTTGCCACGTTGGTCGTGAACACGATCCGCGGCATCGTGAAGGTTGCTGCCGTAAAGGCTCCGGGCTTCGGCGATCGCCGCAAGGCGATGCTCCAGGACATCGCGATCCTCACGGGCGGTGTCGTGATCTCCGATGAAGTCGGTCTGTCGCTCGAGAAGGCGACGCTGAACGACCTCGGCGAAGCGAAGAAGATCGTCGTGGAGAAAGAGAACACCACGATCATCGATGGCAAGGGCAAGGCGTCCGACATCAAGGCGCGCGTCGAGCAGATCCGTCAGCAGATCGAAGACGCAACGAGCGACTACGACAAGGAGAAGCTGCAGGAGCGCGTTGCCAAGCTCTCCGGCGGGGTGGCCGTGATCAAGGTCGGTGCTGCCACCGAAGTTGAGATGAAGGAGAAGAAGGCCCGCGTCGAAGACGCGCTGCATGCGACCCGTGCGGCCGTCGAAGAAGGCGTGGTCCCTGGCGGTGGCGTTGCGCTGATCCGCGCGCAGAAGGCCGTCGAGAAGCTGCAAGGCGTGAACGAAGATCAGGCCTTCGGCATCCGCATTCTGTCTCGCTCGATCGAAGAGCCGCTGCGTCAGATCGTCACCAACGCAGGTGAAGATGCCGCTGTCGTGCTCGCGAAGGTGAAGGACGGCAAGGGCACGTTCGGCTATAACGCCGCGACGGGTGATTATGGCGACATGCTCGAGCTCGGCATCCTCGATCCGACGAAGGTCACGCGTCTGGCGCTGCAGAACGCAGCTTCCGTCGCGGGCTTGCTCCTGACGACCGAGGTGATGATCGCCGAGGCTCCGAAGGAAGAAGCCGAGCATGCTCATGGCGCGCCTGGCATGGGCGGAATGGGCGGTATGGATATGTAACGAAAGGCGGACTGGCAACTGGCTACTGGCCAGAAACCAGAAGCACAGGAGTGCAGAAAAGCCCCGCGAAAGCGGGGCTTTTCTTTTCCAGGCCTAAGGCCGCGACGCGGCCGGCTAACTGGAATCAAACGGCTCGTCTTCGACGAGCACCCAGCCCACCAACACTCTCTTCATAGTCTCTGGCCAGTTGCCAGTTGGCCAGCGGCCAGTTGGCCGCGCTGAGCGTGACGGTGGTCGCGCTTCTTTCAGGGAATTCACCCCTAATGTGACCCGCCACGGGCATCAGGCTGGCCGACGCGCGCTTGGGCGTCTATCCTTCGCCGGCCCGTTACCGATAACACACACAAGAGAGCGCTATGGACGCAATCGCGGAAAAGCCAGGGGTTACTGAAAAGCTCAGCGTCATCGAGAAGGTCGGCTACAGCCTAGGCGACCTCGCGGCGAACCTGATCTTTCAAACGTTCATCACGTTCCTCGCGTTCTTCTACACGGATGTGTTCAGAATTCCCGCGGGCACGGCTTCATCGATCATCTTTTGGGGCGGCATCATCGGTGGCGTCCTGTTCAACCCGATCATGGGCATCATCGCGGACCGCACGAACACGCGATGGGGTAAGTTCCGTCCTTGGATTTTGTGGACTGCCGTACCGTTCGGCGTCTTCTCGCTGCTCGCCTTCACGACACCCGATCTCGGCGAGCAGGGCAAGATCTACTACGCGGCGATCACGTACACGCTGCTCGTCATCATTTACGCCGCGAATAATCTTCCGTATGCGGCGTTGAGCGGCGTGCTCACCGGCAACATGGCCGATCGCAACAGCTTGTCCGCGTACCGCTTCGTGGCGGTAATGGTTGCGCAGTTCGTCATTCAAGTTCTGCTGTTGCCGCTCGTGCTGATGCTCGGCAACGGTGATCAAGCGGTCGGCTTTCAGAAAGCGATGTTGTTCTTCGCGATCGTTGGCACGATTTTCTTCATCATCACCTTCTTCACCACGAAGG
This sequence comes from Pseudomonadota bacterium, assembly GCA_023417315.1. GTDB lineage: Bacteria > Pseudomonadota > Gammaproteobacteria > Steroidobacterales > Steroidobacteraceae > Steroidobacter. The sequence continues at coordinate 60,482 of JAEZFW010000005.1, forward strand.
AGCGCATTGTTCCGAAGCCGGAACAGAAATCCACGGTCGCAGAGGATCTGACCGATCTGATGCGCAACAAGCCCTGGATTCTCACGCTAGTCATCACCGTGCTCGTGTTCATCACGCTCGCGCTGAAGGGCGGCACGTACATCTTCTATTTCCAGAACTACGTCGACGAGACGGCGCTCGCGCGCTTTCTCGATGACATCGGCTTCAATACTTTCATTGGTGGGCTGAACTCTTTGCTGACCGGAATTGGCCTCGGCGAATTTCACTGGCCTGATGATCCTGTGGCGTCCGGCTTTGGCATCTTCAATGGCGGCGGCATCATATTCATGATCGTCGGGATCGGGTTCTCGAAGCCGCTGGCCGATCGATTCGGCAAGCGCAACGTATTCGGTGCCGCGCTCTTCGTGTCAGCGCTGTTTCTCCTCGTGTTCATGGTGTACCCGCCGGATGCGATCGGGCTGATCTTCATCTCGCAGGTGCTGCACGGGTTCTTCTACGGCATCACGATCCCGCTGCTCTGGGCGATGATCGCAGACGTTGCTGACTACTCGGAATGGAAGAACAATCGTCGCGCGACGGCAATCATCTTCTCCGCGATGATTCTGGGGCTGAAGTTCGGGCTGGCAGTCGGTGGGGCCCTTGTCGCAAAGCTCCTCGACGTATACGGGTACGTCCGCGATGTGGCGCAACAGGCGCCCGAGGTTGTTACGGGCGTCAAGCTCGCGATCAGCCTGTATGCTTCGATCCCGTTCTTCATCTGCTGCGCACTGTTGTTCTTCTACGAGATCAATAAGGCGATGGAGACGCGCATTGAAACGGAGCTCGGCGCGCGACGCGCGGCGTAGCGTGTATAGGGGTCGTGACTCGGGGGGTAGGGGGTAGTGAGAAGATGCAGTCGTCTGGATTAGCTTCCCTAGCCTTCGTCGTTTTATATTCACGGGGGGGGGGGGGGGGGGGGGGGGGGGGGGGGGG
>JAEZFW010000059.1 GCA_023417315.1 Pseudomonadota bacterium
CCCTTCCCCTTTGCCGCCCTTACCGGCCCCAGGCCGAGCGGGACCTTGCCTTGGAATGGAAACATCGTTCGGCACCGGATCGAGATCCAATACTTCGCGGATGAAATTACGCAGCGACACGACGAGCTCCGCCGTGTGCACAGGTCGTCCAGACGCGAGCTCTGTCGCTGCTCGTGAGGCGAGACGAACCTGCTCTTCGGTGCCGAGAAGAATGATGTCCGAGAGCGCCGCTTCGACTGCATCGCGAATGCGTCGAGAGCGATCGGAGCTCGCACGCTCTTCTTCGATCTGCGTGACGATCTCTCCTGCTAGCGAAGCCGCAGGCGGCAGCGTGCCCTCCTGTGCCGCTCGGCGACGGAGCTCGCGAAGGTGTGTGGGATCGACCGCGAGGTCGCCTGTGAACGAGCCACCGAGTGTCTTGTACGCCGAGATGAGCGTACGTAACCGCTCGTTGATCTGTCGGTTCTCGCGCTCGCGCCGTTGCTGAACCGTCTGCATGATGAGCAGGCGCACACCGACCATGATCAACGTGATCACAGCCAACCCGAGCAGAGTCGACAGCACTGCAGACCAGGAACTGAAGTCGAACGTGCGCATGGCCGATCGGGATAGTACAGCTAGAAGCGAATTCACCGAATCGTGGACAGGTTCCCTCTTTCTGGAATCGCAAGTGGACGTCAGCTCCAAATGAGAAGCGAGGGGAGCTCCTCATCGTAGCCCTGCCCTCCGGTGCACCGCGTCCGCCGCATCCGGCCGCGTTCCTGGAAACGAGGCCGGATGTGTCGCAGGGAGTGCTTGCTTGTTTGCGGATGAGCTGGCAAATGTAACAATCGCGAACGACTCGGCATCACAACGTTAACCACAACCATCTGCTCCGAGGTTTCATGGCGCTTCGACCTGCGTGCCGCTTTGCGCATATCTTTTCTCTAACCGTTCTCGCTTCCTCGCTCGCTCTGCCTGCTTATGCAAGCTCCGAGTCCGAGCGCATGAGCTTCGAGCCGCCGCTCCGCGAGTTGTGGAATCGCGGTTCCGAGCGCTTTCAGCGTCAATGGCTGGTAGCGGGACCGCTGAGCACGACCGATGCGAAGGACCTCGACCCTGTCTCGCTTCGTCCCGCTGTCGGCGAAGCAGTCACTACGCGCACTCCGGCGGTCCGTTGGATCCCCCACACGTCCTGGACCGATGTCACCGACCTCAACACGATCGGCGGTCGTGCTCCCGAACCTGGCGACATCACAGTCGACCGCTTCGTTTTTGCAGCAGCTTCTTTGCCCAGTGCCGCTTCAGGTCCCATGGAGCTTGCGATCGGCAGCGAGCGTGCGTACGCCGTGTGGCTCAACGGCAAGCTCGTCCACACGGGCGAGGCGAGCGAGGCGTTCGCGCCTGATCGAGATCGCGTATCGGTCACGATGAATCAGGGCGAAAACTTCGTTCTGCTTCGCTTCCACGAGACGAGCGCGGGCTCTTCTCAGTTCACACTACGCGTGGTGCCGCCCGGGACCGCGCTTCGAAAAATCGATGAGATCACGCCTTCTTTGATCGAGTCGAAAGACGGCGTGCTCGCGGTGCGAACGCATATCGAAATCGAGAAGGATGCTGCACCAGTCTATGTGGAGGTGCTTCGGGCAGGCGGTGAGGTGGTGGCGAAGCAGCGCACGACACGCGGCGAAGTCGTGCACCTCAAGTCGGATGCATGGCGCGATGGAGCGTACGAGGTACGCACGACGACACAGGACGTCTGGGGGAATCGCAAGGTTCGTCATCTCCCCTGGTACAAAGGCGATGCGATCGCTGCCGTGCGCGGCTTGATCGGAGCTGCTGAGAACGCGGACAACACTCCTCGCGGCGACACGATTCGCATGCTGGGCGCAATGGTCGAGGATCGGCTGGGCGGCGCGGTTGAGAGCGCCTCACCGTCTGCCTGGCGGCTGGTTCACTCGCCGCTCATGGAGTATGAGGAGCTCGAGATGGAAGCGCGAGGACGCACAGCACGCGAGCGCAGCGGCGGCTTCGTTCGTCTCGCGTACACGGATGAGATCGATGGTTCGACACAGTTCTGCCGCGCCTTTCTTCCCATCGCTTATGCGAAAGACAAGCGCTGGCCGCTGATCACCTTTCTCCATGGCTTCAACCCAGCGAACCCGGAGTACTTCGACTGGTGGAGCGTGGATGAGCGCCACAGTCCTATCGCCGACACGAGAGATACGATCGTCATCGAGCCTCATGGGCGTGGCAACGCTCAGTACTTAGGCATCGGCGATCGCGACGTCATGCGCTGCATTGCTGAAGCGAAGCAGCGCTTCTCGGTCGATGAAGATCGCGTGTATCTCACCGGCGAATCAATGGGCGGGCACGGCACGTGGGCGGTCGCTTCGCGTCATCCCGATGTGTTCGCGGCAGCCGCACCTGTCTATGGCGGTTGGGATTTTCGGATCACGAATGTGAGCACTCCGGTCAGCGCGCCGGAGCCCAAGACGGAGATGAGCGCGTACGCGCTGGAGGCCTCGAGCTCGTTCTCGCATGCGGAGAATCTGCTTCATGTTCCGCTGCTTATCGTGCACGGTGACGCCGATACCGCGGTGCATGTCGAGAACTCGCGTCACGCAGCTCGGCTGCTGCAACGCTGGGGATACGACGTTCGCTACCATGAGATGCCCGGCTGGGCACACGAGGACTTGTATCGCGGACCGGTTGCAGATTGGTTGCTGACGCATACTCGAAAGTCCGCGCCGCGTACGGTTCGGTTGCGCTCGACCGACCTGTCGGGTGCATCTGCTTACTGGGTCAGCGTGCGGCGCTTCCAGAATCCCGCGCAAGTCATTCGCGTCAGCGCGGAAGTCTTGCAGCCAGGTCTCGTGCGCATCGATTCGACCAATGTCGCGGCACTCTCGCTCGATGTCCCGAAGGGCTACCGAGGGGCGAGCGATGTACTGAGCGTGATCTGGAACGGCGAAGCTCACGAGATCAAGGCAAGCAACGATGGCCTGTTCGAGGTGGGTTCACCTTCCAACACTCAGCTTGCGAAGCGAGCGGGCTTGGCAGGTCCGTTGCCGGCCGCGATTGCGACGCCGTTCGCGGTCGTCGTAGGAACGATCTCGCCCGATGAGCGCATGCGCGAGCGCATCGAATCCACCGCCGACGCGTTCGCGCAGCAATGGTTGCAATGGCAGAAGCAGTCTTTGAGGGTGTTCAAAGACACGGAAGTGTCCGCCGAGCAGGAGCGAGCGTATTCGCTGATCTTGCTAGGTGGCGCCGACGCCAACGCTGTGACGAAGCGCTTTGCCGACAAGCTTCCTTTCAACGCTTCCGCCGAAGGCATCATGATCGATGGACGTAAGTTCGCGGTCACGGATTCGGTGCTCCAAGCGATTTACCCGAGCCCTGCAGCGAACGATCGCTATGTCTTTGTCGTTGCAGCCACCTCAGCCGATGGCATGTATTTCTGGAGGCCGCAGCTCGTGAACTTCGCGCAGGGATTCCCGATCACGAACGCCGATTGGATCATCCAGGACGGACGCCGCGCGCCGCCTGGTACGTCGGACTCGCACGCCGTGCACGCTGCGTACGGCATCTTCGATACGGCGTGGCGTAGGCAAGATCGATGGACCATCCTTCGCGATGAGGCATCTGCTTCGCAATGGACACTGCGTCGAGCGCCTGCAAAGGATTTCGTCCCTTCACCCGCGGCATTGCAGGCAGCGGCCGGACGCTATGAGCTGTTCCCTGGGTTCATCCTGACGTTCAGAGTCGAGGGCGAGCGTCTCGTCATTGATGTACCTGGCCAACCCACGATCCCGACGATCGCGGAGAGCGACTCGATTCACCTCGATCCGACCACAGGAGTCTCGCTTGAGATTCTTCGCGACGCCTCAGGCAACATCACAGGCGCATCCGTGGATATCCCGCAGGGCATCGTGTTCGCGAAGCGAGTAGTGCCGTAGACAATGTTTCTGTGCGTCGCCCGCGGAGGCTGGCGCCCACCGGAGCAGAAGAAAAGATGGATCCTCGCCTTCGCGAGGACGACGAGCGAAGGCGAAGTTGGCGCCAGCCATTTCCATTGTCCGTCACCCTCGCGGAGGCGAGGGCCCATCCGAGCAGAAGATGAGATGGATCCTCGCCTTCGCGAGGACGACGAGTATGGGGGCCGTTATTGGGGTCATCCCGCATGCCCGCTTGCACCGGGATGACGCCGCAATGTGTTCGTCCGTCGCGCCGATTTCTCACTCGAAGCTGTAAACGAATCTGCCATACCAGAATCCGCCGTTGAACCCGAACGGCGTGTATTGACTATACCGATTACCCACACCGGCTCGAGCGCCCGGATTCTCTTCTGGGAATTCATCGAATACGTTCTGAGCGCCGAGCACGAACGTCAATGCATCCCTGACCGTGTAAGCCACTTCCACATCGACCACGTAGTCCCCGCCGTCATAGTAGTAACCATCGTCATTGTCGTACCAACCGTCGTACCAGCTCAGGCGCGCGAGCGCGCGCAGCGGACCCCATGCTTGCGTCCCAGTTAGACTCCAGCGCGTCTCCGGCAAGCCCTCTTCCAACTGACGGATGCGGCTTGCGTTCAACGTATCCGGATTGAAGCGCTTGACCTCGGTTTGATTGTTGTTGAACGCGAGACTGAGTGTGGAAAGCCCACCGAACCATTCCGCATCATAGGTCGCGACGACATCGATGCCCTTCGTTTCGGTGTCGAAGTCGTTCGTGAAGAAGCGGAAGCTCTGCAAGTTCGCGGCGCTCGTCACACCCGAGGCGACCAACGCATCGACCTCCGCTGGCGTGAGCTCGAAATCTTGCGACACCGCGATGCGATCGTCCACTTCGATGATGTAGTAGTCGGCGGTCAGAGTGAAAGCACCCCTCTCGAAGATTGCACCGACGCTGAAGTTCTGCGACTCCTCGGGCTCGAGCGCCTCGCCGCCTCTCAACAGCGCCACCGGATTGGTCGGTGGAATCGTTCCTTGATTCACGAGCTCGCCGATCGCGGTGTCGAACTGCGTCGTCACGTTCGAGGCATTCGATTGACCTGGTGTCGGCGCACGGAAGCCCGTGCTCCAACTGCCGCGAACGGCGAAGGCTTCGTTGAATCGATAGTTCGTCGCGATTTTCCCGTTCGTGGTCGTGCCAAAATCCTCGAAGTCTTCCCAGCGCACGGCGAGATCCACTTGCCAAGGCTCGGTGACGAGCCATTCGACAGCGCCGTAGAGTGCGTAGTTGGAGCGACTCCAACTTCCTGCGATCTCATCGCTGAATCCGGGGAACCCGTTCGATGCCGCACTGAAGCCCTGCCCCGCGAGCGGTCCGAAGTCCCACGACACCGTCTCGCCGGCTTCGATCTCGAATGTTTCGTCGCGGTACTCGGCGCCGCCCGCCAGCGTCACGGCATCGTTGAGCTCGTACGACAGGTCGAAGTTGAGGTTCATCTCTTCTTGAATGTACGACCCCGGATCGAATGACAACGGCGTGTCGGGACCGAACGAGGCATTGACCGTGTTCGAGATGAAGAAATCCACCCGGTTATTGCCATACCCCGCGCTCACGTCCCAGTTGAGGCGCTCGCCGGCCGTGCCCCGTAGCCCTGCAACCGCTGCATAGTCGCGCAGATCGCCGCCGAAGCTTGGCGTGAAGCCACCCGGCAAGATCTCTTGAAAGGAGAAACAGTTGGGATCGTCGAATACCGCACCTAGCGCTGCGGGATCGGGCACGTGATCGGTGATCGTCACGGTCGGACACGCGATGCCATCATCCGGTGTCAGATCGCCGATGAGGAGCGTTTCGCCGTCGTCCGCACTGAAGACGCCCGAACGCGTATTCGGATTGCGGTAGTAGAACCCGCCGATCGCGGTCTTGGACACGTAGTTGCCGTGTCCATACAACTCCATGTTGTCGCCGAGCTTCACGCCGACGTTGAGGAACGTCTTCAGATCGTCCTCGAGCTCAGGCGAGCCCCAGACCTGCGCCGGATCCTGCACGGCCGTATTTCCGGCAGCGATCAGTGCAGCGGCGTCGTCACGCTGCACGCTGCGGTTGGTTGGCTCGGCTTCGCCATACTCGAAGCTGAAGTTCGCGAAACCGTTCTCCGTCAACGGTAACCCGATGTTCCCGCTAATCGCATATTGCTCTCCGTCGCCCGCGTAGTAGCCGCCGTAACGCGCCTCGAGACTCACTCCGTGATTCGCATCGTTCAAGATGAAGTTCATCACGCCTGCGATTGCATCCGATCCATACTGTGCTGAAGCACCATCTCGCAACACTTCGACGCGCTTCAACGCGCTCGAGGGTATCGCGGAGATATCGGGCCCCTGCGCGCCATCGGAAACGCCGTTGCCGAGCCAGTAAATGACTGCAGCGCGATGGCGGCGCTTGCCGTTGATGAGCACGAGCGTGTGATCCGGCGCAAGGCCGCGAAGATTCGCTGGGCGCACGATCGTCGATGCATCGCTGATCGGTTGCGCATTGACGTTGTACGAAGGCACGACATTCCTGAGCAGGTTACTCAAGTCGGTGTCGCCCTGGTTCGCAAACTCCTCTGCCCCGAGCACATCGATCGGAACCGTGGACTCGGTGACCGTGCGGGCTTCGCCGCGAATGCCAGTCACGATCATCTCATCGAGTGCCTGTTGTTCAGCCGTGCGCTCCTGCGCGAGGATCGTGGTGGTTCCGCCGAACAACAACGGCGCTGTCATTCCCATCGCTATGAACGGCGATCGTCTGAATTGAATGCTCACGTGCCACTCCCGAATAGTTGTTCTGAGGATCGGAGCATTCGCGGCGTGTGGCCGGACCGCCCGTCGCCTCGCCAGTTATCTCTCGCGGAGTCAAGCGATCCGTCTGGAATCGCGCCGCGTCGGGAGCCTAGCAAGCGGCGGTTTCAAACAATATGGCAGCAGCTACGATCGTGTATGCCGCTGTTACGGATTGACTTTGCAACAGGTGCATGAGCGGACCGTGAGGCGTCAGCTCGATCGCCTTTAGCTTCCGCCCTGCAGCACCTGGCGCCGCCCATCTAGGGCAAATGCATGGCGAGATCTGCTGCGCCGTGCGCGCAGCTTTGCAATGATGAACCCGAGCACCCCGGCACCGGATGCGGTACTCGAGATCAGGACCGCTGTAGTCGTCATGCAGATTGGACACATGATGTTCTCCTGTGAGGAAGCATCGTCCGGAGAGCGGGAATGCATCGCACCACCCTCCGGTCCTATCCCTCGATCCCTACTCCCTACTCCCTGCTCTCGGCTCCCTCTCCGTACTCGTCCCGACGACGCCACCACATGCCCGACTCGTTGCGCCCAAGGGGCGCCCGATCGAGCCACGGGTACATGCCCCAGAGAATGTCGAGCCCGCGGGCGTACGTGGAGTAGGTGTGATAGATGACACCACCGCCTTCGAGGATGAACGCGCTCATCCCCGGCCGCTCGCGCGTATACGTGTCGACGTCGGTGCCGCTCGATGCGGCCAACTTCTGGGGGCCGTCCGGTGTGGAGCGCGACGAGATCTCTACGCTCGCCACGTTCGCCGGCGGCTCGCGCGTGTAGTTGTACGCGATGCCCTCGCGCTGCTGCTCGCGCGTGAACGACACGTCGAAATCGAAGTTGAAATCGCTGCCGAACGAAGACGCCCACGGAAACGTCCAGCCCATCCGTTGCTTGTATGCTTGAATCTGCGCAAGCGGTGCCCGGGACACGGCGGACAGCGTGATATCGTGGTTCGCCAAGTGCATATAGAACCCATTGAACCCGTCGGCGATCGCGGAGCACGATGGGCAGCCCGCCTTGTAACTCGGTCCAAGCATGAAATGGTAGATAATGAGCTGCGAGCGGCCTGCGAACAGATCGACGAGCGTGGCGCTCCCCGCTTCAGTGTCGAATCGATATTCCTTCTCCATGCGCACCCAGGGCAGCGCCTGGCGACGGCGCGCCAACTCATCGCTGCGGCGGGTGAGGTCTTTCTCTGCTTCGAGCAGTTGCAGCCGCGCGGCGAGCCACTCTTCGCGTGTTCCGGTGATGTGCGTCGTCATCTTCGTCACCTCGATGCGTTTGATGTCCGTGCGTTAGATTAGGACTGGTGCCGAAAGAGGCGGGAGTGACAAGTGTGGCGGGATTTCGGAAAGCGTCTTAGATGGACTCATTGATCACGGCGGCGGCCCGAGCGTTGGCCGCAGGCGATCCACTCGGTGCATTGAAGCGTGTCGCGCTTCGCAACGATGCACCCGCACTCGCACTGCGCGGCATTGCAATGGCGCAACTCGGCGATCTTGTTCGCGCGAAGGCGCTTGTTCGACAGGCTGTTCGCGCTTTCGGCCCGAAGGAATCGCTCGCTCGCGCAAGGTGTATCGTTGCAGAAGCTGAGATCGCACTTGCTTCGCGCGAGCTGAAGTGGTCTGAGACGGCGCTAGAGGCTGCGCGCGCAACGCTCGACGAGCATGGCGATCTCGTCAATTCCGCGCATGCCCGTTATCTCGAGATCCGACGCTTGGTGCTAATTGGTCACCTCGCGGAGGCGCAGCGCGCGCTCGCGAAGCTGGATCCGACGGGTTTGCCCGCAGCATCGCGCGCGATGCACGAGCTCATCGTCGCTGGGCTCGAGTTGCGGCATCTGCACGCGAGGGCAGCACGTAAGGCGCTGTCACGCGCAGCGAACGCCGCGCGCGAAGCGAAGATCCCTGCGTTGATTGTGGAAATCCAGCAGGCCGGGCTCGTGCTGAAGCAACTTGCGGCGCGCCTGCATGCGCGCGGAGAAGAGCGGTTACTGCAGCTCGATGACATCGAATCGCTCTTCGCCTCGAAGGCGATCGTGGTCGATGCGATTCGCCTCTCGGTGCGAAGCGCAGGTACCGTCGTGTCGCTCACCAGAAGGCCAGTGCTGTTCGTGCTTGCGCGCGCGCTTGCGGAACGATGGCCGGCCGATGTCGCGCGAGAAGTGCTCATTGAGAGAGCGTTCCGAGTCAAACGGCCCGACGATTCGCATCGCGCGCGGCTTCGGGTCGAGATCGGTCGACTTCGCAAAGCGCTTCTCGAGATCATCGAGGTGAACGCCACGCAACAGGGCTTCGTTTTCGTCGCACCTCCGCATCGAGATGTCGTGTTGCTCACCCAACCGGCCGAAGAGGAGCACGCGACAGTGCTCGCGTTTCTCGCCGACGGCGAATCGTGGTCGAGCTCTGCGCTGGCGTTGGCATCAGGCATGAGTCAACGTACGACTCAACGTGCGCTCGAGGCACTTGCGACTACTGGCAAGGTGCAAGCATTCGGTCGCGGGCGCGCGCAGCGATGGATCAGCCCGTTGCTGCCAGGATTCGCGACACCCTTGTTACTCCCGCCTCCGGTTCCCAGCGACTAAGATCGAACCATGAAGACAGCCAAAGCCGAGATCGTGAGCGAGTACGGACCCTTCGAGGGTATGGAAAGCATCGCGGGCGTCACTTACGACGGTGAGCACGTCTGGATTGCGTCGGGCGATAAGTTGACTGCGCTCGATCCGACGAGCGGCAAGGCCGTGCGCTCGTTCGACATCGCCGCTCATGCAGGCACCGCGTTCGATGGCGAGCATCTATATCAGATTGCAGAGGATCGAATTCACAAGATCGATCCGCACACCGGGCGGGTGCTCTCTAGCATTCCAGCACCAGGCGGCGGAGCAGATTCGGGCCTTGCTTGGGCGGAAGGTTCGCTTTGGGTTGGGCAGTATCGCGACCGGAAGATTCACGAGATCGATCCGCAGACAGGAAAGATCTTGCGTACGATCGAATCGAATCGCTTCGTCACTGGCGTTACATGGGTCGGGGACGAGCTTTGGCATGCCACGTGGGAAGGCGATGAAAGCGAACTGCGTCGCGTCGATCCACAAAGCGGTGAAGTACTGGAACGACTCGAAATGCCGGCTGGCGCCAATGTATCTGGTCTCGAGTCAAACGGACGCGATGAATTCTTCTGCGGTGGAGCTCGTAGCCGAACGCTCAGAGTCGTGCGGCGACCGAAGAGGACCGCGACAGGGACGGTAGCGAGAAAGCCGTAAAGGCGCACGCGATCGCGGAAACCCAAGTGGGAAACCGTAAGTGGGACGAGCTTCGCCGCCACCGGATCCAACACCGCACGCCAAGATCAAGAAGACCGGCCGCCGTTCAGAGTGGCTGCTTCAGAACCGTTGCGAGTGCGCGATTGATCGACTCCGCGACTGCGGCGCTATTCAAAATTCCGACGTGTGTTTCCTCGAAGCGGTATATGCGATATGAATCCTCGCATGCCGCATCGCGCAGCTGACTCGCCACCGTCACGACTCCATCGTCGAGGTCAGCACCGCGCTTGTTGTCTCTACCCACGGAGGCGAGCAGATGATGCTCGGTGCTGACGGGCAGCCGACGGCGCATGCCCGCCTTCGTCGTAAATAGACCTTCGAGGTAGGTGCTGCGAGTCGCAACGTCGTGCCATGACCTCACCGCGTCCGGCCAGAAAAGCGATCCGATCGCAGCAGCCCGATGGCCGTGCCAAGGCGTCGACAACGTGACGAGCACCGGGACGGCGGAGCAATGGGATTCCGAGGTGCGTAGCACGAATTCTCGAGCGATGAGACCACCCATGCTATGAGCAACGATGATGAGCGAGCGCACGTTGTAGTGAGCACAGAGCGCATCCATCTCGTGCAGCAGGTGCTCGACGGTACTGCTCAGGTCGTCGCCCGAAGCGTAGTAGTAGAACCAAGGTTCGAAGCGGGCTCGCTCGAGACGGCTGATCAGATAGCGGAAGTCTCGAGGCGATCCATACATTCCGTGTATGAAAAGTACCGGGATCTTAGATGCGTCATGGCTATCCAGGAAGTAGATTCCAGCTCCGGCCGCCCTCCTGAATCTCCAAGGCATCCAAACGCCTGCATTGACGAGATTCGGAGCGAACGTCGGATCCTCGAGTCTAGACAGACTACCTGAACGCAGCTCAGACCGCTCTGACGGATCGATCGCGCATCCAGCGAGCGCAATGCATCCGGCGACCAGCGACAAGATCGATGAGCACGTTGCCTGCATCGGAGGCGCTCTGCACAATGATGGCTAAACGACGAACGTCCACAGTTTGTTCGCGTCATCTACGATTCACAGCCGTCGTGCGGGAAGCATACGAAGCCCCGCCCACTTACTTTGCTGCGCTCGCGATCAACCCATGCTTGCGCAGCTCTGAAGCCGCCGCTTTGGCTAGTTCTTGTATCGACCGCTCCAGGCCAGACGGATTCACGTGCTTGCTCTTTCCGCTCCAGACGAGTTGGTTCTGCTGCATGGAGTAAACCAATGTCTCGACGACGACGGTCGTCGTTTGGACCAGATCGCCGCCGGTCACGTTTGCCACACCATAGGGTGTTCCCCACGCCGTGCCGTAGTACGCGCCCCAGTATCGTCGGTACATCGGTTCCGAATACGTCACCGGGGTCACTTCGGCATCGACATCGACGCTCACCGGTCGCATCACGACTACGGCCTGCACCTGAGCGGCATCCAGCGCAGTGCGGGCGGCCGCTTCGTTGGCCGGCGTGCTATCCGAGTAGATCGTGTACATCGGGATGCCGATAGCCCCCCGTGCCGAGATCTCTCCAGCAAGTGCAGTCTCGGCGCTGCGACGCCGGCTTTGGTCTTCCATGATCACGACCGCTGCCACCTTGGCCTTCGTCAGATCCAGCGGTTGTGCATCAGGGGTCTTCATCGACGAGACGAAACCCGTCGATGCACACCCTGCAGCGGCGCAACATAGAAGCAGTCCAGCTATTTTGATTGCACACATGATGCGAGCGAGCTGCGACGAATCTGCTGGCTTCGGCCCCAAGCCATCTGGGGCCGGTTCAGCAATACTGCTTCGAAGCGCTTCGACTGAGCAGTACGTACCGCGGGCAGACAAGCGCTCGCATCGGTGCGCGGCACAGGCGACGGGGATCTGCGCAATACGTATACAGGAGTGGTTCAGGCATCGTGGCCCAAGATTTCTTCGTGGCATTGGATGCACGAATTGCGTCGCTAAGAATCCGTCTAACGTGAACAGCTTCTCTTGAATACCTGATGCCGTTCGTGGTTTTTCGAAGTGATGGCCGAATAATGTGTGAGGTGCAAGAACACCCGTTCCTGGGAGGTACGTGACTTAACGTGGCTGCGGCAATCATTCTGCTCGTGGACGACGACGACAGTGTAAGAAGAAGCTTACGTCGACTCCTGACCCTTCATGGCTATGAAATCTACGAGGCCTCCGATCGCAACGCCGCGTTAGAAGCGGCCCGACGGTATCGCCCGCACATCATCATCCTCGATCTGCACATGTCCTCGGTCGACGGCCTGCAGATCGCGCGTGAAATCAAAGCCGATACGGGCTTGAGCGGGACAGGTCTCATCGCCTTCTCCGCTTCGCTCCCGGAATGGGACGAAGACTTGCAGCTTTTCCACCGAGTCGTCTCCAAACCCGCCAATGCGGAAGTCCTGCTCAAAGCAATCGCAGAAACGGCGCAGCGAGCGGGAGACTCCACTGCTCACCACGCGAGCGCGTCGCGGGCCCGTTCCTGATATCGAAGAGCCGAGGCCCTCACATTATTATTTTCGATCGAGAATGGAGTCTGTGCCACGTACGCGATCACGCGCGCTGCGCCGAACTCCTCGATGAGAGGTTTGAGCAGCTGAATCCCTCCCAGATCACGCACCTCATCATATTGTCGATCGGCACTGCGCCAAGCGCTTCGCTCGAGAGCCACGAGATTGTCTGGCCAGAGCCGGTCGAGCCTGTTCGCGTTGTACATTCGCGAGTGCCTGACGCGCAGCTCATTGTCGACGCCGGACACCAACATCTCGCATGCGAGGCGCTGCGCCAGTTGGGCAGATCCGCAGCCCTCGTGAGGCCAGCTCACGTGCTGCGCCTGGGCGATCTCATTCATGAATGCGTTCCAGAGCGCACCATCGATGATCGCAATGATGGGAAACGAAACGCGCAGCTCCATGTGCTCATAGAACACCCAATAGTCCTTGGCCGACGCCGCCAACCGTTTATCGAGAAATTCGAGCGCTGTTCGATCGAATGTCAGGATATTCCGTTCGGCATCGTAGCAAGCGAGTTGCGTCGTCTTCGCCGAGCACTCAATCTGTCTCCTAAGCGTGAGTTTGAAATCTACATCCGGGACGAACCCGGGGAACGCCGATTCGATGGCTCGAGCGCGCTCTTCCACCAGATCGAGGAACAGCCGCTGTCGCGCTGCAGGTGAATCCGGAAACCCAACGCTCTGCGCACGCGCTATCGAAACTCCCAGCATGAGAACCGCAAGGACGAGCAAGCGTGCGAGGGAATGCAATGACATCGCACGAGTACACCTCCTCGCGCACGAGGACGGAAGCCGTGATGGGGACTAAGCGATCACGCCCGTACTACTTAGGCGCATGGGAAGATGCCGACGAGGCGGACGCGGCTCGACTCACTCGGATTCCGAAACCCACGCCGCGCGATGGCGAACGTGCGACGCGCCGGCACTGGCACTCATCGGAAGAGGTCGCTCGACATGCTGCGCGGCCCGCGCCTCGGCTCGTGACCTTTGTTCCTTCGCGTACTCTTCCAACAACCGAGAGGCACGCACCAGATCCGGCAAGGATCTAATCTGCAGTTTGCTGCGAATGCGTGCCCGGCGCGCCTTGATCGTGCGCTCACAGGAACCAAGATCTGCTGCGAGTTGTTTGTTGAGCCTGTTGTTCATGATCCCGGACAGGATCTTCTTCTCGAGCGGATTGAGCTCGTCGAAGCGCCTGCGAAGGTCGGCCACCTCGCGCTCAGCGCATCGAGCTTTCGAATCGCGTTCCAACGCCTTGGTCACGGCCTGTAGAACCCGCTCGGCCGGCGCGGGCTTGACGATGTAGTCGATCGCACCCGCTTTGATCGCATCGACGCTGGTGCCCACATCGTCACACCCCGTGAGCAGAACGATCGGCAGGGCAACCCTTCTCGATCGCAACGCTTTGAGCAGGTCCATGCCGCTGGGGCCGGGCATCGTGATATCGAGCAAGACGCATCCGGGATCATCGAGCGGATTGGCTAAGAGGAACTCGCCAGCGCAACGGTAGCCAATCGCTGCAATGCGGTTCGCTTGTAGCAATCGGATGACACTGGCGCGAAAGCTGTCGTCGTCATCGACCACATGGACGATAGGTGCAACGGTGTGCGGGTCGTGCGCGTTCATGTGTCCTCTCCCCTGCGTATTGCTTCGCCGATTGGAACACAGCGTCTGACATGCCGAGTGTCACGTTTAGTCCCGTCAAGAGACACTCACAATGAGTAGAAGGGGCATGGAACCCGCGATTTACAGCATTGTGTCAGCGTGTAGCATGCAGCACGTGTTGCTTTGGACACTTCTGCCGACGTCGCCCCAGCTGTGATTGAGCCCGCCCCCCCGATCCTCCTGCTCCCTCGCGAGCAGACATCTCGGAAGGGCAGACCATTCTTCCACAAGTTCCTGGCCCCGATATCGGAAGCGGATCGGCTGCATGGACCTCGCATTCATCTCGCTGCTCATCTTGAGCTTAGTCCTCGGTGGACTGCTTTTGCTGCAGCTTCGCAAGGAGCGACAGGCGAAGGACAGCCTGCAGAAGCACTACGCAGAGATCACCCACGCAGCTCGCTTGGCACTCGTCGGCGAGATCACTGCATCAGTCACGCATGAGGTGACTCAACCTTTGAGCGCAATCTTGAGCAATGTCGATACGGCGTTGTTGGTCATCGATCGACCTGAAGCGGATCTGCGTCTGATTCGAGATATCTTGATCGACGTTCGCAAGGACGACTTGCGAGCGCATGGAATCGTGCAGCGCTTGCGACCCATGCTACGTAAGCGCACCGTCGAGTTCGAGCCCGTGGATCTGAACAACTTGGTCTCCAATGTGACCACCCTGATCCAGCCGGACGCGAAGGAACGCGACGTGGCACTCAAGCTCGCGCTCGATCCCGACGTGGAGAGCGTGCCAGCGGATCGAGTGCATATCGAGCAGGTGCTCCTCAATCTGCTCATCAATGCAATGCACGCCATGAGTGAAACAAACCCGAATGCTGGGCGCACGCTCGAAGTTCGAACTCAGAAAGATGCCGAAGGCGTGAAGATATCGGTCCTTGACAACGGGCAGGGCATTCCAAGCGAGAACATGGGACGCTTGTTCGAATCCTTCTTCACCACCGCACCGAATGGCCTTGGGCTGGGCCTGTCGATCGCGCGTTCCATCGTGAAAGCACACGGTGGGGAGATCTGGGCCGAGAATCGTCCTACGGGCGGGGCCGCCTTCTCGTTCACCGTGCCGTCGAAGGCTCATTGACTCACCCTTGACCCTCATTGATCTGCTGCACGGGCGAATGTATTGAGATCATCCATCGTCCGACTATCGAGCAGCCGCGTCTTAACGCATACCGTTTCCACGTGGGTCACATCAAGAAACATCGCGGCATCGTCGCTGTGGTGGAGGACGATCACAGCGTCAACCACTCGATGTGTCGGCTGTTGTCTGCGGCGGGATTCGAAGCGAGAGCGTTCGACTCGGGTGAGGCGCTCTTGATGGACGAGCGGGTGCGGGAGCATCGCTGCCTGATCGTCGATGCCGAGCTACCGGGCATTTCCGGCTTCGAGCTTTATCGCAAGCTCCAGCTCAATGGAGTGCGCGTGCCCTTGGTCGTGGTCACCGCCCACGACGATAGCGAACATCGCGACGAGGCTTCGAAGCTCGGCGCCACAGCCTATTTCTCGAAGCCGTTCTCGAGCGCAGCCTTCATTGATGCCGTCATCGAGGCGAGTGGCGAATCGCAAGATCGGTGATGGAAAGATAGTGCGATTTGCAGCGGGCACCTTGCAGCGGACACCGCCAGGGGCAGCGCCCGGTTGACCATCGTTGCGCGCCACGCGCATCGATGGCCACAGTAGTCGGGCGCTGCAGTCGCGGATGAGCCGAACGATATCGACTCAAGGCGAACTTCAACTCGCGGCGAACTTCAACTCGCCAACCTCAACTCCTGAGACGAAAAAGCGCGAGAATCGACCCCAACATCAGCGCCAATAGGCCACCGACCGCGAACATCGGCCACCAGCTTGCGGTCGCAGGCAGCGCTGCCGACATCTGCTGCGGTTCTTCCCGAACAGATGTCTCGTTCACCGCAATCGGCACGACGATCAAACGCGCCGTTTGCGTTTCCGCCTCCGGGAACTGCGCAGCGAGGCGATCCTCGGCGATGTAGAAATTGAGCTGATCCCCGCGCCTCAAGTCCGCGACTCGCGTGCGACGACCATCGACGTACAGCGATGTCTCGGGAGGAGGCGTCAACGTGATCTCGCCGCCGTCCTTGAAGTCCACGACGATCCGTTCACCGCGTTCGTTACGCTTGAGCGTGCCTTGGAACTTGACGTATGTCTTGCCGTTGCGCTCCTCGACCGACCGGCACGCCGACGCTATGGTCGGATACATCTCGAGCGCTCGGTCAGACCATTGGATTCCGCTGCAGTCATTAGACGTCGATGTGAACGACCGATCGACGGATGTCTGTGCATTCGCGAGCGTTGCGCCGGCCAGCAGGCACGCGAACGATATACAACCTCTGATACTCATGATGCTCACCCCGCCCGATGATTGAGACTAACCACACGATGGAATGGTGCGCGTGACCCTTCGGTGCTGCGTATCCGAATGGAGGACCGTCGCCGACGCCTTGCATACCTATTGATGACAGGCGCACACGCAATTGCAGTCACGCCGCGATGGCCGCGTCGCATCTGGCGCAAAGCCAGTGACTTCGCGGGCATGTAAGCGTCCCCCTTGTGCGTATGGATATGCAGGTACTCGCGTGACTCAATAATGCTGTCAGGTGCCAGAGAGGAGCTGCGCTCATGCGCGTCGGCGTCGAAAGATTCGTGCTGTGCCTTACGCTCGCGTGCTGTGTTGCCGCTTGCACGAGCGGTCCGAAGGTGCGAACGGACGCAGATCCGACTGCAAACCTCGCGAGCTACAAGACATTCGCCTTCTTCGAGGAGCTTGCGACGGACAAGTCGTCGTACTCGACGATGATCACGAGCCGGCTCAAGGATGCAACACGGCGCGAGCTGAAACGCCGCGGCTACGAGGAAGTGACCAACGATCCTCAACTGCTCGTGAACTTCAATACCAATGTCGAGACGCGAACACAGGTTCAAAGCACACCCGCCCCCGCCAGCTTCTATGGATACCGCGCGGGCATGTATGGGGCGTGGGGCGGCTACCCTGCGGATATACATACGACGCACTACCAGGAAGGTACGCTCGTCATCGACCTCGTAGATGCCGGGAAGCGCCAGCTCGTCTGGCAAGCGGTTGCCCAGGGACGTCTATCCAAGAAGGCCATCGAGAACCCCGCCGCGAGCATCGATGCGCTCATCGCAGAGATGTTCGAGAAGTATCCGGTGCCAGCCCTCGACGCCGCGGCGCCAACCTAGCGCCGTTGTCGAATTCGAGGGAGCGCTTCATTGCCCGCGTCACTTATTGTTAGGCCACTACCTCACTGCTAGCGTCGATCGCGAGCAACATCATGCGAGGCTCAATATGCGTACTCCAGCCATCTGCCCGCGCTCAACAGTGCCTCTGGCGGCAATCGCCGTGCTAGCACTGGCACAACCTGCGATGTCACAGGAGGAGAACGAATCTGGGCCCTACGTGGGCGGCGGCTACGGTGAGTTCGACGTGAGCATCGACGACATCGATGGACTGACCGATGCGGTTCAGGACCTCGACTCGGACGACTCCGCTTACAAGCTGTTCTTCGGGTGGCGTTTCAACCGCTTCTTCTCGCTCGAGGCGGACTACATCGATCTCGGCAACCCGCGAGGCAATTTCGATGCATCTGGAACGAGCGGAGACTACCAACTGGAGCTGTCTGGTTTTGCAGGCTATGCAATCGGGACGCTGCCGATCGGCATCTTCGAGCTCTCAGGGAAGATCGGCTACTACTTCCACGACGTCGAGATCAACGTCGATCTAGATAACATCGGACCCGGAAATGGGGACGTCATCGGCACGGATGACAGTGGGGAAGCGGTCGTCTATGGCGTCGGTGCAGGCGTTACTTTATTCGACAGTCTGAACGCCAAGCTCGAGTACGAGTTGTTCGATGTCGATGAGCTGGACGATGCGTACGCGTTCTGGCTCACGGCGGCATGGCGCTTCTGACCGCACATATCCAGAAGCTCCCTCAACGAAGTTCCCTCAACGGAAGGCCGTTCGTGAGATCGTGCGGCAATACTTACCGAAGCACGTTGCGTTCATCTGCTGTGTCCTACTGAACGGATTACTGTGGGCACAGGACGTGCAGCACGTCGATGCGTTGTCTGCCGCCGACTCTGCGGAAGTGGTGCTCGATGGCAAGACCCTGTTCGAAGTCGCGGGCAGCGCATCGTTGTCGAGCTCCGCTCGAGCAGATGCCGTTCGCACCAGGATCGTGGATGCAGCACGCAACCCCGCGGTCCGCCTGGACGACATCCATCCCGCCGCAAGCGAAGGCAGAATCGATCTGCGGGCAGGCTCCCGGCATCTCGTTGCGATCGTCGATGCCGATGCCAGGTTGGAAGGATTGTCGTTGAACGACACCGCCCAGCTACGCCTCTCTCAAGTCCGCCAAGCGATCGATCGATATCGCATCGAGCGCTCACCAGAGCATGTCGCGCGCGCGATCGTGAACTCGCTGGTAGTCGTGATCGCCGCGAGCCTCGCGCTTCTGTGCACGCTGTTCGCGCTGCGACGCTTGCAAAGCATGCTCGAAACGCGGTACCGCAAACGCATCCACAGTCTGACCATTCAATCCTTCGAAGTCGTTCGTGCGGAGCAGATCTGGCGTGCCGTTCGCGGCAGCTTGCACGTGCTGCGACTCGTTGTGGTCGGCGGACTTGCCTATTTCACGCTCGCATTCGTGCTGGGGCAGTTCCCTTCGACGCGAAGACTCGGGACGCGCTTGCTCGATCTCATCGTGGATCCCATCGCACGGATGGGTACAGCCGTTCTCGAGTACATCCCGAGGCTGATCTTCTTGCTGGTGCTCGCCCTCGTCATCCGCTATGTGCTCAAACTGATGAATGTCTTTTCGCGCGCAGTTGCTGCGGGCACGGTGCCGGTGCCTGGATTCGATGCGGACTGGGCGCAGCCCACGTATCACATCATGCGAGCCCTCATCATTCTCTTGGCACTCGTGATCGCATACCCCTATCTGCCCGGCTCCGGTAGCGCAGCTTTTCAGGGATTGTCGATCTTCGCGGGCCTCATGCTCTCGCTCGGCGCGTCCTCCGCCATGGCGAGCGTGATCGCCGGTTATACGGTGACCTACCGCCGCGCATTTCGCGTCGGAGATCGCGTCGCGATTGGCGAGCTCCTCGGCGAGGTCGTTGAAGTTCGCTTGATGGTGACGCACCTACGCACGCCGAAGAACGAAGAGATCGTCGTACCGAACTCGCTCGTGCTCGCAAGCCATGTCACGAACTACAGCAAATTGGCCGCCACGCACGGGCTGCTTCTGCACACGATCGTTCGCATCGGCTACTCGACTCCGTGGCGCCAAGTCGAGGCGTTGCTCCTTCAAGCCGCCGCACGCACGACAGGACTCGTGAATACTCAACCCGCCTTCGTGCTCGAGAGATCGCTCGATGAGTTTTCGGTCGCCTACGAGCTCAACGTCTGCGTCGACAGTGCTCATAACCTGCTCGAGCGGTACGCAGCACTTCATCGCAATATTCTCGACGTATTCAATGAGTACGGCGTGCAGATCATGGTGCCGGCGTACGAGGGCGACACGCCGGAACCGAAGATCGTGCCGAAGGAGCGTTGGTTCGAGGCGCCGGCCGCAACCGTGACGCACGAAAGCGTGCTCACGCATGTACAAGCTTCTCCGCAACAAGCAGCCGTGCGCTGAAGATAACAACAGCCCAAGTGTGTCCGCGTCAGGAAGAAATCTCTCGCGGCGAACGCGGCGGCCGCGGCGACGGAAGGCAGGAGAATGAGCGCGGACGTTTCGCCTGTATCAGAGCGCGTGCTCTCTGCATCGTCGATGGTCTCATTCGATTCGTTCTTCGCCGCGGTTCGCCGCGGTCGCCGCGAGAGATCAATCGATTGGTCATCAGAACATGAAGGTCACGAACGCGATCGCGCCGCCATAGTCCCACCGTAGGCGTCCGTCGAAACTGCCTCGATCGTCTATATCGAAGCGAAAAGCAAAGTCGTTGTAGGCCAGCCCGATTCCGACGTGCTCCGACATCTGCCATACCGCGGAGAACTTCAAGTCGAGCAAGCTGCCGGAGTACGGATCGAACTCGAGATAGAAGTATTGCACCTGCCCCGTGATGTAGAAATTGTGTGGCAGGTTCCAGGTCCCACGCAGACCCAGGACGGGCAGCGGCGCCTCTGTCGTGGCGTTTTGATCCAAGCTTCTCGAAGCGGTCGATCCCTGCGCCGTGATCGTAGCATCGAGCCCGAGCCCGAGGTCGACGTAGTGAATGCCGATGCCGCCGGCGATCTCGTAGGTGTCGCGCTGCAAGAAAGCGTACTCGTATCCGAGCTGTACGACCGTGACGTTCGAGCGCGCGTTGACGGTTGCTCCGAGTGGAAATGTCTCGTCCTGAAACGTGATGTCTCGCTCGATCGTGCGAGATGCATCTCGATTGTTCTCGAAGTACATGAACCGCAGCAGGTGACGATCTGACATTCGCCACAGCACATCCGCCCGGAATCGATCGAAGTCGCCGATCCCGAAGGTGTCATCGAAGTCGACGTCATCTCCCGTCGTTTCCTGCGTGTCGCCGTCGACACGCACGCGCATGTCGGTCGACATGAAGAACCAGCCGACATCGACCAGAAAGCGCGCATCGAGCGGATCGCGCTCCTCTGCTTGCGCAGTGGCCATCAATACGCACGTCATGATCGAGAACGCGAGCTGGCGCATCGGATTGCCCTCAGCGTGAGACCGGCGGTCGGCCGTCCGTAGCCACTCACTCAGTTAGGTAAGGGATCATGCGACCGCGCTCCCCTCAATGCGGTCGGTGCAAAGTGCAGCATCTCCGCCCTTTGTGCCTATCTGCATCGATCATCGCGCGAGCGCCGGTCGACAACCTGCTCTCCTGCCCTCCTTACGTACTTACGCACGGCTTGCGTTCGTCGCACCATGCTCGCGTGTCAGGAACAGGAGAATGCCGTGAATCCGAAGCTCATCGCGCCGCTCGCCGGCGCTGTCGTTTGTTCGCTCGGCATCGCAACAGCGATGGGTCAACCCGAGCCCGTAAATGTCGAGCGCACACAGACAGTGTCCGCAACGGTCAAGTCGGTGGATCACGAGAAGCGCTTGGTCGAGCTGACTGCCGACGGCGAGACGACCACGGTTCAGGTGCCTGACGAGGTGCGCAATCTCAAGCAAGTCAAACCAGGCGATGAAGTCGTGGTCACGTATCACGAAGCATTGGCTGCAGCGTTCAAGAAGAAGGGCGAAAGCCAGACGGTCGGTGTCGTCGACGCAAGCGTGGGTACGGCCCGCATGCCTGAGGGCGCTCAGCCCGGTGCAGCGATGGGCAATCGAGTGACCACGACGGTGATCATCGATGCAGTCAACCGCGACACGAACGAGGTGACGTTCACTGGCCCGGCTGGGATGACGCGCACCGTCGAGGTCATGGATCCTAAAGCCCGTCAGTTCATCGGGACACTCAAGAAGGGCGATGAAGTCGAGCTGACGTATACGGAGGCGCTGGCTGTCACGGTCGAACCGCGCAAAGCACAGTAGGCAATCAAGGCGGAGGGATCGGCACGCGAACGACTCAACGCAGCTCCGAGTGCGCGTTGCGCGCTTGGTTAGCCGGTGGTGATCTCCACATGCGTCATCGCGCTGAATGCGTCGTCGCGCTGCTGATCGCTGTAACCAGTGAGAGCACGCACGGCGAGGAAGCGCAGACGTCCGCGTGGGATCCCGGCCGAAACTTGATCCTGACTCCTGCGACTTCGGGCGCGAATCCTGCGAGCTCTATGAACGGGATGCACCTCATCGATGATCTGGACCAATCCGGGACGCGTGATGCGGAGTCTGAGCACGGCAACTGGGTCATCGCTCCGCTCCCCTTCAAGAACGAGCTTCTCGGCGCGGGACTCGTTCTTGGTGTCGGATATCTGTATGGAGACCCGGATCGCGGTCCTGAACGCAAGCATTCGGTGGCAGGCGCCGGAGGAATGTACGCCGAAGGCGGAAGTTGGGCAGGCATCGGCGCGCATCGCGGCTATTGGTCGGACGAGCGCTATCGCACGACGCTCGCAGCAGTGACCGGCGAGATTCGCTACAACGTCTCGCTGGACATCGCCTCGACGGAGCAGACGATTCCACTTCGGCAGAGCTTTTCCGGCGGAACCCTCGAAGCCGCGATGCGAGTCGGGCAGGATGGTTGGGCCGGTGTCGGCATTCTGGCCGGAAATACCCAAGTTGGATCTCGCAATCCCGACGCTTCGTTACCGGAAATATTGGGCTCTTCCAGCTCGATCGAACTGGCGAGCCTGCGCCTGAGTGCGGAGTACGACACACGCGACAGCGATCTGTACCCGAGTGATGGACATCATGTCGAGACTCTGATCTCGCTCGCTCGAAGCGAGCTCGGAAGCGACCACGAATACGAGATCGTCGAGCTCGAATGGAATTCATACGTCACGGTCGCGGACTCTCACGTACTTGCCAGCCGCATCGCAGGAACCGTCGTGGAAGGCGACGCGCCGTTCTTCGCCAAAGCGTGGTTCGGCTCCGATGCGGATCTACGCGGCTACACTCCGGGGCGGTACATCGGTGAGTCCATGTTCGCCGCCCAGCTCGAATGGCGTTGGATGGCCGCGCCACGCTGGGGTGTAGTCGCGTTTGCCGGCGCCGGAAAAGTGTCGGGTGCGCTTGGCGACATCGACACCGACGATTGGCTTCCCGCAGCGGGCCTCGGCCTCAGATTCCGCATGACACAGGCACTGCCACTCAATCTGCGAGCGGATTTTGGCTGGGGCCGCGACGACAGCACGTTCACGTTGGCTGTGGGCGAGGCCTTCTGAATGAGTGGCGAACCGTTCTCGACGTACTCGCACAAAAGGAGATTCATCATGAACCACTGGTACTCATTCACGGCCGCGCTGCTGCTGACGACAACCGCAGCCGGCGCTGAACCGTTCGATGGCTCCCAACCCATGAGCTGCGAGCCGACCGTCGGGCATGACTGCTTGCCCAAGGAGAACTCCTGCAAGCAGCTGCAACCGGAAGAGGGCAAAGACTTGACGCTCCACATCGACGTCAAGAATAAATCGCTGCGAACGCCCTACCGATACGATGCTCTGCCGATTCAGAACGTCGGGACGAATCGAGCTTCGCTTGCTCTGCAGGGCACGAGTCTCGAGCTCGTCTGGAGCGCAACCGTGCATCGAGCGACCGGCAGACTCACGCTCGCGATTGCCGATCGTGAAGGCGCGTACGTCATCTTCGGCCAATGCAAGATTGCGGCGGCCGCAGAAGGTGCCAGCGAGAGCTCATCGGCGCGCGCTGCCGCTTGAACTAGCGGCGCTCGCGCTCGCGCTGCTCGTTGGCGCGCCCTTTGCGCAGGATGTCCGCGTAGAGCGTCGTCATCGCGTTGACGATCTGCTGATAGTGCGGGTACTGCGCCGTGAGTCGCGTCGCCTTTTCGCCCTCCTCGATGGCCTTCTCGATGTACTCGGTGTCGTAAGTCGATAGACATTCCCCTCGTTCGACTTTGTCCCTGAGCTTGGTGGCACGTGGCAAGCGCTGCCGATTCAGGCGTTCCAGCAAGACATGAATCGCACCGATGTTCTCGTCGAAAGGCTTGGCAGCCGCACGCGGAGCGCCACGCGTCGACGCTTCGACTTTCGATTGGCGCTTTTTCATCGTGACGCTCCTCTTGTCGAATCGCTGCACATCCTCGGCATGTGTTGTCGCGAAGAAATGCATCAACCTCGCGACGATTCCCGTCCACCCAGTCTGGTGATTCGCGCCGAGTCCCGCGCCATTGTCGGCGTGAAAGTACTCGAAGAACTGCAGGTAGTCGCACCAGTGCGGGTCCGTTTGGAACTTCTCAGTGCCGCCATACACAGGGCGACGACCGCTCTCGTCGCGAAGGAAGATCGCGGTGAGCCGCCGACCGATCTCCTCTGCGACTTCGAACAACGTCATGAGCCGGCCCGAGCCAGTCGGGCATTCGATCTTGAACGCATCGCCGAAGTAGCTGTAGTACTGCAGCAGTGCGCGGATGATGAGTCCGTTCACAGGCATCCACACCGGTCCGCGCCAATTTGAGTTACCGCCGAACATGCCATTGTCGGATTCGGCAGGTAGATACGAGACGCGATACTCGTGAGCGCCGACCGGGAAGACGAAGGGCTCCCGCTCGTGATGGCGAGAAAGCGAGCGCACGCCGAACGGACTCAAGAATTCGTTCTCATCGAGCATTCTCCCAAGCACACGGCGCAGGCGCTGCTCGTCCAGGACTGCCGCCATCAACCGGCCCTCGAGACCCGGTTTCGTCGGATCGTGAATGCGGCTCGTAAGCTCTGGATGGGACTTTAGAAAACGACGCACCTCATCCGCCACTTCCGGATACATCGAGTGCAACTTGCCGTCGAAGACCGTCACCGCGCACAGCGGCAGCAACCCGACCATCGAACGAACCTTCAGCCGTTGCGCACGTCCATCGGGAAGTTGCAGCACATCGTAGAAAAATCCGTCCTGCTCATCCCACATCCCTGCTTCGCCCTCGGCAGCGACCATCGACGAGGCGATCCAAAGGAAGTGCTCCACGAATTTCTGGCACATCCGCAAGTACGTAGGCCGATGCATCGCAAGCTCGATCGCGATCTCGAGCATGTTCTGGCAGAAGAGCGTCATCCAAGCCGTACCGTCGGCCTGCTCGAGATGGCCGCCGGTCGGAAGTGGAGAGCTGCGGTCGAAGACGCCGATGTTGTCCAGCCCCAAGAACCCACCTTCGAAGACGTTCTTGCCGAGACGATCCTTGCGATTGACCCACCAGGTGAAGTTGAGGAGCAACGCATGGAAGGCCTGCTCGAGCCATTCGATGTCGCCGACACCGTGGCGCGATGCTTCAAGTCGATACGTGAAGATCGTCGACCAGGCATGCACGGGCGGATTGACGTCTCCGAAGTTCCACTCGTACGCGGGCAGCTGGCCATTCGGGTGCAGATACGTGCCGCGCAGCATGAGATCGAGCTGATCCTTGCCGAAATCCTCATCGACTAACGTGAGCGCGAGGATATGGAAGGCAAGATCCCAGGCCGCATACCACGGATACTCCCACTTGTCCGGCATGGAGATGATGTCGGCATTGTGCATGTGCCGCCAATGCTCGTTGCGCGGTATTCCGCCGCGCTGAACGCGGCGCTCGCGAACCCACTGTTCGATGTCGTAGTAGTAGAACTGCTTGGACCACAACATGCCGGCGAGCGCTTGTCTCATGACGTTAGCCGCATCGGCGCTCAGGGTCTTGGGCATGAGCTCGGCATAGAACTCGTCAGCCTCGCGCTGCCGCGCGCTCATCACAGTGCCGAAAGCCTTATCAAAGGGTCCGTGCGCGCCGCGCGAGCCCGAAGAGAATTCATCGGGGCTGATGTCGCTCAAGCGCAGACGAAGCACATGCGAGCCACCGGCCGGCACTTCAAACGAATAGTGAGCCGACGCTTTGGTGCCTTGTCTGTGCGGATTGACCGCTTCCCTTCGGCCTTGCACGACGTAGTCGTTGATACCGTCCTTTACGAACGACGAGCTCGACGTTCCAAACAGGCGTTGCGTGTTCGTTTCGTTCTCGGTGAACAGTAAGTCTGTCGCATCTTCGCAGTAGATGAATCGATCTCCGAGAGTACGGTGGCTCGCACCGATGACGCTGCCGCTCGAGCCGGCGCCAAGCTGCCATAACAACGGCCGCTCGCTCGCATGCGTCCCAGTCCAGGTGTTGCGGAACCAGAACGTCGGAAGCACATGCAACTGCGCTGCCTCGGGGCCGCGGTTCACGACGGTGATCTGCATCAGAATGTCATCGGGCGAGGCTTTCGCATACTCGACGAAGACGTCGAAATATCGGTCTTCATCGAAGATGCCGGTATCGAGAAGCTCGAACTCGAGCTCGTTGCGGCTCCTCGCTTTGTTCGTACGGACGAGCTCGTCGTACGGAAAGCCCCGTTGCGGATACTTATATAAGTACTTGAGGTAAGAATGCGTGGGCGTCGAGTCGAGGTAGAAGTAGTACTCCTTCACGTCCTCGCCATGATTCCCCTCGCTATTCGTGAGCCCGAACAGCCGCTCTTTGAGGATCGGATCGGCGCCGTTCCAGAGCGCGAGCGCTATGCACAAGAGCTGATCATCGTCCGAAAGACCTGCGAGCCCGTCTTCGCCCCAACGATAGGCGCGCGAGCGCGCTTGATCATGGGTGAAGTAGTTCCATGCGTCGCCCGATTCGCTGTAGTCCTCGCGCACCGTACCCCATTGGCGTTCGCTCAGGTACGGTCCCCACCGCTTCCAAGGTGCAGTGCCCTCCCGAGCCGCTCGCAAGCGGTCCCGCTCACTCTTCCCGCTCATGCTCGCTCCGAAAGCTGCTGGCTCAGCTTGCAATGCTGGCGCTTGAGGAGGTGAGAACAATAGGTATCGAGGGAATGAGCAATGAGCCGAACACGCGCGATGAGTCAGCGCGATGCGGCAAGCCCATGACGGTGAGGTGCAGTCGAGCGCACCCCCTGCCTACACACATCTCGTGAGCCGAAGCGCTATCGTACCCACGCTGCACGTTCGGAGCGTGATCCGCATGCCAAGCAAGCGCACGATCGATGACACGAGCACGAATGCGGTAATAGACCTGCGTGCAATCGATCACGAGAAGGCCGCGTTCATTCATCTCACTCACCTCGATCCAGCCACCGCGCTGAGCGAGGTGCTGTTCGGGTTGATCATGACGCTGACGTTCACGCTCAGCGCCGGTCTCATCATCGAGGACGAAGGACGCGAGGGCGCCCGCCAGCTGCTGATCGCGGTGATCGGCTGCAACATCGCGTGGGGCATCATCGATGCCGCGCTCTACCTCACCGGCGAGTTGTTCAATCGCGGTCGCATGCGCAAGCTCGGCCACGCAGTACGGAACGCACCGAGCCATGCCGCCGCGATCGCACGGGTATCCTCGGAGCTCGATCCTCTTCTCACGAATGTGCTCAAACCGAGCGACAGGGACGTGCTGTACCGTCAGATCATCGAGGCAGTCGAAACAAAACCGCATGGCGATGTCGTGCGCCTCGAGCGAGACGACTGGAAGGGTGCGTTCGCGAGTTTCTGGCTGGTCGTGCTGAGCAGCCTTCCTGCCGCAGCGCCCTTTCTGCTCATGGACGATGCACGGCTTGCTCTGCGGGTTTCGAATGCGTTGCTCCTGGGACTACTGTTCTTCACCGGGTATTGGTGGGCGCGGTACACGCTGGGCAAGCCCTGGCTGGTGGGTAGCGCGTTCCTCGCAGTGGGCCTGGTGCTCGTGATCGCCGCGATCGCGCTCGGCGGCTGAACTCCACAACTCTAAGCGCGCTCACCCGCGCGTAACGCACGACCTCTCGACTACGTAGTTCAGGCAGCGGGCGGGGTCCGTTGCGCGAAGGCAAGGCGCTCGTAGAAAGACACATGATAGATCGCGACCGAGCCCGTTTGCGTGCTCGGCAGATGCGACGGGTTCCGCGATCGGATACGAAACCCGCGTGCGCCGAACGCGCGACATGCAACTGGTATGGGAGGAGCGATCATGCAACTAACGACAGCGCGCTCACTTGCATGTCGCGTCCTCGTCGTGGATCAGGAGATCGCGCGATCGACGAGCTCGTCTGCCAGCCGAGTCCGCGAGTTCGAAGAAGCGCTGCGCGCGCGAAACATTCAGATCGTCGAAGCCACCTCTTTCGAGGATGGCGCGGCGGTCGCCGTGTCTGATGCGAGCATTCACTGCATCCTCCTGAATTGGACTCCATGCATACAGGATGAGGACGCTCGTGAAGTCGGCAGCGAGCTGCTGCGCTCGATACGCAAGCGCAACGCGAAGATCCCGATCTTCTTGATGGCGAGTCAGCGGCGCGTCGGCTCGGTGTCCGTGGAAGTAGCGACGCTCGTCGATGAGTACATCTGGATCTACGAAGACACGGCCTCTTTCATCGCCGGACGCGTGCAGGCCGCAATCGATCGATATGTCGGTGCGCTGTTGCCGCCGTATGCAGCGGCACTCGCCCAGTACGATCGCGAACGCGAGTACTCCTGGGCTGCGCCGGGCCACCAAGGAGGCGTGGCCTTCCTGAAATCGCCCGTCGGCCGGGTGTTCTTCGACTTCTACGGTGAGAATCTGTTTCGCACCGACATGGGCATCGAGCGCGGGGCGCTCGGATCGCTCCTCGGCCACAGCGGCCCGGTTGGAGCGAGCGAGCGCAACATCGCCCGCATCTTCGGTGCGCATCGATCCTACTCGGTGCTGAATGGGACGTCCGCCTCCAATCGCACGATCATGTCCGCATGCGTGGGCGATGACGAGATCGCGCTCTGCGATCGCAATTGTCACAAATCGATCGAGCAAGGACTCGCGGTCTGCGGCGGCATACCCGTATTTCTGCGCCCGACTCGCAATCGCTACGGCATCATCGGGCCCATTCCTGCCGAGCGCCTCGAGCCGCAGGCGCTCGCTCGCTGCATTCAGGAAAATCCGCTCGCACAGGCCGCTGGACAAACGAAGGCGGTCTACTCCGTCGTGACGAACTGCACGTACGACGGAATGTGCTATGACGCGGCGAAAGCCCAGGACATTCTGGCGAAGAGCGTCGATCGCATTCACTTCGACGAAGCCTGGTACGGATACGCGCGCTTCAATCCGATGTACGCGGACCGCTACGCGATGCGCGGCCAGCCGACGACGCACTCGAAAGATGGGCCTACGGTCTTCTCGACCCACTCGACCCATAAATTGCTGGCCGCGCTATCGCAAACCTCATACATCCACATTCGCGACGGTCGCGCTTCGATCGAACACGGCCGCTTCAACGAAGCGTACTGCGCGCAGGCCAGCACCTCGCCTCTCTACGCGCTGATCGCCTCCAACGACGTCGCCGCGGCAATGATGGATGGACCCGCCGGCGAGGCGCTCACGCAAGAGACGATCGACGAAGCGATTGCCTGTCGGCTCGCGATCGCGCGCGCGCAGCGCGAGTTCCAGTTGCGCGACGATTGGTTCTTCGTGCCCTGGAATGCGGAAGAGATTCGCGATCCGAAAACTGGACGTACGTTCGCATTCGACGAAGCGCCGGAGGAGCTGCTCGCGCACGATCCGAGCTGCTGGATCCTGCACCCGCACGATACGTGGCACGGCTTCTCGGGACTGCCGGACGGATGGTGCATGCTGGATCCGATCAAGGTCGGAGTCGTGTGTCCCGGCATGCAAGCGGACGGCACGCTCGCGGCGCACGGCATTCCAGGCGACATCGTGACCGCGTACCTGGGACGTCATGGAATCGTGCCGTCTCGGACGACGGACCACATGGTGCTGTTCCTGTTCTCGATCGGCGTGACGAAAGGAAAATGGGGCACGCTGCTCAATGCGCTGCTCGATTTCAAAGCGGACTACGACCGCAACGCGCCGCTTTCGGAAGTCCTCCCCGGGCTCGTCGCGAACGCACCGAATCGCTACGCCGGTAAAGGATTGAAAGACCTCGGCGACGAGATGTGGCAGCACCTCAAAGCGAGCCGCCAAGGACATTGGCAAGCGCAGGCGTACGCATCTTTACCGGTACCCGAGCTGAAACCGCGCGTCGCGTTCCAACGGCTCATGGCCGGTGAGGTCGAGAAAGTCGCGCTTCATGAGCTGACGAATCGAATCGTCACCGTCGGTGTCATTCCCTACCCGCCTGGCATTCCGATCGTAATGCCGGGCGAGAACATCGGACCTGCCGACGGACCGTGGCTCACGTATCTACGCACGCTCCAGGAGTACGGGCATCGCTTCCCCGGGTTC
The DNA here is from genome assembly GCA_023417315.1 of Pseudomonadota bacterium. Lineage (GTDB taxonomy): Bacteria > Pseudomonadota > Gammaproteobacteria > Steroidobacterales > Steroidobacteraceae > Steroidobacter. The sequence continues at coordinate 30,037 of JAEZFW010000059.1, forward strand.
GCGAAGGAAGTGGAAGGCGCCGAAGAGCACGAGGGTGTCTATCACGTGTACTGCATGAAGGAGGCGTCGCGGACCGCGACGAACCGATCATGATGGAATACGTGGCGAAGACGCCGACGATTCCGATTCCATTTCATCGACTCCTCAAGGTCGTCGCGATCGTCGATCGCGGCAATGCGGAGGTTCGCGAGCTTCTCGACAAGCTCACGGGGGACAAGCTCGAAGTCGAGATCAGCGACCGCTACGCGCGCGATGTCTTCGAAGATGCAGCGGTAGGCGCTTACATCATCTCGATCGATGGCGAGAAGCTCGATGCGGCGCGAGCACTCGCGCGCGAGGTGCGATCGAAAGGATTCGGCACGCCTCTCTGGGCGCTCGCCGACTCGCGGAGGCTTTCCGACAGCATCTCTCCGGAGGTGATCGGTGAGGTGAACGGCTGCATCTTTCTCGGGCAACAGACACCGAGCTTCTATGCGAAGCAGATCGTCGCGAGCCTCACCGACTATGGCATGAGCCTGCTGCCGCCGTTCTTCGGCGGTTTGATGGCATACGACGCAAAGGCAAACGTGTCGTTCGCCTGCCCGGGTCATCAAGGCGGCGAGTTCTACCGCAAGTCGCCTGCCGGGCAGCTGTTCTTCAAGCATTTCGGCGAGGACATCTTCCGCAACGATCTGTGTAACGCGGATGTCGATCTCGGCGATCTACTGATTCACGTCGGCGCGGCGGTCGAAGCGCAGCAACACGCGGCCCGAGTATTCGGAGCGGATCGAACGTACTTCGTCTTGAACGGCACATCCACGGCGAACAAGGTCGTCGCGAACGCGACCTTGCGCCGCGGCGATCTCGTGCTCTTCGATCGCAACAATCACAAGTCTCTACATCAAGGCGCGCTGGTTCAGGCCGGCGCGATTCCCATATTTCTGCCGACCGCACGCAACTCGTTCGGCATGATCGGCGCGATCGATTGGGACGCGCTGGATGAAACGTATCTGCGCCAGCAGATACGCGACAATCCTCTGGTCGAAGACCACGAGCGAGCCCAAGCGGAGCGGCCTTTCCGCCTCGCATGCATCCAGCTCGCGACCTACGACGGCACGATCTACAACGTGCGCAAGGTGATGCAGAAGATCGGCCACCTGTGCGACTACGTGCTCTGGGACGAAGCGTGGATAGGCTACAACGCTTTCCACCCGCTGTTCACCGATCACAGCCCGATGCGCTTGAAGGATCTCGGTCCTGAGACGGCAGGTCTGTTCTCGACGCAGTCGGTCCACAAACAGGGCGCAGGCTTCTCGCAAGCCTCGCAGATCCACAAGCGCGACACGCATATCCAGGGACAACGCCGCTTCATCGAGCACAAGCGATTCAACGAATCGTTCATGATGCAAGCCTCGACGTCGCCCTTCTATCCACTGTTTGCCTCGCTCGATGTGAACGCGAAGGTTCACGAAGGACGCGCGGGCGAGATGCTGTGGGACCGCTGCATCGAGATCGGCATCGAAGTGCGCAAGAAGCTGCGCGAGCTCGGCCGCTACTACAAGAGCAACTCCGCCGATCCGCTCGAGCAGTGGTTCTTCGACCCGTTCGTTCCGGATGTGGTGTCCATCAAAGGATCGAAGCACACCTCGGATGTGCAAGAGGTCGCTTGGGAGGACGTGCCGACCGAGGTTCTGAAGCGCGAGCAACAGTGCTGGACCTTCGATCCTGCAAGCAAATGGCATGGCTACCCGAGCTACGCGCCGGGCTACGCCATGGTGGATCCGAACAAGCTGATGCTGTTGACACCGGGAATCAATCGCAAGACGGGCGATTATCTCGACTTCGGTGTGCCTGCCACCGTGCTTGCCAACTACCTGCGCGAGCAGCGGATCATTCCCGAGAAGTGCGACCTCAACAGCATCTTGTTCTTGATGACGCCCGCGGAGGACGAAAGCAAGCTGAGCGCACTGCTCGCGAAGCTCGTCAAGTTCAAGAAGCTGTGGGATGAGGACGCAGCGCTAGGCGAAGTGCTGCCCACGCTCTATGCGCAGAACAGCGCACGCTATCGAGACTACTCGCTGCGACGAATCTGCATCGAGATGCACGACTTCTATCGCGGCGCCCATGTCAAAGAGCTGCAGAAGCAATGCTTCCGCGCCAGCAGTTTCCCCGAGCTCGCGATGTCCTCGCAGGATGCCTATCGAGCGCTCGTGGGGAATGAAGTCGATTACGTACCGCTGAGCGAAGTGCACGGCCGCGTGGCCGCGACACTGGCCCTTATCTATCCGCCAGGTATCGGCGTCATCGTGCCGGGTGAGCGCTGGGACGACCGCGCCAAGCCCATGCTCGATTACTTCTTGGCGTTCGAAGAATCGTTCAACCGTTTCCCGGGCTTCAACTATGAAGTCCAGGGTGTCTATCAAGAACTGATCGACGGGCGAATCAAGTTCCACACGTACGTCGTGCAGGAGCGGTCCGCGCGCCCGCAAGCTAAAGGCTAGGAGAGACATCATGCAACAGCAGCAGAAGAAGATGAACTTGATGCAGCTCACGTTCATCGTCGCCGTCAATATGATGGGCTCCGGCATCATCATGCTGCCCACCAACATGGCGCAGGTCGGTGCGATCTCGTTGCTCTCGTGGATCGTCACCGCGGTTGGCTCGATGGCGATTGCCTACGGGTTCGCCCAGGCCGGTCTCTTCAACCAGCGCAACGGCGGCATGGCTGCGTACGCGGAGGATGGCTACGGGAAGGACGGCTACTTCCAAGTGTTCTTTCTCTACTTCCTCTCGCTCGCGATCGGCAATGTCGCCATTGCGATCTCGGCGGTCGGCTATCTCTCGACCTTCTTCCCCGGCCTCTCCGCAACACCGATCGCGACGTGCCTCAGCGTCATCGGACTGCTGTGGCTCACGACGGTTGCGAACTTCGGCGGTCCAAGCGTGACCGGCAAGATTGGCTCCGTCACGGTCTGGGGCGTCATCATCCCGGTCGGCGCCATTTCGATCATCGGTTGGTTCTGGTTCAGCGGCGAGACCTTCCGTGCCGCGTGGAATCCACAAGGTCTCAGTCTCGGTGCCGGTATGGGCTCCAGCATCTCGCTCACATTGTGGGCGTTCCTCGGCATGGAGTCCGCCGCACAGAACTCCTCTGCGGTCGAGAATCCGAAGCGTGACGTGCCGCTCGCCTGCCTGTTCGGCACGCTCGGCGCCGCCGTCATCTACATTCTGTCGACGACGGTGATTCAAGGCATCGTGCCGAACGCGGAGCTCGCAGACTCCACCGGTCCGTTCGGTCTCGCCTACGCGAAGATGTTCAACCCCACAGTAGGCTCCATCATCATGGCGCTGGCGGTCCTTGCATGCCTCGGCTCGCTCCTCGGCTGGCAATTCACGATCGCACAGACCGGCAAGTCAGCCGCGGACGAGCGGATGTTCCCGGCGTTCTTCTCGAAGGTGAACAGCATGGGCGCGCCGGTCACCGGCATGATCGTGCTCGGCGTCGTGCAGACGCTGCTCGCGCTTTCGACCATCTCACCGACATTGAGCGAGCAGTTCAGTGCGCTCGTCAATCTCGCAGTCGTCACCAACGTCATTCCGTACGTGATCGCGCTGTCGGCGATCTTCGTGATGATGAAGAGCGCGCAGGTCGATCCGAGCGTCTATCGCCGCAACGCGATCATCGTCACGATTGCGATGGTATACAGCGTATTCGCACTGTACGCCTCGGGCGCGGAAGCCGTTCTCGGCGGCATGCTCGTGCTCGGCGTTGCCTACATCATCTGGGGCTTCTTGGCACCTCGCTTTGCAGCACCTGCGCCTGCGACTGCCGATCGCGTAGCACCCGCACCGCTCTACACACCGCCCGTTGCACCTACGCACGCGCCCACTCCTGCTGGCACGGCGACGCTCTAGCGCGGGCATCTGAACGAGGGAGAACAATCATGCAAGTCGCATCACACAGCCCACTGGCGCCGCGCTCGAGCAGCTCGCCACGCCCGGGACGCTCGCTCAACGCGCTACTCATCGCCGCTGTCGTGCATTTGGTGTTCGCAGTGCCCGCTTCCGCTCAAACGCTCGAGCGAATCAGGGACACAGGTCATATCCGGCTCGGCTACTTTTCCGACGCGCGGCCGTTCTCGTATGGCACCGAGGGCAAGGGGCCCCAGGGCTACACGATCACGCTGTGCGAGCACATCGCAGAGCAGGTCAGAACAGAGCTCTCGATGGCGGGCATCACACCGGACTGGAGGGCCGTAAAGCCGGATAGAGCGCTCGAGGAAGTCGAGCGCGGAAACATCGACCTCCTATGCGCACCGGTGAGCGTGACGATCGAGAAACGACGCAGCGTGTCCTTCTCGCTGCCGGTGTTCGCTGCCGGCAACCGCGCGGTCATCCGCACCAACGCATCACCTCCGTTGCGCAATGTTCTCACGCAGCAGGCTCCCAATCGGCCCATCTGGCGTGGGTCGCCGGCATCCACGGTTCTAACAGGCACGAAGGTGGGCGTCGCCGAAGGCACGACCAGCGAGCAATGGCTGAAGGAACGGGTCGGCACACTGCAGATCGACGCGACCATCGTGCCCGTCGCCGACTATCGAACCGGGATGCAGCAGTTGGCAGACAACAAGCTGGATATGTTCTTCGGTGAGCGGACCGTCGTACTTGGCGCGCTCAGCACGATGGATCGCACTGTGCATGAACGGGTCGAGATCCTGGACCGCCTGTTCACGCACGAGCCGATCGCGCTCGCGCTTGCACGCAACGACGACGATTTCCGCCGCGTCGTCGATACCGCCTTGAGCAAGCTCTACGCATCCGAGCAATTCCCCGCGCTCTACACGAAGTGCTGCGGCGATTTCAACGATCAGACGCGAGAGTTCTTCTTCTGGAACACACTGCGGGACGGAAGGTGATTTCGATAGCTTTCTGCGCACAACCCGCCACGAGCGATCCCTTGAGGAGAACCTAAGCGATGATTCAGCGAAGCATCAAGCGCATCAGCATGCGGGCGCTCGTCGTGGACGACGAGCTCGGTATGCAAACAGCAGAAGGCCGTGCAACGCGCGCACTCGTGGAGGAGCTGCAAGGCAGAGCCATCGAGGTCATCGAAGCAAGCTCAGCCGAAGACGGTCGTTCGGTCATCACATCCGATTCTGCCATCCACGCGGTGCTCATCGATTGGTCGCTCGGGGATGACGAGGACCATGGCCGCGCCCGCGCATTCCTCGAGTTCGTGCGCTCGCGCAACGACAAAGTGCCGATCTTCCTCATGGCCGAGCGCGGCGAGGCTGCCACCATCCCCATCGACGTAATGGAGATGGTCGATGAGTTCATCTGGACGCTCGAGGACACGGCGGCGTTCGTCGGCGGGCGCGTAGCGGCTGCCATTCGGCGCTATCTCGCGGTCATGCTGCCGCCGCTCGCCACCGCGCTCATGCAGTTCAGTCAGGAGTACGAGTATTCCTGGCACACGCCGGGACATGCTGGCGGCACGGCGTTCTTGAAATCCCCTGTCGGGCGCATGTTCTTCGATTACTTCGGGGAGAACATGCTGCGCTCGGATCTGTCCATCAGCGTGGGCAATCTCGGCTCGCTGCTCGATCACACAGGGCCCATCGGCGCGCATGAGAAGTACGCAGCGCGCGTGTTCGGCGCACATCGAACCTACTGCGTGACCAATGGCACTTCGATGTCGAATCGCGTGATCTTCATGGCCGCCGTCGCACGCAATCAGATCGCGCTATGCGATCGCAACTGCCACAAGTCCATCGAGCATAGCTTGGTCATGTCGGGCGGCATCCCGACTTATCTCGTGCCCTTGCGCAATCGTTACGGAATCATCGGACCCATTCCTCCGGAGCGACTGAGCAAGGAAGAGATCAAGAAAGCGATCGCGACGAATCCGCTTGCGCGCGAGAACGGCAATGACCGCGCGGTCTACTCGGTCATCACGAACTCGACGTACGACGGCTTGTGCTACAACGCGCGCCGCGTCGAGGAGCTGCTCGATCCGAGCGTCGATCGAATTCACTTCGATGAAGCGTGGTACGCCTACGCGCGCTTCAATCCGCTGTATCGCGACCGTCACGCCATGCATGGCGATCCGGCGGATCACACAGGGCCGACGGTGTTCGCCACACACTCGACGCATAAGCTGCTGGCAGCCCTTTCGCAAGCGTCGTTCCTGCACATCCGCGACGGGCGCAGCGCGATACCGCATTCGCGCTTCAACGAATCCTACATGCTGCATGCATCGACTTCACCGCTGTATCCCATCATCGTTTCCAACGACATCACTGCGGCGATGATGGATGGACCCGGGGGCCTCACGCTCACGAACGAATCGATCCAAGAGGCGGTCGCCTTCCGCAAGACGATGAGCCGCGTGCATCGCGAGCTCGGCGAGAAGCGGCAGTGGTTCTTCAAGAGTTGGAACGCCGACAGCGTCACCGATCCGCGGGCCGGCAAGAAGGTGCCTTTCGAGAGCGCATCCTCCGAGCTGCTCTGCTCCGAGCCGGACTGCTGGGTTCTGCATCCGAATGAGACGTGGCACGGCTTCGGCAATCTCGAGGACGGCTTTTGCATGCTGGACCCCATCAAGGTGTCCATCATCACGCCGGGTGTCGCAGACAAGGGCGGACTCGAGGAGCACGGCATCCCCGCGACATTGGTGACTGCGTACCTGCACTGCCGCGGGGTTGAAGTGGAGAAGACGACGGACTTCACGATTCTGTTCTTATTCTCCATCGGAATCACCAAAGGCAAGTGGGGCACGCTGCTGAATGCGCTCTTGGATTTCAAGCGCGACTACGATAACAACACCGCGCTGTCGCAGGTCCTCCCTCACCTGACGACGAATCATCCGTCCACGTATGGCGGGCTGGGTCTGCGCGATCTGGCCGATCAGATGTTTGCCCAGCTCAAAGCATCCAAGCAGACCCATTGGCTCGCAGAAGCGTTCTCGACGCTGCCCGAGATCACGATGACGCCGAGCGCCGCATTTCAGTATCTGATTCGCGACGAGATCGAGCACGTGCCGCTCGAGGCGCTCGCGAACCGCATCCTGGCGACGAGCGTCGTGCCCTACCCGCCCGGCATTCCGATGCTCATGCCGGGCGAAGCGACGGGTGCGGACGACGGGCCTTACATCGGCTACTTGCGCGCGCTGTGGTCATGGGACAAACGCTTCCCCGGTTTTGGCCACGACACCCACGGTGTCGAGAATCGAGACGGCGCCTACTTCGTGCAATGTTTGAAGGCAGGCGCTGAACGAGAGGCGCGACTCGAATGACGATGATCGGCCGCAAGATGACGTTGACTCAGGCCACGATGCTCGTGGCCGGCAACATGATCGGCACGGGTGTATTCCTGTTGCCGGTCAATCTTGCGCATGTCGGCGGCATCGCCATCTTCGGCTGGCTGATTGCGACCGCCGGCGTCGCAGCGCTCGGGCTCATCTTCGCGAAGCTCGGTGAGCTGAAACCGAGCGCAGGCGGCCCTTATGCTTATGCAAGAGACTTCTTGGGACCTTATGCCGGATTCCAGACGAACTATGTGTATTGGTTCGGGAACTGGATAGGCAACATCGCTATTGCGGTCGCGGCGATCGGTTATCTCGCCGAGCTCATTCCAACGCTCAGTGCGCCGCCGGCAGGCGTGCTCGCGACCGCAGTTCTCATCTGGCTGCTGACGATTGCGAACGTCTTGGGTCCCCGCGTCGTCGGCGCACTCGAGACCTGGACCATGGCGCTCGCGCTGCTGCCGATCCTCGCGATTGCGATCTTCGGTTGGTTCTGGTTCGACACCGGCACCTTCCTCGCGGGGTGGAATGTCAGCGGCGAGTCCGACAGGCAAGCCGTTTCGCGTGCTGCGTCGATGGCACTGTGGGCGTACATGGGGATCGAGAGCGCTGCCGTGTCCGCCGCCGTCATCGAGAACCCGAGGCGCAATGTGCCGCTCGCGACCTTGATCGGTTTGAGTATGGCAGCGGTAATCTATGTTCTCAGCTCTTCCGTGATCATGGGCATTCTGCCCAACGAAGAGCTGCGGACCTCTCACGCGCCGTTCGCAGAGGCCGCACGGCTGGCCGTCGGCACGACCGGCGCGGTCATCATCAGCATCTGCGCAGTATTGAAGTCCATCGGCTCGCTTGGAGGATGGATGTTGCTCGTCGGGCAATCGGCGCAAGCTGCGGCGAACGACGGAATGTTTCCTCGAGTCTTCGGGCGACTGAGCGTCAATGGCGTGCCGGCGCACGGATTGATCATCGTATCGGTCCTCATGACGATCGTCCTGTTCGCCACGATGTCTCCCACGCTCGCCGATCAGTTCAACCACATCGTCAATCTGGCGGTGCTCTTGGTGATCGTTCCGTATATCTACTCCGCCGTGGCCGTCGTGAAGGTGATCTACGATCTCGGACTGCCGCGAGCGACATTCGTCCGATACAAGTTCCTTGCGATCGCTGCGGTTGCCTACTGCTTGTATGTCATCTGGGGCGGCGAGCCGATCATCGTCGTGCATGCGATGGTCGCGCTTCTGATCAGCGTACCGCTTTACCCATTCTTCATCCGCTCGATGGATCAGGCCCGCACACAGGTTCAGAGCGTCGAGGAGCACCCTCGCACATCTGCACCGGCCGTCGTGGCAGGCGCGACTTCTTGAGGATCACCCATGGATTCGACATCTCGCTCGATGGGCACACATTGGAGAACGGCTCCCTCATGCCTGCGGCACTGGGCGTGCGTTGCGCTCGTGCTGACGATCGCCGCAGCGCCGCTCCACGCTGCGGATGATGAAGAGGCGAAACCGTTTTCGCCGCCTGGGTTGCCGCAAGCGGTCGAATGGGCATTCAGCTTCGACGCGAGCGCCGGCGCATTCGGTTTCGGCAATTCCCTCTACACGAATCCGAAGCCTGACCAACCGTCCGGAGATCTAAGCGATGACTGGATGGAGGCTTCGGTGAAGCCTGCACTCAGCGCGACTTATACGCTGCAGAGCTCCGCGAAGTTGTACGGCAAGGTGAGTGCCGTCGGCGTGCGAACCTTCGGCGCGGCTCCCTCACTCGTCGGCGAAGACGCCTCTTCGTTCGACATGGAAGATGCCTACATCGGTTGGAGCTCCGGCACGAGTCTCGCGCTCGGTGAAGACGTGCTGGACTTCAAAATCGGCCGTGCTCCTTACCAACTCGGCAACGGACTGCTGCTGTATGACGGGGCTTCCGACGGCGGCAGTCGCGGCGGCTACTGGACTGGTGCACGCAAGGCATTCGAATTCGCTGCGATCGGCAGCTTCAAACCGGGTGCCAACAAGGTCGAGGCGTTCTATCTCGACAGGGACGACGTACCCGATGCGGACTCCGACACCAAAGTTTGGGGTCTTAACTATGAGTACGCGTTCGGCGATGACTCGACGCTCGGTGCGACGTACATGAAATGGTCAGCCGATGAGCTCGTGGCGCCTCAGCGAGATGGCCTCGATGTCTACAACGTTCGTGCTTACGTCGCGCCTTTCCAGAATCTAAAAGCACTCTCTTTCGAAGCCGAGTACGCCGAACAGGACAATGACGAGCTCCTCGATTCCACCGCATGGAACTTCTTGGTTGGGTATCAGCTAGACATCGCGTGGCAGCCGAAGCTTTCCTACAGATACGCCTTCTTCGAGGGCGATGATCCAACGACCGAAGCGAATGAGAGTTTCGACTCCTTACTGACGGGGTTCTCCGATTGGGGCACGTGGTGGCAAGGCGAGATCGCGGGCGAGTACTTCGTTTCGAACTCGAATCTGATCTCGCATCAGCTGCGAGTGCACACCACTCCTAGCGATGCGATCTCGACGGGTCTCATCTTCTACGACTTTCGACTCGACCAACCGTCCGCCTCAGGCGTGACGTCCGATGATGTAGCCCTGGAGCTCGATTGGTACATGGATTGGTCGTTCAACGACAACTTCATCTTGAGCTTCGTAGCAGCAGTAGCCGAGCCTGGAGATGCCATCGAGGAATCATCCGGACGGAGCGACACCTTCTACTACGGAATGATATTCGCGGCGTACAGCTATTAAAGGTGAACGACATGAAGCACACGCGCCTCTATCGACTCACGTTGTGCGCCTTATCGATGGCGCTCGTCATGGGCTGCAAGACGAATCAGGGACTCGAACCGTTGGATGAGCTCGCGAACGAGGAAGGACTCGTGCGCGTCGAGAGCAAAGCGGTCGATGTGCTCTACACGCGCCCCGAAGCCACGCTTGCGGGCTACTCGAAGCTGCTGCTGCGCCCGATCGAAGTTCAGTTCGCCAAGAATTGGAATCCAGAGCGCTCGAACTCGGCGTTATACGACATGCACAACGTCGATCGCGAGAAGATCAAGAGCGATCTTGCCGCTGCGTTCGCCGAAGTGTTCACGCGCGATATGCAGAAGGGAGGTTACCCGATCGTCTCGGAACCCGGCCCAGACGTGCTCGAGATGCAAGCAGCGATCGCGAATCTCTATATCAACGCACCCGATCCTTCTCAGCTCAGTGGCCGAACGAAGGTCTACACGACTGACGCCGGCGAGATGACGCTGATCATGCAGCTGCATGATTCGATCACCGGCCAAATCCTCGCGCGCGCGATCGATCGGCGCGGAGCATCGCACGACTACTGGAACTGGACGACATCGGCAAGCAACACGGCCGATGCCAAACGCATCATCTCGACCTGGTCTACTTCACTGCGGAAGGCGTTCGACGCTTCCCGCGGCGAGAGCTCAGAACCGCTGCCCCCGGTCGCATCATCCAATGAGGAGATACCGCCATGAAACCGCGACAATTGATAATGACGTTCATCTTGAGCGCGCTGTGCTCGACAGTCGCATTCGCCGAGCGCGGGCCAGGTTGGGACTTCGGCGGTGAGCTGCTCTGGCAGGATTCGCAAGATATCGGCTTCGAAGGCGGCTCCTCTGCCTCCGTCGACGATGATCTTGGTATCGCGCTCACGTTCGGCTATCGCTTCAATTCTCGCCTCGAGCTGATCTTCGGGATCGACTGGAACGAGGTGGACTATGACTTCGAGGTCATAGAGGACTCCATTCTTCCGGGCGTCACGGGGTTCAGCGGCTCGGGCGACATGGAAACATGGACGCCGCGCGTCGGCGTCAACTTCAACTTCCTGGAGACCGATCTCACACCGTACGTCACGGCCGGCGTCGGCTGGGCCTTCATCGACACCAATATCCCGGATGCTCCTCCGCAAACATCTTGCTGGTGGGATCCTTGGTACGGTTATTTCTGCGGCACATTCCAGAGCACGCGCAGCGTCGATGAGCTCATGTACAACGCGGGCGTCGGAGCGCGCTGGGACATCGGCGACAGCTTCACCCTGCGTCTAGCGTACGAGAAGCATTGGATCGAAGTCGAAACGGCGAACGGCACGCCGGACTTCGACCAAGTGAAGCTCGGTATCTCGGCTCGCTACTGAGCTTCGATCTGCGGATGACCCCCGTCATGGACTCGCGAGATACCCCACACCTCACGCTCAGTCGCGGAACGATGATCGTGATTGCCATGCTAGGGGCATCACGACCGGCACACGCGTCTCTCTTCTCCGGAGAGACGCTCGATCTAGTTGCGAACATCCTCGCGTGGATCGTCTTGTTCGTCGCACCCGTGATCGCGATCGGCGTGTTCTGGATGGTGCACATTCTCCCCGAGCGAATCGCCGAGAAACGCCATCATCCTCAAGCGCCCGCAATCAAGACGTTGTGCCTACTGTCTCTGTTCTTCGGTGGGCTGTTGTGGCCGCTGGCCTGGCTGTGGGCCTACTCGAAACCCGTGTTGTACAAGATCGCGTACGGAGAGGACACGGCAGTTCCACCTCATGAAGCGGAAACGCCGCCAGCGACAACCTCTCCTGGCGATGGCAATGGCCGCATCGACGATGTCTCGACTCAGCACGCCGAAGCTGCCGGCGTCAGCGAGAAGCGCCTCGTCTCGTAGGAGGATCACATGGAGCTCCTGATTCTTGGAATCTACTCCGCCATCGTCTGGCTGATCTTCTTCAAGTACAAGCTGCTGCCTTGGAATACCCTCAGCCAGGTGATCGTCATCACGCTTCCTATCATCGGCATCACGGCGCTCATTCTGCTGCTCAACATCGTGGCGCCCTCCTCGGCCGATGTGCGCGTCATCAACTACGTCGTCGCCGTCAATCCCAGAGTGCAGGGCTTGGTCACGGACGTACCCATCGAGCCCAACCGGCCGCTGCGCAAGGGCGATGTGCTCTTCAAGATGGATCAGACGCCGTTCGAGCTCGAGGTGAAAGCGCTCGAGGCTCAGCTCCAGCAACTCGACGTGCAGCTCATCACGGCGAATGCGAATCAGCGCGGGCTCGGTCAGCAGCTTCGTAATGCTCGCAGCACGGCTCAAGCGATCGAATCTCAGCAGAAGCTCGCGCGCGTCAGAGTCAAGCAGCTCGAGGAGTTGGCAGCGACGGGAGCCGGGAGTCAGTTCGAGTATGAGCAAGCACAAGCGGATCTCGACAACTTGAATGCTCAGCTCGATGCCGCTCGCGCTGCCGAGTCGCAGGTGCGCGAAAAGCTCGCGGCGCGTACCGACTCCGGCGAGCAAGACGAGATCGCCAACATCAATGCGCAGATCGCGCGCCTCGAGGCGCAGCTCGGGGACGCTCGGTGGCGTCTCGACCAAACCGTCTATCGCGCACCTGCAAACGGAAGCGTGATCTCCCTCGCGTTGCGCCCGGGCGCGATGGCTGTTCCGTTCCCAATGACGCCAGCGATGACCTTCGTCGAGGACGAGCAATGGATCATGGCGATCTTCAGTCAGAACGAGGTGCGCAAGATCAAGCCTGGCCAGGAAGCGGAGATCGCGTTGAAGATGTATCCGGGGCGCATCATCAAATGCAAAGTCGACTCGATCATGTGGGCCACTGCGCAGGGACAGCTGCCGATCGGCGGCGTCAATACGAGCTCAGGTGTCGCCCCGATTCCGCCGAACAGCCTCGCTGTGCGGCTACTCAAGGCTGATCGAGAGAAAGATCTCTTTCTAGCTTCAGGAGCGGCCGGTGCGGGCGCTGTCTACACCGATAGCGGCGAGGCGATTCATATTCTTCGCAAAGTCATCTTGCGCATCGGGACGAAGATCGACTGGTTGATTCTGAAGCTGCATTGAGCAGCGTAGGTAAGAGCGGCGAAGGAACATCACGCATGCAAGGCGCCGATAACACGCTCACGCACCAGCAGGTCGATCGCGCAGGTGTCCGAATGCCCCGTGGGCGAACGCTCAATGTGGCCCTTGCGACCTGGGTGCTCGGAGCATGTGCAGTGAGCCCACCCCCGAGTCGCGAAACGATCCGGCACGACGCGCTCGGCGGGATGTCGCTCGATCAAGCGTGGAAGGCAGCGAGTGCCGGATCGCAAGAGCTCGTGCAAGATGACTGGTTGCGCTCGTTCAACGATCCCGCACTCGATCAGTTGGTGCGGGAGGCGCTTGCGAACAATCCCGATCTGCGTGTCGCGGCCGCGCGCGTCGAGCAGGCCGGGCAATATCTGATCATGGCGCAATCCGCGCTGCGTCCCAGCATCGGCCTCTTCGGCACGGGCGGCACGAAAACCGGCGGCGGTGGCGATGCGATGTCCGCACTTCAAGCGATCGTCCTGGCCGTCTCGTGGGAGCTCGACCTGTGGGGACGGCTGCGATATGCCAGGAATGCTTCGCAGGAAGACTTTGCGTCCGCACGCGCCGACTTGGAGTTTGCGCGGCAATCGCTTGCCGCAACGACGGCGAAGGCGTGGTTCGCTGCGACTCAGCTGACGCTGCATGCCGAGATCGCGGGCGAGATGGCGCAAGCGGCCGATCGCTTGCATTTTCTGGCGCAAGAGCGCGAGAAAGTCGGCGTGGGAATCGATTCGGAGACTGCGATCGCCCGCGCCAACGCACGCGAGACACAAAGCACACGCGCGCAAGCGGAGCTTGCACGTGATCAAGCGCTGCGTGCACTCGAGTTGCTCGTCGGTCGCTATCCTGCTGCAGAGGTCGAAGCGCGTGCCGAGCTTCTCGCGTTGCCTGCTTCGATCGCTACAGGCATCCCGCTGCAGATGCTCGAGCGGCGTCCCGATGTCATTGCCGCCGAGCGTCGTGTCGCCGCTGCATTCAATCGCGTCGGTGAAGCCAAAGCCGCGCGCCTACCGCAGATCTCGTTGAGCCTGAATGGCGGCGCCTTCGACAGCGAGATCCTGGATCTGAAAGAGGACTACGAGAATCCGAGCGGCGGCCTCGGAGCGCGCCTTCTCGCGCCGATCTATCAGGGAGGCGCACTGACGGCGAAAGTGCAGATCCGCACGCTCGAGCAGAAAGAAGCCGTCGCCGACTATGCGCGCATCGCTCTCCGTGCGATCGGTGAAGTCGAGAGCGCGCTTGCGGCGGCAAGCTCGCTCGCCATCCAAGCGGAGTTGCTGGGCGAATCTCTGGCGGAGCAGACACGCGCGCTCGAGCTAATGGAGACGCGCTATCGGGTCGGGCGTGCCGATGGACGCGCCGTCGAGCAGCAACGTCTCAATCTGCAAACGGCACGACTCGCGTTGCTCAACGTGCGCAGCGATGAGCTCGTGGAGCGCGTCAACCTGCACCTCGCGCTCGGCGGCAGTTTCGCAGCGCCCGGAACTTGATGGGAGCGCGCTGCCGTGAAGCGAGGCCTGGGTGCGACGAGAGACGCGCTGCGCCAGCTGTTCTTCCAGCGCTGTTTCTATTTGTTCACGACCTTGCTCGCGATGATCGTCCTCGCGCCGTTCATCGAAGGTACGCGAGGAGGTGTACTGACTCGAAATGCGATCAACCTCTTCGTCGTCCTTTCAGCAGTCGCAGCGGTCGGCCGATCCATTCTGTCGTTCTTGATCGTCGTGGCCCTCGCACTGCCTGCCCTCGCGTTGCGGTGGTTAGCCGTGGGTACCGAGAACAGCGCCTTCATCGATCTCGCGTTGCGGTTCGATGTCGCCGTGTACGCCACGGCCATCGCGCTGTTGCTCCGCTATGTGTTCGACCGCGAGGTCATGACCTCCGATCGCTTGTGGGGCGCGGCGTCCGCCTATCTCATGATCGGCCTCTTATGGAGCTTTCTGTTCGCGATCGTCGATCGCAGCAATCCGGGATCCTTCTCCGTTCGCGGCTCGATCGAAACGCTGGCGCTGCACGATCTGATCTACTTCAGCTTCTCGAGCCTGACGACGACAGGATTCGGCGACATCGTACCCGTAGGTCGTATCGCCAAGACGGCGGCAACGCTCCAGGTCATCGTCGGCCAGCTCTTCATCGCGATTCTGATTGCCAAATTGGTTGGGGTTTATCCGACCGTGCTGCGCGAGAAACACGAGGTGGTCGAGTCGCGCGAGAACGATGGCGAAGTAGAGCGCTCGATCTCGAAGCGCAAAGGCGAGGTGATCGCATGAGAACTGAAGCGACCAGCGATATCACGCGAGTCATGTTGCTCGTTCTGTTCATCGGTTTGTTGTTGGCCGGAAGCTTCTGGACGTTGCTGCCATTCCTCGGCAGCCTCATCTGGGCGACGACGATCGTGATCGCCACGTGGCCGATTCTCGGCAAGATGGAACGCCTCGTCGGAGGCCACCGCACGCTCGCCGTCACGATCATGACGCTCTTCGTGCTCCTTGCTTTCGTTATTCCTTTCACATTCGCGATCCTCACCGTTCTCGACGCCGCTGACCAAAGCCCGGCCGTTCTGCGCGATTTTCTTGTGAATGGGTTGGGACCTGCGCCTGTCTGGCTCGACCGTTTGCCTGTCGTCGGCGAGCGGATTGGCACTCGTTGGGCCGAGATTTCGGCGGGTGGTCCTGAGGCGCTCGTGGAGTTCGTGAAACCTTATTCGCGCGCGCTGGCAGCGTGGGCCATCGCCGCTACCGGCGGCGTGGGCGTCGTCATCATTCATGTCCTGCTCGTCGTCGCGCTCGTTGCCATTCTGTACGCGCGCGGTGAAGTGGCAGCACGCGGCATCTTGGCGTTTGCGAATCGCTTGGGTGGCACTCGCGGTACCGAAACCGCATGGCTCGCCTCGAAAGCTATTCGAAGCGTCGCACTGGGCGTCATTGTCACTGCGCTCGTGCAATCCGCTCTTGCCGGTCTCGGACTGTGGGTTGCCAATGTCCCGCACCCCGCGTTGCTGACCGCGGCCGTGTTCATCCTTGGTGTCGCTCAACTCGGACCGTTGCCTGTCCTTGGGCCAGCGGTCGCGTGGCTCTACTGGATGGGGTCGCCCGTGACGGCAACGATTCTATTGATCTGGAGCATCCCCGTGATCGCGCTCGACAACGTGTTGCGCCCGATCCTGATCCGTCGCGGTGTGCAGCTACCGCTGCTCTTGATCATCGCAGGCGTGATCGGAGGTTTGATCGGCTTCGGCGTGATGGGTTTGTTCATCGGACCCGTCCTGCTTGCGGCCACGTACACACTCGCAAAGGCATGGACGATGGGCTCGAGTGCGGCGGTCATCGGTGCCTCTCCGGTCATGTCGACACGGACCGGGTCGCAGGTCGATGTGGACCACACGAGCGGCGTCTCCATACCGAACATCGCCCCGCCCGTATGAAGCCATCGATCAACTGGCTGCTCGCCTTCATTCCGATCGCAATCGCGCTCGAGCACATCGGCACTTCACCCGAGCCGCTCATCTTCTTCAGTGCCGCGCTCGGCATCGTGCCCATCGCAGGGCTGATCGTGCGCTCCACGGAGCAGATCGCCGTACGGACGGGAGATGCGATCGGGGGATTGTTGAACGCGACCTTCGGCAATGCGCCCGAGCTCATCATCACTCTAGTCGCACTCCGCGCGGGTTATCTCGACATGGTGCGTGCTTCGATCATCGGTGTGATCCTCGCGAACCTCTTGCTCGCGCTTGGCCTGTCCTTTTTTCTGGGCGGCCTGCGGTTCAAGACGCAGCGCTATAACGCGGGGGCCTCACGCCTGTACAGCTCGATGATGCTGCTGGCTGCGATGAGCATCGTGGTGCCGAGCACGTTCAGCCGCTATTTCGCGCCGGAGCACACGATGCGCGAGGAACAGCTACTCAACATTGGCATCGCGGGCTTGCTGCTGATCGCGTACGTGTTCTATCTGTTGTTCTCGCTCAAGACGCATCCAGCTACGTTCGCGAGCACTGAGGGGCACTCAGGCGCGCACGGGCATGGTGATTCCGCCGTGTGGAGCGTACAACGCTCGGTGGTGAGCCTGATC
Organism: Pseudomonadota bacterium; assembly: GCA_023417315.1. Taxonomy (GTDB): domain Bacteria; phylum Pseudomonadota; class Gammaproteobacteria; order Steroidobacterales; family Steroidobacteraceae; genus Steroidobacter. The sequence continues at coordinate 47,260 of JAEZFW010000059.1, forward strand.
GTTGCATCGCTCCTCGCTGCCTGGTTGAGCGAGATTCTGGTGGGCGCCGCTGAAGGAACGGGCAATGCGCTCGGCATGTCGGAGATCTTCATGGGCATTGTGTTGCTCGCGATCGTCGGCAGCGCCGCCGAGAGCAGCTCTGCGATAGCAGTCGCGACGAAGGGCAAGATGGATCTCACGATCGGCATCGCGCTCGGCAGCTCGATCCAGATCGCGCTGTTCGTTGCACCGATGCTCGTGTTCGCGAGCTATTTCATCGCGCCAGAGCCGCTCGAGCTTTCGTTCAATCGCGCGGAGATCGGCTCTTTGTTCCTCGCCGTGCTGATCGGCATCGTCGTATGCGGCGACGGCGAGACGAACTGGTTCAAAGGCGTGCAGCTCACGGTGTTCTACTTGATCATCGCAATGATGTTCTACTTCATGCCCGTTGCTTGACACACGGTGGCGCAGACAGCGACACGCTGTCTTGACAACCAAGCTCAGCAAGGCGGGTTTGGAAGTGCAATGCGAGAAGAGAATCCAGGTTAGATATGACGGTGCATTGGTAGGCGACTTCGTCGCCGATATGCTGGTTCAGAACAGCGTCCTTATCGAGAACAAGGCGATTCAGACGCTCAACAAGGCGCACGAGGTTCAACTCGTAAACTACCTCGTCGCCACGCAGATCGAAATCGGTTTACTCCTAGACTTCGGCACGCAGCGACTGCAGTTCAAACGCAAGAGCCGTGTCTATCGACCCATAAACAGGGACTCTGCTCAATCTGCTAATCCTGTTCATCCTGTTGATCCTGTCAAAAACCCTTCTTCCGCAAAATAGCTCGAGGCTCAGACCGGAACGCTCGCGACCGCGCAGGGAGCGCCTCTCAGCACGCGCTCCGATACACGGCCGCGCAGCGCATCGAGAAAACCTTGCGCGCCGCGCGTCGTCATCATGATGAGATCGGCGCGCTCGCGTTCGGCTACGTCCAGGATGAGCTCCGTCGGATCGCAGTCCTGCACTTCGACGCGCCAGTTCCAGCCCGTATCCATCGGTACTTTGAAAGATCGCATATCGTGCTCGGCACCCGCGTGCGCCAAGGTGACGGTTCCCGGCGGCAGCTCGAGCGCAGCGATGAAACGGGCGACCGCCGCGATCGCGGGCTCGAACGAGGGTTCCTCTGCGACGGGGATCACGATGTTGCGTACAGATAGGCTGCCGTCCTTCAGGGAGACAAACCCGTTCACGCCCTCCGGAAGGAACAACGTCACCTCACCGGCGCGGCGCGCCAGCGGCCCACCTACTCGCCGCTCCAACCACTCCATGCGGCCTTCGTGTTGGTGCACGGCAAGAACGATGAGATCCGCAGGATGCTTCCGGAGAAAATCCAGGCACGCGCTGATGGGCCGGCCGCTCGCGCGGATGACTTTCGTGACATCGATACCGAGACCAATCACCGCGCTTTTCGGACTGTTGGGTGGAAGCAGCCCCCAGCGTTCGAGCGTGGATCGCACAGCAGGAAATTTATTCCACTCGAGTGCGAGATCCGAAGCCACATGCAGCATGTGAAGTGCTGCACCGCTCACGAGCGCGATCTTGAGCGCATGTGCGAAAGCGATCTCGCTAGCGCTCGAGAAATCGGATGGATGGAAGATGGATTCGATCCTCGTTGCCGCCATAGCGCCTCTGATACTTACCGCCGCGGTACATCCGCGCTCGATGAGCCAGACAAAGAACGGCGCGCCACATCGGCGCGCCGCAAGACGACGCGCAAGGGTGGTAGCACGTCGCAGGGGGAGAAGACCCAGCACCGAACTGAAGTGTGGTGGCATGGCCGCAGCTGCGATATACGTGCGGGGTGCACGTTTCGATGACCGCGCCTTCCGCGAGCACAAATCCGTAGAGTGCTCTTGCGAAAGCTTGTTCAAGGCCCTGGTATAAGTGAAAGGTGATTCGACCGGCGCACTCGGTCTGTATCTCCAACGACGATACGAGCAAGTATCGTCGCTCAAACTTCTGAGTCGCAGAGCACACGCAACCGGCTCGCCATGCACTGATCTGCGTAAGGAAAGGTTCGTGAGCATGAAAGCGCGAATCGCAGGCTGGATCGCGGGCCCTGCGCTGGCGATGCTTGCCGCTGTATGTACCGCTCAGAATCTGACGTTCTTGGAGCACACGCCAGCCGTTGCACTGACGGAGGATGATCGCAAGCTGCAGGAGGAAGCCGGAATCAAGGTGTTGAGCGATCCGAATCCTCGGGTAGCAAAGAAGTGGAAGAACCCGGCGACGGGCCACTCGGGTTCGTTCCAAGCTCTCGGAGATCTGCGCTCCGAGGATGGCCTGCGGTGTCGCAGGATCAAAATCCTGACGGAAGCGGGCGGCCGCAAGAACCAGATGACCGTCCCTGTATGTCTGACCGCATCAGGCGATTGGATGTTCGCTTCGGGTAAGAAGTTGACGCCGGTCGAGTGAGCGACACCCGTGAGACCGTTCCATGGTCATGCGCAAACATCTCGCAATCTATCTATCCTTCGTCTGCTTGCTAGGGCTCGCGAGCTGCGCGCCGATTCCGGAAGACGAGATCGCTCGCACTACGCTCGATCCGAATCGGTTCGAGCAGTTGCCAACGAAATCCTCGGTCGAGATCTATCGTCGCGCCGGCACCTCGTTGAAGCCGTACTCGAAGATTCTGCTGCGACCGCTTACGGTCGAGCTTCGCTCGGGCTGGTATCCCGAACGCGACGCACCGCAGACCCATGGCATCCATAAGGCTCGAGAGCGCATCGCTTCGACCTTCGAGAACGAAATGGCCCGCACCCTCGAAGCAAGCGGCCGCTATGATGTCGTTGCCTCGCCTGGGCCAGAGGTGCTCGAGCTGCGCCCCAAGATCATCGACCTGTACGTCAAGGCGGTCGATGACGAAATCTCCGGCACTACTGCCGTTCGCACCTACGAAATCAACGATGCCGAGCTCACGCTCACGGGCGATCTGCGGGATTCAATGACGAGTACCGTGCTCTATCGCTTCTACGATCACCGCACGGCTCCGATCGGAACGATTGCGACGAGCTCGGTCGATGCGCGGGACGCCGAGTTCCGAAGCCTAGTGGCTGAGTGGGCCCAACAGCTTCAGGACGCACTCGACCTCGCGCATCGAAACTGAAGCAGCCTTTCCTGGATCTACGATTCTCGCCACGCGTACTATCGTTCGTCGCGGTACGCGTTCTCGATTCATCTGACGTGAGATCCCGGAACCAACGAGAGGTGTCCACGCTGGACCTTGCGGATCGCCTCGATCAGTGAAAGCGGGTCCGCTCCCTTGCCTACGATCGCACTCTCCAAGCGCTTGGCTTCCGCGTGCGTCTGCGGATCGTCGTATGCGGTCAGGAAGATCACGGGCGTGCGATCGCCTTCCTTCAATAGAAGCCGTCGTAACTCCAATCCCGTCATACCTGCGCCCAGCTGAACATCGAGCACCAGACACGTGAACCCAGCGCGCAACGGAGAGGCGAGAAAATCGCCTACTGACTGAAACGCAGTCGCATTCATATTGACCTGTCGCAGCAGCCGTGCGACCGATCGGCAGACGCTCTCGTCATCGTCTACGATGGCGATGTGAGGTTGAGTCACTGCGCGCCTCGCGTAGCTAGCACAGTCGCTCGCATGGCAGGGAGTGCAACGCGAAATGTAGCGCCCCCCTCGGTATTGCTTTCCGCCCACAAGCGACCACCGTGCGCTTCGATGATCGTGCGCGAGACGGCAAGCCCGATGCCCATCCCAGAAGTCTTCGTCGTGAAGAGCGGCTCGAATACCTTCGTCGTCATCTCAGGTGCGATGCCGGTGCCGTAGTCCATCACGGCGATCTCGATCGAATGATTCTCGGCTGCGCGCGCCGAGAGGACCACGCGTTTGCGTGGCGCGGGTGTATCGGCCATCGCGTCCATCGCATTCATGATGAGATTGATGAGAACTTGCGACATGTGCACTCGATCGCCATGCACGATGAGCGCGTCGGGTCCGATCCTCGTTTCGAGGTGCACACCGCGCCTGACAGCGTCTGCGCGCACGAGGGACACAACGTCTTGCAGCAGAGCTCCGATCGCGATGGGCTCCATTGCCGGAGGTCGACGGCTCATCATTGCACGTAAGCGGTCGATGACGTCGGCGGCGCGACGATCGTCCCGATGGATATCCACGAGGATCTCGCGCAGCTCGTTCATGTTCGGATCGGAGCTCTGCACCATCATCTGAGCCACTTGCACATTGTTCAAGATCGCGGCGAGAGGCTGCCGCAGCTCGTGAGCGAGGGAGAACGCGAGCTCGCCGAGCGCCGTCACGCGACCGGCGTGCGCGAGCTCGCGACGCAGCTCGTCGAGCTCCTCCTGTGTGCGATGCTGATCCGTGACGTCGCGAAGGACGCCTCGAATCATTGTTCGTCGACCCGATGCGCCGAGCTCCCAGCGGCCTCGCGCGAGCAGCCAGCGCGTGCCCTCAAACTCGGTGTGCACTTGAAACTGAATCTCTTGCTCGGTCGAATTGGCCGCAGCCGCCTGCAAGGTCTCGCCGATACGCTCGCAATCGTCGGGCGAAACGAGTGGGAGGAGCTGTTCCAGCTCGATCGCGCTCGATACATTGCTCGAGCCGAACATCCGGCGTGCGCGCTCTGTCGCCCAAATCTTCTGTCGCTCCGAATCCCAGGACCACAATCCTAGACCCGCAGCCGAAGCCGCGAGCTCGAGCGACTGCTCGCTCTCGCGCAGCTCCCGCGCGAGGCGCGTCGCGCGAAGCGTATCGCGGCTCATCTCGAAAGCCATTGCCGCAAGCGTGATCAGAAACGAAGGCGCGATCAGCGTGGGGAGAGTCAACACTCCCCATACCACGAGTTGGGAGCTCAGGATCGCGACCATGGCGAAGCAGGCTACGCTGCCGCCGACGACGAGCGCTCTGCGCCGAGCTTCTCTCGTCCCGCGGCGCCAGAGAGAGATCGAAGCATCGATGATGAACAGCGTACACAGGAAGGTCGATGCCGTCGCGAAGACTTGTCGAGGGGCTGTCACGGCATCGCTTACGACGGACACCTGTTCACCGAGGAACCGAATCTGATGGATCGCGCGGACTTCATCGAAGTTGAAGCTCGAGTCGACTGTGAAGTTGATGACGATCATCGCAGTGCGAATCGCGATGATCGTCCACAACAACCAGCTTCTGCCCGTGCCCAAGTACAGCCTTACGAATACGACCAGTCCGCAGATCAGGAAGAATGCCGGCACTTGGAACCACCGTATCCATCGTGCCCATTCATCAGGCGTTGCCGCGTGCATCATGCCGAGCTCGGCCCACGCGACCCCAATCAGTGCGACCGCGACAACGACGAACGCCAAGTTCGCGTACGCTCGCCTATCTAGAGACCACACGAGTGCGTGCAGGACGGCAAGCACGAGCGCCGCCGCCGCGATCATGGACCAGAGCATCATCACGTAGCTCATGGACGCTCAACCTGTTCGTCTCGACTCATGTAGAAACCTACCGTGAAATCGAATGAGGTTAGGCGTGGCGCCGCTTTCTTGCGAACGAGCGCTGGAGCAGGAGCAACTGAGAAAATCAGTCGAGCGCTCGTGCCAAGATGTCGCGCTCACGTTCATGGCCAGTTTCATAGAGTGCTTCGAGCACCGCTTTCGCGAACTGCGCTGCATATGCAGGGGAAATGCCGGTGTTGCCGAGCGCGGCTTCATAATCATCTAGATCGTCGAGAGGCTTGGTCACGATCCCGCGCATCTTCGCCTGCTGCATGATCAAACCAGCGTTGGGGATGGTTGCGGCCAGCTCATTGAACTCCGGCTGCGGCAGCCGCTCTTCGGTGAACACCAAGAGCGCACCCAAAGCATCGCGCACTTGCTGCTCGTTGAGACCGAAACGCTGCTCCAACAGCGGCAGGATGCTTTGTCCTGGCTGAGCGGCGAAGACGCCTTCCACGATCCCCGACAGCGGCAACACACACACAAGCAACACTGCCCCGCAACTCGGTAACCAGCGTTTCGATGCGCGCATGCCGCTCTCCAGAAGGAGTTTGCTCTGCTGCTGACCTGCTCTTGTACCGCGCTGGTGCGCGAAAGGCGATGCGTAGATGAGGCAGGTTTACTTGCGCGCCTCCTCGAAAGGCACGCCCGACGGCCACACTCCGACAGCAGCTTCTGCTAAGCAATTTGGAGATGCGCTCGCAGGCTTGCCCGCTTCGCGTATTGCGCTACATGAATCAGCCTTCAGCATAGGAGCTCGTCGCACCTCGCCCAGGTGTGTGAACTTTCTCCACGAGCACACTACTCATGCCATTCTGGCCCGCGCACCCGGTCATCTACGAGATCAATACCTGGGTGTGGCTGCATGAATTGAGTCGGCAACACGGTGCGCCGGTGACACTCGCGAATGTACCGGGTGAGGTCTGGGACTCGATCGAGCAGCTTTCGATCGATGCGGTATGGTTCATGGGTGTGTGGCAACGCAGTCCGGCGGGTATCGACATTGCGAATCGCAACGAGCGTCTGCTCGAAGACTTCCGCGTCGCGCTTTCCGACTTCGCTACCGAGGACAATGTCGGCTCTGCCTACTGCGTTCGCGGCTATGAAGTGGACGCACATCTAGGGGACGTAACCGCCCTCGCCATCGCTCGCCGTGAGCTCGCGGCACGCGGCATCAAACTGATCCTGGATTTCGTGCCGAACCATGTGGCACCAGACCATTCCTGGGTAAGCGATCATCCTGAGTACTTCCTTCAGGGTGATCTCGCGGATGTCGCGAACGATCCGCTCGCCTTCGCGGCGATCGCAGGGAATGTGTTCGCTCGCGGGCGCGACCCCTACTTCCCTGCTTGGCCCGACGTGCTGCAGTTGAATGCATTTCATCCCGCGCTACGGCGAGCTGCGATCGAGACGCTTGCGGACATCGCCCGTCAGTGCGATGGCGTTCGCTGCGATATGGCAATGCTGCTCATGAATTCGATCTTCGCGCGTACGTGGGGGCAACGAGCGGGACCACGCCCCGAGACGGAGTACTGGATCGAGGTCATCTCTGCTTTGAAAGCAGTACATCCTGAATTTACGTTCATCGCCGAGGCCTATTGGGATCTCGAGTGGGAGCTTCAGCAGCAAGGCTTCGATTATTGCTACGACAAGCGACTGTACGATCGACTCGAGCACGACACGGCGGAGAACGTGCGGCTGCATCTTTGCGCAGACCTCCCGTACCAGCAGAAGCTGATCCGTTTCACGGAGAATCATGACGAACCGCGAGCTTACACTGCGTTCGCCGCGGCGAAGGGACGCGCCGCTGCCGTAACGGCTGCAACGATTCCGGGAGCGAAACTATTTCACGAGGGACAGTTCGAAGGTCGGACGATGAGGGTGCCTGTATTCCTGCGCCGGCGCGCCGAGGAGCGCGCCAAGCCCGACATTCAAGCGTTCTACCACACGCTCTTACGATTGCTTGGCTGCGAAGCGTTGCGCACAGGATCCTGGCAGCTCTGCGAGCGAATGGGTTGGCGCGACAACGCCAGCTATCGCAACCTCGTCGCTTGGTGTTGGCGCAGCACCGAACAGCGATGTGTGATCGTCGTGAACCTCTCCCCGTCGCAAGCGCAAGGAGTCGTGCACCTTCCGTGGCAAGACCTGAGCGCGCACATATGGCGGATGACCGACTTCTTTAGCGCAGAGCAGTACGAGCGCGAAGGTGACGAGCTCTGCACGCGAGGCCTGTACGTGGATCTGCCTCCGTGGGGGTATCACGTCTTCGATCTTCAAGCTTCCATGCCGATCCGAGACAGCAGGTCAGGCGCAGCAACGACGGTTTGACCGCCGCGCGAATGAGGAGCGCAGATGAAGGCCATCACTGTCGAACCGCGCACGCCCGGCACCGCACGCCTGGAAGATGTCCCTGAGCCGGATTCGCACGACGGCTCAGTGCTCGTGCAAGCGCTGGCGGTCGGTGTGTGCGGGACCGACGTGGAGATCGTCGAGGGTAAGTACGGCTGGGCGCCTCCCGGGAAGACTCGTCTCGTGCTCGGCCACGAATCACTCGGTCGCATCATCGATCCCGGCAGAAGTGCGCTCAAGAAGAATGATCTCATCGTCGGCATCGTGCGGCGCCCCGACCCTGTTCCCTGCCCCAACTGTGCCGTGGGCGAGTGGGACATGTGTCGAAACGGGAAATACACGGAGCGCGGCATCAAGGAAATAAATGGCTTCATGTCCGAGCGTTGGCGAATCGAACCAGAGTACGCGATGAAGGTCGATCCTGCGCTCGGTTTGCTCGGCGTGCTTCTCGAGCCCGCTACGGTCGTCATCAAGGCGTGGGAGCAGGTGCTCGCAGTGGGCCAGCGTGCATTCTGGGAGCCGCGCGTCGTGCTCGTGACCGGAGCGGGGCCGATCGGACTGCTCGCGGCGCTCGTCGCCAAACAGCATGGCCTGCAGGTTCACGTGAAGGATCGCGTCGACTCCGGTCCCAAGCCGGATCTCGTTCGTTCGCTCGGCGCGATTTATCACACCGGCTCGATCCCCGAGCTGCAGTTGGAGCCGGACGTGATCATCGAATGTACGGGCAATGGTCAAGTGATTGCGGATGCGGTCAGCTGTGTCGCAGCGGGTGGCGTGGTGTGTCTGACTGGCGTCGGCACGGGCGGCGCACTCCCGTCGCTGCCCGCTGCCGATGTCGCAGCGCAAGTCGTCCTGCGAAACAACATCGTGGTTGGCAGCGTGAATGCGAACAAGCGGCATTGGTATAAAGCAGCGGGCGCGTTGGCGCGCGCCGACCGCTCGTGGCTAGCACGGCTGATTACGCGGCGCGAGCGGCCTGAGGATTTCATGCACGCTTTGGAACGAGACGCTGATGACGTGAAGGTCGTGGTCGAGTTCGCTGAGCTCTGAGCCTTCTGGTACGGCATGACTTATTTCGTCGTCGCGACACTGTCCGGGTATTCGCTGGAGCGCAGAGCTTCTGACTATCCGCTATCCGCTATCCGCTATCCGCTATCCGCTATCCGCTATCCTCTTCTTTCCTATCAGTACCAGCGGCTCGTTCCGACGCTCATATAACCGTGATTGCCGACAGGCACGCCGACGCTGATTCCGACGCCGACGTTGTTCGAGCATCCGCTCGTCGAAAGAGCGCACAACAGCAAGACGAGCTGAGCTGCGAAACGGATACCCTTGCGCATGAGTAGGTCGCCTAAATAGGAAACTTCTGCAAGACCAGGATTGCACCGGTCGGGTCCGCGACGACGGCCATGCTGCCTTCTCTAATATCGGCCGATGCCGGCAGCAAGACCTTTCCACCGTAGGTTTCGACGCGTGCACTCGCCGCCACTGGATCGTCGACTCCGAAGTAAGTCAGCCACGCAGGCTGCCATTCGCTGCTCGGGTTCTTGAGGATTCCCGCGCGTTTCTCACCCTGCATCGTGAGCAACGTGTACTGTCCGCCGCGACGCTCGATGGTCTCGACATCGAACTGGGCGAGCGCACGATAGAACTTGGCTGTCTCCTCCGGGGTGCGATTCGTCAACAGCTCGGTCCATACTATTCGTCCTACTCTGGGCCGAGTCGTCTCGTCGTCCGGATCGCCGACTTTGCTCCGCGCAAGTCCAATCACTGCGCCCTCAGGGTCGATGATCGCAGCCACCCTGCCGAATCCCACCTCCTGTGCGTCGGCAGCGACTTGCGCACCAGCTTCGGTCGCGCGGGCGACCGCTCGATCGACATTGTCGACGGAGACGTACGGTAACCAGCGAGAGATCTTTTTCCCGTCGGCGCGCGAAGTCACTGGCACGAGGCCGGCAACATAGACGTTTCCCAATCGCGCGATGGCGTATCTGCCGCGTCCGGGCCGTGCACTGAAGTTATCGAAGGTCCAGCCAAACACACCGCCATAGAAGCGGCGCGCCGCATCGAGATCCTCCGTCATCAAATCGTGCCACACGACTTTGCCGTACAGCGGTTTCTCGGAGAAGGAAATACCGGAAGCGGCAGTGTCCACTTCTTCGGTCGAAGCGCAGCCGGCGACTAATGCGATCACGATCGCAGGAGTCGCGTAAGCAAGCAGGAGGAGCAAGGCCATGGCGCTCGACCATGCGCGCTCGCGCGGCGCTCGTCGCGGATGGATAGCCGCAATCTTCATACGGCAATGATGTCTCGATCCGTCGTACGCCGGCTGTACGTAGCGAGGGCATCTACTCCGACTTCCGCCACTTCATTGATCATTCGTCGAACCACGCGTACTGCCAAGCCAATGCGTAGGTCGTGAAATCACCGCCTATGCGGGTCTTCGCGCCATCGCTCCACGAGATCTTCAAAGAGTGCGAGCGGGTCAGCGGTACCGACAGCGTGACACCCATGCGTAGATTTTCTTGCAGGTCGGCGTTCGCGACACCGTTGAGTGATGTCTCCCCGCCACGGTAGTAGGTAATATCGCCTGCCAGCCAAAGCTGGGGAGCGAAGGTATAGCTGACGTGCCCTTGCACAGTGGTCACGGGCCGTTGCTCACGACGCACCCCGCCGTAGAACCTGTCGTTTTCAGTGAAGAACCAGACGCCCGCGTAAGCCTCGAGGAACCAACGCTCGAGCGGCTGCGAGATGCCGATCTCCGGCTTGAACGCCCAGCGATTAGAGCCGATGTTCACCAACTTCGTGCTGTCGTACTCACCCGTTGGCGCAATTACTACGAGACTTACCCCGACTGCGGTTTGCGGCTTCCTTCGTGCGAACTCGCTCGGCGCCAACGCCTCGCCGCCTAGCAAATTGACGGCCGCACGCACACGCATATCCGCAAGCCCGGATCGTTCGACCGAGCGCCTGCTCTCCGCTACATCGCCGCTTGCAGTTCCAACCACGTACGGAGTGATGATCGCGGCGCTCGCTAAGCGGCCGAACCAGTCGAAGGTTCGTCCATATCCGATGACACCGGCCTTCACACGAGCGGAAACGTTTTCGAGCGGCAGCGATGGATTGAACAGCACATCGCCGCTCGACCTGCTGATGCCACCCAAGACGAAGTTGATCCCAACAGGATTTGGCGAATAGGCTCGCGGCTCCAGTTCCTGCCCACGAACCGCAGACGGATTGAACCCCACGATCGCGGCTACGAAGCAGGGATGAAGAACCGTCAATACGCGCGCGCGATATCGCCGCTCCATACGTCTGCGGATGCATCGTTCCTTGCAGTCGGATGCCGTTTCCGGCGCGAGATGGTCGTGTGGCAAGCGCACGAATGCATGGTCAGAGCGTTCTCTTACTCGGCTGACGCTTCCCGCTTCCAGCTTCGATCCGGATCGAAGGAGTCGATCGATGATGCCGCCTGGACAGTGTCCTCCCCGAGATCCTTGGAGTACACGACTCCTTCGTGATTGACGATGAAGCTCATCACTCCCGAGCTGCCGTACTCGGCCGGCACCGCAATGAGCGCAAAGCCGCCGAGCATTTTGTTTCGGACCATGTAGTCGTAGGCACCGCCTTTCGCATTCGGCCCCTGCGACTTCAACAGTCGATAGACATAACCGTGGAACGGCGTTGCTTGCGCAACACCGTCCTTGAAGTACCCCTCCGCGCGCGCCAGCGCGAATTCCTCGCCCAACGGGCTCGGCATTTCGTTGCCTGACGTCGGCCAGTACAGCCCATCCTTGCGACCTGAGGTGCTGATGAGTTTCTGTGCGTAATGCAGCAGCGGGTCGCTCTCGGGATTCAAAGCGTAATACTCGCGTTGAGCATCGACGAAAGCGAGCGAGGATTGAATGGTCGCGAGCTCATTGGCACCGACGCGTCGATTCAACACTTCCTCAGTGCCGGCGGTGCTGTCGAATCGCCACCGTCCATCGCGCTGCACGAGCGGGAACGGAAACGGCCACTCGTCCGCTCCGACCTCGAGCGTAGTCGCTCCATCGGCACCGGTATCGAGCTCATGTGCTTGTTCGTACGAGCGCAAGAATCGCTCGCGAGAATTTGCATCCTGCACCTCATCGCCCGAGCTCACCACGGGCTGGGCCTCGCTGCCCAGGACCTCGAGGAGCGCCCGCGTGTCGTTCGACCGTGCTGCCGAGACCAAGGCTTCGACTGCCTCTTCCGCGGATGCGAAATCCTTCTGAGGAATGGATCGGCTGCATGCTGTCAGTGCTGCCACGCTCGCCACGAGCGAGATCAAGAACGCTCGCATTTATATGTATGGCTGCGCCTCAACGGCGCCGGCCACCTCCACGTGATCCGCCGCGCGATGCACCGCCTCGGCTGCTATGCGCTCGCGCACTGGCACCGCTACCGCCACTGAACGCATCGGAGGATCGTGAGTAGGATGAGCTGCTCCGATCTCGGCTCTGCGATTGGCCGCCATAGTCACGAGTCGACCCTGAATAGTCGCGCGACTGGGCGCCACTCAAGTCGCGAGTATCTCGCGCCTGTGCGCCCGCACCTGCTCCATCACGCGTCTGCCCGCCGCCGAGATCGCGGTACTGCGACGTGCCGGCATCGCGTGATGCGATCTGATTGCCGCTCAAATCGCGCTGATTCGCAACGCCCTCGCGGGAAATGTCTTGCCGGCCTTGCTCGGCGCGCCCGCGAAACTCTTCGCGGGACTGCAATCCCTGTTGGCTCGCGGTGCGACCGTACTTCTGCTGAGTCGCTGAATCGCGATAACCCACGCCTTGACGGTGCTCGGAGTTGTGCTGCCACTTGCCGGTGTTGTTGGCGCGATTGCTGACGTTCGTATTTCTGTTGATGTCATTCCTGTTGATGTCAGTGCGGTTGAAGTTGTTGTAGCGGTTGATGTCGATGTCGACGTCGCTATGACCCCAGTTGCAATTGCCCCAGAGCGCTCCGCCAACGACGACGCCCATGCTGAACGAGAAGAAGGCCGCGCCAGGAACGTAAGCCGGCGGATAGTAGTAGTAGGGCGGATAGGCCGGATAAGGCCACGCACCGTACACGACTGTCGGGTTATACGTCGGTACGTAAACCACTTCGGGATCACTCGATTCGATGATGATGATTTGCGGTGCCGCCGCGGCGGGCGGGGGGGGGGGGGGGTGG
>JAEZFW010000060.1 GCA_023417315.1 Pseudomonadota bacterium
TGCGGCTGCGCGCGCCCGCGCTCAGCCGAAGTTGATCTTTGCTTCCAGATTCGTCCTCGAGTCGGCGTACGCGAGCGCGTCTTCCATCGTGATTCGCCCTGCGCGATAGAGCTCGTAGAGCGCGGTATCGAAGTGCTGCATGCCCTTCTCCGAGCTCGTGCGCAGCGCCTCCTTCGCTCCGATCACATCGCCCTTCTTGATGAGCTCTTGCACGTGCGGTGTGTTGATCAGGAGCTCCACTGCTGCGACGCGACGTTTGTTCTTGCCGGGCACGAGTCGCTGAGCGATGACCGCGCGCAGGTACTGAGAAATGTCCAAGAAGATCTGCGTATGCTGATCGAGCGGGAACATGTTGATGATGCGATCGAGCGTCTCGGCCGCGTTGTTCGCGTGCAAGGTCGCGAGCACCAAGTGGCCGGTGCCCGCGAGCATGATCGCCGACTCCATCGTCTCGCGGTCGCGGATTTCGCCGATGAGCAGCACGTCCGGCGCGGCGCGCATCGCGCTGCGCAATGCGCGTGCATACGATTTCGTATCGAGACCCACCTCGCGCTGATTGATGATCGACTTCTTGTTCGAGTGCAGGAACTCGATCGGATCTTCGATCGTGATGATGTGATCCGAAGAGTTCTCGTTGCGATAGTTGATCATCGCAGCGAGCGTCGTCGACTTGCCCGAGCCGGTCGCACCGACCATGAGCAGCAAGCCGCGCTTCAGCATCATGAGCTCTTTCAGGATGTCGGGGAGGCCCAGATCTTCCAAGCGCGGCATATCGGCCGTGATGTAGCGCAGCACCATTGCAGGGTTGCCGCGCTGGTGAAACACGTTGACGCGGAATCGACCGAGGCCCGGCTCGGAAATCGCGAAGTCGATCTCGAGCTCTTCGTTGAAAGCTTCGATCTGTTCTTGCGTCATGAGTCCGTACGCCGCCTGGCGTACGACTTCCGGCGTCAGCATCTGCTTGTTCACCGGAAAGATCTGGCCCTCGATCTTGATCTTAATCGGCGCGTACGAAGTGAAGAACAAGTCCGATGCTCGCTTGTCGACCATCAGCTTGAACAGCGGTTTGGTATTGAGGACGACCTGGCGGTCCTCCCCCGCCGAATTCACCTCGTTATCGACTGCATCGCCGTCCGCGCCCATAGCTACCTCAGGGAAGCGGTTAGCGGTTAGCGGTTAGCGGTTAGTCCAGAAACGCTTCGCCATGGCATGACCATCAAGCCGTGCTCGAGCTCTTCTGAACTAACCGCTAAGCGCTAACCGCTAACCCCTTCTATCTGCCAATGACTCCTTCCGTCTCTTCTTCCATGATACGCAGGCTGTTGCCCGCTTCGTCGGAAATCTTCATCTCCCGCTTGCTTTCGAGCTTGATGCGCAGCCGCACCTCGTTCTTCGAGTCCGCATTACGCAACGCATCCTCGTAAGAAATCATCCCCGATTCGTACAGCTCGAAGAGCGACTGGTCGAAGGTCTTCATGCCGAGCCGGTTCGACTTCGCCATGACTTCTTTGATCGCGGCCACTTCGCCCTTGAAGATCAAGTCGGCGATCAGCGGCGAGTTCAGCATGATTTCCATTGCCGCAACGCGACCAACTCCCGTTTCGCGCGGAATCAGGCGCTGCGAGATCATCGAACGGATATTGAGCGACAGGTCCATGAGGAGCTGCTCGCGCCGCTCTTCCGGGAAGAAGTTGATGATGCGGTCGAGCGCCTGGTTCGCGCTATTCGCGTGCAGCGTGGCGAGCACGAGGTGTCCTGTTTCGGCGAACTGGATGCCGTACTCCATCGTGTCGCGATCGCGGATTTCGCCGATCAGGATGACGTCCGGTGCTTGGCGCAGCGTGTTCTTGAGCGCCATGTGCCAACTTTCGGTGTCGACGCCCACTTCGCGATGCGTGATCACGCAGCCCTTGTGGTTGTGCACGTACTCGACGGGATCTTCGATCGTGATGATGTGACCCCGCGTCTTCTCGTTGCGATAGTTCAACATCGCGGCAAGGCTGGTCGATTTACCCGAGCCCGTGCCGCCGACGACGATCACGAGGCCGCGCTTGGTCATGACGACATCTTTGAGAATCGGCGGCAGCTGCATCTCTTCCAACGTCGGGATCTTCGCGTTGATCGTACGCACGACGCAGCCGATCAAACCTTGCTGCACGAACGCGCTGACGCGGAAACGACCGATGCCGACCGGCGCGATCGCGAAGTTACATTCCTTCGTTGCGTCGAACTCGCGGGTCTGCTTATCGTTCATGATCGAGCGCACGAGCACGGCGCTCTGCTCCGGCGTCAATACCCGCTCGGATTGCGGACGGATCTCCCCGTCGACCTTGATGGCCGGCGGAAATCCCGAGGTGATGAACAGGTCCGATCCCTTGCGGTCTACGAGCCGCTTCAGGAGGTCCTGCATCAACTTGATAGCTTGTTCGCGTTCCACTTTGCGGCTCCGCCGAGGCTATTGGTCAACTGGCCACTGGGTACTGGCCAGAGAAAGGAAGTGCGGCGCCGGGCCCTCTGCGGCTATCCGCCATCCGCTATCCGCTATCCGCTTCACTTAGAACGCATCCTTGTTCTGCGCCCTGAAGCGCGCTTCTTCCTTCGTCACGATGCCTTTCTGCAACAGCTCGGTCAAACATTGATCGAGCGTCTGCATGCCGTCTTTCTGACCCGTCTGGATCGCGGAGTACATCTGGGCGATCTTGCCTTCTCGGATCAAGTTTCGAATCGCGGGTGTGCCGATCATGATCTCGTGCGCTGCAACGCGACCGCCGCCGATGCGCTTGAGCAGCGTCTGCGAGATCGCCGCGCGCAGGGATTCGGACAACATGGTGCGCACCATCTCTTTTTCTGCGGCAGGGAACACATCGACGATACGATCGATCGTCTTCGCCGCCGAGCTCGTGTGCAATGTGCCGAACACCAAGTGACCGGTTTCGGCAGCGGTAAGCGCCAGGCGAATCGTCTCCAGATCCCGCATTTCGCCGACGAGGACGACGTCGGGGTCTTCGCGCAGTGCCGAACGCAAGGCCTCGCTGAAGCCGAGCGTATCGCGATGCACTTCGCGTTGGTTCACGAGCGAGCGCTTGCTTTCGTGAACGAACTCGATCGGATCTTCGATCGTGATGATGTGATCGGGCTTGTTGTCGTTGACATAGTTGACCATCGCTGCGAGCGTCGTGGACTTGCCTGAGCCTGTCGGGCCGGTCACGAGCACGAGACCGCGCGGCTGCATCGCGAGGTCCTTGAAGATCTTCGGCGCGTTCAAGTCATCGAGCGACATGATCAACGACGGGATGGTGCGGAATACCGCGGCTGCGCCACGGCTCTGATTGAAGGCGTTCACGCGAAAGCGCGCGAGCTTCGGGATCTCGAACGAGAAGTCCGTCTCGTAGAACTCTTCGTACGCCTTACGCTGCTTATCGTTCATGATGTCGTACACCATGCTGTGCACTTCCTTATGGGTCAGTGCAGGCATGTTGACGCGCTTCATGTCGCCGTCCACACGAATCATCGGCGGCACACCGGCGGACAAGTGCAAATCGGAGGCGTTATTCTTTACGGCGAACGCAAGTAGCTGCGCGATATCGACAGGCATGAATTCTTCCTCAGGCGCTTCCCCTCAACGTGGGTTGCTTCGCTCCAGATCTAGATCGATGGCACCGCGCTCAAGCGATTCGCATGGCAGCTCGCATGAACACATCTCAAGCGAGGCGCAGATCTCGCACGGCGCAGCTCGCGCGCTTGAAAACGCCTGCGAGTATAGCGGAGCGATATCGCGCCAAATATGTTAACTAGTCCGCACTTTCCGCTTAGATTACCGACGGACGCCGGCGCAACCACGGCCGGTCTTGCGCCTTGGTAACGAGCCCGAGCATCTGCCGACATTCGAATGGACCGCGATCTTCTTCGAACTCGACTCCAGGAAACCCGGACGCGCATCGCATCCGCGGCAATTCGGTATGGGCGGCCGGCGGATTCCGTGGGCCTGGTTGCGATCAGTAAGTCACAACCTGCAGAGGCGCTCCGTGCGCTCGCTGAAATGGGACAGCGCGATTTCGGCGAAAACTATCTGCAGGAAGCCATGCCGAAGCTGACCGCGCTCGCGGATCGAGATTTGATCTGGCATTTCACGGGGCAGCTGCAATCGAACAAGACACGAACCGTCGCCGAGCATTTCGCCTGGGTGCACACGCTCGATCGAGAACGCATCGCGTTGCGCTTGCACGAGCAGCGCCCGCATCACTCACCCGTTCTCAATGTGTGCATCCAAGTGCGGCTCGTGGACGAGCCAGGCAAAGGCGGTGTGCCGCCCGAGGAGACATTTGCACTTGCGAGTCGAATCCGCGAGCTGCCGCGCCTCAAGTTGCGAGGGCTGATGTGCATTCCTCCACCGTCGCACACGTTCGAGGCTCAGCGAGCTTGGTTCGAGCGCTTAGCCGAGTGCGCACACGAGCTCTCCTCGCGCGGGTTCGATCTCGATACATTATCTATGGGGATGTCCGATGATCTCGAAGCCGCGATCGCGGCTGGCGCGACCTGGGTACGGATCGGCACCGCGCTCTTCGGCCCGCGGCGCTCATCGGACCCGCTCAACCCATAACGATCGACGATCCGCCATCCGCTTCTTGTAGACTTCGAGCCATGTCATCCACTATCGCGTTCATCGGCGGCGGGAACATGGCTCGCAGCTTGATCGGCGGCCTCCTCGCACGTGGGCGCGCCGCGAGCGAGCTCATCGTCTCCGATCCCGTTGCAGCCCAGCTCGATCTCTTGCGCACCAAGTTCGGCGTACGAACAGCGACCAGCAACATCGAAGCTGCACGCGAAGCTGACGTCGTCATTCTTGCCGTGAAGCCCCAGGATCTACGCACCGTGCTGTCTGAGATGAAGGACGTTTTGCAGACCAAGCGGCCGCTCTTGATCTCCATTGCTGCGGGCATTCGGGCGAGTGACATCGAACGATGGGCCAATGGCTTACCCGTGGTGCGCTGCATGCCCAATCGACCTGCTCTGCAGGGGTGCGGGATGACAGGTCTGTTCGCCACCAATGCAGTCTCGGCAGCGCATCGTCGCGTTGCCGAAGACATCTTGAGCGCCGTGGGTGCAACCTTGTGGCTCACAGAGGAAGAGCACATGGATGCCGTCACAGCGTTGTCGGGAAGCGGACCTGCCTATTTCTTCTTACTCATCGAGATGATGGAAGATGCGGGCCTCGCTCTAGGTCTGCCGCGCGAGATCAGCCGCAAGCTCGCCGTCGAGACCGCTTATGGTTCCGGGTGTATGGCGCATGAGGCATCGGAGTCGCCTGCAACGCTCAGGGAGCAGGTGACATCCAAAGGCGGAACGACCGAAGCGGCTCTCAGGCATCTCGAGAGTCACGACGTTCGCTCGCTTTATGCCGATGCGATTGCCGCGGCCGCGCATCGCTCTGCCGAGCTGGCCCGCGAGTTGGGAAAGAACTGAAATCCGCACACGAAAATCGCATCGCGCGCTCTCCTGCAGCCAATCATCAACTGTCGACCATCGAACCATGGATGCATTGATCTTTATCGTTCGAACGCTGCTACAAGTTCTGCTGGTCACGGTGTTTCTGCTGCGCGTTCTGCTCCCTCTCGTGCGCGCCGATTCACGCAATCAGCTCTCTCAGGCTGTCATCCGGCTGACGAATCCGCTCGTGCTCCCCTTGCGACGCATCCTTCCTCCGATCGGCAAGATCGACACAGCATCGATCGTCGCCCTTCTCATCGTCCAATTCGCGGCAACGGCGGTGTTATGGCTACTTGGCGCCTACCCGTTCGTATTCACTTTGGGTCAGTTCATCCAAGTGGCCCTGTTCACTTTGCTCCTGACGATCCTGCAGTTCTATACATTCGCGATCCTCTTATATGTGTTGCTGAGTTGGATTGCGCCCGGCACGTACAGCCCTGCTGCGATGGTGCTCGCCAGCTTGTGCGAACCGATTCTGCGTCCGGTGCGCCGAGTGATCCCTCCGATTGCAGGGATTGATCTTTCTGCACTCTTTGTGATCATCGGTCTGCAGGCGCTCTATATTCTCGTCACTTGAGCCCTTGCACCGAGGCATGCCGGAGGTGGGGGAACCTACTGACGGCAGGCGCTTGGCCGGTTCGTCTATAGTTCCGCGACGTTTGCCGAAGGAGACTTCTCTCATGAAAAGAACAACATTCGGATGGTTCTTCGCGGTTTGCGCGATCGTCTCGTTCGGCGGTTGCGGGAACGCGGGTCAAGAACAGCAGCGGCAAGTCGCAGCTGCAGTGCCGCTCGATCAGACCTTCAAGCAGGAAGGCGATTACGATGTGCACTTCAATGCGCTGCGCACCGACCAACTGACGCCCGAAGTCGCTCGCGCCTACGGGATTCAGCGGGCCACCAATCGGGTCATGCTCAACGTCACGGTCCTGAAGAAGGAAGCGCAGAACGCCGCGCGCAAACCTGTCGAAGCGAGCGTCGAGGTCGATGCGTATAACCTCAACGGACAGCTCAAGAATCTCGAGATGCGCCGCGTTTCGGAAGGTGAAGCGATTTACTACATCGGTGAGGTATCGATCAGCGGCAACGAGATTCTCGTCTTCGACATCAGTGTCACTCCATCGGGCGAGACAACCCCGATCCAAGTGAAGTTGAAACGAGAGTTTTTCGCGAACTGATTGGGTGAAAGTCGCAAGCCGCCGACTTCTCCACCTCGATGCGCGCTCTGAGCCTTAAAAAATAGGCAGAAAAACGCTTGCGCTGCTTATTTCGCGGCAAATCTTATGCTATTTTCCCGCGCGCATTGAATTCGTACGCGACGCTCGGCACTTAACGAGCGCGATTCGTCACTCACACAGGAGATCACAAAATGGCAAAGAAGAACGCAGCGCCGACTAAGTCGGAGATCCTTGCTCAGATTTCGAAAGACACGGGCCTTGCCAAGAAGCAGGTTTCCGATGTGTTCGAGTCGCTCGGTGGCGTGGTCAAGAAGAGCCTCAAGAGCTCGGGCCTGTTCACCCTCCCCGGCCTGCTCAAGATGAAGGTCGTGAAGAAGCCCGCGACGAAGGCCCGCGAAGGTGTCAATCCCTTCACCGGCGAGAAGATGATGTTCAAGGCGAAGCCCGCCAGCAAGAAAGTGCGCATCGCCGCACTGAAGAACCTCAAGGAAATGGTCAACTAGGCAAAGACCGGAGGTCTTTGCCGTATCCCGTTGCAGAACGGGATCCGGTCGCCTCTCGGGGCGCGATTTCGCACATCGCGCTCCGGACCTAGGAAATAGCGGGTCCGGTGAGTTCTTCGCCGGATCGCGCAGCAGCGGTACAAAGGACGTCCGCAACTCTTACGTGCAAGCTGCGCGTCAATCTCCGACGACCACTTTCAACTTCATACGCACACGGTCTCGATCCGAGATATGGAGCAGGCCGGCAATGCGCTGGATCAGATGCTCCTCGTGCTTGTCGATGCGCCCGTCAGCATGACTCACGCGCCAGAGCATCTCGACGATCGCAAGTTTGTCCTCTTCCGGGAGCTCGCGATTGAGCCGATGCGTGAACTCGTGTAGCGACACTGCCGTATCGGCACGACGTTGAGCATCCTGGATCAGCTTGTCCAGCGCGTCGTCTGTCAGCCCGAAGCGGCGTTCGAGCAAATGACGAATCGCTTCCACCTCATGAGCGGACTCGGAAAAATCGGATCGCGCGAGCTCGAGGAGCAATGCGGCCGTCGCGAGCTCCAGCGGTTCCTTCGTCTCGAGCACGCCGCTCACAGGCGGATCCGAGCCGAAGAGTTTCTTGAGCGAAGTAATCATGGGCTATCGCTGGTGACGAAGTGACGGAGTGACGAAGTCAGAATAACGCAAAGCCTACGCTCCATGCTCCCCCTCTGACTTCGTCACCTCGTCACCTCGTCACTTCTCACTTCTCACTTCGTCACTCCCCGTACGCGCGAGCCATGCCGTCACGACATTCTTCAGCTCATTCAGCCTTCCATGGAAGAAATGCCCGATATCTGGCAATAGCTGAAACTCTGGCGGGTGCGTCAGTTGCTCTATCCACGCACGTACGGCTTGAGGATCCACGATGTCGTCTGCATCGCCTTGCACGACGAGCCACGGGCACCTCGGGAGTCGATCGAGCGGAACGTGCACGCGATCGACTGCAGGTGCGACGGTCACCAGACGTGCCGGATGGGTCGCGACGGCAGCGCGAATCGCCACGGCACCGCCGAACGAAAACCCAGCCAGTGAGATGTCCGCGCTGGGCCAGCGCGAGCGTGCCCACTCGACGACGGCGATCGCATCCTCGCTCTCACCTTCTGCGTGCGCGTATTCCCCCGCGCTCTTGCCGACGCCGCGAAAGTTGAAACGTACGGCCGTGAAACCCGCGGCGTTGAAGCTCTTGGCGAGCATGTGCGCGACTTTGTTCGTCATCGTTCCGCCCTGCAGCGGATGCGGATGACACACCACGGCTACCCGTTGACCTTCCGCGCCCACGGGGGTATCGATGATCGCCTCCAGATCGCCTGTCGGACCAGGAATGAACACGGTTTCGCTATTCACTTGCACGGGGACTGGTGTCATCCGATGAGCCTAACGGATGCCAAGCAGGTTTTCCGCTATTCCTCTTTCCCCCGGTGGCATTGGTTAGATTGCGCGGCTACCATCGGCCGCAAATCGCCAAATGTGCTGGCGCAACCCGTCGTAAGAATCGGGCATGAGCGAACACCACTTCAGCACCTGGGACAATCGCGACGAGGTTTGTGCCCGGAACTACGATCCGTTGCCCGTCACGCTAGTACGCGGGGAAGGCGTGTATGTCTGGGACACGGCCGGCCGCCGCTATCTCGACATGATGAGCGCGTACTCCGCGGTGAGTCACGGCCATTCTCATCCGGCGCTCGTGGCGGCACTCACACGACAGGCGGAACGGCTCGCGATCGTGTCGCGCGCATTCAAGACAGACCAGCTCGAACCTTTCCTGCGACGCGCCTGCCACATGACTGGAATGGACATGGCGCTGCCCATGAACACCGGTGCGGAGGCAGTCGAGACTGCGATCAAAGCCGCGCGTAAGTGGGCTTATCGCGTCAAACACATCGAGGACGAGGAGTGCGAGATCATCGCGTGCGAAGGCAACTTCCACGGCCGCACGCTCGGTGCGATCGCCTTGTCTACCGAACCGCAATATCGCGACGGCTTCGGACCGTTCATGCCGGGAGTTCGAATCGTTCCGTTCGGAGATGCCGATGCCCTGGAACGCGCAATCACGCCGAACACGGCGGCGTTCCTCTTCGAACCGATGCAAGGCGAAGCGGGCATTCGAGTTCCTGCAGCAGGGTATCTGAAGCGCTGTGCCGAAATCTGTCGCGCACATCGTGTGCTCCTGATTGCGGACGAGGTGCAGACCGGTCTGGGCCGAACCGGCCGCGTGCTCGCCTGCGATCACGAGGGCATTCGTCCGGACGGCCTGATTCTGGGCAAAGCCCTCGGCGGAGGTTTGCTTCCAGTGTCATTGTTCCTTGCGAGTCGCGAGGTCATGAGCGTCTTTACGCCGGGAGACCATGGCAGCACGTTCGGCGGCAATCCGTTGTCGGCGGCGGTGGGGCTGGCGGCGCTCGAGCTCTTGGAGAAGGAGCGATTGATCGAGCGAAGCGCCGAGCTTGGCGAATATCTACTCGCCGGCTTGCGACGCATTCAAAGTCCGTCCATCCGCGAGGTCCGCGGCAAGGGCTTGTGGTGCGGTGTAGAGTTCGATCCTGCGGCGATCCGTGCGCGCACCGTCGCTGAACGCTTGCTGCAGGCAGGTATCTTGACGAAGGACACGCACCAGACGGTCATCCGGTTCGCACCGCCGCTCGTCATCGAGCAATCCCAGCTCGATTGGGCATTGGATACGTTTCAGAATGTTCTCGATGGGATTGCTGAGAAGCGGTTAGCGGTTAGCGGTTAGTCCAGATCGGGCAGCTCGTGCGCGACGCTCCTCCGTCTCTGATCTAACCCCTAACCGCTAACCGCTAACCGCTTCTATCCTACTGGGAACCGCATGGCGCTCGCGTCGCTTTGGATGGCACACTTTCCGTTCTCGCGAAGAGCAAAGAGGCCGCCATGCAGCTCACATCCGCCAGCTTCCTCAACGATCAGCCCATCCCCGAGCAGTTTGCCTTCGGCGCGCACGATTCCGTGCTGCACATTCGTTTAGCGTCGAATCACAATCCGCACCTCAAGTGGACCGGCGCACCTGCGAACACGCGCTCGTTCGCGCTCATCTGTGTCGATCCGGATGCGCCGAGCAAGCCGGATGACGTCAACAAAGAAGGGCGTGTCGTTCCAGCGAGTCTGCCGCGCGCGGATTTTTATCATTGGGTGATGGTCGATATCCCGGCATCGGTCACCGAGATCGCGGCAGGCGAATGCTCGGATGGAATCGTCGCCGGCGGAAAGAAAGAGTTGAAGGGCCCTAAGGGCTCACGCCAGGGAATCAACGATTACACCGGCTGGTTCGCGGAGGACCCGGACATGGCCGGCACCTATCGCGGTTACGACGGTCCCTGCCCGCCTTGGAACGACATGCGAGTCCATCGCTACCATTTCACCCTCTACGCACTCGATTGCGAACGGGCCAAAGTGCCCGACGATTTCACGGCGGTGGAGGCACTCGAAGCGATTCGACCGCATCTGCTTGCGGAAGCCCGCATCACGGGGACGTATGCAATCAACCCGGGAGTGAAGTGAGTGTCGCGTGAGACGGGTAGACGTGTAGACGTCAGAGGGTGTCGCTCCTCGTATGATCGCAACAGGTACACTCAACGACCCACGCCTTCGTTCAACGTCTACACGGCCGCACGTTTGCACGTCCACACGAGCAACAATCTGAAAGAGTGCCTCACGCATGAAGATTGCGCTTCCTTTGCTTGCAGCTACCTTGCTAGTCCTTACCGCCTGTTCCCGCGAAGAGCCGGCTCCGGTTACACAGCCTCAAGCACAGGAAACCACGCGTCCGCCCGCTCCCGCACCCGTTACGGAGCTGCAGCGCATCGATCTGCACGTGGCGCCGGGCGAAGGGATCTCGCAAGGACAAGTTGCAGTCGTGCATTACACAGGTTGGTTGCACGACCCGATCTCGCCGCAGAGCAAAGGTAAGAAGTTCGACAGCTCGCGTGACCGCGGCCAACCGTTCCGCTTCACGATTGGCGCGGGAGAAGTGATCAGAGGCTGGGAGGAAGGCGTTCAAGGGATGCGTGTCGGGAGTCAACGACGGCTCATCATCCCTTCCGATCTTGGCTATGGCGAACGGGGCGCAGGCGGTGGCGTCATCCCGCCGAACGCAACGCTCGTCTTCGATGTCGAATTACTCGCCATCGAAGAGGCTGACCTGCCGAAGTGAGCCGCGCGCTCGGATCGTGTGGGTGTGCAGAGGGCAGCCCTCGAACGGCTGCACGTGTAGACGTCAGCAGCTCTCGACGGCGGGACCTACGCTTCCCTCTGACGTCTACACGCCTACACGCACCCTATCTCCAGACGGCTCTCGATACCTAGCTCATCGACAGCAGCAATCGGTTCAAACGCTGCACGAATGCCGCTGGCTCGGGAAGCTGGCTGCCTTCTGCCAGTGTTGCTTGCTCGAAGACGAGCATCGTGAGATCCGCGAATGTCGCATCGTCGCTCGTCGAGGCAACGCGTTGCATGAGCGGATGGGTCGGATTGACCTCGAGCGCCGGCTTTGTATCAGGAGCTTTTTGGCCAGCAGCCTCCAGGATGCGGCGCATTTGAGCTCCAAGGTCGTGCTCGGCTAAGACGAGACACGCTGGCGAATCGGCGAGGCGTACCGTCGTGCGTACGTCGCTGACGCGCTCGCCGAGCACTTTCTTGATTCGCTCGATCAGTTGCGCGTGCTCTTTCGAGAGCGATTCCTGCGCCTTCTTTTCTTCGTCCGTCTGCACGGCGCCCAGGTCGAGCTCGCCGCGTGCAACGTTGCGTAGCGGCTTGCCATCGTACTCGCGCAGGTGATCCATCAACCAGTCGTCCACCCGGTCGCATAGCAGAAGCACCTCGATCCCTTTCTTGCGCAGCATCTCCAGATGCGGGCTCGATTTAGCTGCCGCGAAGGTTTCGGCGATGACGTAATAGATCGAGCTCTGGCCGGGCTTCATGCGAGCGATGTAGTCATCGAGAGACACACTCTGATCTTCTTGATCCGTGTGTGTGCTTGCGAAGCGCAAGAGCTTCGCGATTCGATCCTTGTTCGCGTGATCCTCTGCCGGTCCTTCCTTCAATACCGAGCCGAACTCTTTCCAGAGGGTTGCGTACTTCTCGGATTCTTCTTTCGCAAGCTTCGCGAGCATGTCGATCACGCGGCGCGTGAGGCCCGTGCGCATGGAATCGATCGCAGGGTCCTGTTGAAGCATCTCGCGCGAGATATTGAGCGGCAGATCGGCCGAATCGACGACACCTTTTACGAAACGCAGATACAACGGGAGGAACTGCTCGGCGTCGTCCATGATGAACACGCGGCGCACATACAGCTTGAGGCCGCGAACGCCCTCGCGATGCCAAAGATCGAACGGCGCTCTCGAAGGGATATACAGGAGGCTCGTGTATTCCTTCTTACCTTCGACCTTGCCGTGCGACCAAGCGAGAGGATCCGTGAAGTCGTGCGAGATGTGCCTGTAAAACTCCTTGTACTCCTCGTCCTTGACCTCCGCTCGAGCGCGCGTCCAGAGCGCTTGAGCATGGTTGACGGTTTCGTACTCGGCATCCTTCTCAGATTTGCGCATCCGCACGGGGAATGCGATATGGTCGGAGTACTTCCGCACGAGCGCGCGAATTCGCAAGTCATCTGCGAAATCGTGCTCGCCGTCTTTCAGCTGGAGCACGATCTTCGTACCGCGGGCAGGTAGCTCGACTTGAGCGACCGAGAACTCGCCTTCGCCGCGAGAGGACCAGTGAACGCCTGCGCTTGCAGGCTCCCCAGCCTTGCGCGAGAACACGTCTACGTGATCCGCGACGATAAACGATGAGTAGAAGCCCACACCGAACTGACCGATGAGCTGCGCGTCCTTCTTCTGATCGCCAGTGAGCTTCGAGAGAAATTCCGCGGTGCCGGACTTCGCGATCGTACCCAGATGCTCGATGGCTTCATCGCGCGTCATGCCGATCCCGTTGTCGGTGATCGTGATCGTGTGCGCTTTCTCGTCTGCTTCGATCGTGATCGCGAGCTCCGCAGCGCCTTCCAGGAGCTCCGGTTTCGCCAGTGCCTCGAAGCGAAGCTTGTCGCAGGCATCTGATGCATTCGAGATGAGCTCACGCAGGAAGATTTCCTTGTGACTGTACAGCGAATGGATCATCAGCTTGAGAAGCTGCTTGACCTCGGCCTGAAACCCCATCGTCTGGGCGACGTTCGCCTCGCTCATTGTTCTCAAACCCTCCAACTTGGAACTGCGGAATCTATCAAGCCCGCGCGTATGGGGACGGAACGAGGAGAATCAAGGGCCGGCCAGCACTGCTGGCGGCCGACTGGCTAACCGGCCAACTGGCTCACTGGCTACTGGCCACTGGCCAGACTCAGAAAAGAAGGAAGGCGGAGCAGCCGCCGTTCTGGAAATGTTCTGGCCAGTTGGCCAGTGGCCAGTGAGCCAGTCGGCCAGATTCAGTAGTCGCGGCGGCGATTCGATTGAGTTACCGCACGGCGGCGGCGAATCGCTTCGATCAACGAGGCGGAGAGGACGAGGCCGATCGCTCCGAGGGCGATATGCGGTGAACGAACTAGGGCAAACCCTGTAGCCACGAAGAGTGAAAGCGCGAGCGTCAAACCTAGGAGCTTCGGTATGAGATGGCGCAGCGCGTGCAAGGCGTCATCGAGGTTATCGGCCCACAACAACAAGAATTCCATTGCGTATCCCTCGTCTCGTCGCGAACGACTCTACGCGGAGTCAAATGCGTTCGATGTGAGACGACTCACAGCGGTTTAGATTGCAGCGAGTGACGATCGTCACACTACTGACCTTGCGCCCTACTCGACCGGTGCGTAGGCTTTCTCGAGCAGTTTTAGTCAAATCGATCGCGGCGCCCGCATGCAGAAGATCGTTCTACTGAATCCCAAAGGTGGTTCGGGCAAGACCACGATCGCGACCAATTTGGCGAGCTATTTCGCCGTGGCCGGCCTACGGCCGACCCTGATGGACCTGGACGCGCAAGGCTCGAGCACACGTTGGTTGAGCAAGCGCGCCAAAGGTCAAATTCCAATCCACGGCATTGCAGGCTATGAGCGCAACTCGCGCGTGACCCGCAGCTTCGCAACGCGCCTCCCGCTCGATACCGAACGGCTCATCGTCGATACGGCCGCAGCGCTCGAGCCGCAGCGCCTCCCCGAGATCACGCGCAACGCCACAGCCGTGCTGGTACCAGTGCTGCCGTCCGACATCGACATTCATGCGGCGGCGAAATGTATCTCGGACCTGCTGCTGATCGCAAAGATTCGCCGCGAGGAACAACGCATCGCGGTCATCGCGAACCGCGTGAAGAAGCACACACTCATGTACAAGTCGCTGATGAAGTTCCTCGACTCGCTGCAGATCCCCGTGATCTCGACCTTGCGAGACTCGCAGAACTACATCAAGGCGGCGGAATCGGGCATCGGCATCTTCGAGATGAAGCCGTATCAGGTTCGAGAAGATCTCGACCAGTGGTTGCCGCTGCTCGGCTGGGTTTCACAACGCCGCGCACTTGAAATCGCGCCGGGCTCTCCTGCCCTCACCTCCTCCCTGATGGCCACTGCGATCGCACCGACGCCGGCAGCGATGGCAACGTGAGACTGCAGGTGACGGGTGACGCGTGACGGGCAGAGGCGTGCTGACACCCTGAACGGTACTGCGCAACGAATAATCAGAAGAAGAATCTATCTCTCGCAACGACGCGGAGACGCAAAGGAAAGAAAAGCTTTCGGAAGACGTAGCGCTTCGACGAACGCTTGCGATGACTTGAGCGGTTGTTCGCCCGGGAGCGCGAGCAATCTCTTGCGCGTCACTCGTCACCTGTCACCCGTCACAAGTCACTTACTTCTTGTCCTTATCCCAACCGTGCCGAACCTTGTCCGTCCAGTTCTTGTAGTTCGTCCAGCTGTAGAGTGAACGTGTGATCGCGGCGTGGCGTGGATTCGCGGGCTGCGCGCGATCGAGCCAGTTGCGTTGCGGCTCGCGGCCGCCTGCACGCACGACCGTTCCATTCGTTTCCCCGACCCAGGCGCGGTGACGTCCAGTCGCGGTCATCTCATCGGGTTTGTGCTCTGACATGATCGTGCTCTCCTGTGTGAGCGACGGTAGCGAGCGAGGGGTCCTGAGGTGAGGAACTGCATCACAGCGATGCATCCCGGTCGTGGGAGTGCGACAACCATCGCAGTTGCGAGCGCACGAGGTGTCTAAAGCACGTCACTGAGTGACGCGAAATGCGCGGCGATTTAACAGCTCATTATTGGAGCAGCGCGCAAGGAGCGCCGCTCCGAAGTGACGGAGTGGCGAAGTCAGAACCGGAACACATGACTGCGGACCTCGTGTGATCGAGAAACGCGGAGCAATCTGACTTCGTCACTCTGTCACTTTGTCACTTCGTCACTTTCGCTTTGCAGGAGCGCTTCGAACGCCGGCCGAATCTCCCCGAGGATGTCGTGAATCGCGGCGGGCACGAGGCTGCTGTAGACATCGAGGAGCACGATCGCGTTCACGATTGCATCTTGGCGCGTGGCAGCGCGCAGGCGTTGCGCCATGCCGCGATTCACGGCGTGAACACCGCGATACACACGTTCCAACTGTTCGAGCTTAAGATCTGCAGGGGCACCGTCGCGATCCGCGAAGTGTTGCGCGACGAGGTACATCGCAGCGACTCGATATGCCGTCTCGGATTCGCTCGAGAACGGCAGATGGAAGCGTGCCATCGGTCTGAACACGGCAGTCTTTGGACAACCGCTCGATGCCATGACCAAACCCATTAGGGAAGCGAGCGCCTGCTGCGCCGACAGGGTTGCGGTGACCGATCGCTCTTCGCTTTCGACGGTGACACGCACGGTGTCGTATGAGACGAGATCTTCGAAGCCGCTGATGACGGTCGAGAGATGCACCGCCGCGGGACATCGCATGCCTGCAGAAGCGGTAAACGGACAGCCTGTACACTGGTTGAAGCCGAGCTCGGTCCAGGCAGGCAAATCCTTCCGAGTAGAAGGCGTCAGCTCCGCCGTGTCGCGGTCCATCTCTAAAGCGAAAGCACGCTCGGAAGAGTCGGGGAACGTGAATCGATACTTGAGTACGAGCTTGCTCATGCGACGAGCCGATAGCAGGGCCGATATTCGCCGGCGAGCTTCATCCGCCGTTGGCTGACGAACGAGGACAACAGCTCATCGAGCAGACCCATCACGACCTTATCACCGCGCAGCTCGAAGGGCCCGCGCTGCTCGATCGCTTGGATACCTTGCTCTTTCACATTGCCAGCGACAATCCCCGAGAAGGCTCGACGCAGATTGACTGCCATGAGATGCGGGTCCAGGTCGCGATGGAGCTCCAACTTCGCCATCGCCTCGTGCGTGGGCTCGAATGGCTGTTGGAAATCGCCCTGGATCTTGAGAAGCCAATTGAAGTTATACGAATCGCTGCGTGTTCTGCGGAAGTCGCGCACGCTCTCGACGCCCTTGATGACCTCGCGCGCGGCCTGCGCCGGATCGCCGATCACGATCTTGTAACGACGCTGAGCTGATTCGCCGAGCGTTTGGCCGATGAAGCGATCGATCTGGCCAAAGTATTCGGCTGACGCAGGAGGGCCCGTAAAGATCACTGGAAGCGACTGATCTGAATTCGCCGGATCGAGCAAGATGCCAAGTAAGTAGAGGATCTCCTCAGCCGTGCCCGCTCCGCCCGGGAACACGACGATCGCGTGCGCGCAGCGTACGAACGCCTCGAGCCGCTTCTCGATATCCGGCATGATCACGAGCTGATTGACGATCGCATTCGGCGGCTCGGCCGCAATGATGCCGGGCTCGGTCATGCCGATATAGCGACCGTCGCGAATGCGCTGCTTCGCATGCCCGATCGTCGCGCCTTTCATCGGACCTTTCATTGCGCCGGGACCGCATCCGGTGCAGACGCTCAAGCCTCGAAGGCCGAGCTCATAGCCGACCCGCTTCGTGTAGTCGTACTCCGTCGAGCTGATCGAGTGTCCGCCCCAGCATACGACGAGATTGGGGCGACCCTTGTAGTCTAAAATCCGCGCATTTCTCAGGATGTGATAGACGGCATTGGTGATGCTCGTTGGATCCTTGAGATCGAAGCGGTCCGTCCCGAGGATCGCATCGTGGATGTAGATGATGTCGCGAAGCGCAGCGAAGAGATGCTCTTTGATACCGCGAATCATCTGGCCGTCGACGAAGGCGCTCGGCGGCGCATTCTTGAGCTCGAGCTTGATGCCCCACGCTTGGCGGCCGAAGCGGATCTCGAAGTCTTCGAAACGAGCGAAGATCGCGCGCACATCGTCGGACTCGAGTCCAGAGGCGAGAACGGCGAGCGCGCAGCGGCGAAACAGATCGTAAACCCCACCCCGCCCGGCGTTCAGGAGCTGCTGAACTTCGCGCTGCGACAGGTTCTCGAGGCTACCGAGCGGCGAGACGCGTGCATCGACTAACGCGTCCGACTCGCCGTCGACCTGCGTCACAGAGGCCGTCGTGTGCTGCTCGCTCACGGAGCGATCTCGATCGGCGTGTTCGGCGGGGTCATCAACCAAATTTCGACCATGTCTGAGTTCGACACAGCGATGCACCCTTCCGTCCAGTCGACGTTCGAGTAGTAATCGCGCGGCTTGCGCGGCATGTTCGGCTGCCCATGAATCATGATGGCACCGCCGGGCTTCAGCCCTTGGCGCCGCGCGCGGTCGACGTCCTGAGTGTTGGGATAGTCGATCTGAATCGAGAGGAAATATTCGCTATTCGGATTGCGGCGCGTCAGTCGGTACTTACCTTCTGGCGTGCGGTAGTCGCCTTCGAACTGCTTGTGGCCTTCGGGTCGCAGCCCGAGCGCGATCCGGTACGTGCGCAAGATCTCTCCCTGGCGCATCAGGTACAGCTTTCGCTCGGCTTTTCGTACCACGACGCTGTCGGCCATCGGTAAGGCCGCCTCGCTCGTGGAAGAGACGAGCGCCGAGGACGGCAAATTGCCGTCGGCGAAGGCGAGCTCGCCCATTGCGAAGGCGACGAGTATTAGAGCGGCACGGTTTAGCATGATCATCGAGTGGGGGCGATTATAGCGTGCTCGCGAGCCATGGCCTCTGCGTGCGAGT
Organism: Pseudomonadota bacterium; assembly: GCA_023417315.1. Lineage (GTDB taxonomy): Bacteria > Pseudomonadota > Gammaproteobacteria > Steroidobacterales > Steroidobacteraceae > Steroidobacter. The sequence goes on from JAEZFW010000060.1 coordinate 18,296, forward strand.
TCTCGATATTCCCGATTTGGGCTCACGTGTCAGACACATTCAATCGATCTGCTCCAGCGCGACTGAGGCGCATTCCTTCATTCCGGGACCTGTCTCCGCCACCAGACGGTAACGCTCGCCCGCATAAACCTCCGCTTCCACGCTCAAGCGAGTGACACTGGAGGTTTCGGCGATCCGACAGTCCACCAGCAATTGATGCTTCCCTGGCAGCACTTCAACTGCGCTCTGGCCGACGCCGACCTCATAATCGTCGACTTTGCGCAGAATCACGCTGACCGGCGCCCCAGCAGTAAAGCGCAGATCTCCTACGATCTTCGCGACCTCATCGCGAGCGAGTCGTTCGCCCTCATAGCTCTGGCCGGTGGCGCATCCCACGACCATGCTTGCAGCGAGCATGAGACTCAGTCCGCGCATCATGCCGACGGCTCAGCCGACGTGGGCTCGACGAGCGGGATCACGAGCGTCGTCCCAGGACGCACGCTGCCGAAATCCACATCCGGGTTGTACTGGCGCAGGAGCCAGATCGGAATGTTGTAACGCTGCTGCGCGAGGATCCAAATCGATTCGCCAGAGCGGATCACGTGTGTCTCGTTACCCTTGATGCGAAATTGCGCAAAGAATGCTTCCTGGAGCTGCCGGTGATAGTCCTGACGCTTCGCCTCGAACTCATCGCGCGAAACTTTCGAGAAATCCAGCTTGACCGAACGACCGATCACGACTGGCGTTGCATATGACATGCGGTTGATCTGCCGCAAGTGACTCGCGCGTAAGCCAAGCCACTCGGCGTAATGTCCCAACGTCTCGGCGGCTTGCACCTGGATCGTATTGTCTGCGTGCACTGAGTAATCGCTCGGGTCCGCGGAAGCCGCAGCCTGCGTGCCCGGCACCAACGCCGGACCCATCTCCTCCGCTTCACGCTCCGAAGTGGGCTCCGCCGCTTCCGCCGCCATGATCGGTGCAGAGGATGGAATCGTCACCACATTGTCCACCGTGACCTGCGCCTCGACCGGCGGCGCTGCACGTGCCGAATCCGCAAGCGCTAGAACTTGCCCTTCGTAGACGAAGTTCCGATTGCGAATATTGTTCAGCTCCATCAGCTTGTCTTCGCTCAGACCATGGCGGCTCGCGATCTTGGAAAGCGTGTCGCCACGGCGCACGATGTAGCTACTCCCGCCGCCCACGACTCCTGTCGCAGGGACCGCCGTTCGCGGCGGCGCTGGCTCGCGTTCCGTGCGTGCCACTGTTGCAGCGGGCGCGACCCCAGCCTTAGTCGGCAACGCGAGCACTTGTCCCGCACGGATCACATAGGGGCGCCTCAGATCGTTGAGCTCCGCCAACGTCGCAATGCTCACGCCATACTGCGAAGCGATGGTGGAAAGCGTCTCGCCGCTACGAACGCGGTGCTGTGTTTCGGCAAGTTGCGCTTCCGCGCGCATTCCTTCGAGCTTTGCCAGTACTTCAGTGGTATCGATGTGCGCGGGCACGCGCAGCTCGAAGCCGCGCGGGATGTGACGAGCACCATTCCAAACAGCCGGCAGCAAGGATGGGTTGAGTCGACGCAATTCCTCGCGCTCCAATCCAAGCGCAGCGGCGACACTGCTCGAGGGCACGAAGGCTGGCATCTCCATGATGCGACTCGAATCCGCGGCGTGACGCTTGATCGGGCCGAAATACTTCTCCGGCTGCGAGTCGATCTCCAGCGCTGCTAGAAACGCTACATAGAAGTTGCGCGAAGCAAAGCCAAAGGTACGGCTGTTGTACTTGCGCACGATCGTGACGATGTCCGATGTGCCGAGTTGTTCCTTCGCGCGGCGCATGCCGCCCGGACCATGGTTATAGGCAGTCAGCGCGAGCGGCCAGGAGCCGAGCACGATGTAGTTCTGCTCGAGGAAGCGTGCGGCTGCTTCTGTCGAGCGATAGGGATCGAGGCGTTCATCGACGACCGCATCGATACGCAAGAAACGTCGGCCCGTGCTGCGCATGAACTGCCACATACCCGCCGCGCCGACTTTCGAGTAAGCGTACGGATTGAATGAGGATTCTACGTGCGGAAGCGCGGCGAGCTCCCGCGGCAGGCCCATTCGCTCGAACGTCGCCGCGATGTGATCGCGCCAAGCGCCTGAGCGGATGATGCCTTCGCGAAACCGATCGGCCTGCCCGAGCTGAAATCGAACCTCCTCCGAGGCTTGCTCGAACCGCAAGCGGCGCGTGTTCTTAGGCCATAGCGCCTGTACTCGCTGTTCCTCCTCGCTCAAATCCTCAACTCCTTGCGCGAGGCGTTCGAGGATGCGGGCGTATTTCTTCTTCGTGTCTTCGATGCGCTTCGAGCGCTGACGCGGCGAGAGGTTCGTCGGAAACTCCAACACTTCGTAGACGACTTCGAGATTCGATGCGTCGTGGATCAAGCCTCCGGTCGTCGCCACTTCGGTGTAGACGCGGCGCCAGAAAGCAATGTCGTACTCGAGCTCCGCCGGCCGTACGAAGTGCGTGTCGGCGTCGGCACGCGCACCAGAAGCGGAAGCGAGCGAAACGAACGCTAGGAAGAGAGAACAGATGAGCCAGCGCATAATGAGCACGAATACCGAGTCAACAAGCGGTAAGAACGACCGGCGCTAAGACTATGTAAAACGACCCGCCCCGCTCAACAACGGAGTTCTCAGTCGAAGATGTTTACAGTGTCGCTTCGAGCGACTTCGATCAGGTGTCATAACGATCTCATCGAGGCGAGAAAAACGAGACGGCCGTCACAGTGTGCAGGGCAAGACATCGGAATCGCATGCTCCTTTCCCTGAATCGCCCGATTGGGCATTGGACTTGCAGACATCTGGACAAGGACGCGCGAGGGGCGCCGTCACGGAGATGCGGAATGAAGAAGACTCTGTTGATGATCGCAGCCATGGGTTCGCTAGCTGCTGCGAACGCGAATGCGACAGTCATTCGCCTGGATGGCAGCAGCACCAACCTGCAAGAAATCGTCTCCGGGCTGCCGGGCGGCGCGGGGATCAACGTCATCACCGATCAGCAAGCGCTGGACGAATCCTGGCACCTCTCCGGTCTGGTGGGAGTCGGCAACATCGTCGTGGAGCTCGCGAGCTTCGCGAACCAGAACCGCTTCGGAATCTACGACGTGTACAACCCGAGCATTCGCATGCAGCTCTTCGATGGGAGCGCATCAGCAGGCGCACAAGCGGAATTCACGCCGGTCGGCTTCTCGAGCGAGTTCTTCGGCTTCTATCTCGATACACCTGCGGGTCTTTGGTTCTCGCAGCAGGTGTTGAATGCGGATGGATACGATCACATGGTTGCGTTCGATTTGGGGCCGCAGTTCGTTTTCGGCTGGGAAGATCTGTCGTCGTCGCACACGGACAAGGACTTCAACGACTTCGTCGTGCTCGTGAGCGGCGTCAAAGGCGTCAGCGTTCCTGAGCCTGCCACACTCGGCCTGCTCGGTCTCGGCATCGCTGGAATGGGCGTGTTCCGGCGTCGCAAACAGTCCGCCTGATTCTCATCTTGCGGTCTCGGGGCGGGGGGCCCTAAAAGGACCCGGGGCTCACGGGCCCTCCGCTTTCCGTGCAGCGTCCCCTCGATAAGCCGGCTCGAGTTGTTCGAGCCGGCTTTTCGTTTTTCTCTGGCCGCGCTTTCACTCATTGCGTGCTCAGCGCGACCTGCGCGAAGCTAGCGGATGTACGAAGCGGAGAGCCTGTCTGTGGACATTAAAGCCTTCGTGCTGGGCGCAGCTTGCGGCATCGCCATCTACGCGATCGCTCAGCATGTCGTACGCGAAGAGCGGCCACCGATTCCCGTAGAGACGCAAAGTAATTTGCGCGGAAGCACGGTTTCCTCGGCGGCCGACGAAACGGGTCCGACTGCGACTCACAAAAGCGATAGACAAACGTTGCTCTTTGGCTTGCAGGTCGGCGAAGGAGATCGGACGAACGAGCTCGACGCGTCAATGCCGCCTGAGTCCCCCGGCCAACGTGAAGAGCCAATCGACTCCGAGCGGGCGCAACCCGAACAAGAGAAACGACGCAAGGGAACGACCATCACGCCCGGGATGGATACGACGAAGCTCTGGCTGGATCGGGCGTACTCGAAGTTGCAATCACAGCCCAGGAACGAAAGCTGGGCCTATGACATGGAGATTGCGATACAGCAGTTTCTAGCGACTCATCAGTCGATTGGCGACTTCGAGCTGGGCTATGTCGAGTGTCGCTCCACGCTGTGCCAGATCAAAGCCATCGGCTTCGATGAGAGCACGGGCCCGACGTGGCAACGAGTCATGTTCGATATGACGCAGCAACCTTGGTACGCATTCGGACAGACTGCGTCCTCGTGGAGCCGGATCGACGATCGCCTTCTCATCATTCACGACCTGTACACGACCCCAACGCCTGCGGATGAATAGTCGACGCGCGCATGGCTACGCGCCCGGCGCGCCACCTAATCCTTGTATGTCGTCAGCAGCAAGTTGGTCTCCGACTGACTCACACCGTCGAGCAGACTGATTCGCGAGATGATGCGATCAAACTCCTGCAGATTCTCCGCTCGCAGCTCTGCCACGAAATCCCAGCGGCCGTTCGTCGTGTGAAGCGCTGCGATCGCGGGGTCTCCACGCAACGCGCGTAGTACGGCCTGCGTGCGATTGCCCGCCACCGCGATGGTCATCACCGCGCGGATCCCGTGCGAATCCGTCTGCGGTTTGAGGCGCACCGTGTAGCCGACGATGACGCCGTCCCTCTCCAACCGTGCGATTCGATTCTGCACAGTGCCGCGCGCAACGCCGAGCTTCTTGGCGAGCGTCGCGATCGGGCTTCGTGCGTCGTCGCGCAGCAAAGCGAGGAGTTGACGATCGAGGTCATCCATCGCAGAGCACCTCGGGATTGAGTTGTTCATTCTGCCATTTCAGGCTGCCCATTTGTTCAATGTGCTGCGCATTCCTGCCGCTTCGTTGGCTTTTTATTGGCCCCTAACGGGCAAAGACTACTCTCTGTGGATGGTATTCATCGGGTGCAGCCATGGTTCAGTACATTGGGATCGCGCGAGTGAAGGAGCTGGTCGGAGCGCTCGGACCCGCCCAATTCATCGAGGGACTCGCGCGCGAAATCGAAGTCGACTATCGACGCTGGGATGCGTTCGACAAGTCACCGCGGCATGCAGTGCATTCGCCGGTCGGCGTGATCGAGCTCATGCCGATCAGCGACGGACACGAGTATTCGTTCAAGTACGTCAATGGGCATCCGAAGAACACAGGCGAGGGCTTGTTGACGGTCACAGCCTTCGGTGTGCTGTCCGATGTCGATACCGGCTATCCGCGTCTGATCTCCGAGCTGACGTTCACAACTGCGTTGCGCACAGCGGCGACGTCCGCGCTCGTCGCCCAATATCTTGCACGATCCTCCCGCCGCGCGATGGCGCTCATCGGCAACGGCGCGCAGGGAGAATTCCAGACGATCGCGTTCCATCACTTGCTCGGCATTCGTGAGCTGCGCCTCTACGACACTGACCCGCATGCGACGGACAAGCTCGTTCGCAATCTCGAAACGCTCTCATTGGATGGGCTGCAGATCGTGCGTTGTGGGTCGGTTGCAGATGCGGTGCGCGGCGCCGATATCGTCACGACCGTCACCGCGGACAAACGCAATGCGGTGGTACTCACGCCGGAGATGATCGAGCCAGGGATGCATCTCAACGCGGTCGGCGGCGACTGCCCGGGCAAGACCGAGCTGCACCAGGACATTTTGATGCGGCCGGACGCGCGCGTCGTCGTCGAGTACGAGCCGCAATCGCGTATGGAAGGCGAAGTTCAGCAACTGGATCCGACCTTCCAAGTCATCCAGCTCAGCGATGTCGTGAGCGGCGCGGTGCGTGCTCGCGAGAACGAAGCTCAAGTCACCATCTTCGATTCCGTCGGGTTCGCGCTCGAGGACTTCTCTGCCTTGCGCTATCTCGAGCGCTTACATCGCGAGGTCGGCGGCATACGCCAAGAGCTCGACATCGTCCCTGCTGTGCGAGACCCCAAAGACCTGTTCACCGACTTGATGCCTCAGCCGGCACGCGCGCGCGTGCGCGCCATATCGTAAGAGCGAGACCATGAGCATGCAGAATGTGACTTTGATCGGCGCTCCTACCGATGTCGGCGCGAACGATCGCGGTGCTTCGATGGGTCCCGAGGCGCTGCGCGTTGCGGGATTGCAAGCCGCACTTGCAGGTCGGGGCCTCACCGTCCTCGATCGCGGCAATCTCAACGGTCCGCGCAATCCTGGGCTGCCGCGTCAGGAAGGCTATCGCCACCTCGCGGAAGTGATCGAGTGGAATCGCCGTGTTCACGGCGCCGTATATGCGGATCTTGCGGAAGGCGGCCTGCCGGTCCTGCTTGGCGGCGATCATTCCTTGAGCATCGGTTCGATCAGTGCCGTCGCGCGTCACTGCCGCGAGTCACGCAAGAAATTAAGAGTGCTCTGGCTGGATGCGCACGCCGACTTCAATATCAGCGAGCTTTCTCCGACCGGGAATATTCATGGAATGCCGGTCGCGTGCTTATGCGGTTTCGGACCGCAGGAGCTGACGAGCATCGGCGGACACGTCCCGGCCGTGCGCCCAGCGTGGATTCGAGAGATCGGCATCCGCAGCGTCGATGCCGGCGAGAAGCGATTCGTTCACGATCATCACCTGGAAGTGTTCGACATGCGCTACATCGATGAAGTCGGTGTCCGCCAGACGATGGAAGCTGCGCTCGAGGGGCTCGACGCAGACACTCATCTGCATGTGAGCTTCGACGTCGACTTTCTGGATCCCGAAATCGCACCCGGCGTGGGCACGACAGTTCCCGGTGGACCGACTTATCGCGAAGCGCAACTGTGCATGGAGATGATCGCGGACACGGGACGCATGGGATCGCTCGATATCATGGAGCTCAATCCGGCGATGGACATCCACAACAAGACAGCGAAGCTTGCCGTCGATCTCGTCGAATCGCTCTTTGGTAAGAGCACGCTTGTCAGCAAGAAGCGGTTAGTGACTAGTGGTTAGAGGTTAGTCAGAAACGCTGCTGCGCTGTCACCTTCATTCGATCCTTCCTCGATTACCCCCTGCCCTCCTTGCACGTGCAGGGAGGGCAAGGTGGCACCACGCACACCACTACTCGGCAGGAATTTCCGGCTCGACGAGCTTTGCGAGGAGTATCAGCGACTCTTGCCAGCCGAGATAGCACATCTCGAGTGGAATGACCTCTGGTAGACCCTCCTGCACGATGCTCAGCTCCGTGCCGCACGATACTTTCTTGAGCGTGATCGTGGCCTGCATCTCTCCGGGCAGATTCGGATCATCGAATCGATCCGTATAGCGGATGCGCTCGCCTGGAATGAGCTCGAGGTATTTCCCGCCGAACGAATGGCTCTGCCCGTTCGAGAAGTTCGTGAACGACATCTTGTACGTGCCGCCGACCCTCGCTTCCATGTGGTGCACCTTACACGTGAACCCGTTTGGCGGAAGCCACTTCGCTATGGCATCCGGATCGAGGAATGCTTTGTAGGCTCGCTCCGGCGGAGCGCGAAGCACACGATGAAGACGGACTGTATGACTGGTCATGAGTTGCTCCTTGTTGGAAGAGGATGACTTCGATGCAAGGACGTACCCGCAACGCGGCATCCGACATCAGTTGCCGAAATGTAGCGCCTCTTACGACTGCACGCGGGCGCCATCCGTTACCATTCGAAGAATGAATCGCAATTCATCTGCACTCACTGAGGTATCGACGTGGCTTTCCTCTGCGTGGGACGGACTCGGCCTCATCGTAGTGCTGACGGGTGCAGGCATCTCAGCCGAAAGCGGTATCCCCACCTTTCGCGGTGAAGAAGGCTATTGGCGCATCGGCTCGCGCAACTACTTTCCCGAAGAGCTCGCTACGCGCGTCGCGTTCGAGCGAATGCCGGATGAGATCTGGGGTTGGTATCTATATCGTCGCAGCGTCTGTCGGGCCGCGCAGCCGAATGCGGGTCATCTCGCGCTTGCGCGCCTCGAGCACGAGCTTGCGAGCCGCGGCAATGCGGATCGTTTCCTGCTGATCACTCAGAATGTCGATGGACTTCATCTGCGCGCTGGGCACACGCTGGAGCGCACGTATCAGATCCATGGCAACATCGATTTCATGCGCGCCGCGCATGATCGCGACGCCAGCATCCATCCGTTACCCGTCGAGCTTGGCACACACTGGGAGCGCGGCCAACCTGTCGGCGAGCGTGAACGTGCGCTCCTCGTGTGCCCCGATGGCAGTCCTGCCCGACCGCATGTCTTATGGTTTGACGAAAGCTATGACGAAGAGCACTTTCGATTCGATAGCTCCTTGAGTGCGATCGAACGCGCAGCCCTCTTGATCGTTGTAGGCACCTCTGGTGCCACGAACCTTCCGTCTATGATTGTTCGCCGCGCGGCTCAACGAAGCATACCGTTGCTCGTGATCAACCGTGATGAGAGTCCTTTTGCGGCACTCGCTAGTGATCTTCCGAACGGGATGTTCGCTCAAGCTCGAGCAGGGGACGTATTGCCCCATCTCGTCGACGTGCTGCTGCGGCGCTGCGCTGCGGACGTCGATTCCCGAGCACATCCTCAGCGCATCCAGTAGACGATCGCGATCCCGACACCCACCGCGACCACGATCCAACGCAGCAGCGTTGGGTTGAGCTTGCTGGCGAGACGCCCGCCGAGTGCGCCGCCCGCGAGCGCACCGAGTGCCATGATCGCGGCGGCGGACCAAAGCACGTAGTCGGACCATAGAAAGAACAGCACCGCGGCGACGTTTACCGCGAACGCGAGCACTTGTTTCAATGCGTTGAGCCGGTTGAATGTATCGCTGCTAGTCAATCCGAGCACTGCGACGATGAGCACACTCATACCTGCGCTGAAGAATCCACCGTAGATCGAAGCGAGTAGGACGGCTGCAACGGTGAGCGCATGGGTCGTCTGCGAATTTTCATGCGCACCCGCACGGCGCACAACCATCGTTCGAACGGGTTCTTGAATCGCGAGCAAGAGCGCCGCAATCAAGAGCATCCAAGGGACCAGCGCGGTGAACGTGCGCTCACCTGTGTGCACCAGGATGAGTGCGCCGATCAATCCTCCAAGTGCTGAGACGGGAAGCAGGATCAACGTGCGCCTTCGTTGACCTTCGAGATTGCGAAGTTGCGCAAGCGTCGCGCCGAAATAGCCAGGACACAAAGCGACCGCGTTCGTGATATTCGCGGTAAGAGGCGGAACGCCGAGGGCGATCAGCACGGGGAAACTGATCAAGGTGCCTCCGCCCGCGAGCGCGTTCACAGCTCCGGCGGCAATCGCAGCAAGTCCGGCGATTAGGAGATCAGCCTCGGTCAAGGGGTGGCTTGCGCTTGAGCTTCTGGGAAGCTCGCACTCTGTCTGACAAACGTGCGCCAGTCAAAACGCACATCGCCGTCAGCTCACTCCAGGTGAGGCTTCCTCGGGTTGCTCTTGATGGCCGGCTCTTCGACAATCCTCGTTTAACTGCCGCACTCCCATGTCCGCCAAGAAAGCTCTGCAGATCTCCGCCCGCCCTCGCGCCTTACGCTCGACGCTCGAGCAGGAACGGTTCAGTTTCCTGCTGAGCGAAATCGACAAGGTTCGACGTGCGGAAAGTCAGCTCGAAGCAAGTCTCTTGAAGTTCCGACAGGATCACACCGAGAAGCTCGCGCCGCTTCGCACCGCTCTGCGCACCGCTTGCCGAGAATCAGTGTTCGCGCTCGATCGTCTGCTCGACCAACCCGGCTGGTCGAGGCTGGATCGAGCGGCCCTGGAAGATATGTTACGCGCAACGGCCGAAGTGCTTCTCGAGTCGAATGCAGCCGATCAGGAGATCAAGGCCATCTTCGATAAGCATAATAAAGTGGCATTCGACGCCCTCCAGGAGGAACACCTCGAACGTATGAAGAACCATGCGGAAGAGATGGGGTTCGACTTGGGAGATAGCGAAGATATCCGCAGCGAAGACGATCTAATGCAGCGAATGTATGAGGAGATGGCTGCCCGCGAGGCTGCAGAAGAGGAATCGTCGGAGCACGACCGCGGCCATCGTCACAGCCGGCGCAAGACCGCCGGACATGGCTCCCGCGACGACAGCGCGAAGTTGGCGAAACAAACGCTGCGTGAGCTGTATCGTAAGCTAGCAAGCGCTGTACACCCGGACCGAGAGCCGGACCCACGTCGTCGCGAAGAGAAGAATCTGCTGATGCAGAAGATCAACCAGGCGTACGCCTCGAACGATCTCATGGCGCTCTTCGAGGCTCAGATGCAAGTCGAACAGATCGACGCTACGCAGATCGGCCGCCTGGGTGCGGCGCGACTCAAGCAGTACAACAAGCTCTTGGCAGAGCAGCTCGCTGCGCTCAAAGGGAAGCTGAAGAATATGGAGGTGGCCTTCTGCATGGATCTGGGCTTACCGAGCTTCAGTGGCGTCACGCCCGCAAAACTCAGCCGAGTCATCCGAGAACAAGCTCGTGCCATGCGCGCCGAGATCACACGGCAGCAACGATTGTTGGACCTGCTCGCAAGCAAGACTTCTATCAAGCGCTGGTTGAAGCAACAGCGCCAATTCGCTCGAGGCGATATCGATCTCGATGACCCGGAATGGTCGTGATGCTTGCCGCGAGAGCGATTCTCAGGAGACTTTTGCAGACCCTTGCGCGATCGTGCATCTGCGTGATCGCTCTCGCCTGCGCTAGCTGCGTACATCGCGATGCTGGCACACCGAACGTCGCGCTCGCGGGCGCCGAGCTCCTGTGGCAGGACGATTTCCAAGACTTGTCTCAATGGATCCTCGAGCTCGAGAAACCTGGGTCCGTTCGCGCAATGGATGGTGCGCTCGACATCGATGTGCCCGCGGGCGCGACGCTCTGGTTCAAACATGAGCTCGCCGCTCCCGTAGCGATCTCGTTTGCGGCAACCGCTATCGACGCAGGCGGTCCGAACGATCGCGTGAGCGACATCAACGTGTTCTGGATGGCTCGCAATTCCGACGGTACGAACCTCTTAACGAGACGCCGCCACGGCGCATTCGCAGAGTACAACGACCTGCTCACGTACTACGTTGGGTTGGGTGGAAACTGGAACACGACGACCCGATTTCGGCGCTACATCGGCGATCGAGAGCTGCGTCCGCTGCGGCCGGAACACGATCTGTCCTCACCGGACGTACTGCTCCGAGCCAATCACACGCAGAACATCACCTTGATTACCGACGGGAAGCGGGTTGAATATTGGCGCGATGGCGTCCGGGTGTTTCAGTTCCACGATGCCGAACCCTATGGCCGAGGCCATTTCGCGATCCGAACGACCCGCAGCCATCTGCGCATCGAAGGCTTCAGGATTCATCGACTCTAGTCGACCACGACGATCTCGACCATCGGCGCTCAACACTTTGCGACGGTACGAACTTCCGCTTTCGAGTCCTCGAGCCTTGCGCCGCCTGGCGATCGCATTCGCGTTCGCCGTTCTCGCTCAGAGCGCGCAAGCGCAGGACGCAGCGGCGACGGGAGCGCACAAGTCGATCGAGCAGATTCTGCCCGTGGTCGACCAATTCTGCGGCGCCTGTCATGCGGTTCCGCGTCCTGACGTGCTGCCGAAGAGAAGTTGGCCCGCCGTGATCAAGACGATGGCGGAGATCTCGCAGCAACGCCTCGGGCGCGTGCCGATCACCGAGAGCCAGCTCAAAGATATCATCGCGTTCTATTACGGCAGCGGTCCCGAAGAGCTTCCAGTCTTACCGCCCATCCCGGACTCGTCAGTGCAGTTCGTGGCGCGGACGATCGGCACTTCATCGCGACTGCCATACGTCACGAACGTAAGCGCCGCCAGATTGACGAAGGGCGCCGATATCGAGCTCCTCGTTTGCGATGGAGATGCGAAGCAACTCGTTCTGATGACGGCTCGACGCGGCAGGTGGCGGGAAACTCCGATCGCGGAGCTCGAAATTCCTGTTCGCACGCACGTGATCGATATCGACGGTGACGGCGATGCGGACATCCTGGCCGCAGACCTGGGCGAGTTCCCGCCTCTGGATGCGCTCGCCGGAAAGCTCTATGTGCTTCGACAAGTCGCTCCGGGCCAATTCAACAAAGAGCTCGTACAAGACGGACTTGGCCGAGTGAGCGATGCGCGCGCCCTGGATATCGACGGCGATGGCGATTTCGATCTCGCTGTTGCGGTCTTCGGAGGCGGCGATGTGGGCGAAGTGTTCTGGCTCGAGAACGTCGGTACGAATGCAGTGCCCAAGTACGAAAGGCGCCCGCTAGTGAGCGTTGCAGGTGCCATCAATATCTCGCCCGCGGATCTGAACGGCGATGGAAGAATGGATCTTGTCTCGCTCATTGCCCAGGAACACGAAATGATCGTGGCCTTCGTCAACCGAGGCGACGGAGCGTTCGACAAAGGTGTAATCGCTCGAGCTCCGCACCCGATGTATGGGTCGACGAGTCTGTCGACAGTCGATCTCGACGGCGACAAGGACATCGACATCCTGTTCACGAATGGCGATGCATTCGATGCGCAAACCGATCCCAAGCCCTATCACGGGGTCCAGTGGCTCGAGAACAAGGGACAGCTCAAGTTCGAGTTCCACGACATCGGGCGCTTCTACGGTGCCTCGCATGCAGCGGCAGGCGACGTCGATGGCGACGGCGATTTGGATGTGGTCGCGAGCAGCTGGATCAGCTTCTGGAACGACCCGCAGCGGCACGCCCTCGTCTGGTACGAGAACGATGGCAAGCAGCGATTCACGGCACACGGTATCGCGAACCGGCCGGCAGGTCTCACGTCGCTAGAGTTGATCGACGTCAACGGCGATGGCGCACTCGACATCGTCACAAGCGCACTCAGAATGGATTTGCTGCTCGGCAAGCTAGGCTATAACTACAAAGCCAGCAGACTCTTTCCCGCTCGAGCCAAAGACGATGAGCGACTCCCCAGAGTCGTCGTCTTCGAGAACCTAGCAAGCCGCAAAGGTCGGTAGTTGGCCTCGACCCGAAACGTGTCGGAGTAGATTCCGATCTACGTACGCGCCGGGGTTATAGGTCGAGTTGCACCCGGACCCTAGAACTCTCTCGCGGCGGGCGCGGCGACCGCGGCGCCAAGAAGCAGGCGGGTCAGCACTTCTTCAACGCACATCTCTTCCTCCGCGGTCGCCGCGGTCGCCGCGTTCGCCGCGAGAATCTTTCTGCGCAGGTCGAAATGCATCCCGACCCGATGCGATCCCCTGAGGTTTCAGATGTTCTTCCGCACGTGCTCCAGCATCCAGTCGACTATTTTTTCGTGATCGACTTTCTGATGTTCTCGACTCCATTGCTCGACGGAGTACACCCCCTTGAACCCCGCCCGCTCGGCGAGCTGCACGCAGCGGTCGAAATCGTACGAGACGTGCTCCATGCGCTCGTTGAACTCGACTGTTTTCGCCGAGACGAGATACGCGTACGGGAGAATCTTCTCCAGCGCTTGCCACATCTCCTCAGCGGGATAGTTCCCGAAATCAGGCAGCGTGAAGACGTTGTCTGGCCCTGCTTCGCGCCGAATCCGCAGATGGATATCCGGATCCATCTCCAGGCCGAAGTGATTCTCGATGAGCAGCGGCAATCCCTTCGACTTGCAGTAGTCGTTCACTTCCTTCATCGATGCGATGCTCTTCGTCACGGAGCCATCGGACCGACCGGGATTGATACGCACGGCACGGCTCCGGAGCATGGCAGCCGCGTCGACCCACCGACGCACGAGCTTCAAACTTCGCTGACGCTCGTCTTCGTTCGTGCTGGCAAGATCGTACTCATCGTCCGCCTGCACGTTGATCACCTGCGCGCCTGCCGCTTCGATGCTCGCGCGCAACGCTTCCAAGTACGGCAGCTCGAGCGACTCGAAATGATGACCCCAGAGCTCCAGGTTCCGAACGTTGAATCGATCGCGGTAGTACTCAGGCACGCTCCGAAGCGTAAGCTCATCCGCGATGTCGCCGAGCTCCTTGGGTGCGGTCTGCCTGAAGCGATGACGGAACGTCACCGTAGACATGGCTAAGCGAGCGTCAGCATCGGCTCGCGGGCGCGCGGCGCTGCCCCCGACGTAGGCGCAAATCAACAGGCCCGAAGTTCGAACGAGAAAAGTGCGTCGCTGCATGCGTTTCCACGGGATGTGCGATGTCGATGCGGTTGGATTTTATCCAGCCAGATTCCAGGTCTCGCGGCTTGCCCCGCAGTACTGCTTGACGAAATCGGCGTGGCGCGGAAGCCCGCTCACAATCTCTGCCACTCTCGCATGGTACTTGCGCATGTAGTCCTTGAGTTGTCGATCGTCGAGGCTCACGAATCGATGATAGGTCTGCGGCTCGATGTCTTGTCCCATCAGGATGGAAATCCACGAGTCGACTGTGAAGAGCTCTCCATCTCGTTGATAGAGGTGCGCACCTTGCCGGAAGAGCTCCACACGTTCACGCAGAGAGTCGGGGATCTGTATCTCGCGACATTCCTTCCAGAACGGCGAATCATCGCGCGTGTTGTAGTGATAGTGCATGCACACGAAATCGCGAATGCGCTCGATCTCGTATTGTGACGCCTCGTTGTAATGGTCGACGATCGGCTGCGTGACCCCTTGAAAGGGGAACAATCGCAACAGCCGTGTGACCGCGGTCGTGATCAGGTGGATACTGGTCGACTCGAGCGGCTCAATGAAGCCACCCGCAAGGCCGATTGCGATGACGTTCTTATTCCATGTCTTGCGCCTGCGTCCTGCCTTGATGCGAATCAACCAGGGATCCTTCACTGGCGTGCCACCCGACTCCGTGATGAGGCGGTGACGTGCTTCGTCGGCGGACATGTGGCGACTGCAAAACACAACGCCATTGCCGACGCGATGCTGTACCGGAATGTTCCAGCGCCACCCAGCGGTATGCGCATAGCATGCCGTGTAGGGTTGGGCAGGCGTATCGACGATCGTTTGGAACGCAACCGCGCTATCGCATGGCAGATAGCTCGACCAATCCTCGTATCCGGTCTGCAGAGTTCCTTCGATGAGTAGTGCGCGAAATCCAGTGCAGTCCACGAAAAAATCGCCCTCGAGGATGCGCCCATCCTCGAGCTCGAGCGCGGTGACGAAACCATCCTCGCTGCGCGTACGCACGTTCTTGATCTTACCTTCTGTACGCTTGACGCCGCGCTTCTCCGCAAGCTTGCGCATATAGCGCGCATAGAGGGCCGCGTCGAAATGATAAGCGTAGTTGATGCGAGGATCCTCGCGCAGCGCGAAGCGTCCTTTCACCGCAGCGAGCCACTCGAAACAGTACTCTCCGAGCGGCACCTTGTGCCCCTGCGCGCGCGCATGCAGCCAGAAGTGATAAAAGTCGGCCATCCAAGTGGATTGCCCATAACGGCCGAACGGGTGGAGATAGCGGCTGCCGAGGCGACCCCAATCCTCGAACCAGATCGCCACTTTGAATGTCGCCGCGCACTCGCGCATGAACTCGCGCTCGTCGATCCCAAGTAAGCGATGGAACGTCACGATCGGCGGCACCGTCGACTCGCCGACGCCCACCGTGCCGATCTCTTCGGATTCCACGAGACTGATATCGAGCAGCGGACCGAATTGCTGTGACAGCGCCATCGCGGTGGTCCAACCGGCGGTTCCGCCGCCCGCAATCACGACTTTCTTGACGGCTCCGGCCGGTGCCGAATGGTTCTGCATGCTCTACCCCGCGGTCGTTCTTATGTGCGCGCCTAGAATAACTGGTGCCGGACCGTGTTGGGGAGCGTTATCGGATACCTGCGGGCTCCATCAGTGATCGTGATTCGAGATAACCCATCCGAGCCGTGCTCGGATGGGTTTGTGTGCGCGGAGAGAATGCGCTTCTACATCAATCGTGTGGGCCGATTGAATCCGCTGCGACGAGCCTCGTCCGCCTGAGCGTGCTTTCCGCGCGAGAACAACATAGCTCCGAGAGCAACCGCACCGGCAGTCAACAGTGCAGCTCCCGTGGCCGTGCCCACCGGGAACGAGCGAGCGGTGCTTGCCGCGATCTCGCCTGCATATGGCTTGATGAGCTCCATTCGCCGGCGCGTCATCTCAGCACCGAGCCGCGCGAGATCATCGCGCAGCAGGCGCTCCGCAGCCGGGAGCAGTTTAGTTTCTTCATCCGCCACGTGATGAATGACGATCCGCATGAGCGACATGAACTTGTCATCGAAGGCATCATCGATCTGCTCTACGTTTGCGCATCGCTCGCGCAGCTCGCCCATCAGCTCGCGCATCTGTTGATGCTCGGGCTCGCTCTTCTCGAGCACTTCATCGCCGGAGAGCACGTTGCGAAGCGCCGGGTAAAAAATCTCCTCTTCGAGCTGAGCATGTACTTGCAGCGCAATGCAAGCATTCGTAACGAGCGCGCGCTTTTTGCTGACGGGTGTGTCCGCCTTGTAGCGATGAAAGACGGCGAGCACGTGCGTGTGATCCATGCGGATCATCGTTGTGATGCTCGGAGTCATGCGGCTCACTGTGGCGTTCATAGATCCTCTCCAGGTTTCACGAGCTGACTATCGTGAACGCCGATGGTTGAGTCAGGTTCCTAGAGCCTCTCGCCGCAGTGCCGTACTAACCTGAAACTGCGCTATCCTGGTCAGACGCAGCCTACGAGCACTTCTCGGATCGATCGCGCCATGAAGAGACGAACGCTACTGCAGCTCGCTACGAGCGCCGCGCTGGGTGCTTCAATCGAATCAGCTTCTGCAATCAGCGATCGAAAGGACGCCATGCACGCTACACGCCGCGCGCAGCTCTACAGTCTGTTGGGGAAACTCCCCGCGCGAGATCGCAAGATCGCCGCGCAACTGGTCTCGAGCGAAGACCGCGGCTCGTACGTTCTCGAAAAACTCGTGCTCGACCTAAACGGCCTCGAGCCTGTGCCCGCCTATTTCGCAAAACCGAAGGGCGCCTCTGGACGCCTCCCTACCGTGCTCTTCAACCATTCGCATGGGGGCGGATATTCGATCGGAAAGAATGAGCTCATCGATGGCCGCGAGTACATGAGCGCACCGCCTTACGCTGAATTTCTCACCACGCTCGGCTACAACGCGCTCTGCATCGATGAGTGGATGTTCGGCGAGCGAGCGACACGCACCGAGCTCGACACCTTCAAGGACATGCTATGGCACGGACGCGTGCTATGGGGAATGATGGTGTACGACTCGCTCAGGGCGGTCGACTACTTGCACACGCGTGCGGATGTAGATGCCGAGCGACTCGCGACGCTCGGCATGTCGATGGGGAGCTCAACCGCTCAGTGGGTGGGCGCCCTAGATGCGCGCATCAAAGTGATCGTCGATATCTGTTGCCTAACGGACTGGCACACGCTCGCTCGCGTAGATGGACTGCGCCATCATGGGATCTACTACTACGTGCCCGATCTCCTCAATCAGTTCACCGCAGGACAGATGAATGCCCTGATTGCGCCGCGACCCCACCTATCGCTCGCAGGCAACCAAGACCGACTGACGCCGAGCGAAGGGCTCGACGCAATCGATCTAGAGCTACGCAAAGTCTATGCGAACGCAGGGCATGCCGAACAATGGAAGCTCATGAGGTACGACGTAGGTCACCTCGAGACTGCCGAAATGCGACAAGAGATTCGCAAGTGGCTGCTCACGAAGCTCTAGTCGCGCTCGCCCTCCAAGTCACGATCACTTCTTCATCGCCTCCACTTCGATGCGAAGATCGATCTCATCGCGCACAGCAGGAAGCAAGCGCCCAAGATCGAACTCGGAGCGCTTGATCTTCGCGGTGGCGTTAGCGCCGCATGCCGGAACTTTGGCCATTGGATGCTGCTCGATGCACTGAAACGACGTCACTTTGAGCGTGACCGGTTTCGTGATGTTCTTGATCGTGAGATTGCCGTCGATCGTCGCGGGCTTGTCGCCCTCGAACGCGATCTTGTTCGCCTTGAATGTCGCGTTCGGATGCTTATCGACCGCAAAGAAATCCGCGCTGCGCAGGTGATCGTCGAACTTCTCGACTCCGGTCGCGATCTTATCCAGGGCGAATGTCACGTCAATCGATCCCGTGTTCTTCTGTCGATCCAGGACGATCGTCCCTCCTTGCGCCGGAATTTTGCCGTCGAACGATGACAACCCGAGATGCTGGAAAGTGAATGTCGCGTGAGTGTGGTTAGCATCGATCGAATAGCTATCCGCAGCCATCGATGCCGCGCAGAACGAGCCGAGCAGCGTCGCAACGAGGATCTTCTTCATGGGTTCTCCTGCATCTACTGGGTCATTCAATGCGAACGTCCGCAGCCCAGCAGCGGTTCCGGCAGTCGCAATTGCGTAAGAACCAAGCTCTGCCCGAGCTTCGGCGGTCACGCAGCATTGCGTCTGCATCAGGGCGAGCTCGAACGAGCTTCATCCGCCCGAAGGTCCGTACGACCCGATTTCGGGGTTGGTGCCCTAGCTTTCTCTCGATCGGTGCGCCAGTCTTGGCGGATGAACTGTCGAGCGAACTGCGGCGCGTGTTGCACGGCTCCGTCTATCAGCACGCCAATCCCTGGAATGCCGGCCGGGAAGCCCGCCGGCGTGCGCTGCATTCAGCTGGACGAACGCAATGGATGTCGACTCTTCGGCCGGCCTGAGCGGCCAGCTGTTTGCGAATCGCTCAAGCCAAGCAGCGCGATGTGCGGCGACACTCGCGAACACGCGCTCCAGTATCTAGTGTGGCTCGAAGAAGCAACGAGACCTGAAGCGTCATCATCCCTACCGTGGCGTGCATGACGCGCCCCCTCGCGGCGCGCGTACTCCGTCAGGTGCCGCGTCAGGCCGCCGGTGCAGCCGCCCGTGTCAGCTTGCGTCGTTGCTCCACGGCTTGCGCCAATTGTTCTAATAGAGCGACCGAAGTGTCCCAATCGATGCATGCATCGGTGATGCTCTGCCCATACTGAAGCGTGCCGCCGGTCTGCAGGTCCTGACGGCCTGCTTTCAGGTGACTCTCGACCATCAACCCCGCGATGCGTTCCTCGCCGTGCGCGATTCGCTGAGCGATGTCCGCAGCAACGACCGGCTGATTCTCAGGCCGCTTGCTGCTATTGCCGTGGCTCACATCGATCATCAATCGATTCGGCAGCTTCGCCGCCGCGAGCTGCGCGCTGACTGCATCGACACTCGCCGCGTCGTAGTTAGGCGTCTTGCCGCCGCGGAGAATCACATGGCAGTCGGGATTGCCGCGCGTTGCGGCGATCGCGCTTCGCCCCTGCTTCGTGACAGCCAAAAAATGATGAGGATGCGAGGCTGCTTGGACCGCATCGATTGCGATCCTCACATTGCCATCGGTGCCATTCTTGAATCCGACTGGACAGGACAGACCGGATGCGAGCTCGCGGTGCACCTGGCTTTCGGTCGTGCGCGCGCCGATCGCGCCCCACGAGACGAACTCAGCGATGTACTGCGGCGTGACCATATCGAGGAACTCACAACCGGCCGGTAAGTCGAGCTCGTTGATATCTCCCAAGAGTTTGCGTGCGACGCGCAGCCCCTTATTGATGTTGAAGCTGCCGTCGAGATCCGGATCGTTGATCAAGCCCTTCCAGCCCACTGTCGTGCGAGGCTTCTCGAAGTACACACGCATCACGATCTCGAGCTCGCCCGCCAGGCGGTCGCGTTGCGCTTTGAGCCGCTGCGCATAGTCGATCGCCGCAACCGGATCGTGGATCGAGCACGGTCCGATGACGACGATCAGCCGATCATCACGGCCATGCAGAATCCGCTGCAACGTGCGACGTGACTCGGCCACCGTCTCCGATGCGCGATCGGTGCAGGCGTACTCACGCGCGAGCTCTTCCGGAGTCACGAGCTCCTTGATGTCTAGAATGCGTAAGTCGTCGGTCCGAATCGTCATCGTGGTGGCTCCAGGTCTAGCGCGTCTCGCGGCGGCAAAAAAAAACCGCCAGCTTTGACTGGCGGTTTTTCGGGGCTTGCGTTTCGTTACGTCGAATCGAGCTCAGCCCTTCCGCCAGTGGCTACGGAATCCGTAGTAAAAGTAGAACCAATAGCGGCCGGGGGCGATATTCATGACCGACTTGATAGCACACAGCCGCGCGAATTTGCAATCGGCCGACGGGCAAGTGCTGGCGATTCTGTGAACTCTCCCCACTACCGTCGGTATCGCTGACACTCATGTGCGCATCTGGCGGCCATTGCAGCCCTCGCGATGCGTGCCGCACATATATATGTCGGGCGATCATCCTCGCCCTTCGTGTGCGACACGTACGACAACCTTCCCGAAATTGCGACCTTCGAGCAATCCGATGAAGGCCGCTGGCGCATTCTCAAGGCCCGCGACGACATCTTCGCGCAGCTTGACATGCCCTGTCTTCACCCATTCGGCCATCTCACCCCGGAACGTTTCGAATCGCTCGCCGTAGTGATCGAGGATGATCAGCCCTTCCATCCGGATCCGCTTCTGCAACACTGCGGACATCGTCTTCGGCAGCCGATCCGGACCTGCGGGCGAGCCTTGTTCGTTGTAATGCGCGATCACACCAATCACCGGAATGCGTGCGCCGATGTTGAGTAGCGGCAGAACGGCATCGAACACCGCACCGCCGACGTTCTCGAAATAGATATCGATGCCGTGCGGACACGCGGCCGCGAGTCGCTCGTTCAACTTCGGATCATGCCTATCCAGGCAACTATCGAAGCCCAGCTCCTGTACTGCATATCGACACTTGTCCTCGCCACCCGCAATACCGACGACGCGCGCATGCTTGAGCTTGGCGATCTGCCCCACCACCGCCCCGACCGCGCCAGTTGCCGCTGCGACCACGACTGTCTCGCCGGGTTTCGGTTGACCGATGTCGAGAAGGCCGACATACGCAGTGAACGCAGGCATGCCCAGCACCCCCAGCGCCTGCGAAGGATGCTGCATATCGACCAGTGGCAACAGATCGGTGCCGTCCGAGAGCGCAAACTCTTGCCAGCCGCCGTTGCTCAACACTAGATCGCCTTCCCTAAACCTTGCTTGGTTGGAGCGCACCACTCGACTGACCGTACCGCCCACCATCGTCGCACCAAGTGGCACCGACTGGGCGTACACCGGTCCGATCTCCTCCATCACGTTTCGCATGTATGGGTCGAGCGAAAGGTAGAGCGTGCGAAGCAGGACCTGGCCGTCTCCGGGCACGGGCATCTCAGCTTCTTCGAGACGAAAATCTTTCAACTTCGGTCGGCCATTAGGACGCGCAGCGAGAACGATGCGGCGATTGGCCGCGCCAGTGTGTGACATGTTGACTCCGTGTTGATGGTTCCAAGCTCGCAGACTGCATAGGCGAAGCACACGCAACTTAGTCGCGGCACCGATCGCGAGCCAATGCGTTCCCAGGAAAGTCATTCTTTCCGCGCAGACTGCTTCCTGGACGCTTTGCAAGTCTTCGACGAGCAGCCGCTTCAGAAATCTGCGCGAGGGGCGGATCTATCGCGGGCGATGCGACCCAGGCATTCGCTGAGTAAGGTTGAGCACAGTTCGGCAGTTCAGGCAGCGATCGGTCACAATTGCTTATCGCTTAGCGCTCCGGAGGAGCGATGAACTATTCTTCTCCTGCGCCCCGACGCCTCTCCGCGCATGAAACGCTCAAGGGGCTCGCGGCAGGTTATCTCGCCGCGATCGTCGCGCTCGTGATCGCGATCTGGTTCGAGTTGCCATCGTGGCTCAGACCCGCGCTGCTCGTTCTCGCAATCGTGCTCGCCCTGCTGACGGCGATATCCGCGTCGCGAACGCTGGCCGACTATTACGCGTCGCTCCCGTATCGAAAGCGGCCTGCTCTTACGAGCCGAAGCGCAGGTGCGCTCACTTTCGTTTTGTCGAGTTTGATCGCAATCGCCTGCGCGTATTTCGTCTATCCCCGATCATGGCCCACGAGCGTGGACGATGCCGTTGCCGAGCTCATGGAGGAACTGGATTCGAGCACCCAACGCGAGATTGCGTACATGAGCTATGACGATCTCGCGCGGCTGCAAAGCACGCTGGGCGCGTCGCTTCGCGAGCAGTTTGGGTTGAACCAGCGCAACTTTCGACTCGCCCACGATTGCGACGCGGAATATATGAACCCGCATACCTGTTCCAGCATCGTCTTGTCTCGACTTTGGAAGAAGCTGCGCGAGGAGTTGCCCGGACCTGAACGCGCGGCGCTCGAGCGTCTAGAGACGAGCATGGAACGTGTCAGATTGGATTCGAAGGAATTTCACGATGTGCCGCTAGAACAGTTCGCAGCGGCACTGAACGATGCGATACGTGCCCAACTCCCCGAGCACGCGGAGCTTGCGATCGTTCACGATGCGGCACTCGCACCCACACGCCTCTCAACATCGTGGCACGCGATGGGCACGATCTCGCTTCGCGAGGCGCTCGCCTTGCTCGAGGAAGGGGGCGACTGGCGGGTTAGAAAGGACCCGCCGAACTTGGTGGTCGAACCCGTGAAGAACACTCAGGCGCTCCCAACGCGCCATCGTGCACTCTAAACGAAGGTCAATTGCGTAGACGAGTGGATCTGGCGCGTGCCAGAGTGTCACGAACTGCGCTCATTATGCCGGTACCTCGCCAGATCCCTGCGGTTGTGACTCTGGACTCGTCGTCGCTGCGGGCTCCGAAGCGAACGCTTGCCAGGCACCCCTGCTCGTATAGTGCGGCACCACTTTAGCGGTGACCGTCCCGGCCACAGTCGGCTTATTCGCCGCCGCCAGCTCGGGCATCGTCGTGTAGAGAACCAGATCGCCGACCTTCAGCTGCGGAACCTTGTCGGCGAGCATCGCGCTGAAACACACATTCGTGAGATCCGTTCGCGTCAGTAGCTCCGTCAGCGTTCCGGACGGAATCGATTTGTCTTCTCGATTTGCGATTTTCACGCTGCACATCCTGCCGTGCACTGCGAGCACGATTGCCAGCACAGGCATGCCATCTCGCAGCGAGCAATCGAGGTGCTCGCACGCAAATTCGAAAGCTTCTACATTAGACGCGAATGTCCGGTCGCTCATGGTCGATCTACTCCACTCTTTCGCTCGCCCGCGCTCGTGGTCGAGCGCAAGGCTGCGCATGATGCGTCCCCGAACGGCGTTTCGCCAGTGGGAATTCTAGGCAAGAAAATGGAGCGTAGCTTCTCTCAGCCGCCTTGGCCGCGCACTGCGCGCCAGGCGCGCTCGATCAGCGCGCGAGTAGTGACATTCCAGTCGTCGTCCCGCTCCTTGGCAGCCCACACGGGGACGGTATTTCGCACGTCGCTCAAATCGAGCTCGCTCTGGATTTCTTCCAGGCTGCGGCCCTCCTTCGCCATCGCCGCGACACGGGATACGGCCGCCCCCAGCAACACGCGCACGCTGCGCGTGTACTCATGGTTGGACAGTACAGGTCCATGCCCAGGCACGAGCGCAGCCACCGGAATCCTCTCCAGCTCGCGCAGCACATCGATCCAAGGCATCGGCCACGATTCGAAGAAGTACGGCACGGGCGATTGCACGAGAATATCGCCGGCGAACAGCACTCGCGCATCAGGAACGTAGACCGTCGCATCGTGCGGGCTGTTGGCTCTGCCCCAATCGCGCAGAAGCACGCTTCGCGAGCCAAGCTCGAGCGTCAACTCTCGCTCGAACAGAACGTTTGGCGTGACGATCTGCAGGGAACCAAGCTCCTCCAGTTCCGCGCGCCGCTTCTGTATCTTGTGCTCGAGCTCGTTGCGAGCATCGGCAGACAATTGCTTGCCCTCGGGCCCGCGCCCTGCTGCGAGTTGCTTTTCGAGATCTGCAAGGGCCAGCTTCTTCGGTTGGTCCGCGCGCACAGCCCGCTTTGCCCACCACGTTCCATTCAGGACGACAAAGTCACTACTGGCTCGTTCGCTGACGATGTCGATATCGGGATAAGCCTCGCGATAGGCGATCGCACCGTTGTTGTGATCGAAGTGCCAATGCGTGTAGACCAAGTAGCGAATGGGACGATCTGTCACGGAACGAATGAGCTCGATGTCCGCGCGAGCTCGCGACGGTAGATACGTCGCATCGACAACCAGCACGGCTTTTTTTCCGACCACCACACCGGTATTGCCGTGCGGCCACTCATCGGTCGCGTCGTCATGAATGATCGCGTAGATATCCGCCGCAACGCGCTCCATGCGAGCCCCCGAATCTCGCAATGGGAACGTGGGCTGCGCCCCCGAAAGTGAGCTGCAGATCAAGAGCAGACAAAACGCTGCAACGCGGAACGGCATGTGTAGAACCCCGCGGCAAATTCTAGACACCATGGGAATCTAGACACCATGGTAGATGCGAGCCCTACTCAGCGGGAGCCTTTCGCATCGAGGAAGCAAGGACTGCTACTGCGATCAGGCGTGTCGCAGCACGCACCTTTACGGTGCGCACGAAGTCCGCCATTGACGCTTCGACACTCGCGACGGCGCTGCCTTGGTTCCGGATATCGCCTAGGTTTAAGCTGCTGCGCCGGACCCGTTAACTGCAATCTACGATCCCTATCCCGTAGAGATGGATGCATGAGCGCGATCGCGACTCGCTTCTCGTCGATCTCGCAGAGTGCTGCCGAGCGAGCGTTCCCTAAGCTCAGCGCCGAACAGATCGCGCGCGTCGCTGCGCACGGGCATGTGCGCGCGATTCACGCGGGCGAGCTGCTCGTCGAAGCTGGCGACTCGATCGTACCGTTCTTCGTAGTGATCGCCGGCGAGATCGAAGTAGTGCGGCCCTGCGGGACGAGCGAGGAACTCGTCACGCTGCACACGGCCGGCGGCTTCACCGGAGAAGTGAACATGCTCTCCGGTCGGCGCGCCCTGGTGCGCGCTCGCGTGCGCACGGCGGGCGAGGTCATCGAGCTGACGCGAGAGCGTCTGCTGGCGCTCGTGCAGACCGATTCCGAGATCAGCGAGATTGTCATGCGCGCGTTCATCCTTCGCCGCGTGGCCTTGATTGCACGGGAGCTCGGCGATGCCGTGCTGATCGGTTCGCACCATTGCGCGGGCACATTACGCATCAAGGAGTTCCTGACTCGCAACAGCCACCCCTACGCCTACGTCGACCTCGATCATGAGAAAGACGTGCAGGGACTGCTCGATCGGTTCGAAGTTACACTCGACGACGTTCCGATTCTGATTTGCCGCGGCGAGCTCGTGCTGCGCAATCCGACGCCGCAACAGGTTGCCGAATGCCTCGGCTTCAACGAGTCGATCGATTCTGCTCTCACTAGAGATGTCGTCGTGGTCGGTGGCGGCCCAGCGGGACTCGCAGCCGCCGTCTATGCTGCATCGGAGGGACTCGACGTTCTCGTGTTGGAATCTAACGCACCGGGCGGGCAAGCAGGGTCGAGCTCGAAGATCGAAAACTATCTGGGATTCCCCACCGGCATCTCCGGTCAGGCACTCGCGGGCCGCGCCTACACTCAAGCACAGAAGTTCGGTGCCTACGTGATGATCGCCAAGAGCGCCAGACGCCTGATCTGCGATAGACGGCCGCTCGCGATCGAGCTGGACGATGGTGAGCACGTGTCGGCAAAGACGATCGTGATCGCGACAGGTGCGCAGTACCGCAAGCCGCAGCTTGCAAACCTTACCAAGTTCGAAGGCGTCGGTATCTACTACGGCGCCACATTCATGGAGGCACAGCTTTGCTCCGGCCAGGAAGTCGTCGTCGTTGGCGGTGGCAACTCGGCAGGGCAAGCGGCTGTGTATCTGGCCCAGACGGCGAAGCGCGTGGTCGTCGTCGTTCGTGCCAACGGACTCGCACAAACGATGTCCCGCTATTTGATCCGACGCATCGAAGAGCATCCCACGATCGAGCTTCGAACGAGCACGGAGATCATCGAGCTCCAGGGCGCAAGTCGCCTCGAGCGAATCGTCTGGCTCGATAAGCAGACTGGCGAAACAGAGACGCGCGATATCGGACACGTCTTCATGATGACCGGCGCCACGCCAGGCACGAGTTGGCTCGAGAGCTGCCTGGTCTTGGACGAGAAGGGATTCATCAAGACGGGATCGGAATTGACGACGATCGATCTTACCGAGATGCAATGGCCGTTGGCGCGCGCGCCTTACTTGTTGGAAACGAGCTTGCCAGGCGTCTTCGCCGTCGGCGACGTGAGGGCCGGCAACGTGAAGCGCGTAGCCTCGGCGGTAGGTGAAGGCTCGATTGCGATCTCATTCGTGCACCGAGCACTACAGGAATAGGAGCACCATCATGTCGACTTCCGCGTGTGGGCATATCGAGGCAGTCTCGGCGATCAAGCAGCCGCAGGAACGTGCCTGCGCTGAGTGCACGAAAACAGGCGATCGCTGGGTTCACCTCCGAACGTGTCAAACGTGCGGCGTCACGTTGTGCTGCGACAGCTCCCCGAATCGTCATGCAAGCGCTCACGCGGATGCGAGCGGCCATCCTGTCATTGCATCGGCCGAAGCCGGCGAGCGTTGGCTGTATTGCTATCCGGACGACGCTTTCGCGCGATACTGACGCGCACGCTGCGATTCGTCATCGCGCTCCTGCGGAGCTGTCATGTAGAAGCGCGTGCGCGCTTGCTGGAACGCTTGCGCGATGAGTCTTTATGCGGAGATGCGGTCCGAACCGGCGCCTTCCGTTTCGAGGACTGAGGCACGATCGTTTCGCCACGCGCCAACATCTGCACGAGCGCGAGAATCTTGCGCTCTCGGCCCCGCTGGGTCTTCATGGCACTGACGCGAAAAGCGAGCGCAAACAGATTCATGCGATTCAACGTGCGAAAAGTCTTGCGGGCACGAGAATCTGCTTCGATCGCAGCTCGCAGATCCGGCGGAATCGTCGCTGCGCTCGCCTCACGGATCGGCGCATACGCCTGATCCCATCGACCGTCCGCTCTCGCCGCATCAACGTGGCGCTGACCGTAGGGCGTCATGCGCCCCGCAGCGACTAAGCGGGCGACCCGGTCCCGATTGATCTGACTCCAAGCGCTCTTGAGCTTGCGTGGAGTCAATCGTTGCAGAAACGACATCTGGTCGAAACCTTTGCGCAAGCCGTCGATCCAGCCCCAGCAAAGAGCCACATCGACTGCTTCATCGGCGCTGATCGATGGGAGCCCTGATCCCTTCTTGTGAATCTTCAGCCACAACTCGTTCTCGCGATCGTGATTCGCGCGTAGCCATTGGTCGAAGGCCTCCCAATCGCGAAAGCTTCTGATCTTCTTTGGATCCGGAATCACCATGACTGTCGAGCCTCTGAACGGCTTAGAGCCGTCGACCATGTAGTAAAGACACGATTCGCGAGCTGAGTTTTCGCTGCTGCCTGCGCAAAAATGTGACCGCTCACATGAAACATGCCCTTTTTAAGAAAAGTCGATTTACGAATTCAAAGACTCTGCGGAAAGTGGCTCGCGCTGTCATCGCGTCATTTTCTCGCTGAGTACCCGACCGCCTTTGTCGCTGTGCGTGCAGTGTGTTTCACCCATTGACGTATCAATCGGTGAGTACGATAAGACGCGCCCTGTCGCAATCATCTATTCACACGACAAGGTGCGAAGCTCGCACAGGAGGTGTTCGACGACCATCCGATCGCAACGTTGATTCAAGGGTGCAGGGGGGATTCGGTGATGCAGGGGGGAATCTTGCATAACAGGAGTTCTTCAAATGAAAAGGCGTCGATATGTTCGTGGTCCACTACTTGCAACTGTCTTGTCGATAACCGGTTTATTGGGCTTACTGCCCGGAGCGGCGAGCGCCCAGCAATGTTTAACGTCGAATCAAACAGGCACCAACAACGGCTACTACTATTCCTTCTGGAAGGATAGCGGGAACGTTACGTTCTGCTTGCAGAGCGGCGGCAGGTATACCTCTCAATGGAGCAACATCAACAACTGGGTCGGCGGTAAGGGTTGGAACCCAGGCGGCCGCCGTGCCGTCACATACTCAGGCACGTTCAGTCCTAACGGCAACGCGTATCTCACGCTCTATGGTTGGACTACCAACCCGCTCGTCGAGTATTACATCGTCGACAACTGGGGCACCTATCGTCCGCCCGGTGGACAGGGCTTTATGGGCACTGTCACGAGCGACGGCGGTACGTACGACATCTATCGTACGCAGCGGGTGAACGCACCGTGCATCACCGGCAACAACTGCACGTTCTATCAGTATTGGAGCGTTCGGCAGCAGCGAAGAACGGGTGGCACGATCACCACAGGCAATCACTTCGATGCCTGGGCGTCTCGTGGGATGAACTTGGGCACGCACAACTACATGGTCATGGCTACCGAGGGCTATCAAAGCAGCGGTAGCTCCGACATCACGGTTGGTGGCACCAGTTCGTCATCGTCGAGCAGCAGTTCTTCGTCTTCGAGCGGCGGCGGCGGAAGCAGCACGATCGTCGTGCGCGCTCGGGGTACCACCGGAGGTGAGCAGATCAGTCTGCGCGTGAACAACCAGACGGTACAGAACTGGACGCTCGGCACGAGCATGCAGAACTACACTGCGTCGACGTCCTTGAGCGGCGGCATCACTGTCCACTTCACGAATGACAGTGGTAACCGGGATGTCCAAGTGGATTACATCCAGGTGAACGGCCAGACGCGTCAGTCCGAGCAGCAGAGCTACAACACCGGACTGTATGCCAACGGCAGCTGTGGCGGCGGCTCCTACAGCGAGTGGATGCATTGCAACGGCGCCATCGGGTACGGCAATACGCCGTAGCGTCGCGAGCAATCGAGGCATCGACCAGGGCGCGGAGTTTCCGTCCGCGCCCTCTTCCACGAAGCAAGGACGTCTACGCCATGCGAGCTACGATGTGCCCACCGGTTGCTGCTGAGGCTCATGCTGAGTCGAGACGACCACGATGAATACATCGGCAATCGCGATCGGCCCAACTAAACAATCCGCGACCGCACGGCTGTTCAGCCGCCGCTTCGCCTTGAACTATCTCTCGACGTTGGCATTCATCGGGCTTTCGTTCTGGATCATCTCGAGCTTGAGCACCTTTCATCGCTCGATCTTGCAAGGGCAGTGGCAGCTCGGGATGATCGATGTCGACGCCGTCATCACCATACAAGGCGTGTTCGTCGCACTGATCGCGCTCTACGTCGTGATACTCGTGCCGTACTACGCTGCCTATCCTTGGATGCGGTCCAATGCTTTCACGTTCGTGCAAGGCACGTGGTTCGCACTGCGACGAGACCGAACCCGAACGACCCAAGCACTTGCAGCGCGCGAGCACATGCATTTGCCTGTCCGCCTGAGGCTTTCGCCGACGGCCAAGCAGGCAGGATTGGCGCTGCTCCTCAAATTCTTCTTCGCGCCATTGATGATCAACTGGTGTCTCGAGCACATCGCCAACCTATCCGCCTCGCTCCTGCATCTCATCAGCAGCCTCG
Organism: Pseudomonadota bacterium; assembly: GCA_023417315.1. GTDB lineage: Bacteria > Pseudomonadota > Gammaproteobacteria > Steroidobacterales > Steroidobacteraceae > Steroidobacter. The sequence continues at coordinate 47,678 of JAEZFW010000060.1, forward strand.
GTGACGGGCTTTCGGGACGCGCCCTGTTCGACTCGTCGTTCTTCTGGGCAAGCTTCCAGCTCATTCTATTCGTCGATACGCTGCTGTTTACGCTCGGCTACATCATCGAGCTGCCCGCACTCGGTAACCGCATCCGCAGTGTCGACCCGACGTTCTTCGGTTGGTTCATCTGCCTCATCTGTTATCCGCCCTTCAACGAGTTCACCGGGCGATTCCTCCAGTGGCAGAGCAGCGACTTTCCGTACTTCGCGAACGACTTCGTTCACCTGAGCATCAACATTACGTTGCTGATCGCGCTTGCGATCTTTTCCTGGGCTTCCGTCTCGCTCGGCTTCAAGGCCAGCAATCTCACGAATCGCGGCATCGTGAAGCATGGGCCGTATGCATATGTCAGACACCCGGCCTATGCTGCGAAGAATCTCGTCTGGTGGCTCGGCGCTCTACCCACGTTGGGGATGACGCTCGCATCCGGTAGTTGGAAAGCGACCGCTTATGCCCTCCTCGCGCTGATTGGCTGGACCACGATCTATGCTTTGCGCGCCATCACCGAGGAGCGGCATCTGCTCATGCGGAACAATGGCTATGCGGAGTATGCGCGGCAAGTCCGGTGGCGATTCGTTCCGGGGATTTGGTAAGTATCTGCTGGCGCCGAATCACGGAGCTTGCGCGTGTCTAAGCGGGGTATAGCAGCAACGCTCGTCATCCTCCTTGCAGCAGCGGCATCGCTACTGCTGGTGAGCAGATCGAAGGCACCTGACGCGCGTGACAATCACCGCCCCACCGCTGCGGCTACCACGAGCGCTACGCCGTTTGGCAAAGCGAACTTGGAGTCCCGAGACAGTCGCGACGCATCGGGCTCAAGCAAGACAGTTCGCTCCGCGGACTCGACAATCCGCAGTGAGTACCAGCGCCTGAGTGAGCTCGAGCGAGCAGCTCTCCGCGGCGATACAAAGGCTCAGTTCAACCTGTCCACCGCGATGAGATACTGCGCAAGTGTGTTCGCCTACTCGCAAGAAGCTCTCGAGGAGATGGAGGATGCGCTGCGCCGTGAGCATCTGCTGCAGAGCCGAGCGGATTGCCAATACTTCGCCGACCGCGAGAAAGAGCTGATTGCAGCGGCATTCGAGTGGGAACACGAAGCGCTCGCGGCGGGTGATCCCGGCGCGCGCGCGATGCAAGTGTTCTTGCAAGCCGGCAATGGGGATCTGCGAGGACAAGAGATGCAAGAGCAATTGCGCCCGCTACTGGCCTCCAACGACCCCTTTGTATTCGGCATCGTGTATCTGCTGAGCACATCGAGCGAGGGCCTCACCGCCGAGTCTGCCGCTTGGCATCTATTGGCGTGCGAACGCGAAGGCCCGCCGGATATCTGCACGCTCATGAATTCCACCATCGCGGAGGCCTGCAGCGGTGAGGTACGGTGCGGCAACACGAATCATGAAGTGGACGTCGCTCGCTATTATGAGCACGCACATCCAGGCCTGTTTGACGCGGCTCGGGCGCGCTATGAGGAGCTGAAGGATCGACTCGCACACGAGCGCTACGATGATATTGATCTGCCGATGAGCCCGTACCAATCAACGAGTCAAACATCGGACCAACCTTCGGGCGAATGAGCTGCTCGCCTGCCTCTGGAAGCCGAACCAGGCTACTATCTGCGTGTCTCACCGCGGCGCGTATCTATGTATCTCCTATTCAAAGTCGTGCACATCTTCGGTGTCATCGCCTTCTTGGGGAACATCGCCACTGGATTGTTTTGGCACGGTCATGCCTGGCGCACGCGAGATCCCAAGCTGCTCGCGCATACGATGAGAGGCATCATCCGCGCCGATCGCCTATTCACCACGCCGGGCGTGCTCGTGATCATCGCCGGCGGCGTTGCCGCCGCTCACGCAGGGCGCATTCCGATGCTGAGCACCGGTTGGGTGCTATGGACGATCGTTCTCTTCATCCTGTCGGGTGCAATCTTCGGGATGCGCATCGCTCCGCTGCAACGACAATTGCTCTCGCTTACTGACGCGCAGGGCGCTTTCGATGAAATGCGCTATGCGCAACTCGCCAAGCAATGGCGAGGCTGGGGGATGCTCGCGGTCGCGTTGCCCGTCGTGGGCGTCGTGTTGATGGTGCTCAAACCAGTCCTTGGATAAGTGCCTCGCTTCCACGCTCGCACGGGGGATTGCTTTCGAAGGCATCGACACGTCAACCTTACGCATGGCTTCAGGACTTGCAGCACTACTCGATGATGTCGCCGCGATTGCCCGACTCGCTGCGGCCTCTTTGGATGATGTAACCGCGGCGGCTGGCAAAGCCGGATCCAAGGCGATTGGCGTCGTGGTCGACGATGCCGCTGTGACGCCCGGCTATGCGATGGGCTTTACTCCCGAGCGTGAGCTACCCATCGTCTGGAAAATCGCGCTGGGATCGCTGCGGAACAAGTTCTTCTTCCTACTGCCAGGCGCCTTGCTCCTCAGCGTTTTCGCCCCGTGGGCAGTCACGCCGATTTTGATGCTCGGCGGCGCATACCTGTGCTTCGAAGCGACTGAAAAGATCCTCGAGGCGATCGGAAGGCTCACGGGCAAAGTCGAGAAGACGCCTCATGTCGAAGAGCTCGCCCTGAGCTCAGCCGAGGTCGAGGACAAGAAGGTCAAGGGCGCGATTCGCACAGACCTGATCCTTTCCGGCGAGATCATGGCCATCGCGCTCGCCACCGTCGCGGATCGTCCGTTCGCGATTCAGGCCGCCGCTCTCGCACTCGTGAGCCTCGGCATCACGATTGCTGTGTATGGCGTCGTGGGGTTCATCGTCAAGATGGACGACATCGGTGTGCACCTCGCTCAACGCGACTCGAGCGTCGCGAATTCCTCGGGACGCGCCCTAGTGAAGGCAATGCCCCAGTTGATGAAGGCGCTGAGCTTCATCGGCACCGCGGCGATGCTGTGGGTCGGCGGCGGAATCATCGTGCACGGTCTCGAGCATTTCGGCTTGAGCGCGATCCCGCATGTCATCGAGCACCTTTCCGAACGCACCGAACAGGCTCCCCTGATCGGCGCCGCCGCCGGGTGGGTGACGTTTGCCGTGTCCTCTGCTGTCGTGGGTCTCATCCTCGGCGGCATCATCGTCGCCATCGAGCATCTCGTCAGAAGGGGCAAGCATTGATCGGCGATCGCGCGGAACTGAGCACGCGAACGCGCATTTTTTCCACCTCATATCCCATCAGTTCTTGTCTCACACCGATCATGACATTGATGCCTCCCCGACCACCCAACAGTCCTACCTGGTGAACCAATGATCCGTTGCTTCTCATTTCTTGCATTCTTCGCTCTCAGCATGAGCGCAAGTGCAGACTCATCGAGCGCTGCGCGACATCAGGTCTTCGAGATACGAACCTATACGACAGCACCCGGAAAACTCGACGCGCTCAATGCGCGTTTTCGCAATCACACGATGAAGTTCTTCGAGCGTCACGGTATGAAGAACATCGCGTACTTGACGCCTGAGGACAGTCCTCGCTCCTCCGATACGTTGATTTATGTCCTCTCTCATGAAAGCCGAGAGGCGGCTAGGAAGAGCTGGGAAGCTTTCAATTCCGATCCGGAGTGGCGAAGGGTGAAAGCTGAAAGTGAGGCGGCTGGACCCATCGTCGTCAAAGTCGAGTCCGTCTTCGTCTCGGCGACCGACTACTCGCCCATGAAATAGCTGCGGCGGACGCTACACGGGGCAGGTAAGAGTGAGCGTTCTGCAGCGCCGACGCACGCTCGCCATCGTCTGTTTGATCGGGCTGATGATCGTCTGGGGGAGTACGTTCGTCATTACGAAGACGGCAGCTCGGGACATTCCACCCCTGACACTCGCAGCACTTCGTTTTGTGATCGCGACGATCGTGCTTGCCCCACTCGCGCTGAAGCGCGGCGGCTTGACGCGATTGCCGCGCCCGATTCCATGGCGTGCACTTCTACTCATGGCGCTCACAGGCATCGCGGTCTTCGCCGTGACCTTCAACTATGCGCTCGTTCAGGGATCGGCCACGCAGGGCGCGATGATCTACGCGCTCGTGCCTGCTGCTGTCGCGCTCGCAGCCTTCTGGTTCCTGAAGGAGAAACCTTCCAAGCGGCGCGTGGTAGGCATCGTACTATCCATCCTCGGCGTTGTTCTCGTGGCACTCGGTGGTGAAAGCAGCCTCGCCGCACCGCGTCCCGTTCTCGGAGCATTGTGGATGTTGGGCGCTGTTGCGGCGTGGACCTCATATACAGTGATCACGAAACGATGGGCCGCGGTGGATTCCGTGGTGATGATCACGATCGTCTCGGCGCTGGGCGCCGCGATGCTCATACCGTTGGCCGCGCTCGAGCTCCTCGCAGTACCGACATTCTCGCCGTCTATCGATGCTTGGAGCGGCGCGCTGTTCTTAGGGATTGCCGCCTCTGCCCTCGCATACCTCGCATATGCGTTCGCATTGCGAGAGCTCGATGCCACGGTGGTCGGCGTTTACACGAATCTCAATCCGGTCGTCGGCGTCGTGACCGCAGTGCTATTTCTCGGAGAGACGCTGTACGCCGGGCAAGTCGTCGGCGGACTCGTCGCATTCCTTGGGATGTGGCTAGCCTCACGCGAGTGAGTCTTGCTCATCAGGGGTGCGATGCGCCCTCTGCGTACCGCAGTCGACAGCAGCTCGCCTCCTCGGAGGTCTCATCTTTTTGCTGATGCGTCCGTCCTATGGCTCATGGCGCAGCGGCATGACATGCTTGGCCAATTCCAATGATTAGGAGCATCGCGTGGCAGAGCTCGTACGCGAATTGAACGGTCTGATCTGGAGTCCGGCACTCATCTATCTGTGCCTGGGTGCGGGGTTGTATTTCACGATCCGCACCCGCTTCATGCAGATCCGCGGCGTCCGCGAGATGGTTCGGCTCATGATCGCGGGGCAAACATCCGCCGCGGGCATCTCATCATTTCAGGCGCTCGCCATGTCGCTCTCTGGCCGTATCGGCATCGGCAACATCGCGGGCGTGGCCACTGCGATCACTGCAGGCGGGCCGGGGGCCGTTTTCTGGATGTGGGTGATGGCGCTGCTTGGAGCTGCAACGTCCTACATCGAGTGCACGCTCGCTCAAATCTATAAGCAGAAAGACGATCACGGACACTATCGCGGCGGGCCGGCGTACTACATCGAAAAGGCGATGGGGCAAAAGTGGTATGCAATTGCGTTCGCCGTTGCAACCGTGTTGGGCACGGGCTTACTTCTTCCCGGTGTTCAAGCGAACGGTATCGCCGTTAGCATACACAATGCGTGGGGCGTGCCGACTTGGGTGACTGCAATTGCAATCGTTGCTCTGCTCGCCGTCATCATCGTCGGCGGCGTGCGGCGCATCGCGACGTTCGCGGAGATCGTCGTCCCGTTTATGGCGGTCGGCTACCTGCTCATGGCGATCGTGATTCTCGCCGTGAATATCGATCAGGTGCCTGCGATGTTCGCGCTCATCTTAGACAATGCACTGAACCCTCAATCACCCTTCGGCGCGATTCTCGGTTTGGCGGTGCAATGGGGCGTCAAGCGCGGCATCTACTCGAACGAAGCGGGCCAAGGCACCGGGCCTCACGCAGCGGCGGCTGCGGAAGTTTCACATCCGGCCAAGCAAGGATACGTTCAAGCGTTCTCGATCTACGTCGACACGCTGCTCGTGTGCTCGTGCACGGCATTCATGATCCTGAGCACGGGCAAGTACAACGTTGCAAATCCAGCTGGTGGTTTCTTCGTCGAGAACGTGCCCGGCCTCGAGACGGGCCCGGCGTACACGCAGGCAGCGGTCGAGTCAGTCTTCTCAGGCTTGGGCTCGAGCTTTATCGCGCTCGCACTCATGTTCTTTGCATTCACCACGATCGTTGCGTACTACTACATGGCGGAAACGAATGTCGAATACATCGCCCGCAACAAAGCTCCGCGTTGGTCCCTGATGTTGCTCAAGCTCGGCATGATGATCGCCGTCGGCTTCGGTGCAATTCGGAGCGCGCAAGTCGCATGGGATCTCGGAGATGTGGGTGTCGGCTTGATGGCTTGGCTCAACATCATTGCCATTCTCATCATTCAAAAACCCGCACTGCTCGCATTGAAGGATTACGAAGCACAGAAGCGCGCGGGATTGGACCCCACCTTCGATGCCGACAAGCTCGGCATCAAGAACGCGGACATGTGGAAAGAAATCGGGCACAAGGGAGCGAAACCCACTGTGCCGCCGGCGCCCGCTGGCGTAACGGAAACGCTGTAGGCCAAAGAGCCTGCCGGGCAATCGGGAATGTTTCCCGGTTTGCCCGGGAATAACTCCCTGGACTTCGACTGGCTCGGCACGAAAGCTTGAGCGCTGGGCACCCCCGGTTTAGGTCATCTCGCTCATGAAGCATCGAACTTTTCGTATCAGCACACTTCTCGCTTGCGCCCTCTTATCTCTTGGAGCCTGCAGTAAAGAAGAGTCTGCAGCAGTCGATTCGACGTCCGCTGCACCTTCGCGCGCGGCGCGAGAGGCATCATCAGGTCCTTCGTATCGGGTCTATGTGACGAACGAACGCTCCGGTGACCTAAGCGTGATCGACGGTCGAACTCACGAAGTTGTTGCGACCGTGCCCCTCGGCAAGCGCCCGCGCGGTATCCAAGTGAGCCCCGATCGCACGCAATTGTTCATCGCGCTCAGCGGCTCGCCGATCGCAGGTCCCGGCGTGGACGAAAGCACGCTTCCGCCTGCAGATCCTTCCGCTGATGGCATCGGCGTCGTTGATATCGCGTCGTTGAAGCTGTTACGCATCATCCGGGGCGTCTCGGATCCCGAGCAAATGGTCGTGAGCAACGACGGCAAGCACCTGTATATCGCGAGTGAAGATACGGGCACCGCTGTCGTAGTCGAGGTGGCGAGCGGAAGAACGGTCGCCACCCAGGAGGTCGGCGGCGAACCCGAAGGCGTCGGCATCAGTCCCGATGGGCGCTTCGTTTATATGACCTCGGAAGAAGACCACCAGGTCTCCGTCATCGACACGACCTCGAATCAGGTCATCAAACAGTTCTCCGTCGGCAAGCGACCGCGTCAAGCGGCATTCTCCTCCGATGGCGCTCGCGCGTATGTGACGGGCGAGATTGACGGCACGGTAGCCGTCGTGGATGCGACCGAGCACAAGGTGGTTCACACGATTCAACTGACAGGTGAAATGGTGCGGCCGATGGAAGTCGATGTGTCGCTTGACGATCGCGTGATCTACGTGACGACAGGTCGAGGCCGCACGCTCGTCGAGATCGACAACAAGACGTACGAACCGTTGCGACAAGTCACGCTCGGCACGCGCCCTTGGGGTCTTGCCATCAGCCCGGATGGCAAGACCCTCTACACTGCGAATGGCCCTTCGAACGACGTCAGTGTCGTCGACAGCGAATCGTTTGCTGTCGTTGCGACCGTGTCCGTCGGCGACTCGCCGTGGGGTGTCGTGACGGTCGCATCCGAATGACCCACTCACAGCCGCCGCAGGTATGCGAGCAGAGCCGGCACTTCTTCGGGCCGCGGCTGACGATCCCAGTTCACTCCATCGGTCGAAGCCACGGGCAGCACCACATTCGGCGGTGCAGTCGCTCTGACGAAGTTGAAGAACTCGATGTAGTGCTGCACGACCTCTTCGAGCGTCGCCGCGCTATTGTTGTGGAAGTAAGGCGCCGTGTTTCGAATACCGCGCAGCCCGGGAACGTCCAGCTTGTTCCAATCATCCGCCGGTGGCGGCCCGCCGACGAACCCTGTGTGAAGCGCCCGACCCGGATCCGAGCTCGTGCGACGAATGCGCTGGCCAGTCGCTAGCGTGATCTCGTACGTGCGAGCATTGCGCTCGAGACGCTCTGGACAGGGCGCGAAGGAGAAGCGCGCGGGGACTGCGGTGTCGACGGGGCGCGGGCATTGCGTGGATATATCGCCGAACCGAAACGGAATCGGAGCCTGAGTCAGCGTTTGGCCCGGCCCGCCGTGACATTGAGCGCATGCGCGCACGAATACCTCCTTGCCACGCTTCTCGAGGCGGTTGAGCTTCGGATCCGGATCAGGCAAGTCGCTCTTGCCGGCCCGTACCGCATCGGCAAGCGCACGCACGCGATGATTGGTGAACAAGACCCGCTGAAAAGCCGCTAGATCATCGAGCATCTGTCGAGGAACGGCGCGCTGCGCCTGCGCGTGAGTCGTCAATGCCGCAAGGGCTTGTTCCTGCAACGTCGTAAACCGCGCATCGAGCTGATACCCGCCTGTCTCGCCCGGGCCGCGGGGCCAAGGATTCAACCCGTCCGGCCCAGTGAGCGCGACGTCGTTGACCGTTGGCACCGCACGCCAAATGTCGACATCGATATCATCCGAAGGCTGCTGCGTGTGCGGATCGACGAGCTTGATGTTGGGCGGCAGCGTGAAGGTCACTCTCACGAGGCCGTTGCGCCGCAGATTGCTGAAATCGCTCGCCTGCTCACCGTTGATTCGAAAATCATCGGCATCGATCGCCCGAAACAAGGGATCGTCAGCCGCGGGGTTGTGCCGCTTTCGCACTTGCAGCAGCCGGTATCGGCGCTCGACGCTCGCCGGCGAAAGCTGGAATTGATCGGTCGGCATGTGGCAGTCGGCACAGGCCCGCCCATTCGCGTCCAGCCCCACCAGTTTCCTATCGAGGAAAGCAGTCAGCCCACGGGCCACCGCATCGCATCGTTCACCGCCACACTGGGCGTCGGACGCTAACGCGGGGTACGCTAGGCAGACCAAGACAGCTAATCCACACGAGGAACGGATTCTCATGACCGACTCCAATGCAGATAAAAGGAGCGGCCAATGTCCATTCGCGATCGCGCGAAGTCTTGCTTCGTGCCATGACAAATCGTGAATTGTTCTGAAGCGCACGTGATGTGGCGGTTCGGTGACTTCGTTTTGGATGTTCGTCAGCGGCGGTTGTTACGGCTGCCGAATGGCGAACCTATCCCACTGACAGCGAAGGTGTTCGACACACTGCAATACTTCGTCGAGCACCCTGGAATGCTGCTCGAAAAAGACACGTTGCTGCAGGCGATTTGGCCGGACGTCATCGTCGAAGAAAACAGTCTGACGCAGAACGTTTCCACCTTGCGCCAGGTGTTGGGCGAGGCGCGCGGCGAGCATCGGTACATCGTGACGGTGCCGAGGAGAGGCTATCGATTCGTGGCGGACGTCACCTCCATCGACCTGCGGCCCACGCAAGCGCAGCAAGTGCAACCCGCTGTGCCAGAGACTCGTGCACCCGAACCGAGTACCGGACGCTCGATCGATCCCGCCATGGGTGAGTCTCCACGGAGACGGAAGTCGAACGTTCTGCTGTGGGTCGCGGTGGTAGTCGGCATCGCGCTCGCGGCCTTAGTCGCATATCTGTTTTCGCGCTCGGGCTCTGAGCTGTCGACAGCTCAGCCCCGGCAGATCGCGGTGCTCCCATTCAAACCGCTCGTTCCTTCCGACCGGGATGAGTCGCTCGAGCTCGGCATGACCGAATCGTTGATCGCCAGGCTGAGCGCACAGGAGGGCATCGTGGCGCGGCCACTGAGCTCGGTGCGGCGGTTCGCCAACACCGATCAAGATCCGCTCTCTGCGGGCCGCGAGCTGAACGTCGACTCCGTGCTCGACAGCTCGCTCCAGCTCCGGGACGGACGTATTCGGGTTTCTGCACGCTTGCTGCGGGTAGCCGATGGTCGGCAGCTGTGGGCACAAAGTTTCGATCAAGATCTCGCGGGCATCTTCGAGACGCAGGACGCGATCGCAGAGAAAGTCAGTCAAGCTCTTTCCGTGCAGCTGTCTTCGAGCTCGCGGCATGCGACCGAGGATCCTGAGGCGTTCTTGCTTTACGCCAACGGCAGGCTTGCATGTAGCCGACTCAATGAGGCCAGCCTGCTGCAAGCGATCGAATACTTCGAGAAGGCGATCGAACGCGACCCGAGATATACCCTCGCCTACGCAGCTCTGGCCGATTGCTATGCCTTTCTCGGTGTGTTCGGAATGCGCGCCCCGCACGACGTTTTTCCGCAAGCCCGCCGCGCCGCCGGACAGGCGCTGGCCATCGATCCGCATGCCGCGGCCGTTCACGCGACACTCGGTCACATCAAGATCCAGTACGACCTCGATTGGGCCGGCGGTTTAGCGGCCTACGCGCGTGCCATCTCGCTTGATCCCGACTACGCGCGTACCTATCACTACCTCGGTCTAGCGTACGCCATGCACGGCGACACCGCCGTTGCAATCGAACAGTTCCGCCGCGCACAGCAGTTGGAACCGCTCTACATCGCTCCTCGCGCAGCCCATGGAATGGTGCTGGTGTATGCGCGACGTCATGCGGAAGCCATCGCACAGCTTCGCGAGACCTTGGCGTTGGATGAGCGCGCAGACAACGCTCGAACTTATCTCGGGCGGGCGTACATGCATAGCGGCGACTACGACCGAGCGCTCGCGGAGTTCCGCAAACGACGATCGCTCGCCCCTGGAAGCTACGGCGATATTCCTCAGGCGCTAGCTTTAGCGGGCCGGCACTCTGAAGCGCGAGCCGAGCTCGAGCGCCTGTTGGAACTATCGAAGGAGCGCCACGTGCAAGCGCTCGATATCGCGACGGTGTACGCAAGCCTAGACGAGAAGGAGCTTGCTCTTGAGTGGCTGGATCGCGCTTTTCAGGATCGTTCGACGAATCTCGGCTTCCTCGCTCAGGATCCGACATTCGATGCGTTCCGCGAAGAGCCGAGATTCGTGGCTCTCATTCAACGAATCGGCGTGCAGGCGCGCTGGCCTAGCACCGAGCGGCGCTGAACCATCAATGATCAGATCGGCGAAGGGGCAGACGCGCTTAGCGAGCAAGACGAGACACTACTGCGTAGCTCAAGCGTCGGAGAATTTTACGTGACGCAACCCGAGCGCGAGGGCGATGCTTCGCAACTGGTTTATATCGTTGTGTATTGCGTTATGTGGCATGTTCATTGCTAATCCTTCGAGCAGGAACCTCGGAGGACTGAGCATGTCAGGTTACTTACGGAAGAGTCTGCTCGCAGTAGCAGGCGCAACGATCGGAGCCGTCAGCGCGAATGCGACGGTCACTTACGGCGGCGGTGGGACATACGCTGTCAGCTCTCCCATCAATGACAACATCGACATCATCGAGGGCGCGCACGTCGCACTCGAGTCGGGCGGGTCCGTCACCGGTGTTTCGGAAACAGATTTTTTCCTGCGCGGAGCCGCTAACGTCAGAAGCGGAACGCTCTCTGCGAATGGCAATGCGCGCATCGATGCAGGCGCGAATCAGTACGCCTTGAATATCTTCGGTACAACAGTCCGGCTGCAGGATCAGGCTCGGGTAACAGGCAACGTCTACAGTGCGTACTATCCCGGCGCACAGCTCGAGATGAGTGGACGGTCGGTGATCGACGGCGATCTCGAATATGCTGGCCGCATTCGCATGCACGACCAAGCGGCGATCCTCGGCAACATCAACTACAACGGCGATTACGAACTAAACATGTACGGCGGCGCCATCGCCGGCACTGCGCACATGCACGGGATCAATGGTGGCTATGCGATCAACATGCACGGCGGCGCCATCCTGGGTGGCGTCGATGCGTGGAATTCCTATGCGGTCGCCATGCAGATGACTGGTGGCTACATCGGCAATGGGTTGTTGGTGGAAGACTGGGCATCGATTCAAGGCGAGATTCGCGGCGGACAGATCGATGGCGGTATCACAATCGATACGAATGGGTTCTCACCGACCAGTCACCTGATCTTGTCCGGCGGCCAATTCAACGCAAATGCGGCCGACTACCTTTTGACGTTCTCCGACGCGAACACCTGGAGCGATAGCCCTTACTCGACACTCGAAATCTGGGGCGGCCAGTTCGGCTACGCCGGGTCTGGGCTCGGTCTCTACATCGACAATCTCGTGAACTTCGACATTCACGGCCGTGACCTCGTGTACACGGAAGGGTGGCTCACCGGCTATCTGCTCGATGGAAGCTGGTTCAGCAACGCGCTGACGTTCGGCGATACGTGGCGCGGTACTTTCACGATTCACAATGTGCCCGAGCCCGCGACGACTACGCTCTTCCTGACCGCAGTGTTGGGAGTGGTCGCGTTCCGTCGTCGCTCACGCGCCAGCTAGGTACAGTGAGTTAGGTGATCACGTGGCGCACCGAAGGTGGCGCCGCGTGAGTATTCCGTCGTTCAACTCGCGCTCGAGCGCATCAAGCGCTGGCGGCCACACGATCTACGGGAAGCGCGATCACCTCTGCGACTGGCTTCGCCTCGGTCTCTTGTGCAGGCAGTGTCGATGTGACGACCTGCGTACTGACGTGCGGAATCGGATCGTGGCCGTGCAGATGTTGTCCGGTGTTCACGAGCCAGCGTTCGATGTGGCGCCGAAAGCGTTCGATCGCTCTTTGACGAAATACGATCAACCCCGTGCCCTCGTACATCTGCTCCTGCGCCGGGGTGATGTGATACCACCATTGCAGCCGATGAAGGCGCTCGCCGCTGAAGTACGGCAGCGAGATCGAAAACCGGCGGCCTCGATGAGTAGGCTCTGTTTCGGCGAAAGCGAAGTAGTCTTCGAGTGCGCGCGGCAGTTCGATGAGTGCCATCCGGTCACGGGGAATCGTTAGGAGGACGGACCGATCATACTCATTGCACTGTAAATCTTCCAAGGGTGGCAAGGTGAATTTTCGGTGGCAACGCGGCGTCCGCGAGGATGCTTTCCTCCGACTTCACCGTCGTCCAACCAATTCGTCGATCGTGCGCGCCAGAACGACCATCGGGACGCCACCGGCTTTCACGACCGTGTCGTTGAACTGACGCAGATCGAACTTTTCTCCCAGCGCCTTCTGCGCACCCACTCGCAGGCGGTTTATTTCGCTGTGGCCCACTTTGTACCCGCAGGCTTGGCCAGGCCACGCGCAATAACGATCGACCTCGCTCGTCACCTCATCGACACTCGAACCGTTCGTGCTCGCGAACCACTGAATGGCCTGCTCGCGGGTCCAGCGCTTCGCATGCAGCCCGGTATCGACGACGAGTCGACACGCGCGGAATGCGATCGATTGCAGGTAGCCCAATCGGCCGATCGAATCGTTCTCATAGACACCGAGCTCGTCTGCCAACTGTTCGGCATACAGTGCCCATCCTTCCGAATATGCGTTGAACGCGAGCAGCGAGCGAAATAGCGGCAGCTTGAACGTGTACTCACCCTGCCAGACGTGGCCCGGAATGGATTCGTGATAGGTGAGCGTGGGCAAGTTGTAGGTCGTCCATACATTCATCTTGTGCAGATTGATCCAGAATTTGCCCGGCACCTTGCCATCGATCGTACCCGCACCGCCGTACGCGCCCGGCGCGCCGGGCTCGAGCTCCGGAGGCATTCGTTTGATCTCGAGATTGCCGGGTACGAGCGTCGCGAAGGCCCGCGGAAGTCGCGTGCGAATGTCGGCGACGCGCTCGTTCAGGTAGCGCATGAGCTGCGCGCGGCCTTCATCGCTGTCCGCGAACTGAAAACGTGGCTGCTTGCCGAGCGCCGTCATCCGTTCTCCGACCGTTCCCTGGGTCAGGCCCTCGCGTTTCAAGATGGCATCCATCTCTGACTGCAGCGCACGCAGCTCTTCACGCCCCATGTCGTGAATTTCGTCGGGCGTCATGCGCGTCGTCGTCGCAGCCCTGAGCGCCCATGCGTAGTACGCATCGCCTTGCGGGAGCTTCCACACGCCCGCATCACTCGTTGCACGCCGGCGGTGCGACTCGAGCTCTGCGATCTGACGCTCGAGCGCGGGCGCGATCTTGTCGGCCGCGATCTTCGCGGCCTCGCTCGCATGGTCTCCCTGCATCTTCTCGGTCCGCCGAGCCAGCGAGGTGACGAGCGGCCACTCTCGGACGTTTCCCCCGCGCGCGATCTTGAGCTGCGCAAGCGTCTTATCGAGGAGGAAGTCGGGTGCGATCACATTCTGCGCGGCATCGCTCTTCAGGCGCGCCGTCTCGCCCTCCAGCTGGCCGGCGTACGCTTCGAGCCGCGAAAGATACGCGTCTGCATCCGCGGGAGCTTCGATCGTGTGCAGCTCATCCAGGAGGCTGGGGATCTCGAGGAACGCACCGGTGTTCTGCGCGACGACGTAAGGAGCATTGCGCCATGACCAGTTCAGATTCAGAAATGCAACGTCGCCGTACGGAAACGCGAAACCTTCGTGAGCGAACTCATGCGCGGTGCGCATGACATCGACATCGATACGCGTTGCCCGAGTGCTGCGGGCGGTATCGATCGCTTGCAGGCGCTCGAGCCGTTTCGCGATTCGCTGCGCGATCGCTCTCTGACCCTTTGCCGAGCGATCGGTCAATTGCGCCTTGAGCGTCGCGCGCGCACCGTCGTCTATCCCCAAGCTCGTTGCAGTTTCGGGATAGTCGACGAGCAACTCCTCCGCGAGATCAGACAAAAGCGATTGAACTGAGTTGTCGACATTCGTTTCAGCGCCGAACGCAGGCAGATTGGCTGCCGCCAGTGCGGCGCCCGTTCCCACGATGAACTCGCGACGATTCGTCGTCATCGGATATCTCCAGTTAGCACGCAGCCGTGATATTCACCCGCGAGCATCAGACCCCGTATGATGCGCAGGCTCGACTCTGATCGCTCAGCTATTCCGCCCGAAGTCTCCGCTAGTCTTCGAACTGTCCGCGAGTCATCGAGACGCAATGTCATGCGAGCTCGTCGTGATTCACTGCCTCGGCGCCGAGTTTTCATGATGCTCACGATTCAACAGTGCGATCAGGGTGTCCATCTGCGACTCGAACAAGATCTCGTTGGATAGCTGGATGATGCGAGCATTGGCCGTACTCTGCGCTTCTCGATCGGTTATCGGCAGCGCTCCCGTCGTGCCGCGCACCTCATCGATCGCGGCGATCAAGTGTCGAATCTGATACTCCTCGAGCGGCGTTCCGGCGGCGAGCGAAGTCTGCAGCTGTTGAACGAAGTGGCGTGTGGACAAGCTGCCCCCATACTCCATCACGGATCTTGGCTTCGCAGGTACGTCGTCAGCCGGTGGCACCGCGATTGCGGGCTCAGGTAAAGGCTCGAGTTCTGAATGTGAACTGTCGTTTCCCGACGCCGTCAGATACGAGCCAGTGGAACTGCCGTCCTTCTCGATCGGCTCCAGCTCGAACACGCGCGCCTCGAGCGCATTCGCACGCGCACGTTCGCGCTCAACATCTCGCGAATAAATCACGGCGATCGCAATACATACAGCGAGTGCAGCGGACCAGCTGAGCACGTATTTGTTCATGATGGCGCTATCTAGTACTCGATCGTGAGGCACGTGTCCAAAGGTCGCATCTCGGATCGCGGCCCCGTTGGCGCGAAGATAGACGAAATCTCAAGTACGAAGGCAAGCTACCGCGCAGGCGGTAAGTAAGCAAAGCCTCCCAAAACCATTGCCGACCCCAAGTCTCGGGATCGACGCACCCGCTGCTGCGGCAACTGCCGATAGTCATTGAACCGGGCGCATTCACAATCGCCGCTGCGGAAGACCGATGGCTCGATCATCCAACTCGGAGAACATCATGCTTGCGAAACTCACAGCGGAATTCCTCGGAACGTTTTGGCTCGTCCTCGGCGGATGCGGGAGCGCAGTTCTGGCCGCGGCTTTTCCCGAGCTTGGAATCGGTTTCGCCGGTGTGTCGCTGGCATTCGGCTTGACAGTGCTCACCGCCGCCTACGCGCTCGGCCCTATTTCGGGAGGACACTTCAACCCCGCTGTCACCATGGGGTTGTGGGCCGGAGGACGGTTCCCCGCGGCGCACATCGGACCGTACATCGTGTCGCAACTCGCTGGCGGCATCGTCGCGGCTGCAGTCTTGTATGTAGTCGCAAGTGGCCGCGCAGGCTTCGATCTGTCTGCAGGTTTCGCCGCAAATGGCTACGGAGAGCACTCGCCAGGGGGCTACACGATGGGTGCGGCGCTCGTGAGTGAGCTCGTCATGACCTTCATGTTCTTGATCGTGATACTTGGCGCCACACACAAACGCGCGCCGGTCGGCTTCGCCGGCATCGCAATCGGCCTCGCGCTCACGCTCATTCACCTGATCTCGATTCCGGTAACAAACACGTCCGTTAATCCCGCGCGGAGCACGGCGCCAGCGCTCTTCGTCGGTGATTGGGCGCTCGCCCAGCTTTGGCTGTTCTGGGTCGCCCCGATCGTCGGCGCGATGGTCGCAGGCTTTGTCTACAAGGCCGTGCTCGAAGGCGAAAAGACCGAGCCACCGGTCACGGGCAGAGTCAGCGCCGATGAACCGGGCTCTACGCCGAAGGCACTCGCCTGAAGCACTTTCCGCAGAGGCACGGTCACTGCTGGCCGTGCCTCCCCTCTTGGCGACGCGCGACCTGACTTGGGTTATGGTGGCGCACTCCGCTATTCCACTTGAGCGTCGAACGCGCGCGGGTACAACCTTGGCTTCAAGTCACGCCGGCCTTCTGCTGCGTTCGATCTGCTCGATCTTGCTCTGCTGCTGGCTACTGGCGCAGACCTCTACCGCACTTGGCAGCGTCGGTCTCAACGTTGCCACGTACAACTTGCGCTATGACACTTCGCAAGATGGCATCAATGCCTGGCCAAATCGCCGCGAGGCCGTTAAAGCGTTGATTCGTTATCACGACTTCGATGTGTTCGGTACGCAGGAAGGCTTGCTTCATCAACTTGCGGATTTGGCGAGCACGGGCGAGTACGCCTATGTTGGCGTAGGCCGTGACGATGGGAAGAGTGCCGGCGAGCACTCCGCGATCTTCTATCGGAAGAGTCGCTTCTCGGTTCTAAAGCATGGCGACTTCTGGCTGAGCGAAACACCCGAGAAGCCCTCGATGGGCTGGGATGCAAAGTGCTGCAAACGGATCGCGACGTGGGCGCAACTGCGCGACAAGGACAGCGGCAAATCGTTCTTCATGTTTTCTGTGCATTTCGATCACGAAGGCATCGTCGCGCGTCGAGAATCGGCAAAGCTGCTCGTACGCAAGATCAAAGACATCGCAGAAGATCATCCTGTCATCTGCGTAGGCGACTTCAACACAACGTCCGAGACGGAACCGATCGCAACGATGCAAGACGCTCTGCGTGACGCCTACAAGGTCAGCGCCGCACCATCCTACGGGCCACTTGGCACCTACAACGGCTTCCAATTCAATCTGCCGCTCACTCGTCGCATCGATTACATCTTCGTGAGTCGCAACATAAAGGTGCTTCGATATGCTGCGCTCAGCGACTCGATCGATGGTCGCTATCCATCCGACCATCTTCCGGTGTTAGCCCGAATCGAGATCGATTAGGGTCTACGCGTGGAGCGCACCAGCCAAACCGAGATATGAAGCTTCTTCGTATCCCACTAGCGCCCGTCTATGCTCTCGCGGCGATCGGAACGCCCGCTGCCTATATTCATCTCACCGTCGGCGTGTTTGCTGGTCTAGAAGGCATTGCAGGCGGGAACTATGTGCTCGGCGCGGCGCTAGCTGCGCTGTCGATACTCGCGCTCTTCGCATTATGGAGAATGTGGTCGATCGGTCGGCGCGCATGGAATCAAGGTGCGTATGCGATCGCAGATCGCGGCGGATTCATCCTGGATGTTCGCGGTCTACTCTCTGCATGGATCGCGTTCCCCGCGTTCTACTGGCTTGCAGAAGCACTGTACCGCTCGCCTGAGATCATCGTGCTCGCGACGCTCTTGGGACCAGCTATGGTCATGGCGACGCTCGTCTTTGCATGGGCGATCGTGAGACAACATACCGGCGCATGCAGTGCAGACAAGATTGATGAGAACACAAGGTTCGACACGTCAAGCTCACCTCCAAAACTCGACGACCTTCCTGGTATCGCCTGTGGCGTGGCGGTCGGACTACTCGGAATCTACTACTTCGTTCCTCTCCCGCACTCGGGGTGGGGCCCCTGCGATTTGTCCATCTTCTTTCCGCGGCTACAATCGTTGTGGCCGACCGAACGCCCGGTGATATTCGATTCTTGCAGTAAGGACATCCTTACTATCGTGATCATCACGAGCGCTCTGAGCCTCGTTTGCATAGTGACCGGAGCAATCGCCACGGCCGTCGGAAGGCTGAAGGCGCCGAAGCGTGGTCTGCTCTCCGCGGCCTTTGTCGTCGCCTTCTTTTTGACGCTATTCGCCGCAGCAGCCTGGGTGTCGCCGGACGGCCCGTTTATCGCGTGGCTTGGGACGATTGCGCTGGGGTCCTCGCTCGTCGCTGGCGCTGCGATGCTCGGCTATCTCGGTGGAGCCATGGTGACGCCTATGCTGCGTGCCCGAACAACTGCGATAGCCCGCTGATTCCCTCCTCCGTATGAGGCTGATCGCCTCGCGCCGGATCTCTTGATCTATGTCAACGCAGCCGCCGAGCCCTGTCGTGCACACTCGCAGCAGCGGCCTCGGAATGCCCTAAAGGTGGCGGGTTCAGCCACAATATTCTTCTATTGCGATACCCTAACGATGAGATGGCCGATACTGACCTAACTGATGAGGAACGGCGTGCCCGAATCGTGCAGCAGATGCGCGAGCACACTGGTATCGATGAGCGCATGATCGAGCAGCTCGTGCACAGCTTCTATGCACGAATCCGCCAGGACAGCTTGCTCGGGCCCATCTTCAATTCGCGCATTCGCGATTGGGAACCGCACTTGCAACGGATGTGCGCATTCTGGTCGTCTGTGGTGCTCTCGAGCGGCGTCTATCACGGGCAGCCGATGCGCATGCACCTTCCGCTTCCTGTCGATGCGTTGCACTTCGACCGATGGCTCGAGCTGTTCGAGGAGACTGCGCAAGAGCTGTTCAGCGAGCAGGTCGCCCAGTATTTCATCGAGCGCGCGCGCCGAATCGCGGCAAGTCTCGAGCTCGGCATCGCGAGCAACCAAGGCGTGCTGCTGGGCAAAGGCGAAAGGTTCAGCCGCGCCGCAAACGAAGACGCAGACTGACACAATAAGCGCCAGTGACTGCGCGCATCTGTGGGGCAGGAGCGCCTCTTGCATCGCGCACTGACAGCTGTCGGTGAAACTCCTAAGCTCCAGGGCCAATGCCCCGTCGGAACCCGAAGCGCGATCATGCGATGCACATGTCTGGCACTTCATCTGCAGACAATCCGTGCTACAGCGGAGCTGAATCGGCGTCCCACGTTCCGAAGGAGTACGCGGCATGACCAAGCGAGCGCAGCATCTAATCGTAGGCGTTGTGTCCATGCTTCTGGCCGGATGCGCCACGCAATCGCATCGCGTGGGTCAAACAGCGCGTGTGCAATTCGGCGTTGTGAGCGCAGCGAATGAGGTCACCCTCGATTCGAATGCCGGTGCCGGCGCCATCATCGGCGGAACACTCGGGCTTGCGATGGGACGCGGCGGATCCTCACCCGCTCAAGCACGCAACGCGATCATCGGAGCAGGCATGGGTGCCGCGCTGACCGAGGCCTCGCAAGGCGATCGGCGCGGCATGTCGTACACCGTCTCGATGCTGGATGGCTCGTCCGTCAGGATCGTGACGGATCAACGCCAGATTCATCCGGGCGATTGCGTCGCGATAGAGCAGGTATCGGGAACATCGAACATCCGACGCGTCTCGCAGAGCTATTGCGAGCGAACCAACACGCGGGCGGTCGATGAAGTT
Source organism: Pseudomonadota bacterium (assembly GCA_023417315.1). GTDB lineage: Bacteria > Pseudomonadota > Gammaproteobacteria > Steroidobacterales > Steroidobacteraceae > Steroidobacter. The sequence continues at coordinate 67,351 of JAEZFW010000060.1, forward strand.
ACCGAGTACGTGCGCTCCGAAGCGGTGGCCTGTCAGTCAGCCAAGGAGGAGCTCGTACAGGCGCAGAGCCAGGAAGCCATCGATCTCGCTACTCGAAAGATCGATCTGTTGTGTAACTGAGCTGAAGCAACTCGTAAGGTGCATCATGCAAGCCAGCGATCTCTTGAATCAGATGGGCGGACTCAGCTCGGTAGCGCGCGAGCTTGGCATCAAAGAATCGGATGCCGCAAACGGGGCAGCCGCACTACTGCCCGCAATCATGGGCGGCTTCAAAAAGCAAGCCCAGGCTCAACCCACAGGGCTCGCAGGGCTTGCAGGCATGTTGGGACAGTTGGGCGGTGGTGGGTTGATGGATGATGTGTTGGGTGCCCAGCCTACCAATGTAAATCGTGGCAACGATGTTCTCGGTCAGATCTTTGGATCGAAGGACGTCAGCCGCGCTGTCGCGCAGAATGCCGCGGGACGTACGGGTCTCGATCCCGCGTTGTTGAAGAGAATGTTGCCGATGCTCGCGATGCTTGCCGCGGGATACCTGAGTAGACAAGGAGGCGTGTCCTCCGGCCAAGCTGCGCAGACAGGCGAAGGTGGCGGACTCGGCGGTATGCTCGGTCAGATGCTCGGCGGTCGCCAGGCGTCTGCACAAGGCAGCGCTCGCGGCGCGGGTGGCATCGGTTCGATGCTGGATCTCGATGGGGATGGCAATCCGCTCGACGACATCATCGGCATGGCCGGGAAGTTTCTGCGCTAGATCGCGCGACAGCACCTCGCAATCATCAAGCGGGGTAGTCAATCAAGAACTGCGATGGGCGCGGCCGTCGCGCATCACTGCTTCTTGACTGCGACGTTAGGCAGAAGCGTCGGATCGCGGCGGATGTACAGCCACAGAATCTTCTCCTCCGTGTTCTGCGCCAAGTACGCCTCGACGGCTTTTCTCTGTTGGTGACAGGGCGCACACCAGTCCGCCCAGTACTCAACGAACACGAAATCGTAGTCAGCCACAGCGTTTGCCGCGAACGGACTTCCGTCCATCGTGACGAGCTCCGCGAGCACCTGAGTCAGCCCTGGCTTGGATTCGAGCGCTGTGTTCGTCTTCATCGCGAGCTCGACGACGTCCATGAAGCTCGCAGTGAAGCCCTTGTCGTGGTAGATCGCCGCGCCACTCGATCTGAATACCAAGAACTCGGGCAATGTGAGAGTCAAGCTATCGCCGCCGTTTATTGCCGAAAGCATCACGTCGTCTTTGACTTTGAGCGGCACGGGTTCGACCGCACTCCATACTACGTGGGGCCATCCGAGCAGCGAGAGGATCAATGCCGCGAGCATTCTTCGCATCTGCGACTCCTTACGAACGAGGCATCCATTCGACGCCTGCGAGGTTAGTAGGCAACGGGATAAAGCGCCAGTATGACTCAGCGCGCTGTTAAGAAGAGCCGGAAGCAGCGCATGTCCGGTCAGCCCCCGCCAGCGTCGATCAAACGCCTCCAGAACACCGCCATCTGCGCAATGAGGGGCAAACCGACGAGCAGCAACACTGGGAAGGTCACGCCAAGCGCACACCCGAGATAGACAGATGGATTGGCGACGGGAAAGGAGACCCGCACCAGCGCAGGCGCGTTGATAAAGGACGCTGACGCCGCTACGGCACCGAGGACGAAAGCGCTGCCCGGCAGAAGTCCCGCGAGCGTTGCGAGCAGCGTGCCGAGGATTCCGCCGAACGCGGGTACGACTAGCGCAAAGCTCACCACGCGTACGGCTGTAGCTCGCAGCTTGGTGAGCTCGGCTGCAGTCATCATGCCCATTTCCAGCATGTAAACCGCGAGCGCGGCGGTGAGGATCAGATCGAGTGCAGCTTCCCAACGACCGAAGGTGCGATCGCCGATCATCCATCCAATCATCAGTCCGCAGAACAGCAGCAAGAATCCACCGACGACATCCGAAATCCGCGGACGCGCGACACTGAAGACTTGAGCCATGCGACGTAGCACGAACGTTCCAATTGCAAGTGCGACAAGCAGGCCGAGCTCCATCAGTGCCGCGAGACCCATGACGAACCCGTCCACCGCGAGGTTCATGTCACCTGACTCGGCATACGCAGCCATGAGCACTGCGGACGATACCGAGCCATACAGCACTGCAAGACCAGCGGAGTCGACGACGGAGAATCTAACGAGATGCCGAGCGACCACATATGACAGCGCCGGCGTGAGCACGATGAGGGCGAGCGTGACAATCAGACCTGCCCCTAGACCATGAAGATCCGATGTGGCAAGCCCGCGTCCACCGTCCACGCCGATCGAAAGCATCAACACATTGGCGAACACGCGCAGGGGTCGCTCTGCGACCCTGATCTTGATCCCAATGAGCGCCGCAATCAGGCCAGCGACGAAGGAGAGTGTGATCGGAGAAAGCAGACTCGCGAGCAGAATCTCCACGATGAGGTGTCCGTGTGAATCGCTGGGCGTGCAATCGCTAGTCAGCCACTCTCCTGAAGAGCCACAGCATGCCGATGCGATAACTGTTCGTGATGTCCGCAGCGTGAGTGCCGCCTTCGATCGTCACTGCGTGCAAGGCCCAGGGTGCATTCGAGCGGTGTTCCCACGTGTTGAACCACTCGAGTGCGCTTTCTCTAAGGGGCGCTCGATCGCGAGAACCGCTTGTGACGACTAAACCTAAATCTTTCCGACTGCCCTGCGCGGGTTGCTTAAAGAACAGCGCACGTCCCGGGTCAAATGTGGCATTGCTCGCAATGCGACCCCAGAAGAGATCTGGATCCGTAAAGGCGGAGTAAAGAACCATGTGCCCTGCTCGACTTTGGCCGACGACGATGCGACGCGTCGGATCGGCGCGATGGCGCCTCTCGATCTCTGGAATCAACTCTGTCTTCAAAAACGCCTGGAACTTCGAGGCGCCACCCTGCTCGGGTGTCGCATCGGGCGCTGGCGATGAGAAATCATAGGCTCGCTTGTTGATCGTAGGATCCAGCGACCCATACGCGATACCGACGATGATCGCCTCTGGAATCGCCTCGTCGATCACGAGGAAGCGGTGATGCGAGCTCAACACCGGGAACAGCGAATCGCCATCGAGCGCGTACACGACCGGATAGCGTGTGGACCGATCGCGGGAGTAGCTATCCGGTAGGCTGATGTAGATATGAAACGCGCGACCGACTTCCTTGGAAGCGATCTTGAAATAGTCGCCTTTGAGTACGGGAAGATAGTCGAGCGGCGCAGAGGACGAGGAGGTCGTTCCCGCGGACGCCGTACCGGATCCGGCGAGCAGAACGATCGCCAAGGATGACAGTCCGATTCTCATTGTTCTGCTCCTGCGACATAGAACCAACGTCCGTTTTCCAGGACGAAGCGGCTGCGCTCATGCAGCCGCGCTGCCGAGCCGCCGCCCACTCTGTAGCGTGCCATGAACTCGACCTCTGCCGTCTGTTCACCCGTCATGCGCGCGTCTACGACCCTGAGCCCTAGCCACTTCAGCGTCGGTTCGAAGTCGACGGAGGTCGGTCGCTTGCTGTGATGCCAAGTCGCGAGCAGATAGGGCTCGTTGCGAAGCACGAAAGCCGAATACCGCGATCGCATCAATGCCTCCGCGCTCGTCGCGGCCTCTCCAGAATGCAGCCGACCACAGCAGGCATCATATATAAGAGCGGAGCCGCATGGACATGGGATGGAACGTTTCACAGCAACGAGCTCGCTCGTGATCGGCGGATAGGGAGAATGGAACGTCTAGCGGCGCCAGTCGATTGTTTGGATTGCGTATGGCGAATGTCCCTAAACGCAAGCGAGTGCAGCGAAGTGGAGCGAACGAACCCGCTTACAACGCCCGATGGACGATATGTGATCGTTCGAGGTCGTCTATGGCGCGCGACGAATCCGCATTTGACGAGTGAAGCACGAGCAGCGTTCACTGCACAACTCATGAACGCGCGCCGGGAAGTCAGGAAAGCGAAACGTGCAGACGATACCGAACGGCTAGCCAAAGCACGTTCCGCCGTGAATGCAGCAAAGGTCGCATTGGGCGAGCGCGGTCCCGTTTGGTGGGCCGACGGCACCAAGGATTTCAATCGGCACCTCGTCGAGAACACTCCCTATGCGGAGTGGTACCGCAAGCTGAGCGCGAACCAAGTGCACCGGGGGAGCTGAAACTGCTCCCCCGGTGCTTCTTTCCAACAGCGTGCGTTGAGCGTCAGATGCGAGACGCAGCCTGCGCGCGCGGCTCATCGATCTGGAATGCCTTCAGCAGCGGCACGATCTGATACAGAGCAGATAGACCCACTAGCGCATAGATAACGCGAGCAAGGCCCGAACCTGCGCCAAAGATGGCAGCCACGAGATCGAACTGCGCGAACCCAACCAGACCCCAATTGAGGCCACCTACGATCGTCAGAATCAGCGTGAACAGATTGAGCGACTTCATAGAACAACTCCTCTAGTAAAACTCGAACCTAACAAGCCAGTCGGTAGCGGCGCGGGAACCTCAAGTCGGGCACTCCGAGACGTTCTCGTAATCGATGACCAGAAGCTGAGGCAATGTCCCTTCGCTGCCGTCCGTCGCCGGATCGCGCGCAAGGACGTCCAGCACCTGCCCGCCGGCGAGTGCCAGATCTGCCACTTCGATAGCAATGACGTTCCTGTTACCGCTGGGCGTGACGTAGACGTCGTACGTTCCAGGCGCGATCGACAAGACGCCGGTATCCGATCCGAAAGGCACTGCCGCAAAACTGGGCGTGGTCGTACCCGCGTTCAGGTCAACACCATCAGCGAGCAGATAGATATCGACAGCACCCGTGCCGGGCGAGGCGTGGGTGATTCGTACCTTCGCTTCAGTTGCGACTGGACGCGTATCACTCGCCAGCGCGATCGCCTGCAGGGGTGGCGTGCTGCCTAAGTATCCAGAGACGATGGCGGCGATCTCATCGCCGCCCTCTGCAGCCAGATCAAACTGCAGCGCGACCGTAGACGGGTCGCCAGCCGCCGTAATACTCAGCTCGTACTCACCTGCGGGTACCGATGAAATCGAGCACGCCGCTGGAAACATCACGCCGCGTGCAAGCGGCACCGCCTCGTTTTCCGCGGTGTTGGTGATGTTCGCAAGAACATCCACTGCCGGCGCATCCGAAGATGCGTGAACGGCGAGTACCGAGGCGGGCGTGTTGACGTCGAGCAGCGGCGTGGCCGCGGTGTCATCGAGCGTCACGAGTTGGATCGCACTCGCACCTGGACCCACGTTCTCGACGGCGACCAGCATCAAGTCTGCATCCGCCGGCAACGCCACCGTCCCGGAGTCGAATACAACGGTCCGCGCATCCCCTGCGGCGGTGACCCGGATTCGATACTCACCGGCCGGCACAGTGACGCGCTCCGTCGCGTTCTGAAACGCGAGCGGCACCTCGTTTACCGGGCTGCTTGCCGCCAAGTCCGCATCCGGCGCCGTGACATACACGTCGACCGCAGGTGCCGACGGAGCAGCGTGCACCACCTGAGCTCTCACGCTCCCAGCAACGATCGGCTCATCGGCCGGATTCTCGATGAGGAGTGCCGCCACAGGTGCAGCAACGTTGCCTGCCGCGATGAGGGTGTACTCGGTGCTGAACTCGAGTTGCAGCGTTTCGTCGATGACGACGACATCACCGCCAGGCACGATAGCGGCAACTTCGACGCGTGTTTGTTCGTTCGCATCGAGAAAACCCGATCCCTCTCGATAGTCAACATTCGTCAGTGCAGCGTTGCCATTGATGATGATGTTTACGGGTGGCGCATCCGGTGAGGCGTGCAGCGCACGCAGCCGCGGCGCGGTCAGGCACTCGAGATACTCGCGCTCGCTCACCTCGTTGGCGTCGAGCACGCCGTTTCGATTGCTATCCAGGCCGCTCGCCGCAATCCGGCCTCCGCCGGCGCACGTCGAATCGCCCCTTGGGACAATTTCGACCGCGAGTAGAGAGCTCAACCCATCCACGCCGTCCGCACCATCGGCTCCATCGGAACCATCATCGGCGCAACCGGACACCATCAGCGCCGCGATCGGCGCAAGAATCATCGCCCGTCTCATACATCCTCCAACGTGCGTCAGAATCGGGAACGACTTTGATGGGTCGCTCCCGCGCCCGCGCGGGAG
>JAEZFW010000053.1 GCA_023417315.1 Pseudomonadota bacterium
GGCGTTGACGCAGGTGGGCGGCTCGTTCCTTGAGGCCTGGCACGAAGTCGATTACGGCTTCGATCAAGTGGAAGCGGTCGAGCTCATTCAGCACGGTCATGTCGAAGGGCGTCGTGGTCGTGCCTTCTTCTTTGTAGCCGCGGACGTGGATGTTCGCGTGATTGCGTCGGCGGTACGTCAAGCGATGAATGAGCCAGGGATAGCCGTGGAAGGCGAAGACGATGGGCTTGTTCGTCGTGAAAATCGAATCGAACTCGCTGTCAGACAAGCCGTGCGGATGGAAGTACTCCGGTTGCAGCGTCATGAGGTCAACGACGTTCACGACACGTACTTTCAATTGCGGCAACCATTGACGCAGTAGCGTGACCGCGGCGAGCGTTTCGAGCGTCGGTACGTCGCCGGCGCATGCGAGCACGACATCGGGCTCGCCGTCGAGATCGTTGCTGGCCCAAGACCAAATGCCGACGCCGCGGCTGCAGTGACGAATTGCTTCGTCCATCGACAACCACTGCGGTTGCGGTTGTTTGCCTGCGATGATGACGTTGACGAGATTGCGACTTCGCAAGCATTGATCGGTAACGCATAACAGGGTGTTTGCGTCGGGCGGCAAGTAAACGCGAATGACTTCAGGCTTTTTGTTGACGACGTGGTCGATGAAGCCGGGATCCTGGTGACTGAACCCATTGTGGTCCTGACGCCAGACGTGAGAGGTCAGCAAATAGTTCAGCGAGGAGATCGGGCGGCGCCAAGGAATGTGATTGCAGGTCTTCAGCCACTTCGCGTGCTGATTGAACATCGAATCGATGATGTGAATGAAGGCTTCATAGCAACTGAAGAAACCGTGACGCCCGGTGAGCAGATAGCCTTCCAACCAACCTTGGCATTGATGCTCGCTCAGCATCTCCATGATTCGGCCATCGATTGCGACGTGTGAGTCGGAGGATTTGATCTCGCCGACGGACATGCGCGCTGTGACGTCGAGCACATCGTTCCACCGATTCGAGGTCGTCTCATCCGGGCTGAAGATGCGGAAGTTCTTCGCTTCCATGTTGAGCTTCATCACGTCGCGAATGAACGCGCCTTGAACGCGGGTCGACTCCGCCGTCACCGAACCTGGCGATTTCATCTCCACGCGATAGCTGCGGTAGTCGGGCATCCGCAAATTGCGCAGCAGAATGCCGCCGTTCGCGTGCGGGTTGTCGCCCATGCGCCGCTTGCCGACAGGTGCAAGCTCGCGCAGCTCGGGTTTCAACTTGCCCTCCGCAGTGAAGAGCTCTGCCGGCTTGTAGCTCAAGAGCCAGTTCGCAAGCTCTTTCACGTGCGGCGGCTTCTCTGCGAGCTGCGCCAGCGGCACTTGATGCGAGCGCCAGTTGTCTTCGACCACGATTCCGTCGACTTCGCTCGGCCCTGTCCAACCTTTCGGGGTCTGCAGCACCAATGCCGGCCACCGCGGGCGTTCTCGAAAGCCCTGCGTGCGCGCCTGATGCTGGATCTCGCGAATGCGTGCGACGATCTGATCGAACGTACGCGCCATGCTGAGGTGCGTCGCCTCGCTGGTCGCTTCCTTGTCTACGTAGAAGGGCTCGTAACCATAGCCTTTCAAGAGCTGCGTGAGCTCATCGCGCGGAATGCGCGCGAGCACGGTAGGGCCGGCGATCTTGTAGCCATTGAGGTGCAAGATCGGCAGCACAGCGCCATCCCGGGCCGGATTCAGGAACTTGTTCGAATGCCAGCTCGTCGCAAGCGGCCCCGTTTCCGCCTCGCCATCGCCGATCACGCACGCGGCGATCAAGTCGGGGTTGTCGAAGACGGCGCCGAATGCGTGCGAAAGCGCGTAGCCAAGCTCGCCTCCTTCGTGAATCGACCCGGGTGTCTCTGGCGCAACGTGACTCGGCACGCCGCCAGGGAATGAGAACTGCTTGAACAGTTTGCGCATCCCCTCCGCGTCCTCCGAGATATTCGGGTAGTACTCGCTGTACGTGCCCTCCAGGTAGGTATTCGCGACCAGCGCCGGACCACCGTGGCCCGGTCCAGCGATATAGATGACATCGAGATCGTGCTTCTTGATGATGCGATTCAAGTGCACGTAGATGAAATTGAGGCCCGGTGTCGTTCCCCAGTGACCGAGGAGCCGCGGCTTGATGTGCTTGATATCGAGCGACTCTTCGAGCAGCGGATTGTCGAGGAGGTAAATCTGACCGACCGAGATGTAATTCGCGGCGCGCCAATACGCGTCCATCCGCGCGATGTACTCGGGCGAGAGTGTGACGTCTGAAGCGTTTTCAGCCGGCATAGAGCGACTCCTGAAAGACCGTGCAATGCACGCAAGGCAGCGCGCGCGGAAAAGTTCCGCAAGCGATCAGCGTGACGAGTGACAGGTGAACGGACGGGTAGACATCGATACCGTGGCAGCCTGCCACCCGACTCCAGGCAAAATCTCTCGCGGCGACGTGGCGACGAAACACGAAGAGTGCAGAGACGGGAGCTCCTAACAGAATCGATCGCCTTCTGCGATCTCCGTAGCCTCCGCGGCTCCGCGAGAGAATGTCTTCTTCGGGTCGCCGCGTCGCCGCGAGAAATTTCTCTTGGAGTCGATGGCAGATGTAACGAGAGTGGCGCTGCCTGTCGCTCCTCACTGTGATGAGCGCAGTTACTCGGCATTCATCGTCAAGTTCATCTTCACCAGGTGCGCGACCGAGCGCGCGCCCATTTTTTCCATCACGTTCGCGCGATGGATCTCGACCGTGCGCTCGCTCAGACCTAAGTCTATCGCGATCACTTTGTTGGCCTTGCCATCGACGACGAGCGCCATCACTTCGCGCTCGCGCGGAGTCAAGGAATCGAACCGGCGCTTCAAGTCCGCGTGTTTTTCTAGAGTTGCGCGGTTTTCAGCGTCCTGCTTCAACGCGCTATTGATGCGATCGATGAGATCTTGATCGCGGAAGGGTTTCTGCAGGAAATCGAATGCGCCGTCTTTCATCGCTTGCACGGCCATCGGAATGTCGCCGTGGCCAGTGATGAGAATCACGGGCAACATCGAGCCGGAGCGATTCAGGTGCTGCTGGACCTCGAGTCCGCTCATTTCCGGCATGCGAACGTCGAGCACGAGGCAACCCGGATGCGCCGGATCGTACTTCTCGAGAAATTCGCGCGGCCGGGCGAACGGAACGGCGTGATATCCGACCGTGCCCATGAGCAGCGTCAACGCACGACGCATGCCGTCGTCGTCATCGACGATATATACGACTTGCTGGCCCGGTGATTTGGATTCTCTTTCTCTACCGTGCGTTGCATTCACGCGAGCTATCCTCCGGTCGCGGCCGGGAGGCGGAACCAAAAGCGCGTGCCGCCGCCGTCGGCGTCTTCGAAACCAATCGTGCCTTCGTGCGATTCAATGATCGCACGGCTCGAGGCCAGCCCCAAGCCCGTGCCATTCCCTTTGGTCGTGAAGAAGGGGCGGAAGATCTGCGGCTTTTGTTGCTCGGCAATACCGATGCCGCGATCGGTCACCGAAACTTCCACCGTGTAGCGATCGCTCTTGACTGTGACGCGCACCGCTTCCGATGCGCCGGGCAGTTTGGGAGCCTCGAGCGCGTTCTGTACCAGCGTCAGTAAGACATGCTGAACGCGCAGTCGATCGGCCGCGACGAGCGGAAGCTCCTCTTCGCATTCGACGGTGAGCGCAGCTTGGTACCTTTGTGCGAGCAAGTCGAGGACGGGCCGAAGCTCCGCCACGAGCTCGCGCATGCAGCACGGGGGGCGCTTCGTACCGGCGTGATTGAACAAGCGTCGGATGCGGCGAATGCCTTCACCGGCGTTCATCGCCTCGCGATTGATATGTTGCAGGACTTCCAGCGCGGCAGTCGTCATAGGCTGCGGTTTGCTCAACATGCGCTCGCCCGCCTGCGAGAATGTCGCGATGGCGCCGAGCGGCTGGTTGAGCTCGTGCGCGATGCCGCTCGCCATTTCCTCGAGCGCGGAAACGCGCGCGATCGTCATGAGCTGCTCGATGAGCACATGGGGCTGCGAGGGGGCGTGCGAAGCGGCCTGTCTCGCTTCAGTTTCGTTGCGCTCGTTCACGACTCCATCTTCCGCACGTCGGCGACCGGTCTTGAAAAGGGGCGTAAGGCTGCTCATGGTCGCGGAGCCTGCCGTATGCGCGCGGCTTCGGCACTCGCGAAATCCCCGGATAAGCTTACGCCAGCTCCTTAGAGACGGGGGAACCCTGTCGGAGGATCGTGTGCACATCCGAATCTTCGACAGGAGCCCCACGATGAACACCGTTGCCTCCTCGCCAACGCGCTTCCGGTATGCGCGAGTCCAGGACCGTCTACTCGAGCGGCGCCACGAGCTAGCCGATCGGGTGCGGCGCGTGCGTCGAGATCTCACGCGGCAGAACGACCCACTGGTTGCGGATTTCGCCGATCAGGCGCTGCAAAGGCAGAACGACGAGCCGCTGGAAGTCATCGGGGCCGCGGCCCGCGAGGAGCTCGCGCAGATCGACGCTGCACTCGCAAGATTAGCGGCCGGAACGTATGAGAACTGCGAGATCTGCGGAGAAGCGATCGACGCAACCCGCCATGCGGTGGTGCCGTATGCAAGGACCTGCGCGGAGTGCGCGTTGGATGCCGAAGACTAGCCCGTCTTGCGTGATGTAAGTGACGTAAGTGACATAGGTGATGTAGGTCAGAAAGAAGGCACGTGGATCTCTGGCCTCCATCGCTTCCATCACCTACATCACCTCCTTCACGCCCTTGCCATGTTAGCCTTTGCACCTGCCGCACCTGCGGTGCCGATCGCAACTGACCTCGCGATGGAAGAGCTGGGCGAGATCACTCGACATTTACTGCGCTTTTCACCTGACGCCCTGATCGTGGTCGACGATCGAGGGAAGATTCGCTTCGCCAGCGATACCGCGTCGGAGTTGTTCAGCTACGAGCCCGAGGCCCTCATCGGCCAGGGTATGGAGATGCTCGTGCCCGAACGCCTGCGAGCGCGTCACGGCGAGCACGTTGCGAGCTTCTTGCTGAAGCCGTCGAAACGCGAGATGGGCGCGCGCATCGCGGACTTGGCGGCTCGCCGCGCCGACGGCAGCGAGTTCTCCGCCGGCATTCGACTCGCGCCATTTCAGATCAACGGCAAGCTGTATGTTGCGGCTGCGATTCGTGACATCAGCGAGCGCCAGCGCATCAACGAAGCGTTGGTCGCCGCGCGTGAAGAGGCGGACCGTGCCAACCGGGCGAAGAGTCGTTTCCTCGCGACGGCCAGTCACGACCTGCGCCAGCCCTTGCAGACGATTCGCTTGCTGAATGCCGCCATGCAGAAGGTGGTGAGCTCCCCGGATGCGTGCGAATTGCTATCGCAGCAGCAGAATGCGATCGACACGATGACGCGCCTGCTGAATGCGCTGCTCGACATCAGTCGACTCGAATCGGGAGCGATCGAGCCTAAGCCCGCTCCCGTGGCCATCGAGGATCTCTTCGCTGAGCTCAAGAGCGAGTTTCAGGCCACGACGCGAACGCGTGGGTTGGTGCTGCAGTTCGATTCCGCACCCGCGGTCATCTCGACCGATCGCATGCTCTTTTATCAATTGCTGCAGAATCTGCTCGGGAACGCGGTGAAATACACTGACCGCGGCCGCATCAATGTGGCGTGCGTCGCGGATGCGGACGGTCTGTTCGTCACCGTCACCGATACCGGCATCGGGATTCCCGCCGACAAGCTCGAGCGCATCTTCGATGAGTACTATCAAGTCGATACTCACGGGGCCAAGCGAATGGGCGTCGGACTTGGGCTCGCAATCGTGCGCGAGGTCTCGCGTCTGCTCGGTATGAAGGTCACCGTTTCTTCCACTGTCGGTGAAGGCACGCAAGTTCGCGTGGCCATCCCCCGCAAGAGCGTGCTCTCCACTGCACCGGACAGACATGCAAGCTCCGCGGAGACGACTCGCGCTGTCGCGAGCGCCTCGACGCGTTTGATCCTGGTCGAGGACAATGAGGCGGTTCGCACGGCGACCGAGTTGTTCTTGCGCCTCGAGGGTTACGAGATCAAAAGCGCGGGCTCCGTGGGGGAAGCGGAGAGGTTGTTCGCGACGATGCAGCCCGGTGATGTCGTGATCGCCGACTATCATCTGGATGAGAAGAACACCGGGCTCGAGATGCTCATCCAATTGCGCGAGCACCTCGGTTACATGGCTCCAGGCATTATCTTGAGCGGCGATTTGCCTTCGGTGCTGCGCTCGGTGCGTACAGCCGTGCCGGCATGCGTGTTTTTGAGCAAACCCGTCGATACCGCTGCGCTGATTCAAGCGATCGATGAGCTCAGCAGCGCGTCACGACGCGAGCATGCGAGCGGGGGCCCGCTCGCTCGATCGCAGGCGAAGTAGCGCAGCCGTGTCTCGCGATGCGAAACACGGATGATATTCGGCCACTCTCGGGTCTCATATGCGGAAGACGAAGACTATGAAGCGCACCCTCTGCATCGTTCTATGCGGCGTGACCTCCGCGCTTGGAAGTGCAACGGCAGTTTGGGCCTCTCCCGAGCGGGTGGATGAGCTGATGAAGACGACGTTACAGCTCGATCCCAATGTCGATCGGGGGGCGAAGCTCTATCGTGCGCATTGCGCATCCTGTCATGGAGCGGACGCATCGGGCGATGCGAAGAAGCTCGTGCCTGCGCTCGCAGGGCAGCGGCGCTCCTATCTGATCAAGCAGCTCGCGGACTTCAGCGAGCTCGAACGCACTGCGACGCAAATGCACGCCGTCCTCGCGCAGAAAGAAGTGAGCGAGCCGCAGGAATGGTCGGATCTCACGGCTTACCTCAACACGGTGCAACCGACTGCAAAGCCTCGGACGGGGACGGGCGAGATGCTTTCGCTGGGCGAGGCATCGTATGAGCAGTGGTGTGCCTCGTGCCACGGCGACGATGCGCGCGGAGACGACGATGGCTTCGTGCCGTCGCTGCGCAATCAGCATTACGCGTATCTGCTGCATCAGATGCGCGAGCTCGCGAGCGGCCATCGATTCAACGTCGAGGCCGATCTCGTGCTGTTCCTCGACAGCTTGGAGGCCGACGAGATGAGGGGCTTGGCCGATTATCTATCCCGGATGCACGGACCCGTGCGCGATCGCGCGCAAATGCGCGACGATGGCTTCGTCGGGGACTGAGGGCTTCGGAACATGAACAGAGTGCAGAACATCCTCGTGATCGTCGATCCGACGAATCCAGAGCATTCCTCGCTTGCGAAAGCAGAGCTGCTCGCACGGCAGTTCAAGGCGCGCGTGGAGCTGTACATCTGCGATACGAAAGCGGCACGAGAAACTCGGCTGCTCGCACAGCGCGCCGCGGACCCCTCGAGGCTGCTCGATGTGAACTTGAAGCCGCTGCTGGAGGCGCTTGCGCAGCCAATGCGCGAGGGCGGGATCGATGTGTGCACCGAGCTCGAGTTCGCGGAGCGGCTCGTGGATGGATTGCTCGATCGAACCGTGCGCACCACCGCCGATCTAGTCATCAAAGATACGCACCACCACTCGCTTCTACAGCGAACGTTGATCTCGAATACGGATTGGCACCTGATCCGCAGCTGCCCTGTTCCGCTGCTGCTGACGAAGCCGAAACCATGGTCGGCGACGCCGACAGTGGTTGCTGCCGTGGATCCAGGGCATTTCAACGACAAGCCAGCGGATCTGGATCACGAAATTCTGCAGTGGTCGAAGGCGATCGCGCAGCGCCTGAGCGGATCGCTCCACGCCGTGCATGCGTACATCCCGCTGTCGATCTCCGCAACCGCCGCGAATGTCGTGGCGCCCATGGCGAATACTTTGACGCCCGAGGCGCTCGAGTACGAGGAGAAGGAGAAGCGCAAAGAGATGCGCACGCTCACCGCGCAGTACGACATCCCTGAATCGAATGTTCACCTCGAGCTCGGAGTCGCGACAGACGTGCTCATAGATAAAGCGCAATCGCTCAACGCCGATCTCGTGACCATGGGCGCGATCGCCCGCAGTGGCTTTGACCGCATCTTCATCGGCAGCACCGCCGAGCGCGTGCTCGAGAAGTTACCGTGCGATGTGCTGGTGCTGAAGCCGGTGAATTTTCGAGAGGCACTGCCGGGTGTCTAGGGTATCGGGTACTGGCCAGAGAAGGGACTGGGTCGTCGCGTACTGGGTGATCGGGTCCTGGCCAGATAAAGAAGCCGCTCTCGCGGCCACCTTGCTTAATTCTTTCTCTTTCTTTCTTGCCAGCACCAGTACCCGGTTACCAGCCACCGCATTTCTGGCCAGCACCCAGTACCCGATTACCCAGCCACCCAATTTCTTCTAACTACCGGGCGCCGAGCGCTGATCATGGCGCCAATGCGACCACCTCCGCCATCGTCCTCAACATCACTGTCGGCCGATGCGCGGCGAGGATCTCCTCTGTCGCATACCCCCATGTGACCGCCGCGCTTGCGGCGCCTACTTCCGTAGCCGCCTCGATGTCGCGTGTTTCGTCACCGATGCAGACCGTGCGAGCAGCGCCGATCCCGCTGCGCTTCATAATGCTTCGGAGCTTGTTCGCCTTGCCGAAGAGGGACGCGCCGCAGTCGTAGAAATCGACCTTCGATGCGTTCTCGAGTCCGAGGACGGTGCGCACGTTTTCGTCTGAGTTCGACGTGACGATTCCGACCCGCGCGCCGTGTGACTGCAAATCGCTCAACATCTTCCCGACACCTGGGAATAACCCGATCTCGTGGATGTCCTTGGCGATGCGCTTGCGCACGTCGTTCGCAATCCCGGGGAGCTTCCATGCAGGGACGCCGAGATACTTCACGATCTCGCGATTACTGCGACCCCTCAGCATGCGCAGCTCCTGCTCGCTCACCTTGCGGAACCCATGCTCGCCGGCGATGTCATTGAAGGTGCGCATGACCCAATCTGCGCTGTCGGCGAGGGTGCCGTCGAAGTCGAAGATGAAGAGGGAGTAGGGCATAGGGGCGCAAGTCTAGCTTGCGCGCAAGGGTTGTCGGGCACTAGGTGATCGGGTGCTGGCCAGAGAGAGAACTGGGTCATCGGGTACTGGGTGATCGGGTACTGGCCAGAGAGAGAATCGGAAACGTGAGCATCTCTCTTCTGTTTATCTGGCCAGTACCCAGTACCCAACCACGAGTACGCAACCATCAGTACCCGATCTTTCGCCAGTACCCATTGTCGCCGCGCCGTGCACCATCAGCGGCGGCCCGATGGCACATCGGCTTCTTTTCACGTTAGAGTTCGCGATCTTCAGAATCGGGGGGTGCGATGGAAACCAATACTTACGACGCCATCGTCGTAGGCACGGGTGTGAGCGGGGGGTGGGCTGCAAAGGAGCTCACCGAGAAAGGTCTGAAAACGCTGGTGCTCGAGCGTGGTCGCATGGTTCGCCACGGCGAATATCCGACCGCCACGATGGATCCCTGGGATTTCGAGTACGGCGGACGTCCGAGCGTCCAGGATCTGGAACGGCAAGGCGTGCAGGCGCGTACTCGATACACGATCACTCAGGCCTCGAAGCATTGGTTCGTCGATGACGTCGACAACCCCTACACTGAAATCAAACGCTTCGATTGGATGCGCGGCTATCACGTCGGCGGCCGCTCACTGATGTGGGGCCGTCAGAGCTATCGTTGGAGCCCGATGGACTTCGAAGCGAATGCGAAGGACGGCATCGCCGTCGATTGGCCGATCCGCTACGACGATGTCGCGCCCTGGTACGACTACGTCGAATCGTTCATCGGCGTGAGCGGACGCGCGGAAGCTTTACCGCAGCTCCCAGACGGCAAGTTCCAAAAGCCGATGGAGCTCAATTGCGTCGAAGTGCATCTGCGCGAGGTGCTCGAGGAGAAATTCGGGCGGCGCCTCACGATCGGCCGTGTCGCGAACATGACGGAGCCGCTGCCGCACAGCCCGCAGCGAGGCGTATGTCAGAATCGCAATCAATGCATTCGCGGCTGCCCGTTCGGCGCGTATTTCAGCAGCAACTCGAGCACGCTGCCCGCGGCCGAGAAGACCGGCAACATGACGCTGCGACCGAACTCGATCGTCTATGAGCTGATCTACGACGAGAAGCAGAATCGCGCCACCGGCGTTCGCGTGCTCGATGCCGAGACGAACGAACATCACGAGTTCTTCGCCAAGGTCGTCTTCTTGTGTGCATCTACCTTCGGCTCGACGTTCATCATGCTGAACTCGAAGTCGAATCGCTTTCCGAATGGGTTCGGCAACGACAGCGGCGAGCTCGGCTGCAACATCATGGATCATCATCTGTCGGCCGGTGCAGGCGCGGATGTCGAAGGCTTCGAGGACAAGTACTACTACGGCCGACGGCCGAACGGGATCTACATCCCGCGCTTCCGCAACCTCGGCAATGACAAGCGCGATTACCTGCGCGGTTTCGGTTATCAGGGCGGAGCGTCGCGTGGAGGATGGACCTCATTGATCGAGCAGAACGTGCTCGGCGCCGATCTCAAGACGCAGGCTGCGACGCCAGGACCATGGAGCATCGGGCTTGGCGGCTTCGGCGAGACACTGCCTTATCACGAGAATCGCGTGATGCTCGATGAGACTCGTAAGGACAAGTGGGGTCTGCCCGTGCTCGCGTTCGATGCGGAATTCAAGGAGAACGAATTCAAGATGCGCAAGGACATGGCGAGCGATGCCGCGGAGATGCTCGAGGCAGCCGGCTACAAGAACGTGCGCACCTACGATTCGAAGATCGGTATGGGCCTCGGCATTCACGAGATGGGGACTGCGCGGATGGGTCGCGATCCGAAGACCTCGGTGTTGAACCAATGGAATCAGGTGCACGCGTGTAAGAACGTGTACGTCACTGACGGCTCGTGCATGACCTCGTCCTCTTGCGTGAACCCGTCTCTAACTTATATGGCGTTGACCGCGCGTGCCGTGAATCACGCCGTCGAAGAGCTCAAGCGACTGAACACATGAACAACACTCCTCCCATGATCGATCGCCGCGAGTTGCTCAAGCGCGTCGCGTACTTGATGGGCGGCGCCGTCTCCGCGCCCGCGATGCTCGGCATTCTCCAGGGTTGTTCGGCGAAGAAGCCGGACGTCGATTGGAGTCCGACGTTCTTCGAGGCGGCACAAGCTGCGCTCGTGGAAGAAGTCGCGGAGATCCTCATCCCTCGCACCGATACGCCTGGCGCGAAGGATGTAGGTGTCCCCGCTTTCATCGATACGATGTTGAAGAGCACGTATCCGCCGAAGGATCAGGATCGTTATCTCACAGGGCTCAATGCATTCGAGGCGCAAGCCAAGGAGAAGCACGGCAAGTCGTTCATCGATCTCGATCCGACCCAGCGGGCCGCGCTGGTGCGCGAGGCTCACGACAGCGCAGTGGAAGCGGCCGCCGCCGACACTTCAGAGAACCGCCGCGACAATCGTCCTTTCATCTTGATGACGAAAGAGCTCGCGATGCTCGGCTTCTTCACATCGGAGATCGGCGCGACGCAAGTGCTTCAGTACGTTGCCGTGCCCGGTCAGTATCGTCCGTGCATCCCGCTTTCCGAATCGGGCAACGGCAAGACCTGGGCGACGGAAACGAGTCAGGTCTTCTGATTGGGTCGTTCGGATAAGAAAAAGGAGTAACCACAAAGAACACAAAGAGCACAAAAAAGAAGGGAAGCCCTTTTCCAATTTGCATCTCCGCGAGATGCTCGGCCTCAGGAGCGGCCAACTAGAAGACGCACCTGCCGAATGGGATGAGCTATTCCGATTTTTGTATTCTATGTGTTCTCTGTGGCTACTCCTTCTCTTTCTCTGCACTCTCCGCAGGCAACCACGCTCGATATTCGCCGCTGCAATGTAGCAGTGCCATCATGTAGAGCATGCCGTCGTAGTAGCGTAGTTTTCCTTCAGGCGTGGGACGCTCCCAAAGGGCTTTCACGAAATTCAAGCGCCGTGGGTGGTCGGCGGCGAGGCTCGCCGTGGCATTCATCGCGATCAGTCCCGTCGCTTGTTCGCCGCCAAGTGGTTTGCCGTCGAGCGTGTAGAGGCTCACGTACTTGTCGAGCCCTTGAGACTCGAAGAACGCCTGCAGTCGATTGCTCAACTCGATCTGGCGCGGATCCTGCGCCCACCACGACCAATCCATCGACCAGTTCATCGCCGAGCGCCACGCGTCGTAGCGAAAATCGACCGAGTCGGGGCGCCACGCGGCAGCCCACGGCGTTGCGTCGAAGTTGCCATAGTCCGGTGTCAGTGCGGTCTTAGGATGTGCAGCGCGATACAGGTATTCGCGGCTCACTTGCGCGGCTTCAGACCAGAAGGCACGGTCCTTTTCAGGCCCGACGCGCGCCCACACTTCGTAGAACGCAGGTAGATGATAAGAAGGATCCGTGTGGTCCTTGTTAGCGACGTCCGGCGTGAAGCGCACCATCTTCTTCTGTCTATCGAACAAGCTCTCCGCGCTCATCTCGCCGCGATTCGTCATACCTGTAATGGGCTCGCGATGAAGCACATCCGTGATGATTCGATCGGCTTGCGCCTTGTAGTCGTAGATGCCTTCGCCATTTCCCCAACGTGATGAGGCGAAGTACAACGCAGTGATGAAGTACTCCTCGCCATCCGGTGCGGGTAACTCGTCGATCGGCTCCCCATCTGTCTTGACTGACCACGCAAAGAAACCTTTCGCCGGATGATCAGGGTCGGTGTGATACGTGTGCGTTACTGCCCAATTCCATATGGCGTCGAACTCTTCCTTCTTGTTCATCTGCACCGCGATCATCATGCCGTAGGAGAGTCCCTCTGAGCGCACGTCATCGCTGTTCACATCGTGGATGTAGGCGAGCGGTCCATGTTCGTTGGATCCGTCAGGGTAGTACACCGCTTGCGTCTGCGAATCGCCGTGGAATAGCTGCTGAAAAGCGGCTTCAACCCTGGCGTCGATCTCGGCTCGAGGGAAGCCTGCTTCCGCGAAGAGATTCGGATACACACCAGAGGCAACGCTGCCGAGCGCCCTTGGCGGCTCGGGAGCTTTCTCATCGGACACCGGAGCGCGGCCGCAGCCGAGCACGCCCAAGGCGAGGAGGCACACAGCAGTGCCCTTGAGCAGACCGGCATGGATCCGACGCATTCTCTCGCTCCGAGTGTGGAGAATGAATTGTGTGGGTTGTCGAGAACGCTCGCGCGCGGTTCCGAGGATACCCCACGCGCGACAACGTTCGCACCCGCAACTCAGTTCGCAAGACTGCGATACTTCTCGGCTTGAGCTTCGACGATGCGTTGTAGCTCCTTTGCATCGCGCCAACGTCCGGCGCTCATGACTCCAGCGGGGGATTTCAGCGTTTCCACGTTCAGAAGTGGATTTGCGTTCAACAGAATGAGGTCGGCTTTCGAGCCCACCTGTACCGTCCCGAATCGCGGCGAATGAGGCACGTACTTCGCAATGAACTCTCCTGGCGTTCGAGTTGCCGCACTCAATGCCTCGTAGGCGCTGAGCCCGGCACGGCGCAGCGCGGCGATATCCTCGTGAATCGCGTAACCCGGAAACATGCCCGGAATCACGGGTCCATCGGTGCCCGTGAGAAGCGGCACACCCGCTCGCTGCATCTGCTTCGTGAGCTCCTGGAGAAATGGCACCACCGACTCGATGCTGCCTTTGCGCCGCGTGTAATCCATGTTCGTCCAGAACAGACGCATGCCGGGGGACATGTGCTTCGCGCGCGGATCGGCCAGAAAGCTCTCGAGCACCTCAGGCTTACCCCATTGTCGGCTGATCGTTTCGAAGGTGGATAGATTGGGCGTGACGAACGCGCCCGCGGCGCGCGTGGCCGCGACGACTGGCGCAATCCGGCCGAGATCCGTCTGCCGTTCGAATGCGGTGTAATAGAACTCCTCCGCGTGAGCGACCATCGCGAGGCCCTCCGAAAGCGCCTGCGGCAATCCGACGGAGCGCACGCCATGGCCGATGACAGTGAGCTGATGACGCTTGCTTTCATCGACGATCGCCCTGAACACGTCGGCTGAGACGCTGTTGTAGGTCTTGATGAAGCTATAGCCATTCGCCTTCGCAAGCTTCACAGCGGCTCGCGCCTCATCTGGGTTGGTGGCGATCAATCCGTAGGACGCATCCGGGCCATCGATCATGAGCGCGAAGAACACGCGGGGACCGGGAACCACTCCTTGCTCAGTCAGCTTTTTGAGGTTGATGACGACCATGGAGGGCGCAAGGCCCATGTCTAGAATCGTCGTAACGCCGTTCGCGGTATAAAGCGCAAGATCGTTCATTTCCTGGATA
The DNA here is from genome assembly GCA_023417315.1 of Pseudomonadota bacterium. Lineage (GTDB taxonomy): Bacteria > Pseudomonadota > Gammaproteobacteria > Steroidobacterales > Steroidobacteraceae > Steroidobacter. Next base: position 14,274 of record JAEZFW010000053.1, read on the forward strand.
TGCGTATGCATGTCCGCAAGTCCAGGAAAGAGAAACGACCGACCATCGCCTCCGATTCGTCGCGTACCTTCCGGGAGAGTGGCTTTGGACGCAGCGGAGATCGACTCGATTCGCCCATCGCGCACGAGAACGGTTTGTCGCGAAAGAACGCGCTCGGAGTCCATAGGCACGACATTGACGTCCACGAATGCGATCGGACCGCTCCCGTCGCCGAGCGCGCTCGCGGCGAGGAAGACACTCGCGAGTATCGAGAAGACGAGTCGACTTTTCATTCTTTCCTCCGTGCGTTTCGCTGTTCAATCTTGTGAGACGTGTGACTCACCATCGCGCTCCAAAGGTTGCACCCAGCAGCTCGCTCGCGTGTCCATTAGCGTGCAAAAGCGTAGCCGTGCGAGCCAGCCGACTTGCGAAAGTATGCGTCCATTCATCGATACAAGCTCGATCGTCCGACGGATTTGGGGCGATCCGGATGTCATCCTGCTGATCTTTGCGGGCGGCGCAGCCGAGTTTGCGCTGAACAAAGCGGTCGACTGGTTGTTCTTCACGAACCGACTGCCGAAAGATCCGATCGCGCGCCTGTTCTCCACAGTGAGCTACGCGCAGAAGATCGTGTTTGCGAGCGAACAAGATGCACACGATACGTTGGCACGGATCAACGCCGTTCACAGTGCAGTCGAGCGTGCACGCGGGCAGAGCATACCGGACTGGGCCCATCGCGATGTGCTGTACATGCTCATCGATTACTCGCAACGCGCATACGAGCTGCTGCATGGGCCGCTCACGAGCGGCGAGGAGGACGATCTCTACGAAGGATTTCTTCGAGTGGGGCGGGGCCTGAACGTTGAGCGCTTGCCGGTGACTTTTTCTGAGTGGCGAACGGATCGAGAGCGACATCTAAAGCGCGATCTCGTCTACAGCGCATTCACGAGGCGACTGTTCGAGCAGTATCGTAAGCACCTCGGTTGGTGGCGTTACCAACTGCTCCTCGATCTGCAAGCGCTCTTGGTGCCAGTGCATGTGCGCGAGCTGCTGAGATTGTCGGCGAAGCCGATGCTGGTGAGCTCAGGCGTGAACCTCTATGCGCTCATCGCGAGAACGTGGCTGCAGGAGCCCGCGCGGCGAATGCTCATACCAAGGCAGTACTGGCACCAAGTGCACGGATTGAGCGCGCCGACATAGACGTCTCATCGCTCGGAGAGTCGACGGTCTCTGACCAACTCGTAATAGAGCGGGTTATGCGTGCGGCCGTCTTCACTGCGACGGGCGAGCGCGAATTGCACGAGCGCTGGCGCCGCTATCAGCAGCGATCCCTTGCCGCTTCCGGCATCGAACGTGAGCGCCATCTTGACATCGCACTTTGGCGCGAAGATGGAATCGAAGTGCGTGCACCAACGATATCTCGGCGGAAACTCTCTACGTGCAGCGCGCTTCGCATCGCTTTCGTCGTAGACGCTTACGTGGCCGCGATATCCATACGGTTTGCCGTGCTCGAGAATCAGGTGACGTAGGAGCTTCTGATACTGCGTGACGTGATCGGCGGGCAGGCTCTCGAGTGCCTCTCGACTTTCGCTTTCGAACTCCAAGCGGATACCGCAGTAGCCCATGCGCTTGTCGAGATCGGGTGGCGCCTTCTCGAGCAGCTCACGCCATTGGCCGCAGAAGAAATGAGTGACTGGGTGCATCATGACGCCAGCCACGCGAAATCCTTGCGCTTCGATCCGATGTTGCGAGACCAGAGTCAGTGCGCTTCGCCGCCTTTGCATGGCGGCCCAGCGCACGACTGCATCTATGTCGCAGGTACCGTTGGGCAGGTAAAAGCACTGGAAATGGTCATCCAATCGTTTTCCATCGTCCCAGGAAGCCTCGACACTGATCGCGGTGCCGAGCCGTTCGAAAGAAGCGAAAGGCTCGCCCCACTGATGGCCTCCGAAGCCGCTTGGCTGTTCGTAATACTTGGGTGGCGCGCGCAGCGCGTTCTCTGCTTTCGCCGTGCCGAGGCTCGCGATTACACTGATCGCAAGAGCAAGGCCGATGGTTAGATCATGCGCTCGGCCGCGCTGCCTATGGCTGCCGTCCCAAGAGGAGCTCGCTGAATTCTTCATTCTTATTGGCCCCGATCATCGATAATCCCTGATGAGCTCTAACGATACGCCGGCCAGTGCGAAAATAAAGCTCGGCATCGTCAAGCGCGAACGCGGGCTCGCAAACGACCCCCTTCATAGAGCGCCCATAGAACGAGTCCAACGAGGAGCGGCAACACCTCGAACAACGCACGATAGGCAAGCACCGCACCGAGTAGTTTTGCTGGCGGCACGTGCGGCAGCATCAACATCAACGCCGCTTCCAATACGCCGAGGCCTGCGGGCACGTTGCTGATCTGACCCGCAACGAATGCGATGCAATAGATCGCGATGAACTCCGGCCAGCTCATTCCGAGCTCAGGCGGCATCAGCAGGTACAAGATGCCGGTGTTGCAAAGGATCTGCGCGATCCCAAGTCCGATCTGCACGAACGTATGTTGAAGCGATGGGATGCGGATCTGCTGACCGGCGATCTGCACGGGCTCGCTGCGCCATTTCGCGAGCGCAAGCCAGCCGAAATCTTTCATCAATCCGATTGTGGCGAGAATCACGATCGTTGTCGTGCTGAGTCGAAGTGCTTTGCTCGCTTGCTCCGTATGCAGTAGTAGCGATACATCGATGAGCCAGCCCACGCCGAGCAAATAAGGCATCACCATCAACACGATCAATGCGCCTACTTGCCGCGCGTTGAGCCCGATCGCCGAGTAGAACCGATATCGAAGCGCACTGCCGCTCACGAGCGCCGCGCCGACGGTCCTAGCGACCGGGTTTGAAATCAGCGTGGTTCGAAGCGCATACCAGCGGCGGCGTTGTCCGCTCACACGCTCGAGCGCGATGCCTTCGTAGAGACCCACGAGCAGGTATGCGCCGATCGAGCACGCGAGTGCGCCGAGGACGGCCCGAGCGGGCAGGGAGCGAATCTGCGCGACGATCTCGCTGAATTCGATCGTGCGTAACCGGTCGCAAAGCACGATGGCGATCGCGCTCAACACCACGAGCCCGAGCACCGGCGCCAATTTCCTGTAATTCAAGCTCACTATTGAACCAAGCTCTAATCAAACCAACTAGAATACGGAAGATCTTCAGGCGAGTCGCGCGGGGGGTGCGAATCGCGATCCGTCATCAGCTCAGAATGACAACGAGGCGGGACTCGATGCAGCCGTTAGATCGCCAACGACGCCGCAATAACCAAGCTGGGAGCCTGGCTGGAACCAATCTCGAACGCGCGGGCGACTATAACCAGCGCGTCACGCTCCAGGCGATTCGCGTGAACGGCCCGATCACACGCGTCGACCTCGCACGGCTCACGGGACTGACGACCCCCGCGATTGCGAATATCACGAATCGCCTCCTGAGCGAGAACTTGATCGTCGAGGTGGGTCGTCTGCACGGCCGTCGCGGCCAGCCCGCGATGCGTCTTGCGATCAATCCGGATGGCTGTTTCTCGATCGGTATCAACATCGATCGCGACCATGTCACCGTCGTGGCTCTCGATTTCACCGGCAACGTGCGCGCGCGCGCGACGCAAGAGATCGATTTCGCGCTTCCCGATCAAGTCGTCGCGTTCTCGCGCAAAGCGATCGAGACGATGCTGAAAAGCAAGCAGCTGCCGCGCGATCGCATCATCGGCATCGGCATCGCGCTGCCGGATGACCTCGGACGGGTCAATTTGCCTCATCGACCGTCCTCATATGGCGTGTGGAATACGGTTGACGTCACGCGTTTGTTTGCAGATGTGCTGCCCTTGCCGGTCTTCGTCGAGAATGACGCGACGGCCGCTGCGATCGGCGAGCTGCAGTTCGGCCATGGCCTGCGCAGTCCGAGCTTCTTCTACATCTTGATCAGCGCGGCGCTCGGCGGCGCCCTCGTCATCGAGGGCACCGTGTTTCGCGGGGCAGATGGTCGCAGCGGCGAGATCGGCTTCTTACCGCTGCGCTCGCGGCGGACCGAGGCTCGCTCATTGCAGGAAGTCGTATCGCTTTCGGCGCTCTACGAGCTCCTGGCGCAGGCCGGACACAAGGTATCCCGGCCCGATCAGCTCGAAGCGCTGAAAGAAAGCGGTCAAGGCATCGTGTCGGAATGGCTCGACGCGTCAGCCGACTTCATGACAGATCCGCTGATCGCGGTCAGTTGCCTCGTCAATCCCAAAGCCGTGTTCATCGGCGGTCGGCTGCCGGCCGATCTCGTCGATCGGCTCGCCGAGCGATTGAATCAGCGCTTGCGCAAGCGCGCAGGCGATGTTCCCGCCATCGCGCCCGTGCTGCGGGCCGCGATGGCCGCGGATGCGCCTGCCATCGGCGCGGCCATTCTGCCGTTGAACGACCGGTTGCTGCCGTCGCGATCCGCCTTGATGAAGACTTCGTACGAGTAAGTCGCGCGAGCTGATTCGCGGTGCCTATCACGGTCTAAAATAAACAAATTTACTTTCCTTAAGAATGCACGTACCTTTGACGCGTCCGTGCCCTCATAACAAATCACTCGGGCGCGGGAACTTGAGATCGTGACGACGTTTAGGAGTCGCGCGCAGGGCGTCATCACGATCTATCCTTTCATTGTCGCTCCAGTATGGCGACACCTGCGCGGTAACTGCGGATGTCGAAGGCACCAATGACTTCTCTCGAGCCGTCGGAGGCGGGGCACCTGCCTGGCTCCGCGGTGCGCGCGCGGGTCGAGTCTATTCAGATCGGGGTCGATTTCGGCGGCACGAAGATCGAAGCCGCGGCGCTCGGTCGAAACGGCAATTTCCTCGCGCGCGTGCGCGCCCCCAATCCGGGCCACTATGACGGCGCACTGCGCCTCGTGTGCGATCTGGTTGCGCAAATCGAAGAGCAGGTCGGCGGACGAGGCACGGTGGGCGTCGGCACGCCAGGCTCGATCTCGCCGCGAACGGGCACGATGCGCAATGCGAACTCTGTCTATCTGAACGGGCGCGACTTCCGTAACGACTTGAGCGCGGCGCTTGGCCGCGAGATCAAGATGGCGAACGATGCGAATTGCCTGGCGTTGTCCGAGGTCGTTGACGGCGCGGCTGAAGGTTCGAAAATCGCATTCGCAGTGATCATCGGCACGGGCTGTGGCGGCGGTTTGGTCGTGAACGGACGGCTCGTCGAAGGCGCGCACGGAATAGGCGGCGAGTGGGGGCATATTCCGTTGCCGTGGCCGACTCACGAAGAAATCGATGCGCCTGCATGCTGGTGCGGACAGCGAGGCTGCCTGGAAACCTGGGTATCGGGCAGCGGCTTGCAGCGGGACTACACGAAGGTTACGGGCCACTCGCTCGCGGGTGAAACGATCGTGAGTCAAGCTCGGGAAGGCGATGCGCAATCTGCAGCAGCGCTCGAGCGCTACATTCACCGGCTCGCGCGGGGGCTTGCCGTCATCTGCAATGTCGTCGATCCCGATACGATCGTGCTTGGTGGCGGAATGTCGAACGTGCGCGAGCTCTATGAGCGTCTGCCAGAAGCGATCCGGCGGTATGTGTTCTCGGACACCTGGGGCGCACGCATCGTGCCTGCGAAATGGGGTGACTCCTCAGGCGTTCGCGGCGCCGCGCGCTTGTGGGGTCAGCCAAGTCAAAGCTGACCGACCGTCGTCGCAGGTTCGCAACGGAATTCCAATTCATTCGAGCCCGCCACATGCGCTTTCGGTGTGGCGCGTTGGCATGCGCGCAGCCTCCCTGAGAACAATGGTAGCCTAGCGCTGCAGAACGCAGGCGATGGGCCCTGATGAACGCCGATTCGAGAAGCTCGACAGTGCAGACCTCCGCTACGCAACCCAATCCGCTTCAGGCCGCGAGCAAGACGTGTAAAACGCTGAAGGCATGGTTACTCGATCATGCCTACACCCGTTGGTGGGTGCACGGCGCCGACCTGGATCGCGGCGGCTTTTACGAACGATTGAGCATCGACGGTGCTGGTTTGGCGGAACCGCGACGCGCCCGCGTCAATCCTCGACAGATCTACTGTTACAGCCATGCTGAAGATCTCGGCTGGACAGGACCTGCGGAACAAGCAGTCGAGCACGGGCTCAGCTACTTCCTGCGGCATTACAGGCGTCCGGATCGACTGTTTCGTGGGCTAGTGAATCCCGACGGAAGTGTCGCAACGGAGCGCGCCGTGCTGTACGACCAAGCGTTCGCGCTCCTTGCGCTCGCGTGCGCGTACGACACGTTCTCGCGCGAAGAAGATCGTCAGATGGCGCGCGACCTCCATGACGTTCTACGCGCGCAACTGGCGCATCACATCGCCGGGTTCGAAGAGAGTCAGCCGCGAATCTTGCCTCTGATTTCGAATTCACACATGCACTTGCTCGAGGCGAGCCTCGAGTGGATGGAGCTTGATCACGAACCATTGTGGGCGAATCTCGCCGAGGAAATCGTCGAGCTCGCGTTGACGTGCTTCATCGATCCGACGACCGGGTTCGTCTTGGAGTTCTTCGATCGCGATTGGCGTCCTGCGCAGGGGCTGGAAGGGCGCATCGTCGAGCCCGGCCATCAATACGAGTGGGCTTGGTTGCTGCTGCGTTGGTCCGCTCGCCGCAAAGGCGCGCGCTCATCCGCGCGGGCGGTCGAGACGGCAAGAAAGCTCGTGACGCTGGCCGAGGAGCATGGCGTGGATCGAGCACGCGGCGTCGCGATGAATACGATGCTCACGGACAAGGTCGTGCGCGACCCTCAGGCTCGGTTGTGGCCGCAGACCGAGCGAATCAAAGCAGCATGTTCGATGGCGGAGCTCACGCGCGATTCGACCTATTGGCTGGTTGCCGACGAAGCCGCGCGGGCGCTTCTCAAATATCTCAATACGCCGACCCCAGGGCTCTGGTACGACAAGATGACGCCGGAAGGTGCAATCATCGAGGAGCCCGCACCTGCCAGCACGTTCTATCACATCGTGTGCGCGATCATGGAGATGGAGCAGGCGGTCACGCGCGCAGCACGAGGTGCGGGCGGCTAGAAGATCAAGGCATTGGACTAGCCACAAAGAGCACAAAGAGAGATCAGATTAGTTTGATCTGTCATCGTGATATTTGCGTTCTTTGTGGCTGATCTTTCTCTCATGAAAGAACCCCGTCCCTGACTCCGCCCGCGATCCGCTCGTCCATCTTCTCGAGCGACACGCCTTTCGTTTCGGGGAAGAAGAGCAGTACGACCACGAACTGCAGCGCCATCATCAGCGCGAAGAACACGAAGGGCAGGGCCTTCGAATACTGCGCGATCACGGGGAATAAGAACGTGATGATCGTGCACATGATCCAGTGCGTCGAACTGCCGACAGATTGGCCGCGAGCGCGGACAGCGGTCGGGAAAATCTCGCTGATGTACACCCAGATCACTGCGCCCTGACTGAAAGCGAAAAATGCGATGAACCCGATCAGCATCCACAACAGCAGGTGCTGATTCTCGCCTGTGCCCATGATCATTGCGACGCCCGCAAGGCATAGCGTCATTCCGACCGAACCCGTCAGCAGCAGCGCTTTCCGCCCGAGCTTGTCGATGACGGACATCGCGATGAGCGTGAACACGAGATTCGTCGCACCGATCGCAACCGCCTGCAAGTCCGCCGATACGCGTCCGAAGCCCGCAGCCTCGAAGATACTGTTGATGTAGTAGAGGATCGCGTTGATTCCCGCCAACTGATTGAACATCGCGATGGCGACCGCAAGGAGGATCGGCTTGCGATGCTCGTACCACATGAGGCCATCCTCGGTTCTTTGCATCGCGAGGGAATCCTGGATCGTTCGGATCTCCTGCTCCGCTTGCACGACGCCGATTCTGGTCAGTGCGACGAGTGCGTCCTCATCGCGACCTTTGGACACGAGCCAGCGCGGACTATGCGGGATGTAATGCAGCATCGCGAAGAGCAGCGCGGCAGGAAAGATCGTCACGCCTAGCTTCCAGCGCCACTCGAGCGTGCCTAGATCGAGTTGCCCGATGAGATAATTGCTCAGGTACGCGACGAGAATGCCGATCACAATGTTGACCTGGAACAGGCCAACCAGCGCTCCACGACGCTCGGCAGGCGCGATCTCCGAGATGTACACCGGGGCGAGCACCGAGGAGCCTCCGATCGCAAGTCCGCCGACGAAGCGAAACAGCATCAGGGAGGGCCAGTCCCACGCGAGCGCACAACCCAAGCCGGAAACGAAGTAGAGCACCGCCATCCAACGAAGAGCATTGCGGCTGCCTTGAGTGTCGCCGACCGATCCAGAGCCGATTGCGCCGATCAACGTGCCGATGAGCGCGATGGAGACTGTCGCGCCTTCTTGAGCGGCCGAAAGATCGAATATGCGTTTGAGATCCGCGATGACACCTGCGATGACTGCAGTGTCGAATCCGAACAGCAGCCCAGCGAGCGCGGCACTCGCGACGCTGCTTGCGAAAACCATGTTCTTCATGCGTTCCCCATCGACATCGCAGTGTGATTGTTGGAGTGGCTAGCTGTCGGCGCTGATTGTTTAAACGCCGAGGGCACATCGTGCAATACGCCGAGCAGCCCTTAGCGATAGATTATAAAAGCAAATAGATGAATTCATTGACAGGGGCGGTTCTCCGCAGCAACATCGGAGGTGCAGTGGGTCTCTGTTGGTTTCGTCAGCACATCAATAGGCCCGTCGCGTCGACGACCTGGTGGCCCAGGTTTCCTGGCGAGCGATGGGCCATTTTCTCGAGATGCGGCCTGCTCGAGCTGTACCGGCGCTGAGCGGGGCGCCCAAGCCAACAACAATGGTCATCGCAGCGCTCTGCCGCAGGGGGCATAGACGCTGTGCTCGAGGAGAAGTGCTCAATGAAGCACATAGCAGCTTTGGGATTCGTCGTTCTTCTCGGATGCAATCCGATGGCGCACGCCGACTCCGGACGCGTGTTCTCGGTGACATCGCCGGACCGCAGCATCTCGGTCTTGCTCGAGGTTTCAGCAGATTCGCCCCCGGTTTACAGCGTTCAACGCAACGAGGAGCTCATCATCGCTCCCTCGCGTTTGCGGCTCGTGCTTCAGAACGATCGCGGCTTCTATAACTTCGAACCGACGGGCTCGCGAACGCGGTTTGTCGATGAAACCCACCCGCTCATTGCGACGAAGGCGGCAACCACGCGCGATCGCTTCAATGAGCTCAAGGTTTCGCTCCAGGAACGCGGGGCGCCGCGTCGCAAACTCGACCTCGTGTTCAGAGCATATGACGACGGCGTGGCGTTTCGCTATTTCGTCCCGAAGCAGGCGAGCTTCGATCGACTGCTGCTGCGAGCTGAGGAAACGCAGTTCGTGTTCCCCGCTGACTACGACTGCTATGGGCTGAACATCGGGCGCGTGGACACCAGCCACGAGGGCGAGTTCGATTCAGTGCGCGCACGGATGATTCGCGAGCACAACCTGTACGATGCTCCGCTCACGTGCCGCACGCCCTCCGGAAAGAATGCATTTGCGCTCGCCGAAGCCGACTTGCGCGAATGGAGCGGAACATACTTCAGTGGGCTCGGCAGCGGCGACATCGGCGTTTACACGCGTCTATCGAAGCGCTACGACGATCCGCAACTTCTCGTGAAGCGCGAGATGGAGGGCGACGGCATCCAATCGCCCTGGCGCGTCGTCATGTTGGGTGATTCAGCGGGCAAGCTGATCGAATCGACGCTGATCGCCAAGCTGAATCCGCCGACACCGATCAAAGACACGACCTGGATCAAAGCGGGCAAGACTGCATGGGATTGGTGGTCAGGTCCGTACTTGCCGCCGCCACTGAAAGGCGGGACGGACAAGATGACAATCAAACGCTACGTGGACTTCGCTGCGCAATCGGGCTTCGAGTACATGTTGATCGATGAGGGTTGGTGCTTGAACTCCGGAGTCGGAGGCAGTGCGCCTGCGAACGCAGACATCACGCGCACAAAAGCGGATCTGGATATGCCCGAGCTCGTGCGCTATGCGAGAGAGCGTAACGTCGGCTTGTGGCTGTGGGTGCAATGGGCCTTGCTCGAGCGCCAGATGGATGCAGCTATGAAGCAGTACGAAGCCTGGGGTATCAAGGGGATCAAAGTCGATTTCATGGATCGCAACGATCAGGAAATGGTCGACTACTATCACCGTGTCATGTCGAAAGCGGCCGATCATAAGCTGATGGTGAACATGCACGGCGCGTATCCGCCGACCGGTCTGTCTAGAACATATCCGAACTACCTCACGCAAGAAGGTGTCATGGGTGCGGAGTACAATAAGTGGAGCAAGCGTGTGACCGCGACCCACAACGTGACGCTTGCGTACACCCGCATGTTGCTGGGCCCAATGGATTACACGCCCGGCGGTTTCAGAAATAAGACGCCCAGCGAGTTCGAGGTGGTGAACAGCCCACCGCAAGTGCAAACGACGCGCGGCCAAGCGCTTGCGATGTTCGTCGTGTACGACAGCCCGTTGCAGATGGTGTCCGATAGTCCCGATGCCTACGAGAACGCGCAAGGATTCGACTTCATCAAGGCGGTGCCTGCCGCGTGGGACGAGACGCGCTTCATCGCAGGTGACATCGCGAAGTATGTGGTAATTGCTCGTCGCAAAGGCAATGACTGGTACATCGGTGCGATGACGAACGAAGAATCGCGGTCGATCACCGTGCCGCTCGAGTTCCTCGGCACGAATGCCTATCGCGCAAAGATATGGGCCGATGGATCGACCCCCACGCAGTTGACCGAAAGCACGCTCAAGCGCGTGACCGGCAAGGAGACGGTCGAGCTGAACATCGCCGCCAGCGGCGGCGCGGCGATTCAACTCATGCGGTTGTAGGTCGGGTTTCGACCCGACGCCTCGGTCGGAATAGATTCAGCGCGGCGGATGCGCTCGTAGGTCGCCTTCCAACCCGACCCGGCAAAGGCGTGCATACAAACGCTAGGCAACCGAAACACGGGTTCATGCGTTCGAAGGACACGAGAACGAACGATGACTCTGATCGCGGATCTTGCTGAGGCCTCTAACCGCATCGCGAGTACGTCGCGACGTACGGCAAAAATTCGTGAGCTCGCAGACACTCTGCGCATGCTCGATCCTTCCGAGATCGAGATCGCCGTTCATTATCTGAGCGGTGAGATTCCGCAAGGGAAGATTGGGGTTCAATACACGACGATGTTGAACGCGGCCCACGTGGAGCCAGCCGCGCACCCGACGCTCAGGGTGCTGGAGCTCGACGCGGGTTTGAGCGAGATCGCGCAAACCCGCGGAGCAGGTTCTGCTAAGAAGCGGCTCGACCTGCTGAGCGGCCTCCTGCATCGCGCCACTTCGACAGAGCGCGATTTCATCTTTCGCCTTCTTACCGGAGAGCTGCGCCAAGGCGCATTAGCGGGTGTCATGCTCGATGCGATTGCTGCTGCAGCGAGCCTTCCGACTCCCCACGTGCGTCGCGCCGCGATGTACGCGGAAAATCTCGGCGCGCTCGCGCGCGCAGCGCTCGTCGAGGGCGCTGAAGGATTGGAGCGTTTTCAACTCCAACTGCTGTCGCCAATCGCACCGATGCTGGCTCAAACCGCCGCTGATGTTACCGACGCGCTCGAACAGCTCGGCGGCGAGGCGGACTTCGAATGGAAGATGGATGGTGCCCGCATCCAGGTCCATAAGGATGGCGACTCTATACATATATATACGCGCAGCGCCAACGACGTGACCGGCGCCGTGCCGGAGATTGTCGAGGCGGTGCGTCTGCTCGATACGCGCACCTTGATCCTCGACGGCGAAGCGATCTCGATGACGCCAGAAGGGCGTCCGCATCCTTTTCAAATCACGATGCGCCGGTTCGGTCGCAAGCTCGATGTCGAAGCGATGCGCGCAGAGTTGCCGATCCAGGCGTACTTCTTCGATTGTCTATATGTCGATGGCCAGTCGATCGCCGATCGTCCGACGCGCGTGCGTCTTGCTGCGCTCGAGACAGTCGTGCCGAGCACGATGCAAGTTCCGAGGCTCGTCACGAGCTCAGGAGAAGAGGCGCAAGCGTTCTACGAAGCCTCACTCGCCGCGGGACATGAAGGATTGATGGCAAAGGCGCTCGCTGCGCCTTATGAAGCAGGTAATCGCGGCGCGAGCTGGCTCAAGATCAAGCGTGCGCACACGTTGGATTTGGTCGTGCTCGCGGCTGAGTGGGGGCATGGTCGACGTACCGGAAAGCTGTCCAATCTCCACCTCGGTGCGCTGGATCCAGCAACGAACGAGTACGTCATGCTCGGGAAGACGTTCAAAGGTCTGACCGACGAGATGCTCGCTTGGCAGACGAAAGAGTTCTTGGCGCGCGAAGCGGCTCGCGATCGCTACACCGTCCATGTGCGCCCGGAAATCGTCGTCGAGATCGCGTTCAGCGATCTTCAGGTGAGTCCCCGCTATCCCGGCGGTTTGGCGTTGCGATTGGCGCGTGTGAAGCGTTATCGCTTGGATAAGCGACCTGGGGAGGCGGATACGATGGAGACGGTGCGGCGGATTGCAGGGCTGACTCAGCCCGACGTTCGCGACCGTACGTGAGTCTGCGCCACACCCACTCGGCCGGACCGAATCGGAAACGATTGAGCCAAAGCGGGCTCCACACGAGTTGTGCGATCCAGATGGCGAGCACCACATAGTAGAGCTGATAGCGTTCGAGTTGGCCGTAGAGCGCGAGTCCTGCTCCGGTGAAGACGAATAAACAAATGACGCTGTGAGCCAAGTAGTTCGTCAACGCCATCCGTCCGACTGCGCCTAGAACGCGCTGGGCTTTCGGGAACGCCCCATATTTGTACAAGAGCATGATCGCCCCGAGGTGTCCGAACGTCATCGGCAGCCGGCCCAAGTCGTACGTCAAATACGATTGCATCAGCGCATCGACACTGAAATCAGCGCGTTCGAAGCTCACCAGCTCGAAGGCGTTGATCGTGAGCCCGATCGTGTAACCGACTAGCGCCATCCAGGCGTAGGTGCGTCGTTGTGCAGCACCGGTCAGAATGCCTGTCTTGAGCAACGCCATCCCGAGCAACATGAAGCTCAAGATGTCGCCGACTCCGTGGCGCACGAAGTAGGAGGTTTGAACGAAGAATGTCCGTTGCTTGATGTAGTCGAGTGCGCTTGCGTAACTTTCGCGCACGACTTCGATGGTGCGTTCCAATTGCGAGTACGACGGTTTGAAGTCCTGCTGATACGCCTCGTACTCATTGATCGCACGATATGCATCGGCGTCATCTCGATGAATCATCGCGCGCTCTTGGCCGGCGTCCTGCACGGCTTGGGCCGCCTTAGCGACATCGCGCACGCGGGCGTAGTCTGCATACTCGTACACTGCGACGCCGATTTGTAACACCAGGACGATGGTTGCGGCGACTAGGAGGGTGCGCGCGGATAAGTTGCGGAAGAAGTACAGCAGGAGCCCGATGACGCCGTAATAGAACAGGATGTCGCCATCCCACAAGAACAGGTAGCCGTTGATGAGCCCGAAGCCGATGAGCAATATCGTGCGCCGATAGTAGAGCTTGGCGATCGGTGCATCGGGATTGCGCTGGCGATGCCGATCGAGGAATAAGATGACGCCGGCGCCGAACAGCAACGTGAATAACCCGCGCATCGTGCCTTCGAAGAACAGCGAGCTGATGCGCCATGCGATGAGATTCTTGCCCTCGTGCCCGCCCCAGTTGGTGGGGTCTTCATACGCATAGGGCAGCCCGAACCCGGTGATGTTCAAGAGCAGGATTCCGAGCACGGCGATTCCGCGCGTCGTATCGAGGATGTCGATACGCTCCGACGCCGGAACCGGGGCGGGCTTGGGCATGGCGAACATTGTTCCTCAACTCATACCCCGCTGCTACTCGACATGAACCACACTGAAGGACGATGAGCCGATGCCTGTACAATGCAACGGCACTTCGGCAAGAGCACCTGGATGTCCGAGCAACACGTCGACCCCGCGGCGATCATCACCTGGCGCATGGAAACCGCGCTGATCGTTCTCGTTCTGGCGGTCGCAGCGGCGATACCGCTCGCTCCGCTCAGTCTTTCCCTTGCGTTACCGGCTTCGCTCATCATCGGCGCTGGCGGGCTCGTGCTGGCATGGTTCTGGCCCGCGGCCCGCTATCGGCGTCTGACATATCGTCTCGACGACGTGGGGCTCACTATCCAGGACGGCGTATGGTGGCGCACGCAAACCTCGTTGCCGCGTTTGCGCATTCAGCATTCGGATGTCTCCCAAGGCCCGTTGCAGCGGCGCTATGGCATCGCAACTTTGAAGCTCTACACCGCCGGGAGCCGCTATACGAAAGTCGAGCTGGAAGGTTTACGGCATGAGGATGCGCTCGCGCTTCGCGATCGGCTCGTCCGAAGAGAAGACTTAAGTGGCTGAGCCTGAGTTCGAGCCGCGAGAACGCCTTCATCCGATGTCATGGTTGTTTGGCGTCCTGGCGTTCGTGCGTCAGTTCCTCGTGCCGATCATCGCCGCTGCGATCTTTGGCTCGAGGGGCGATGGGACACCGTCTTGGTTCGCTTTCCTGATCGTCCCGCTCCTGGTAGCGGCGATCTGGAAGCAGTACTTCTACCGTTACGGCTTGGGACCGAGCGGACTCGTCATCCGGGAGGGCGTTTTCTTTCACAACGTACGTCAGATCGACTACGGGCGCATCGAGAACATCGACACGGAGCGCGGCGTCTTACATCGCATGCTCGGAGTTGCGGAGGTTCGAGTCGAGACCTCGACCGGAGGCAAGCCCGAAGCGCTGATCCAAGTGCTCGGACTGAAGGCTGCAGAGGCGTTGCGACAGCAGGTTTTCGCATCGCGGGGCGAGCAGCGGGAGATCGTGCAGGAGCGCGAGGAAGTGTTGCTGCGCATGCCGGTGCTCGAGGTCGTGAAGTTCGGCCTCATCGACAATCGCGGCATGATCGTCGTGGCAGGCTTGTTCGGCTTGCTCTACGAGTCGGGTGCGGTCGAGATCTGGACGGCGATCGTCAGGAACTGGGTCAGCGCGCAAGTTCTGAATGACTTGATCGCGCTGGGTCCGTTGATCCAAGTGACACTCGCAACGGGCCTGCTCGTTGCAATGCTCGCGCTGGTGCGTGTCTTCTCCGTCGTGCTCGCGCTTCTAACTCTCTATGACTTCACACTGGCGCGATTAGGTGCAGATCTTCGCGCCCGCTACGGGCTGTTGACGCGCATCGCACTCACGCTGCGCATGCGCCGCATCCAGGCGGCGCACGTCACGGATACCTTGTTGCATCGGTGGTTCCGTCGCGTCTCCGTACGCGTGGATCTCGCAGGGGATGGCTCGACCGCGGAGCAGGGCGAGGAGGCCAACAACAAAGTGCGATGGCTCGCGCCGCTCGCCGAGCCGCCGCGTGCACGCGAGCTCATCGCGATCGCTCTGCCCGATGTGGATTTTCAGGCAGCGGTCGATTGGCAGCCGCTTGCCGCCGGTGCAAAGCGGCGGGTGTTCCGGAGAAGTCTCGCGTGGTGGACATTGATTGCAGTAGTCATTGCGGTCGTGCTCAGAAGCTTCGCGCCGCTGGCGCTGATCGCCGTCGGTTTGCCGATCTCCATGTGGTATGCGTCCATGTACGTGCGCTATACCCGATGGGCGTTGCAGCCCGATGCCTTGTTCTTTCGCTACGGATGCCTCACGCGCAAGATGATCGTCGTACCTCGTATTCGCGTCCAGACGGTGTGTCTCACGGAGTCGCCGTTCGATCGCAGTCACGCAATGGCGTCTGTTTGTGTCGACACTGCGGGTGCGGGTCCGCGCTCCGATCAACTCCGCATTCCGTATCTGGAACGGCACGTCGCGCGAGAGCTCGGTCTTGCGCTTTATGAGTCCTCCGCGCTCGAGAGCGAGCGCGAGCTGCAAGCGTTCTCGAAGGTGGCGCCGGCATGAAGCGACCGCAGCGCTATCTATTCATCATCATGACCGTGTTGCTGGCGGTCTATCTGCTTCTCACACGCTTGCCGCCGACGGCTGCAATGGCTCTGTTGTGCGTCTTGGTTCTATACGTCCTCGTTCTCTTTCTCTGGGGGCGAGACTTGTTCTTCGCGCGACGCCACGCCAAGCGCCGCGAATGGGACAAAGCGCTGCTACGCTTCGAGCGCTTCGAGAAGAAGCTGCTTCGAGCGAGCTGGCAACGGTTGGCGGTCGTGCTCTACCCGAGTATCTACAGCCTCGATGGCGTGGCGATCACGCGCAACAGCATCGCCCAAGTGCTGCTCAATGCAGGCGAGCTGGATCGTGCGGTTCAATGGTTGCGCTCGGCTTTGCAGCGCGATCCGCTCTATCCCGTGCCCTATGTAAATCTCGCGTTGATTGCTGCGCGTCGCCTCGATGACGTGGGTGCAAAGCGTGAGATGACGCGCGCAGTGCAGCTTGGATTCGACCCCTCCGCTGCGCAGCGCATCCTGCATCGCGCGCTCGCGGCTGCCGAGAAAGGCATCGAAGATCGCGATCGGAGATGATCGCGCGATGAACGAACGACAATTGCGTCTATCGAGTCGAGCGCGAGGGATCCTGATCACCTACGGTGTCGCTGCATTCTCTTGGTTCTTTGCGCGGCAGCTCCCGGGTGCGTCAGCGAGCGGCACCTTGTTCGGCAACCCTTCTTCCCTGATCGCGCTGGGGCTCGCGATTCAAATCGCGCTGCTCATCGTCGGTCGGGCCAGCAAAACCCGAGAGCGCGAACGTGGCGAGGAAGGGGCCGCCTATTCGCAATCAACATATGTGTTGGAGCTGGTCGCGGACGGTGCGACCGTACTGCTCTTCGCGCTCGGCACCTTTCAGGCGATCCTCGCGTCGATGCCGGAGTCGTTGTAGCAGAAGAAGTATCTCTCGCAGAGGCGCGGAGACGCAGAGATTGAAGAAGAAAGTTCTGCTCCTTTCTTCCTTGGAGAGCTTTGCGTGCTTTGGCGGAATTCTCTTCTAGCGACGTCTAATCGGATTGCATAGACGCGCATACCGCGGATCTCTCGCGATCGATCCTTTCTTGCCTCTGCGTATTCGCGTCTCTGCAAGAGCAGCTACTCTTCTACACCAAGCTCTCTCAGGACGGCTGCGCGGAGCTCCTGCGCTTCCGGGCTCGTCAGCTTGCGCGGATGCGGGAGGCTCACGTCGAACGTTGCTTGGATGCGCGTCGGGCGTGGGCTCAGCACGAAGATGCGGTCGGCGAGGTGAATCGCCTCTTCAACATCGTGCGTGATGAGCATCACCGTATGACGTTCCTTGGCGAGGATGCGCAGCAGCTCGTTTCGGATGCGCAAACTCATGAGCGCATCGAGCGCTGAGAAGGGCTCATCCATGTAGAGGATGTCGGGTTTCACTACGAGCGCTCGCGCGATCTCCGCACGCTTCAGCATGCCGCCCGAGAGCTCGTGTGGGTAGCTCGCCTCGAAGCCCTTCAACCCGACGATACCCGCGTAGTGATCCGCAAGACCTTCGCGATCGAGCTGCGCGTGACCGTTCAAGCCGAACATCAAGTTCTCGCGCACCGTCAACCATGGAAACACTGAGCCGTGCTGCGAGATGAGGATGCCTTTCGAGTTCGGTTTCGTCCGCTCGACGCCGTCGATCGTGATCGAGCCTTCGTCGGGGCGAATGAAGCCGGCGACCATATTCATCAGGGTCGACTTGCCGCAGCCGGAAGGACCGACGATCGCAACGAACTCGCCGTCGCGCACCCGGAAATCGACGCCATCGACGACGGGCAGACGCTCGCCGTTCGCACCGAAGCTCTTCTTGATGTTCTTGATTTCGATCTTAGTGCGCATAGCGCCACCTGACCAACTTATGACCTTCGAGTAGGCGCATACCGCCATCGAGCATCAAACCAATGAGCCCAATGATGATCATGCCGGCAATCACGAGGTCGTAACGATTGCCGGCATTGCGCGAGTCCATGATCAGATAGCCGAGCCCGCTGCGCAGCGCGATCATTTCCGCAGCCACCACGACGAGCCAGGCAACGCCCAATCCGATGCGCATACCGACGAGGATCTGCGGCAGCACGGCCGGGATGACGACTTGCTTGAACAGCGTGTAACGCGAGACGCCGAAGTTCTCGGCCGCGCGCAGATAACGCCGCTCGATCGTATGCACGCCGACGATCGTCTGGACGACCATCGGGAATACGGACGAGATGAAGATGAGATAGATCGGCGAAGCGTTGCCGACGCCGAACCACAGGATCGCGATTGGAATCCACGCGATCGGCGAGATCGGCCGCAGGATCTGGAACAAAGGATTGAGCGTAACGTACGCACCCTTCACCCATCCCATCCACAGCCCAAGCGGCACTGCGATCAGGACTGCGAGCGCAAAGCCGACGCCGACGCGCATCAGCGAGGAGCCGATATGCATCCACAGCGTGCCGTCCTCGATGAGCTCGATGGTGCCGGTCACGACCTGCCAAGGTGTGGGAAAGATGACGCTCCCAGTCTGAACTACGACGACCCACCAGACGGTAAGGAGTAGGGCGATCACGATCAACGCGGGGATGACTTCGCTGAGCTTCTTCATTCTTGTGGTGAGCCAATCAAGCTCGATTGTGTTTGTCCGTGTTCGCGGTTCGCTCTAGAGCTGCGGGTTCATCGAGTGGAGTCGCACTCCGATCGAAGAGCTCGCGCACTCGCCAGGTGAGCCGCGCCCAGGGGTTGCGTGGGAAAGGATCGACCACGATGCGCATCTGACCGCTCGCATGAGCAGTGCACGCAAAGTCGTATGTTGCCGCCTTGGAGAACGGTAAACGAAAGCTCTGACCGGGCATCATCAACGTCGGACCGAACATCTGCGGCACGTCATCGCGGTTCTTCAGCAGCAGCACGTCGTTGATGCCGAGCGTCAAGCGAATCGAATCCGGCAAGATCTCGACTGCATCGCCCGCCATTCGCCGCTCCCACGTGCCTTTCGGAATTTCGAAGAGCGCCTCTCGAGATCCTCCGACGATGGGCGCGAATGCCGCCCACGCAGCGGTGGCGAGCACGAGTGTGGCGGGCGCGGCCCACAACACTCGACGAAGTATGTTCTTGTTCGATACGGCGTTCACGTGCCTCATCGCTCACCTATGAGCACACGCGCATCGTGAGCGAAATCGTCTGCGGAGTGCCCGTACGGCATGAGCGCTCTCAGCTTGCCTGCACGATCGATCAAATAAACGTATGAAGAATGCGCGTACGTGTAATTCGAGCCGTAGATCTTCTTGCTCGCGAGAATCCCATACTGCTTGCGCACCGCCGCCAGCGCCGCCTCATCGCCGGTTCCACCCACGAACGTGGGATCAAACGTGCCGAGATACTTGCGCATGCGCTCGGCCGTATCGGTTTGCGGATCGACGGTGACGTACACGACCTGCAGTCGATCCGCGAGCTCGCCGAGCTTCTTGCGTGCCTGCGCAAGCACAGCCAAGGTCGTGGGGCAGACGTCCGGACACGAAGTGAACCCGAAGCCCAGGAGCACGACTTTGCCGCGATAATCGCTGAGCATGAGTTTCTTGCCATGCGAACCTTCGAGCTTCAGCTCAGGCGCCTCGCGCGGCGGATCGAACGTGCCGGCGACGAGCTGCGTTGCGTTCGCGGCGCGCACGTCGGTCAGCGCGATGAACAACAACGAGAGGACGATGAGAGTGCGTATGGCGCTCATCAGAGGGGAACCGGCGCGGGATGCGCAGCTCGCGCAAACCGCTCCTCGACGTAAGTCTCATACGCAATCGGATGCTTGATCGTGCCGGCCTGAAGCGACAGCTCCATCAGCTCTTCAAATTCGCTGCGGATCATGCGCAGATCGCCGTAGGTCACGCGATCGCTCGGGTTCTCCATCACGAACTTGATGATGCTCGGATCTTGATTGAAGAACTGGCGTTGCGCGGCGATCTCGGCCGCCTTATCGCGATGCGCCTCATTCTCGTCCAGCCACGCACCGGCACCGAGCACCTGATTGACGAGCTGCTGCACCATCTCAGGCTTCGATTGAATGAGCTCTTCGCGCACGGTGAGCACGCAGCAGATGTACTTGGGCCATTCATCGCGTGTCATGCGAAGCGGACGCGCGTAGCCCGCTTTTTCCGCTGCAGCGCCGAACGGCTCGCCGGTGCAGTACGCATCGACGGCATTCGCATAGAGCGCCGCAGGCATGTCGGGCGGCGGCATCTCGACGATCTCGATCTGATCCACGGTCATCTTCTCTTCGGCGAGCATGCGTCGCAGGAACAGGAAATCGACTGCGAACCGACTCGGAATCGCGATTCGTTTTCCGGTGAGCTGCTTGAAGCTCTGATAGGGCGATTCGCTGCGAACCATGATCACCGCGCCCGATCGATGGCCGAGCGAGACGATCTTCACGGGGATCTTCTTGTCCGCGAGGTCCATCACGAGCGGCGCGAGCATGTAGCCCGCCGAGATGCGACCCGCCATCAACGACTCTTTGATCTCCGGCCAGCCGTTGTACTTGCTGTACACGAACGAATACGGTTCCGGTCCATTCGCCGGTGCACTCTTGTTCACGGCGTCCTTCGCGACGCACGCGACCGGCAAAGTCAAATTGCAGGTCACAGGCAACCCGCCGACCACTAACGAGTTCGGCGCGTCTGTGTCACCCGAGCATGAGAACGCTCCCCACGGCAATGCACTCGCGGCAACACCCTGTAGGAGGCGACGTCGAGTCAAGAAGAACGGAGCTGAATCGTTGGTCGGTCGCTGCGTGCCCATGGCTTCCTCCCGTCCTGGCGCTTCGAAACGGCGCCTCGAGCGTGCGGGTGTAGCCTATATAGAAGGGACCTATGATGGACAAGGCGGAGCCTATAAGTCAATGTAGGGGAGAAGGAAGGAGATAGGGGATAGCGGATAGGGGATAGGGGTCACAGATTCGTGAATGGCGCCACGCGCGCGCCTGGGGGTAGAGCCAATGAAAGCTGTAGGCGCGCAGACCTCTTAGTTCTTACTATCCCCTATCCGCTATCCCCTATCTCCTTCGCTCCTACCCATGACCGACATCGAGATCCGACATCTTCGCTATTTCCTCGCCGTGGCTGAGACGGAGAATTTCACGCGCGCGGCGGAGCGCTTGCGGATCTCTCAGCCGAGCATTTCGCAACAGATCACCCAGCTCGAAGCCGCCTTGCGCACGCCATTGTTTCGACGTGTCGGCAAACGCGTCTTTCTGACCGAGGCGGGGGCGACATTCAGGAAGGGGGCGGAGGTCGTGTTACGCAAGCTCGACGATGCGTGCGCGTCGGTTGCGAATATCGCGGGCCTCGTCGCTGGGCGTGTCGACATAGGGGTCATACCAGCTCTGCATTTCGCGTGGATTCCACCGGTGCTCGGGTCCATGGCGCACGATCACCCCGGCGTCACCATCGGCGTGCAGGAGCTTGCATCGAGCGGCGTCGAAACCGAAATCGAGGCGGGGCGGCTCGATATCGGGTTTGGGCTCATGACCGAGAACTCGCCGAACATTCGCTACGAGCATCTGCTCTCACAGCCGTTCTCATTGATCGTACCGAGCGCGAGCGACTACGCGGAACGCGGGAGCGTCGAGTTGAAGGAGCTCGAGCGCGAGCGGCTCGTGCTGTTGCCCGAAAGCTTCGATATGCGCCGGTTGGCGGACGCTGTCTTGATGCACGCGAAGGTTCATCCTCGCGTTGCGTTCGAGATCGACAGCATCGATGCTGTGCTATCGAGTGTCGTGACGGCCGGTGTCCCTACGCTGCTGCCAGCCATCGTGCTGCGCGGCCGCGATATGCAAGGCTTGCGCGCCATTCCGCTCGCAGGCAAGACCCGCCATATGGAGTTCGGAATCCTGTGGCCTGCCTCGAACAACTCCGATCCGGCGACGCTGGCGATCGCTACGGCACTGAAGGCGTCTTTGAAGACCGTCGGGGAATCCCGCAAGCGGCGCTAATTCGGCGTCATCCCGGCGGAGGCCCACTGCTGTCCGGGGAAAACTAGCGCGGGGCGCCACTCGTCCCATTTTCCCTCCCTTGCGAAGCGGGGGAGGGTTAGGGAGGGGGCGCGCGAAGTCCATGGATGCACGGGAGCGGCCCCCCGCTGCCGCAAGGGAAGGGACGCATCCATTGACCCTTGCGCAGTTGAGTTGCGGTCGACAGCACGCGTACGAATACCCTGCAAAGACCGAATGAAACATCGCTTCTCAATTCATTTCCCCGGACAGCAATGTGCGGAGGCGAGGATCCATTCTTTGAGACATTGCCTTCTCTCTCATCCTGTCATCCTGTTCATCCTGTCTGGTCTTAGATGTCTCTATCTTCAGAAGCCAAGAGAAGACTGGATCCTCGCGTCCGCAAGGATGACGCCCGGCTTGGGGGAGGATTGGATTCTCGCGTTCGCAAGGATGACGCCCGGCTTGGGGAAGATTGGATCCGCGCGTTCGCAAGGATGACGTCCGGGTTAGGATAGGATGGCAATCGGAGCTTCGGCTCTCCGTCTTGCCATCCTGTAATTCCTGTTAATCCTGTCTGGTCTCTCTTCTCCCCTTCTCTCTCGGTTCATCAATGAACCGAAACCTGGCTCTGAGTGACCTCGCCCGAGAACTGCGCGCAGGACACGTCGGGATTCCAATCCGCGAAAGTGCCTTTCGAGTTCCGCTTCCAGGCCCACACGTGCAATTGGTAATTCGCTGGCAAGCGCAATCGATTAGGCTCGCCCAAGTAATGGAAGAGCTGGCCTTCGAGCGCCGGAGGTCCTTCGTTCGCCGCATCCCATTGCTCGGCTAAGACGAAGAACTCGATTGCGACGAGCTGTTGCCTTCCATTGCGAGGCTCGTATACGAGGATCTCGGGGCGATCCACATCGATCTCACCATCCATGAGATACGCTTCGTTGACGTAGTGAACGCCCATCGCACCCTCGTTCGGTCCGGATGCGCAGGTGCCGGTGGAAACGTAGCCCGCAGCCATTGCTGCGTTGACGTCGCGATAGTCACGCGTTGCAGCGCGCACGGCTTGTACAACGGGAGACGTTCGATTGGCTTCACCTTCTGTTTGCTCTGTCTGAGCGCTCGCTACAGTCATCGGCCCAGCAAGCGCCATTGCCGAGAGCATCGTCAGCAAGTGACGTTTACCAGTCGTCCGAACGAATATCGATCGTAGAGGAGTCATATCGCAATCTCCTTGTGGGTCGGTGGTGAAACACGCCGCGCTGACGCGTCCTTGAAGGAATGATGTCGTGCGTATCGCTGTCCGCTCACTCGATGCGCCAACGCCGTATCGGTCCGCCCTTCGGGGGCTTCTTCGGTGGTTCATACGCAGGTGCGCGCGCGCCTGCAGGTCCCAGTGCGCGGATGTATCGGTAAATCGCCGTGAGATCTTCGTCGGTCATGTCGCGCAGTGAGAACCACGGCATCGGTGGACGCGTGCGTCGTCGCGCATGACTGAGCCATTGCTCACGCGTGAGCTCTGCGATGAGCAAACGCAAGTTCGACGGATACGTGGTGCCCCACGGACCTTCGAAGCCGACGTGACTGCCCGTCAGCCACTTCGCTTCAGCGACGGCACCTTCCTTCGCGGCGTACTCCGCAGTGTGGCAATCATTGCAACCGGTGATCCGCACTAGGTAGCGGCCGCGATCGACCTCGTCGGTGTGGCGTTCCGTTGGAGCGCCGCCGCGACCGTCTGCGCCGGCCGGCGCGAACATCGAGAGTAGAAGCGCTACCGCAATCACACGCGATGAATAGAAATGCTGCATGCATGTCCCTCAGGGCAGGTGGTGTACCCCCAATACGCCGCTGCCGCAGAGACGTGACAGCGAGCGCGCGTGTCACGAGCTGGAGTTCCAGACGTATATATAGGTGTGAATAGCCAAACATTGACTCGCGCTCAGACGTGGGAGCTGTCTACACAGGCCGCGGCGAAGCGATCTGACAGCCGAATCCGTCGGGCCGATGTGAGAAGACTGCGGATTCCGCAGACTGCGGGCGCGGCGTCAGCATCGCGCCTCATGAGCTCGCGCGCAGAGTCAATGTGTCGCTTGATGGAGCGCTACGCTAGTGGCGAGGACGCCGTATTCGACGAGCTGTACTGCGAGATGGCGCCGCGCCTCTATCGGTTCTGTTTACGCCTGGCGGTTCGACAAGCTGACGCGGACGACTGTTTTCAAGAGACGTTCCTGAAGATGCATCGTGCTCGTGCAACATACGCCTGCGGAGCGAACCCATTGCACTGGGCGTTTGCGATCGCACGGTCTGTGTATCTGACTCGAGCGCGCTATTGGCGTCGTCGCCCGGAGCACCTCGGCGACACTGAGGACGTCGCATGCCGCAGCGATCTCCACCCGCAGGAGAATCTCACTCCTGAGGCGGCGAACATGGCAGCAGATCTCTTGAACGTCGCTGTGTCCGAGCTCAGTCGCATGCCGGAGCCGAATCGCTTGGCCTACATCCTGATGAAGGAGGAAGGGCTCACCGCGAAAGAAGCGGCCGCGGTGCTGGGTACGACAGAAGATTCAGTGAGGCAGCGAGCACATCGAGCTTACGAACGCATGCGACGTGCGCTGGCAGGCGATGACCAACTCGGACAAGGAGCGTGCGTATGAGAAACGAACCCCCTATACATTCGATACATTGCGACGCTGCAGCTCGCCTTTACGAGAACGTGCGAGCTCAAGTTTCAGCCACTCGCCCGGCGAGCATTCGCACCGCGCGTCGAACTTCGCTTGCGGTTCTCGTCGCGTGCGTGGCGACGTTTCTCGTTGTGATTGCGGCATCGCAGCTCGTCTACGGCGAGTGGGCGGCTGGCCTGAGTGTCGCAGTGAATTCGCCCTCCAGCATTCTTGCGGTGAGCTCAGCGGTTATTTCGCTCGCTGGCATCAGCACATTGGCGACAGTATGGCGCGGGCGTGGAGGATTCGGTCCGCCGTTCGTTGCGCTCGCGCTGATCGCGATGCTGGTCGCGCCGGTATATGCGATCTTTACGCTGCTCTTGGCGCAGCATGTGCTTTCCGTCGATGTCGTCGTGTCCGCATGGGGTGCGAGATGTCTAACGATTGCGGCGCTCGTTGGAACGATTGTGCTCGCGACCTTCGGTTGGGCGTTGCACCGCGCCGTGCCGGAGGCGACAGTAGGCCGCGCCGCGGTCCTCGGCGCGTGCGCGGGTGCATGGGCTGGTGCCGCCGTGTTCTTCTTCTGCCCGTCCGCCGATCAGCAGCATTTGGTTCTTGGACACGTGTTGCCCGTCGCTGCGCTCACGATTGCTGGCGCGCTGCTGCTGCCCAAAGCACTACGGCCGTAGTGCACGCGCGGGTGCTGCGCCCGCGGCGAAGGTCAGAACCAACTCGACTGTCGCATCAAGCGGCAATTGCGCAACTGGAATGACACATCGAGCATGCTCGCCGAGCTCTGGCCCGAGTACCGCGAGCAGCAGTTCGGATGCGCCGTCGAGGACCTGCGGTTGCTGTTGGAATCCGGGCGCGGTGGCGATATAACCATCCAGGCGCAGCAATCCGCGGAAGCTCGTGAATCCTTCGGTGGCCGCGCGAATATGGGCAATGCCATTGAGCGCTGCCGTCGCCGCCGCACGGCGTGCGTTGATCAGGTCAACCTCTGCGCCGACTCTGCCATGCGTAACCAGACATCCTTGCTCCCATGGAAATTGTCCGGACACGACGCCGACGCCCTGGCGAATGACGACGGGTCGATAGTGCCCCACTGCGGCCGGCGGATCAGGCCAAACAAGACCCAGCGCGCTCAGTCGATCGTCGACCGCGGTTTTGGCGTGCACCATGCGACTCACGTTGAAGCAGGTTGTCCTTGAACAGATTTGATCAGCACCCGCTCCTCTGACCCAAACGAAATCTCCTTAAGATTGAGTTAAGCCATGCTTAATAAGACCGGGCGTTCCTCGTTGGTACACCTGAATGCGCTACGTGCTTTCGAGGCGGCGGCGCG
This sequence comes from Pseudomonadota bacterium, assembly GCA_023417315.1. Taxonomy (GTDB): domain Bacteria; phylum Pseudomonadota; class Gammaproteobacteria; order Steroidobacterales; family Steroidobacteraceae; genus Steroidobacter. Next base: position 40,191 of record JAEZFW010000053.1, read on the forward strand.
GCAGCTGAGTTTTGCGGCGGCTGCGAGCGAGCTCAACGTCACACCCTCCGCGATCAGCCAGCAGATTCGCACTCTCGAGGAATATCTCGATACGCCGCTGTTCATCCGATCGAAAGTTGGCATCACGTTGACGCCCCAGGCGCGCGATGCATACCCTGCCATTCGCGAAGGCCTCGATCGACTCACGCTCGGTTTCGAGAAACTCCGCTCCTCGCAACACGATCGACTCGTCACGCTCACCGCTCCGCCCTCTCTTGCTGCGCAATGGTTGTTACCGCGCATCGATCGCTTCCGCGCCCAACATCCAGACATGGATATCCGCATCGATGCCAGCGACCGCTTGGCCGACTTCGCTGCCGAGGGCATCGACATTGGCGTGCGCTATGGCCTCGGTGGGTATGCAGGCTTGGAGGCAGATAAGCTGTTCGAAGAGCTAGTCGTTCCCGTGTGCAGCCCGAAGCTGTTGCCGATAGATGAACCGGCGGATGAACGATGGCTCGCTCGCATGACACTCATTCACGATTCGACCAGCGAGTTCGACCCGACGTTTCCGACGTGGAGCCAATGGCTGCGCGCACGGGGTATGGGCAGTATCGATGCGTCGCGCGGAATGCGGATGAACTCGACTTTGCTCGCGATTCAGGCGGCGATCGACGGGCAAGGGGTCGCGCTCGCGCGCACGATCATTTCCGATCGCGATGTGCGCGCGGGCCGGCTCGTCACGCCGCTATCGAACGCAGAACGCACGCGCTGCGCGTACTATGTGGTCTACTTGCCGCACGCATTAGCGCAGCGCAAGGTGCAAGTCGTGCGCGATTGGTTATTCGCCGAAGCAGGCACCGAACCGCCTGCTCAGTAGCGGATAAGAAAAACTGTCGCACGACACAAGCAATTCGCGTTTGTCGCGGCCCCTTCCTCGCGGTTGAATGATCCTGGGCTTTCGATTCTGACCCCAGGTGACTTATGACCCGCGACTCCACAGACTCTAAAGACACTGCCGACATCGGAATTCTCGGCACCGGCCGCATGGGCGTGCGCCTCGCGATCATGCTGGCCCGCGCTGGTAGACGAGTGCTCCTCGGATCGCGAGATCCGAAGCGCGCAGCGCGAATCGTCGCGCAATTACCGGTGAGCGGCGTGAGCGCCGGCACGTACGAACAAGCAGTTCGCTCGCGCATCGTGCTCCCGGCGGCCTTCATCCGTGATGGTTTGTTCGACCTTCTCGAGAACTATCGCGCCGAGCTCAGCGGCAAAATCGTGATCGACATTACCAACCCGTTCAATGAGGACTATAGCGATTTCATCTTCCCGTGGAACACGAGCGCCTCAGAGGAGATGCAGAAGCGCTTCCCGCAAATGCGCATTGTCGGCGCCTTCAAGAATGTCTGGTGGGAAGTGTTCGATGCGCCGCAGTTCGGCGAAGAGCTGAGCGATGTGCTGGTGGTGAGCGATGATCAACAGGCCAAACAGATCGTTTTCGATCTCGTCGCTGGCACTCCATTTCGCTATATCGACGCCGGTGCCCTCAAGAACGCCAGAACCATCGAACGACTCACCCTGCTCACAGGCGAGCTTGGCATTCGTTATCACTACCATCCCCGCTTGAACTGGCGCTTGCTCGGCGAGCCCTGGATGCCAGGCTCAGCAGACAAAGACGGCGTCGGCGAGCTGATCGCTCGCTGATGCTTCGCGGCGCGCGAGAATTGTTGGGTACTACCTCGAAGGGACTGCGAGCTTGAGATGATTCGCTGCGAAGTACTCGAGTATCGAGATGGACAGACGGTGTGCGAGGCGTTCGTCGCGCACCCGCCGTCGCAAGGTAAGCATCCGTGTGTATTGATCGCGCACGACTGGAGCGGCCGGTTGCCGCACGTCGATCGCATGGCCGAAGAGATGGCTGCACACGGATATGTAGGAGTCGCCATCGATGTGTATGGACGCGGCAACCGTGGACGCATCGATGCAGACAACAGTGCGTTGATGGCACCCTTCATCAATGACCGCGCACTCCTAAGTCGAAGACTCCTGGCGGCGCTCGATGCAGCGACGTCGCTGCCCTTTGTTGACTCATACAAAACGGCCGTCGTGGGTTATTGCTTTGGAGGGCTGTGCGCATTGGACTTGGCGCGCAGCGGTGATCCGCGGTTACTGGCTGCAATCAGCATCCACGGTGTGCTGTCCAAACCGCCCACGCCTACCCGACGCATGAGCGCGAGCGTGCTGGTGTTGCACGGCTGGGAAGATCCGTATGCCCCGCCCGCGCACGTGCTCGATCTGGCTCACGAGCTCACGCAAGCAGGAGCGGACTGGCAGTTGCACGCTTATGGGCACGCTCTGCATGCGTTCACCGCCGAGAGCATGAATGATCGAGCACGCGGTCTCGCGTATCACCCCAAGGCGGCTGCACGAGCTCGCAAGAGCCAGTTTTCCTTCCTCGAACAGACTCTGCTTGGCGAAGCATCTTGAAGTCCAGCCGTCGGAGCACGACAGATGAACGATCTTGTTTGGGGTTTCTTCTACGGCGGCTTGATCAATCCAGAAGTGATGCAGCGCGTGGGAATGTCGCCGCAGCGACAGGAGCTCGCAACGCTCTCGGGATACGAGCTGCAGATCGCACCTTGGGTCAATCTCGTCCCGAATCCGCGCAGCGTTTCATATGGACTACTGATGCTCGTAAGCCATCGCGAGCTGAGCCACGTCTACGGGCAACTCAAGGCGGCGTACTTTCCTTTTCCCGTCTTGGCACAAGATCAGAAGGGGCGACTGCGCACGGCGTTGTGCTACTTGTCGCCGAACATGCAGCCCGCGCAGGCGGAAGCATCGCACGTCGAGAACCTACTGCGGCCGGCTGAGAGCCTCGGCTTTCCCGAGTGGTATATCGATCGGATTCGAGGCTACCTGCCGCAATCAGATTGAAGGTGACCCTCCGCACAGCTGCACTCGAGCAAAGCCAGTAGCTCCAGCCGCGACAAGCTCGTAGGCGCGCCGCAGTTCGCCTCATCGTGCGACACGGTTAGACGATGCCGCCGTTCGCAAAGATCGTTTGCCCGTTCACCCATGAGCCATCTGCACTGCATAGCACCGAGATGACGTCCGCGATATCGGTGGGCTCGCCGAGGCGCTTGTGTGGTGTGCGCTCGACGAAACCCGCGATCTGTTGAGGTGTCTTGCCGTCCGTGAACAGCGGCGTATTGACGACGCCGGGCGCGACCGCGTTCACCGAAATCCTGCGACCCGCCACCTCTTTTGCGAGCACATTCGCAAATAGCTCCTGCGCGCCTTTGGTGACTGCATAGGGACCGTATGTGGGGCTGCGCAGCAGCGTGATGCTCGAAGACAAGGTGATGATGCGTCCGCCGTCTCGTACGCGCCTGGCCGCTTCGCGTAGCACATAGAAACTTCCCTTGAGATTGACGTCCATCATGCGACTGAAGTCGGCGTCGTTCATGTCGCGAATAGGAGCCAAGCGCATGATGCCGGCATTACTCACCACGACATCGACGCCACCAAATGCATCTTCGGTCGCATCGAACAACCGAGTGACGGCATTTGCATCGCTCACATCGACCTGCACGCAGATCGCACGGCGACCGTTCGACTCGATCTCTCGGACGACGCCCGCAGCGGCATCGCGACTCCTCTCGTAAGTCACGGCCACCGCATAGCCATCGCGCGCGAGTCGCTTCGCAGTCGCAGCTCCGATGCCACGGGAAGAACCGGTCACCACTGCCGCTTTTCCGTTCGCTCGCTCTGCGCGAGGCGTGGATTGCGCAACGGCTGCACCCGTCGCCAAGCCGGTCGAGGCGAGTGCCATCGCCTTCAAGATATCTCGTCGACCTACGTTCTCGTGTTCGGACATGATGCGCTCCTCTCATTCACGCAAACTGTGGCGAACATTCTTAGGTCGATCAGGCGTTGATGCCTTGCTCTGCCCTGCACCGTACTTGCCTAATCGTGCAGGAGTGAGGAGCACGTGCGCGTAAGGATGGATCCTCGCTTCCGCAAGGATGACGCCTGAACGTCGGATGGATCCCCGCCTCCGCGGGATGACGCCAGAGGAGGTGTTCCGCGCGGATTCATACACGCGCGACGGCACTCTTTGTCCGTCACCCTCGCGGAGGCGAGGGCCTATCCGGATCCTCCCGTTCGCAACGGATGACGCCTGAACGTCGGATAGATCCCCGCCTCCGCGAGGACGACGAACTACCTTTCCGCTCCGTGAGTGACAAATGAGTGAGGGTCGTTCGTGTCCCGCGGCCTTGCGGGTCAGCGTACCCATCATTCCGGCAGCGTGTACCGGGCGCTGATAACTCCGCGAACGAGATCACGGGTTTGTTGGGGTGAGAGGTCGGAACGTCGTTCGATCGGCTCGATGTGCTCGGCGAGCCAAGGATCTCTGACGGCTTCGCGGATCCATCGCGAGTAGTCATTGTTTCTCAAGTGGAACAGCCATGTCTTCTCATCGATGCCCGCTGCGATTTGGCAGAACACCGCGAGGTTCTGCGCTTTGAGGTTGTGTCTGCCGTCCGGCCCGCGAAAGTAGAAGCTGTGGTAGCGCAAATCTCCTTCCGCGTACTTGCGATGATGTCGGATTCGCTCCGCTCGCGTGCGCTGCGGCTGCACGAGGAACGGCTCTGCACCTTCGCTCACGAACCAGGCCACCGCGTGCCGCGATCGATGCGCGAGACCTCGAGGCCAACGTAGTTCTCGTCCAGCAGTACTCGCGAAACGACGCAGCGTGTCGTCGGGCGAGTGGCCAATCGCGAATACGATATCGACCGGTGCAAGCATGGCAGGTGCGACGTGGTCGGGATGCACTGTCACCAAGATGGTCTCGCCTAGCATGCGCGGCATTGTGGACTCGGTATGACCCCAATCTTGCGGCAGCATGTGATGTGCCTCATCGAGAACGATCCAGTGCGGTCGACCCGTTCGTGCACGCATCGCCTGCAAGCCCGGAATGAGTTGCGAGAAGAAGAACGGTCGATCTTCGAGCGGCAGCCCAAGTAGATTCACGCTGAGATTGATGACCGGATCTTCGAGGATGGACAGCACCTCGTTGACGCTCGGCGCGCGACGATGACTGCCTAATGCGATCACCGATTGCATCGCGCTGTAGTCGCCCTCGGGATCGATGATGCAGATTTGATAGCTCTTATCGATGAGACGCTCTACGATGCCCGCAGTGAGCGTCGACTTGCCGCTTCCTGAAGGCCCGGCAATCAGGATGTTGTGCCCATAGGGCGGGATGCGAACTTCGGAACCGTCTGCTCGCGTACCGACCGCAACCAGATGGCGCTCGATCTTGCCTTCGACCCTCTTGAGATCGTTGGCTATGAGCTCGTCGACGAGCTCGGCGACTCCGTGTCCATTCGTGCCTTGCATGACGAGATCGGCGGCTTCTTTGATTGATTCGACTGCGTTCGCCACTGCAACACCGCATTCGCAGTAATAGAGGAACGAGTAGTCGTTCTCCGCATCCCCGATTCCGACCGCTTCGTGCTGAGAGAGACCGAGCCGGCGCAACGCTTCAGCCAGTCCCGACGCCTTGTTGATGCCTGGCGGCAGGACCATGACGAAAGATCGGTTATAGATGACCTGCAGCTCCAAGCTGAGCTCGCGAATCACATCGTGAATCACTGCGCGATGCCGATCGTGCGTCGAAACGAGCACCTCTCCGATATCGAGCGGCTCGACGCCTCGGTCCCGCAGACGTTCAATGAAACGTGCCGGCAAAGGCGCAGCGAGAAGTGTTTCTTCGCGGCGGCGCGGGTCGTACAGGACCGCGCCGTTCTCCGCGATGACGAGATTGAAGAGCCGAAGCTCAGGGCATACACGATGCAGCTCCGACAGCCGGCGTCCCGTAACCAGCACGGCGCGACGCCCCGAGGCGGGCAGTCGCGCGATTGCGCGCATGGCTGCGCTGGAAAGACGGTCTTCGCTCGCAGCAGTACCGTCATAGTCCACCGCGAGTGCGAGATAGCGCATCGCACACCCTGCCGTAATGCTTACATCACCGACAGCTCAAGGCTGTCACGGCGAGCGCGATGAGGACAGCCGGATTTCCCGCTGTTCGTACGAGCTTCTGTCTAACTAGTTGCGTGCGCCTTTGATCGCGTTACGCATGCTTGTCCGGCCGCGTCTTCGGCGGCTGCACCGACCACTCTGGCGGATCGTCGTCCTGGTCGTTGTGGTCGTCCTCGGCGGTCTTGTGAATCTTGCCTTGCTTGTGATGCACAGGCGCGTAGATCGCGTAGAGCTGCATCGGCTCCTCGCCGATGTTCGTGATGTTGTGCCACGTGCCTGCCGGCACGAGCACGCACCAGCCATCTGACACTTCCTGCTCGAAGGTGAGCTTGTCCTTCGAAGGACCCATCTGCACGCGCCCTCGACCGGCATCCAGGCGCAGGAATTGATCCGTATCCGGATGCGCTTCCAACCCGATATCGCTGCCGACTGGGATCGACATCAACGTCGCCTGCAGATAGCGCCCACTCCAGACCACCGTTCTATAGTTCTGGTTCTCGACCGTTGCTTGCTCGAGGTCGAACGATTGCGGCCGTGGGCCAATGTCTTCGATGGTCATCTCACTCCTCCTTCGCACCAGGCAAACGAACACGATCGGCGTGATGTTCCGTCGCGCGACTCATGCGCGAGGCACGCGCCACTTTATCGATACAGATGCAAGCTCGGCTAGTAGCGATAGATCGCTGCGACGCCTGACCTCGAAGGCATGAACTCGCTCGGTAAGACGATGGCTTTGCCGTTGCGCCGCGCGACGAGCTCGGCTAGGTCGTCCAGCACATCGTCGTACTCGGGTGCATCCGAGTCGCTCGTTTCGATGAAACCGTCCTCATCGATGTGCCCCACGATGTGATGATCGGCTGCGACGAGTAGAGTGTCGATGCGGCCTTCGACGCTCGCGCGTGCCACGGAGGACAATTCATCGCTTCCCATTCCAGCAGCCGCCGCGGCCGCGTAGCGATCGAGCGCGCTTTGCGCTCGCTGCCGATGCTCGGGTTCCACGACAGCCCACGCGCGCTTGCGTAGCTCATCGATGCTGAGTGCATCGGCATTGACGTCGATACCGACGTTCGCGAGCAACGAATTGCGACTGATGCGACGGAACAGCGCTTGATGTTCAGGAAGCGCCGCGAGCACGAGCGGCAGCTCGCTCGGACGGGAGTGGTGCTCCCAGATCGCCCGGTCGATGACGCGGAAGAACCGCTCTGCGTCAGTATCGATCTCGTCTTTGCGCGATCCGTGACCATGAAAGATCGTCGTGCCTGGACCTGCGCGGTGCGATGAGCCGGTTAGATACGATTCCGTGAGCTCTTCACCCAGCGCGTCCTTCAATGTGCGTGGAACTTCAGATTCGAGCTCGACCTCGTCCAAGGCGTCGCGGTTGCCCTCGAACAAGCGAACCTTCTGACGATCGATCGCGAGCACTTGGTAGCGATCCGCAGTTTGCAAGATGCGCGAAAGCGGCTTGAGGTGAAAACTCCCCGCGACGATGGCCAATTCGGGAACGCTGCGCTGCAGGCGATATATCTTGAAGGTATCCTTTGCTCGCAATACCGCGAGCCCGTCTTGCGCATGATTCCAGAAGGCTTCGTCCGCGCCGAGACGATGCAACGGCTCGAGCAGGTCCTGGCGAGACTGTTCCGGATAGCGCTCGGCGAGCGACTGCTCCAATCCTCGCAGCAGATTCTTGAAGCGAATCGGATCCTGCCGATTGTCCGGGAAGCTGCGGTGCGTTGGCTGATAGAGGCTGAGGCAAGGCGGTTCGGGGCGCTCACTGAGGAGTGCGGCAAAGTCTTGCAATAGCGCTTGCATGTGAGCTCCTTCGAGTCAGCTCGCCGAAGGGTGCGGGCACTCGTCCTAACCCCAGGATGCCGTCCATGGTTCCAGGGTTCTGCGCGACACGAAACCCATGTCGATCGGCGCGTTGCGGGTGCAACATGATCGGCACTGGGGAGAACCTACCTACAACGCACAGGAGCCGCTTCGTGGAGCGCGGAGTTTGGACCAGTCAGTGTTTCAAATGGACGCGTGTTGATTGACCGCTCTCGCGCGCTTAGGCTGGCGTTCAAGAACAAACAGCGGCTCAATGATGGACAACCTCATCGCATTCGTCTTCGGTGCGCTCGCGACAGGACTGTTGATCTGGTTCGGCACTCGGCAGAAGAAGCCAGCTGCCGAACCGGCGCCGGCTAGACAATCCGAATCGGCGCAAGATGGGGCCCCCGAGCCGCCGCTCGCTCAGTTGCAGAAGATGACCGCTGCGCTCGATGCGGTCGGAGAGGCGAGCGCCCATCCTGTCGATGTTGTGGAGAACGAGACGTTTCGTCAGGCCGTGAACTTGATGCGCGCCGAGACCGTACCGATCTCCATTGTGGCGGACTACGCCAACGGCGCGAATTGGATGCTTTCGACCGTTGCATACGCCGCGTTGCTCGAACGTCCGGACCGAGATGCGGCAGCGCCTGGGCTCCTCGCCTCGTTTCGGCACGTTCGTCCGTGGCCGATGTACTTCGCACTTCAATATGTGCTCGTATTGCGCGAGCGGCCGCCGCTTGGAACGCTCCTTCTGCATGCTCCCGAGTGGTGGGTGCACAATCCGATCGTGCCCGGTCTGCTCGCCGAACATTTCACGCGCCGCGCCGAGCTCGGCGATCCGCTCGAGCCC
>JAEZFW010000063.1 GCA_023417315.1 Pseudomonadota bacterium
CCCATAATTGTTCCCCAAATTTTTTTTGCGTCCGCGTGGCCGGGCCCCCCCACGACTCTGGCCAGTAGCCAGCTAGCCAGTTGGCCGAGTGATGCGCTAAGCGCATCACTCCAAGTAGCGGCTCGCAAACTCCAAGAACACCGGCCAGTTCGGTCCCGTGATGTGGCCTTCTTTGTGCTGGCGATACGCGATGTCGCCTTCGATCAGCGCTGTCTCGATCGGTGGGAATTCAGTCGTGCCGAGATCGCGCTTGCCGAGGAGCTTGTACACAGGCCCTGCGGCTGCCGCCGCCATGAACATTCCTCTTGGATCGACCCATGCATCACCCTGCTCTGCTGCACCTGAACCGATAAAGACCGGTCGCGGTGCTGCAAGCGCGATGAGTTCGTGGGAATCGACCGGCAAATCGTTCCACGTGAGCGGCCCCGAATACTTGATGTAGTTGCCGGCCATCCAGTGATGCTGACCCGCCCCCGCGAGGTTCTCCACGATCTCACCAAAGTTGCGTCGGTGGGGCTTCGCGCCGCCGGCACCGGATGAGCTGACGTATGCAATCGCAAAGCGTGGGTCGTCGGCCATCGCGACGAGCACTGCCTTGCCAAATCGCGAATGGCCGACGAGTCCGACTTTCTTCGCATCCACCGCGGAATCCGTCTCGAAGTAATCCATCGCTCGACTCGCTCCCCAGCCCCACGCACGCAAAGCACCCCAATCATCGAGCTTGCGTGGCTGTCCTTTGTTGACGAGTCCGATGATCCCTTGTGTCAGTCCGGCACCATTGTCAGGCTGCACCGAGATAGGCGCGATCTGGGCGAATCCCCATCCCTTCGCGAGCACGAGCTGCTGCCACTCGAGCGCCGCTGCGTTCAAGCGCGAGCTGAGCTCAGGATTGAAGTCGGGCGGAAAGACGAATTTCAGCTCCATGATGATGGGGACAGGCTTCGTCTTCGCAGCTACAGGCGTGGTGAGCGTCAACTGGATATCGACATCGATGCGCGGGTACGAGGCGTTGTCTACGTGACCTACGAGCTGCTTCGTTGTCACGGGCGCGGAGCCGTGCTTCTCGGAAGTCGTCCTCACCACCTCCCAGTTCACTTTTGGGGTGCTCGCCGGCATCCGCCCATACACTTCACGTGCGAAGTCCTCGACGATCTCGGGTCGCCGTTTCGTCCACCACTCTTCAGCGCTCTTGATGCTCTCACCGTTCTTCATACGAAGCGGATCAGGAAGCTCCGGATACGGATTCGCCTTTGCTTCATCGTAATTCGCCGCATTCGGTGCCGTCGCATCTCGACCGTTCGCGCCAGGTCGCACTGAGTCGATGCCGAGCAGCTTCATCATGCGCGCATGGTGTTCTTCGGCCGTCATCGATACCGGCGGGGTGTGGGTCTCTGCCACAGCACCCAGCGGAAGCACCAGCGAGCAATACGCAGCGATGACGAACACCTCGCGCCTCGACGGGCGATACGAAGCAATCAGTGCCATAGATCGATTCCAGTCTCGAAGATTGCGACAACGCGCATTGTGCTCCAAAGCGTAGCGACCCGTCGGCGAAGAAGGGTTTATCCGGGTTCTCAGCCATCGCGGCGTTCGCCGGCAGCCCGCCGCAACTCACCGGTAGCGGGCCCGAGGCGCGTAACCGAGCGCCTTCCTCCCGTGTCTAAGCCTCAAACGCCGCAATAACGCGGCACTTGAGAAAGAGGAGATGACCATGATGAACGCAATCGAAATGAGCAGCCGCAGAGTGCAGCGTACGGTGTGCCTGATGTTGTCCGCTGTCATGGTCGCTGCAAGCCTGAGTCTTTCGGTCTACGGTGCACTCACTGTGCCCGAGAGCGCCCCCTACTCGGTCACCGTGCACTATTGATCGAGTGCGGTCATGACAGCCCGCACCGCGGCGGGACGGAACAGTCCCGCCGCCCACAGCGTCAAGTCGTCAAGCACAGGAGATAGATGAGCAACATGAAAGGTCCACTGAGACGTTCACGAACACATCGCATGATCGGCGGCGTCGTCGCGGGTTGGGCCGACTACCTCGGCATGGATATCACCCTCGCACGTGCGCTGTACGTGCTGATCTCGATCTTCTCAGCAGCATTTCCAGGCATCCTGGTCTACATCATCTTCTGGATCCTGACGCCTGAAGAGCCCGCGCCGATCGAGGGGCAGCTGCAACGTTGACTCACGCTTTGCTGCCACGAGAGCCCGCCCAGCGAAAGAGATACTCTCGCGGCGAACGCGGCGAATGCGCTGCTATGTCCGCGGTAGCTCGGGCAAGAATTCGCGTTCCTCGTACTCGAAATAGTCGAAGTCGGCTGGGAGCGCGGTGCCTGCGAGATCCTGGCAAGCCATTCCCACGAACGTGCCAGTGAAGTTCGGCAGCCCAGGCGGGCTCGCCTCGTCCGACAAGATGCTCGCGTCGAATTGCTCTCGCAGCCACACCCACTCTCCGCCCGCCGCCCGATATGCAAAGCGCAGTCGCTCGAAATCCACTTCGACGCGCAGCTCGATTTGCTGTCCTTCTGGGATCGAAACCGGCGCCGTAAACGAATCGCTCTGCGGTTGATCAGGCAGTGCGGACATCACGCGAATGTGCTTGCCGTTCACATCGTCGTACGAGACGTACAAATAGTGGAACTTGGCTGAGTTGTAGTAGCAGATCAGCCCTGCGCTTTGCTGAAAGTGCTTCGGCTCGAACTCCATGGCCGTGGTCGCGCGATAGCAGTGCGATTGTTGACGACGCGCGACGAGCGCCTGCTTGAACAAGCTGCCCACACTTTCGCGACCATACAGCCGCAGAAAACCGGGGCGAGCGGTCAAGCTGAACAGCTCGCTCGGCCACGGCGAACGGAGCCACTGGAAATCGATCGGCAGCTCGCCGCTGTTGAAATCTTCGCGCACGCGTGTTCTTGTGGCCGAGCCGTGCTTCGTGAACTTCGGTGCGGGTGTTGTAGCAGTGGGTACACCGTTTCCCTCGGCCGTGCGCAACCATCCGTCGTCGCACCATCGCATGAGCTGAATAGCCGTTTCGCGTCCAAGGGTGCAACGCCCTCGATTGCGAATCGGTCGTCCACAGAGGTAGACGGCGTACGTTTCACCCTTCGGCGTTTCGACCAGATCGGCGTGACCCGCACGTTGCAATTCGCAATCGGGCCGCTGACGCGCGCTCAAGATGTAAACGTCGGGATGGAGCTCATACGGCCCTTCCGGCGTTCGCGACCGAGCCATCGTCACCGCGTGGTTCCAGGCGGTGCCGCCCTCTGCCGTGATCAGATAGTAATAACCGTTCCGCTTATACAGGTGCGGCGCCTCCGTCAAACCGAGCGGCGTGCCTTTGAAAATCAGCTTGCGTTCGCCGACCAGTGCGCTCGCACTCGGAGAATATTCCTGCAGCACGATTCCCGCGAAGCGGTTCTGACCCGGCCGATGGTCCCACAGCATGTTGACCAGATACTTGCGCCCGTCATCGTCATGAAAGAGCGACGGATCGAAGCCACTGCTGTTGAGGTAGATCGGATCGGACCAGTCGCCCTCGATCGTGGGTGAGGTGACGAGATAATTATGAAAATCTCGGAGTGATGCGCCCGAGGCACCGCCGACAGTCGTGCGGCCGTAGCGTTTCACATCCGTATAGATCAAATAGAACAATCCGTCCGCGTAGCTCAGGCAGGGTGCCCAGATGCCGCACGAGTCCGGATCTCCAAGCATGTTGAGCTGGTTGGCGCGGCGCAGCGGGCGAGTGAGCAGGCGCCAGCTCCCGAGATCGCGAGAGTGATGAATCTGAACGCCCGGATACCACTCGAACGTCGATGTCGCGATGTAGTAATCCTCTCCAACGCGCACGATCGATGGATCGGGATTGAAGCCCCGCAGGATCGGATTCTGAATCAACGCATCAGACACGCCGTCTACCTCATGCCCTTCGTTCGCGTACAAGTCCCCACAGCAGCGCCGCTCCGATTAGATCGAGCACACCGAGTGCAATGAAGAAGGGATCATAGCCAACTGTAGCAACCCACGTGCCCAGCAGGAACGTGAAGATCGCTACGCCTAAATTCCCGCACGTGCCTGCGAGCCCCGCTACCGTCGCGACTTCGTTGTGACGAAATAGGTCGGAGGCCATCGTGATGACTGTGACCGAAAGCGTCTGATGTGCGAAACCACCCAGGCACAACAGCGCGATCGCCGCGTACGGACTGTCGACGAATCCGACGAACATCATCGGCGTCATCAGGACGGCGCCGAGCGTGAACGCGCCGCGACGCGCATTGATCAGCCCGACGCCCCGCTTCTGCAGCCAGAGGACCACGAAAGGACCGAACATGCTGCCCGCATCGGCTGCCAAGAACGGCAACCAAGCGAACATCGCGATCTGCTTCAGATCGAAGCCGCGCGTCATCGTGAGATAGAGCGGCACCCAGAGCGCCAGCGTCCCCCAGGTGGGATCCGCCAGAAATCGCGGTAGCGCGATACCCCAGAAATTGCGCTGCTTCAACACTCGCGCGATCGACGGGCGTGTGCCGTCGGAGGCGAGGTGCGCCTCCTTGCCTTCGGCAATCTTCGTGCGTTCTTCATCGGACAACGCCGGATGACGATCTGGCGAATTGAAGAACACGAGCCACAGGATCACGAACACGACACCCAACGCCCCGGCGATCACGAACGCCATGCGCCAGTTGTAGAGAAGAATGGCAAACGCGATGAGCGGTGCTGCGATCATCGATCCGACCGAGGCACCCACGTTGTAGATGCCGCCTGCGAGTCCGCGCTCCTTCGCTGGGAACCACTCGGAGGCCAACTTCATTCCCGACGGATGCGCAGACGACTCTGCGAACCCCATGAAAGCTCGCAGCCACGCAAATGTCTGCCAACTGTTCGCGGCGCCGTGAGCGATGGTGATCGCGGACCACGCGGCAGCAAACAGTGCGAAACCCATCTTGAGCCCGATGATGTCGAGCACGTATCCGGCGATGGGAGACATCATCAGCCCGATCTGGAAGAACGTCGTGATCCAACCGTACTGCTCAGTGGTGACACCGACCTCCTTCGTGATCGTGGGCGCGGCCACGCTCAAGGCGGCACGCGTCAGATAGTTGAGGACGGTGCCGATCATGAACAGGCTCACCATCCACCAGCGAAGCCCTTTGATCGTTCGATTCATTCTTATGATTGAGCTCGGTCTGCGCCCGCGGTCAGCGATTGAGCGTGCACACTATCGATTGTCGCTGCGACCCCATACCCTCTTTGCGATTCTCGACGGACGATCTTAGGAATCAGTGCGACCCACGGCTTCGCGCTCCGTGCAAGCACGTTGCAGTCGGTGTGGAACGTATCGGTAGCGGCCGGTGAGCTCGAACCGAAACAGCACGTCCTCCTCGAGAGTACCCGCGCCGATGTTGTGAATGATGAGCGGCACTCCCGCGGGCGTCCTTCGCTCAGATACGACCCCGATGTGTGGAACGCCCGAGGTCAGCCGCCACGTGACGATGTCGCCAGCCGCATAATCGGCAGGATCGCGTGTGATCGGAAGGGATTCGCCGTGCCGCGAGAAGAACTTGGCGAGATTCGGCACACGGCGATGATCGATGTTGGCGTCGGGTCGCGTTAAGCCCCAGAGCTTCGGATACTGCGCCCAAGCCTTTCGCATATCCTCGTGGACAAGCTGTTGTAGGTCGATGCTTGCCACGCGATACGCTCGCACCAGTACATCCGTACAGACACCGCGATCCGCCGGCACGTCACCGTTCGGATACGGGATCTGGCGGTAAGCCGGATCGTAGGTCGTCGTGATGCCTATCTGCGCGCGAGCAGCACTCGCGAGACACATGCCTGTCGGCTCGGCCGATGCAGGTCCTGCGAGAAGCAGCACCAGCGAAATGAACGCTCTAGTATTCAGGCTTGATCTCGGTAGGGCCAGTTCGTCACGGTGAATGCGCCGCCATCGACGTACAGCGTCTGTCCCGAGATGAAATCGGACTTTTCATCTGCGAAGAACAGGACCGCGTGCGCGACATCCTTTGGCGTGCCGACGCGACGCATCGGCGTCACCCGCGACCATGTCTCAGCGTAGTTCGGCGCCTCACGTCGCGTCCGTTCGGTTTCGATTGGGCCCGGCGCAATGCAGTTCACGTTGATGCCGTACGGGCCCAGCTCGACTGCTGAAACCTTGGTGAACTGCTCGATGCCTCCTTTGGAGGCGGTGTAGTCCACCAGATTCGGAAAAGGCACTTTGTTGCAGGCTGAGCCGATGTTGATGATCGTGCCACGCTTGCCTTCCAGGATCATGCTCTTCGCGGCGGCTTGCGTATTGAGAAAGCATCCTTTGAGATTCGTGCGAATGACGAGATCCCATTGCTCTTCCTTGAGCTCCAGAAGCGAGCTCCACGTTTGCACGCCAGCGTTGTTGATGAGCAGGTCCGCACTCCTGCCGAAGCGCTGATCGAGATCTTCGTAGAAGCGCTCGACGTCTGCTTTGACGCCTGCATCCGACGGTGCGCTCCACGCCTCACGACCAAACGCCTCGATCTCATCCTCCAACGTTCGCGCGTGGGTATCGACACCTAGATAAGTGAACGCGATGTTCCAGCCTCGCTCCGCGAGCGCGAGCGCCATGACACGGCCCAATCCCTGATCCGCACCGGTGACGACCGCCAGCTTGCCTGTAGCCATTCGCGCCTCTTCTGCAATGACGTGGCGCGAGTCTAGCTCAAGGCGACCGCATGTGACGAAGTCCGGCGAGGATACCGATCATCTAAGAAGCGATTAGCGGTTTAGCGGCTAGACAGAGATGCCCACAGCGCGCCTGGAAGAAGCAGCACAAACGCAGGGGCGGACGCTCCAACAGCGTTCATAACTAACCACTAACCGCTTCGAAAGATCACTTCGTCACTTGAACATCACAGGCGCTCCATCTCGTACGTCCAAAGATTATTGATGTCCTGAGACATCCCGCGGATGCGCCACGGACTCAAGATCACGATGCTGTCCGTCCGCTGCGTGCCCGCGCCGGTGACGAACGTAAATGTCCCGGTGCAATCCGCGTTGACCTTGAGCGTGCCTTCGAACTGGACCTTAGGTAGGAAGGTGAGCTCTTCGACCGTCGCATCGAAGCTCCCGCTCGCTGTACCCTTACGATCGAGCGTGAAGGTGCCGATCGCGGTGATATCTCCCCCTGCCGAAAACAGATTCTGTCGTCCGACATCGGTCGCGAACATCCACTTCCCGGCCAAGCTTCTGGCATTGCAGGCGTTCTTGTCACCTGCGACGGCAGAATGCGCGACGATGCTGGCGAGAAGAACCACGAACGATAGACGTTTCATATGCATAACCTCCTCTTGGCGATAAGCGACTTCATGGCGCGGCGCAGAACGCGGCGCATGGATAGCTTGGGGAAGAGGTCTGCGATCGACCTGAAGAGCGAATGAAGAATTCGCGAAGAGTTCACGAAGCCCTCGCGCGCGCCTAGAATCTAACGTCTTAAGGGAATGAGCGTGGGAACGATGCACGGTCCCGCTTCGCAAGCTCCGAGATATCAGGTGGGTGACCTGCTCATCGATATCGGTACGCGTGAAGTCAGACGCGGCGATGCGCTCGTACCTATGCCACGGCTGTCCTTCGAGCTTCTGCTCGCTCTTGTCCGCAACGCACCCAATGTCGTTTCGAGCGACGACTTGATGACTCAGGTTTGGGCAAACCGCGTCGTCAACGACGAGACAGTCGCCAAGCGCATCGAGCTCGTGCGCCAGGCGCTCGGTGACGACAGCCGACAACCTCGGTACATCGCCCTGGCTCGTGGTCACGGGTATCGCATCGCGGCACCGGTACTACAACTCGATGCGTCATCCCCGGAGCGTGCCCCGCCCCTCAAGCGACCGTCGTTACTCACGCGCGCGCGTTGGCCCGTCCTCATAGGGGCGTGCGCCACAGCATTCATCGGAGGTCTCGCCTTCTTGCAACAAAGGGAGCCCGTGGTGCAGCAATCCGTCGCTATGGCTGCACCAGTCAAGGCCCTAGCCGTATTGCCACTCGAGAATCTGTCTACGAACCCGGAGCAGGAGTATCTCGCCGCGGGAATTCACGAAGCGTTGATCGCGGACCTGTCAAAGGCTCGTGGGCTCAAGGTCATCTCGCGTACATCGACACTGCCCTACCGCAACTCCGGTAAGTCGCTGAAACAGATCGCAAGCGAGCTCGGAGTGGATCTCGTGATGGAAGGGTCGGTATTGCACGAAGGCAATCGGCTTCGCCTCACCGTGCAACTCCTCGAGTCCAATGACAGTCACCTGTGGGCACAGACATACGACCGTGAGGTGCGCGATGTGCTGCACTTGCAAAGCGAGCTCGCCCAGGCAGTCGCGCGTGCAGTCGACATCACGTTGACACCCACCGAACAAGCACGCATGGCGGCGCATCGCAGCGTGAACCCGGAAACCTATGAGCTCTACCTGCGGGGCGCCTATTACTTGAGTCAGTGGACGCACGAAGGCAATGAAAAGGGTATCGCCCTGTTGCACCGGGCGACTCGTATCGATCCGAGCGATCCGCTGCCCTATGCCAAGCTCGCGCTCGCATACAGCCGCATCGGTCACGCGCCGGGCGCGGCGCGATCGGCCTTTCCGCGTAGCACAGCCGCCGCCTTGCAAGCACTGGGTCTTGACGATGGGATCGCTGAAGCTCATCTCGCCCTCGCCGAAAACAACATGTACTTCCACTGGGATTGGGAAGCCGCCGAGGCTTCACTCGAGAAAGCGCTCGAGATCAATCCGAGTCTGGCCGATGCGCACGCGCATTACGCGTGGTTGCAGGTCATCCACGGCCGCCTGGATCGTGCGCTCGAAGAGATGGAGCTCGCGATCGAGCTCGATCCCCAAGAATCAACGTGGGTCGCGTGGCATGGCTGGATCTCGAACTGGTGCGGTCGACACGAAGCGGCCATCGCGCAACTCAAGAAGGCGCTCGTGATGGATCCCGAAGGCATCGTGCCCAACTTCGTACTCGGACAGGCATATGCCGCCCTCGGTCGCCATGAGGAAGCGGCTGTCGCATTCACAAAGGTTGCCGAGCGTAGTCCGAAGTGGGCATGGGGACTCGCACAAGGGCAAGCGCTTGCAGGTCGGCACGCTGAAGCTCGAGCGTTCGCGGCCAATCTCGAACAGGAACGAGACGCCGATCCGTGGGCGCTCGCCGAAATCTACGTCGCGCTCGGCGATCACGATAGAGCGTTGAGGTGGCTCGAGAAAGGATACGAGATCCGTCGAGATTGGATGCCTTGGATGGAATCGAACGCCTTCTTCAAACCGTTACGTGACCACGAACGATTCAAGGAGATCGTGCGACGATTGAACCTGCCGGAAGTCGGGGCGGCCGAATGAGGAGTGGCTTCGAGGACGATATCCTCGTCTTGCGTCACTCATCACGCGGCTGGGCCGCTTATCACTGAAAGAACGCTTCTCTTGGCAGCGCGTCCCGGATCGCATCTTCGCTGTGCTGCGCGAGATCCTTCGAGATCTCGCCAGCGACGACACCTTTGCACGTATCGGGCAACTCTTGGCGCAGTAACCCAAGCATTTTCGGGGCTGCAATGATGACGAGGCGGTCGAACTCATGCTTGACGCGATCGCTGTCGATCTTGTGCGCGACCTCTTTCGCAAACAACGAGAGCTCGTGCTGTTCGGTGCTGCGCTCGCCATCCACACCGTGATGATGAGCCTGTTGTGAGCCTGTGCCATGGCGCACGCCGGAGGCGCCACCGAACCTGCGGCCTGGTCGATCGGCCTCGAGATCGATGTCCTTCATGCCACCCGTCGGGTTCTCGAGCGTCGTACGCAGCTCCAAAGGAGCACCGTACTTCTGCGCATCGAAGAAGTGCGCTTGACGTTCATCCGCAACGACCACTCTCACGTTCATAGGCTACCCTCCGATGTTCTCTGACTCAGGCGCTCACGATCAGCATCAATAAAGACAACGTCTTGCGCGGCGAAAGGTTCAAGCACGCATTCGCGCGGACAGCTCGCCTCGGAAGGATTTTCAGATTTGCACTTTCAGACTTGCACTTGCTCGACGATCCGACTATCGCCGAGGCGATGCACTAATATGAGCAAGGCCTCCGGATGGTCATCATGATCGAGTCAGCCGCGCTCGTCGCAGCACGCAAATATTTGTCTCGGGCTGAGGCGGCGCTCTTCAGCAAGAATGCGCTGTTCGAGCTGGAAGAAGGCTTTGCGTGCTTGGAGGAGTTGAAGGAGTCGCGTGACGCCGAGTCGCGAACGCTCGCGTGCACGATTGGGAGGACATACGCGTCGAAAATCTACGCTGCGATCCACTCGGTCATCGCGGCCGATCGGAACGTGCCTGAGCCACAGCTCGAGCACCTGCTCCAGATCATCCTTGTCTTGGACGCCACTGGCGTCGACCTCCCGAGCAATGCGCGCGAAGTCAAGGTTGCGCTGGGCCGCGAGCTCTTGAATCGGTATCTCGAAGGTCATGCCGCCGAGGAGAAGCGCGCTGCACTCGAAGAGCTGATGAGGATCGCCGATGGATGAAGTGACGACGTGGCGAGTCAGGGCCGCTGCTTGGCTTCATGCGTCTTCGACGATTGCATGGCTGATCGCCTCTGCGATCTTCGCTCCGCCTACGACAGAGGGCTCGATGGGGTTGGCGTAGTCGGCCGACGAAGTACAGATTTCGCGCAGCTCGATCACGGCACACCCTTTCTCGCGAGCAATGCGCACGATCGCGTCGTCGAACATCGACAATGCGATCGAAGCACGGAGCTGATAATCAGGATCGGGGAAGTTACCGTTATAGATCGTGCAAACCACAACCGGCAGATTCTTTCGCAGGCATGCCGTGAGCGCTTCACGGTAGCTCTTCTCGAACTCGCGCACGGCGCGCGCGAAGGTTCGCAATGCATCCGCGCTCGACCTCACGGGAAAGTCCAGAAGCTCGGACTCAAGCAGCGCATCGTTCCCACCCATGCTCACGACCAGGTGAGTAGCGCCATTCGGAATGTGTCGCACTTGCGCGGGAACCTCCCTCGTCGTCGCGCCATCGACGGCGAGCAACGTCGCCTGCCACTGCGACGGAAGCATTCCGCGCAGCTGATCGATTACGGCTGGACCACCGCCCACGTAGGCAGCGTTATCGAAGATCGAATCGCCAAGGAGCACCACGTGGGGCACGGCGCAACTCCAAGCTCGAAGATGACCAGCTAGCCCTCATAACCGACCGGCGTTCCGATGCTGAGCGCGCGAGAGTGAGACTGGGAAGGATGGCGCCCCCGGCCGGAGTTGAATCTAGCGGGTTTTTCTCGTGTTTTTCCTATAATTATGGATCTATTCCTTGGAAGGTTCCCCGCTTGCTGAGCTTGCGTTGGACGACGAACTGCCAAGGATTCCTTAGCAGTTGCTGCCGGATCGTGAGAGATTCGCGAAGACACGTGTGGGTGGAAGGTCGATTCCGGCTTCATTCGCTCGTTGACATACAGGTTCATCGGTCGATCTAACGGCTTCTTAGCCGCGCGAAAGCGCGAACGTCGTTGTCCGCACAAATCCCTGATCGCAGGCGTTCATGCCGAGCTAAGCTCCACTATCAGCTCCTGACGAGCGTGCCCATGCCATCCAAGAAAAGCAGGCGGGCCGCACAGGACGTGACGCGCGCCTTCGTTCCGCGAAAGCTTCCCGCTTTCTTCACGCCCATGATGGCGCAACGCGCCGATCAGCTGCCTGAAGGCGACGAATGGACCTACGAGCTCAAACTCGATGGCTATCGCGCGCTCCTGTTTAAGGATGGCGCACGCGTGTCGCTGCGCTCCCGGAACGATAAGGATCTCGCGGTGATGTATCCGTCCGAACGTCTCAAGGCAAACCAAGCCGTCGTTGATGGAGAGATCGTCGCGGTTGATCAACTCGGACGGCCCTCATTCCAGGCTCTGCAGCACCGCGGTTCTCACCTCAAGCACACCGTTGTCTTCTATGCGTTCGATCTGCCGCACGTCGACGGCGTCGACCTGATGAATGCGCCACTTGAGGAGCGACGAGACAAGCTGCTCGAGATCACCTCAGACTCACGGGTGCTCTTCTCGCAGACACTGCCCGGCGCCGCTGCAGACGTTGTTCGTGCTGTTCAAGCGGCCGGACTTGAAGGCGTCATTGCCAAGCGCAAGGGTTCCCATTATGTGCCAGGCGATCGAACGAACGATTGGGTGAAGCTGAAGCTCGAACTCAACGAAGAGTTCGTCATTGGCGGATATCGACCCCAAGATCACAGCATCGATGCGATCCTCGTCGGCTACTACGAACGCGGCAAGCTCCGCTTTGCTGGGAAGGTCAGAGCCGGTTTTGTGCCGAACGTCCAGCGGGAACTCTTCAAGACACTGACACCCCTTCATTCGGATGAATGTCCATTCAGGAACTGGCCTTGACGGCGAGAACGGTGGGGCACACTGACGCGATCATTCAGCAAGCCCGCGTTCTTGGTCTTTTCAGTGAGCGTAAGGTGAATGCGAGAAGACGCGGATACCTTGGTGCACGCGAGGCGTGAGTTTTTGCTAGAGAAGCGCGCCTGCGCAGCGTTAATGACTCGGCGCTACCACGATCTCAGCGTCATCGAACGTGAGCTTGGCCGCCGTCGGCTGCTCGAGCGCATTCGAGTGCTTGAGAGCGGTAAACGCAGTGTCTTTCGAGCGCATGTCTAACCAGCGGCTATAGCGTGCTGCGCGAGTCAGCATGCGCACGAGCGGCACGGGATGCGCGTTGCTCGAGAGGGCCTTCAACGCTGAGATGTAGTCGTCGCGGTACACCGTCGGAATGATGATGCGGGTGAGTCCCGCCTGTGTCAGAAACAAATTGAGCGCCAGGCGCGAGGTGCGGCCATTGCCATCGGCGAAGGGATGCACTTCGGCGACGATGAATGTCGCAAGTGCGGCGCGCTGCTCCGGTGTCGGCGCACTCATAATGATTTCATAGCCCTTCTCCAAGGTACCGAGCACGAGCTCGGGCGTGACGAACATCGTGCCGCCGGCGCGGTTTGCCTCCGTCTTGAATTCGCCCGGATGCTTAGCTGCACGTGACTCGATCACTTGCCGATTCCACTCTTGCAGCTGCGCCGCGAATGCATCGAAGTTCTGTGGAGTCGCGGGATCTGCTTTGGATTGCAGAATCGCCTGGTACGTGCCGAGGATGTCGTGCGAGTCATCCTCGCGGTAACGCAGCGGGCGACCATGGACGACGATATCGTGCGCTTCCTCGAGTTCGAACTCCGTGCCTTCGATGTAGTTGGAAAAGTAGGTTTCGACGAAGGCCTGCACGTGCGTGTCGGCCCGCGGATCGGTTGGCGGAACCTGCACGGGGTTGCGCTGCAATTCCTGCGCCAATGTCTGAAACAAGGTGATGCGAGCGTCGTCGTACGGGCGACCAGCGGCGCGTGCGATCGCCGCGCGCGCGCTCAGCCGAACCGTGCGCGTACCGAGAAGCGCGCCGATGATTCCGTCGAGCTGCTCGAATTGCGCTTGAAGTCCCAGCGGCTCGGCAATCGCGCGCGCCGCGTCCCGTATCTTGTTGATGCCTCCGCTCACATCGCGGCTGATGAATCGCTCGAGCCATGCCTCGACACCGGCAACGCCAATCGTGCGTCGCTCAGATGCATCTCCGCGACTCGCAGTGAGATTCTCGAGCAGTGCGCGGGCTTGGCTCGAGATGTACGCATCCCCGGCGAAGGTCGGAATTCGAATGTCCGACTCGAGCGGCCCCGGACCCTGAGTGATTCGCAACGTCACACCAGGTAGTTTGAAGTCTCGGCGATTGGCGCCGGTCAAAAAGACATTGCCGGCGGCGGTGGGTCGGCCGCCGTCCAAAGCTGATCGATGCGAGATGATGCTGCCGGGCGCCACCAATGAGCACAGCGCGAAGAGCTCGCGTCGGACGATGGCCTCGAGTGGCTGCATCAGATCATCGGTGTAGATTCCCGGGTAAATGCGCCGGAGCTCTCCCTGTTGGGCGAGTCGCTGAAGACGTCGCGCCTGCGTTCTGTCAGTCCCAACCACCACCAGCGGCATGTCGCCTACCTGTGCATAAGGGGCCGTGATTCGGCGCCGATGTCGCAATTCTACGCATAAAATGGGCGTCCTGTCGCTAATTAGCGCATAACTCGCAGTCGCAGTCGCTGAACCGCGATTAAGCGCATGGATGGTAGGCCAAGAATGTCGCCGATCAGCGCACAATTGCCCGGTTTTGTCGCCCATCCACTCGCTCCGTGGGTGTCATGCTGCCCGCTATCGAGCACGATGGCATCGAGCAGGCATTTTTAGAGAAGGCGTCTACAGTTCACTACTGCCGCGACGGCAAATGGATCGAGATTCTCGGCGCCGACTAGGATGACCTGTTCAAAGCACACCCGCGCCTACGACGCCGGCGTCGATCTGGCAATAGACGCGAGAGCATCGAAGCGACGCGACGTCCCGCCGCAATCATCGTCAGCAACACCAGACTCAGCCAGTCCGCCGAGCCACCGCCGCCCTTGTTTTCTGCTGGTGCCGGCATCGGTGTCGGTGCAGGTGCCGGTGCAGGTGCAGGGGTCGGTGCAGGTGCCGGCGTTGGGGTCGGCGTTGGTGTCGGTGCGGGTATCGGTTCTGGTGTCGGCGTCGGTGTAGGTGTCGGCACGGGCGCCTGCACGGTGACTATCACCGTACTACTTTGACTACCGAGCGAGTTGCTGGTGCAAGTCAGTGTAAAGCTCGTATCGACCTGCAGCGCCGAGACGGTCTCGCTACCGGAGATGAGCTTGTTTCCTGCCCAACCTTCCGACGCCGAGCAGGTATTCGCGTTGCTACTGGTCCAGCTGAGCGTTGTGCTGCCGCCTGCCGCAACGGTGTCTGGATTCGCGGAGAGAGTGACTGTCAGCGTCGGTTGTCCCAACCCTCGAGGCACGACCGCCCAAATCGGATTGTCGCGATAGTCCGGATGCACACCCGAGGCCTGCGCGCGCTGCCAGGCCTGCTGACCTCCCGGTAAACCTGAGTCATATGCCGAGGCCAGCGCCGGCTGCAGGTTTGCGAAGTAGTAGGTGGTGCTGGTCTGGTCGCCCACCATGCCGTTTGGGCCGCTCACGGTTTGACCCAGTTCGCTCGCCAGGAAATCCGACATCTCCTGCGTGCCGCAAGCAATGGCGGAAGCGCCATCAGGCACGCTGTTCTCGAACACGGCCTTGAAATCAGGATAGAACGTCGACGTACCCTCCGGACCCACCTTCCACTTGAACAGCGCTGCGGCCTGGAAGCAGTATCCGGTGGAGGAGCTCGTACCCATGATCCCGATCGGATATCTCAGCTTGTAATCGCGAAGCGGGATCGCTTCGGTAAAGCCGAGATCCACGATGTACTGCACCACCCACGACATGAAATAGTCGAAGAACAGGTACTGGTGGTTGCCGTCGTAGCTGAACATCGCCCCGAGGTTGTTTTTGTGGGGCCCGCCCGGGCTCACATACAAAGACACGTCCCGTTGAATGTTGGACTGCAACTTATCCAGCAAGTAAGCCTTGAATGGATGGTCGTCCGGCGTGATGTAGGCGGCCTGCGCCAAGGAGCGATAGGCCCATGCCTGACCGCGTAACGAGCCGGTGTACCACCAACCTTTGGCACCATCGCGATATCCGTGATTGGTCCAGAACAGGTTGTACGCCGACCAGAACTGCGCCTCCTCCAGATAAAAGTAGTCGCCCGTCACGACATACGGGAGATAGCCGATCGAGGGCTGATGCGCAGCCCACACGACGCTGTAAGGTGACCCGCCGCCAGTGGGGAATTGCGGCGTGCTCGACGCAGGATCCGATAGTGAGGCATTCGGATAATCGTCGATGCTGATCGGCTGACCTGTCTGCTCATCGCGCAAGTGAACGCTGTAGGCCGTGCCGCCGTCGGCGTTTGCCAGCATGTAATCGTAGGCACGCACATCGGTGCTCACTGCGTACACGGCGTCCCATTGCGGCAGCGGGCCAATGCCCGGCTGATAGCCGGTGTCCTCCATGTTGTCTTCCTGATCACCGTTGCTCATCGGCTCGGTCGAGCGCCGCACCGAATTCAGAAAGGCGTCGGTCGGCTGAACGTTCTCGTACTTCGGTATCGCCTTGGTGTCCTGCAGGTAGGTCTTGTCGAGCTTGGCGTACACCTGCGGCTCGGCACCCCACCACAGCCGCTTGTGCCAGCGGGTCCTGCTGTAGTGAGTCAACGTCTTCTCGTAGTTCGCCTTGCCCGGCACGCTCACCGTGACTGCGTACGTGAAGTTGCCCGGATTGGCGACGAAGACCCAGTTGTTCTCGATGACCACATCGGTGCGGATCTGCTCGATGCCTGCGTACGCGCGTACATGGAAGTACGCCCTCAGATGCGGATGCGCGGCGCCCGAGCTGGTCCTCACCGGAGCACTCGCCAGCCACTCGGACGCGAGCGGGCCGGACAGCCAGGTCTTCACGCCACCGTCAGCCAGAGCCTGGCGCGCCGATGCGCTGTACGGTGCTCCACCAACGGTCAGCGTGACTATCGTGTCGTAGCTACTCGCGAGCACGCTGCTCAACGGCACTGCTGGCCCGTCCAACGCCGCTCCGGTGCTCAGCGTCACCACTTGCGATGCATTGCCGTTCAACTGCGGCAGTACTGCGGTGAGCACTGCATGCCGTAGTGAACCATCCGCGTGATTTGCTTTTCGATCGACCTGCAGCGGCAGGTTAGTGCCATCCGACAACCGCGCTCGCACGCTGGTACTGCCGGGAACCTCACCGACTTTGAACACGTGACCAAAAGTCACTGGCACGTCGTGCTGCGACACGGCTGCTTGACTGATCACCGTGACCGTCGTGAGATCCTCTGCCTGAGCACTCAACGCGAACAACGCCAGCACGCCCACGGGTAACAGACGCAACACCATCGGGGCAACGCAACGTCCCACCGCAATCAGCATCAGCAACACCAGACTCAGCCAGTCCGCCGAGCCACCGCCGCCCTTGTTCGCTTCAGGAATTGCAGCCGGTGGTGCCGGCGTGGGCGCGGGAAGGGGCGTTGGTGTTGGCGCCGGTGTGGGCGCGGGAACGGGCGTTGGTGTTGGCGTCGGCGTCGGCGTGGGTGTTGGCGCCGGAACGGGCGTTGGTGTTGGCGTCGGCGTCGTCACGTTCACGGATACGGAATCACTGCCGCTGCCGCCTGGCCCTGAACAATTCAGGACAAACTCGGTCGTCGCGCTCAACGGTCCAGCGCCTTGCGATCCCGAAATCGGCTTCACTCCCGCCCAGCCGCCGGACGCCTCGCAACCGGTCGCACTGGTCGACGTCCAGTTCAGCGTAACGTTGCCGCCCGCCTCCACCGAGCTCACATTCGAGCTCAGATCCACGGTCGGCACCGGATCAGACTCGACATTCACGGTCACGGAGCTCGAAGCCGAAAGGGTTTGCCCCATGCACGTCAATGTATAAGTGGTTCGCTGAGTCACCGAGTTGATGACTTCACTCCCCGAGCTGGTCTTGCTGCCGGACCAGCCACCGCTTGCCGTGCAGCTGGTCGCGTTGATGCTGCTCCAGGAGAGCGTGACCGGACCCGAGACCGTCACGCTGGGCGGATCCGCGGTGAGAGTGACGGACGTACCGGACTGGGGGCCAGGCAACTTGAAGAAGTAAACGCTCTCATCGACAGCGTTCACCACCACCACACCGTTCTGCGATGGAACATGGCGGAAGCGGCCGTAAGTGCCGATGACGTAGCCTGAATGGCGAACACCCGCCACCGCCGTTGGCGTCACGGAGTTACCCGGATCCAGCGGCAGCTCCGACCACACCCAAGTGCCGCTCTTCACGTCCGCTGGCGCTTTCAACGTATAAATCGCGGCGCCGCCGCTCCAGCCGACGAACTGATCGTTCACCGGGTCGTAGATGAAGCCGGGAGACTTGGCGTTTTCGACCGCCCGCGGCCCGCTCGTGGTGACGCGGATCGGCGGATTCTTCGGCACGGCGGGATCGTAGACCTGCACGCCGTTGTTGAGACCGATGGTAACGATCAGCTTGCGCTTGAGGTCGAGCGCCGGCGCCGGCTCGCTGTTCGGGTCAAACTGAACGTGACTCGTCCAGGTCCCCGTCGCGAGACTGAATTCCTGCATGCGTGAGCTGTTGCTGCCGGTGTCTTGGTACCAGACGCTCTGCGTGAACGGGTTGTAGATGCAGTACGCGCCGAGGGGATAGGAGTTGGAGGGCGCCGTCGGACCTGCTGACCAAGGCTCCCCGGTTCGGCCATTGACGGTGAAATCATAGAAATCAACGGCGCCGGCGCCGAAGCCGTTTGAATGCTGCGAGCCGACGGCACAGCTCATCATCTTGTGATGCGGAGCCGGCAGGTACGTGAGCAGATTGTAGGTATGCCGCGAGACCGGACGTCCATCGTGGCCGCGAACAGTGTTGTTCGCCGGCGGATCGGTAGGATCGGTCAGGCGCTCCCAACCCGGCGCATCCGAAGTCAAGGGTCCGAAGGCATAGACTTCATTGCCGGCGTAGTCTTTATGTCCCCCGCCCCATACGACCAAGCGCTCACGATCCGTGTCATAGATGCCGCCGCTCCAGGCAAGCATGACCGCTGCGAGGTTGCCAGGCGGGTTCGAAGGCGCCACCGAGTCCATACGCGAATTGGGAAACTCGTACCATTGCCCGGCAGGCACTGAATCCAGCGGGCCGGCGATACTCGAGGAAGACGCACATAGCGCTGCTACACCGGCAGCCTTCAGTAGACGACAAGCCTTCGCACCCCGCGAACCATGACGTTTCCAAGCCATTCCCTGCACTCCTTATTCTTAAAGAGAGCGGCGGCGCACAGTCCTGGCACTGAGGAGGATTCTGATCCATCCGCGAGCTCGTTGACGTCATTCCGTGCTCAGCGGGAATGACGAGCTCGTGATTCAGTCGTCGAGGCGGCCCTTGGAAAGGAGCAAGCCCGGCCTCGCCGTAGCACAGCGAGAGCGGCTGAACATTTTTTTCCTGGCAACCCCGCTATCCAGAAGCACTCTTCGGGACCGGAAGCTTTGCGTCGCCATCTCACGATGGTTTTGCCCTTGTCAGCAAATTGCGAATACGAAACCTTGCGGGCCTCGTAGAGGCGAGCGCGGCAGTGGTCGCGCACGGCGTGTGACGCACATCACATTTCACGTCACCTTCGACCAGCGAGGCACGCGCAGCGCCTGTATCTCGATTCTCCGGTCATGACAAGCGACGCGGCAATGTGCACTTCGTCACGACAGTTACGCACACTGCTCGCGCATTCGCATCGGCGAAAAGCAGCGCGCTCGGCCGACGACCGGGTCACCTTCGTGCGGTCTATCAAATCAGCGAGAAACTGCGATTCCGCGCCGGTCAGCACCGTGACGCGGACAGTGACGCAGTGGACAAGAGTCAGGCTGCGGCCCGAGCGACAAGACGCGAGGTTGAGTCAGCGCAGCGCCTCGGCCGCCCGAATGAACGCCGCGACACTCTCGTACAACGAACGTCGCGTGCGATCCAGATGCATGACGTGAGTGCCGTCATCGATACGCAATCGCCACTTAAAAGGGCTGGCGGTGAACCGCTCGAGAAACGCGCTCGCTCCGGCATCGTTCACCACATGACGATCAGTGTGGTCTTCATTAGACGGTCTCCGCATCAACCTTGTCGTAGTCCTCGTGCGATCCAAAAAACCGGATCATCAACACGCCATGGGCGTACTGCACGACGGCGATCAGCCGATAGTCGTTGCCCTTGATGTTGAATACCACTCGGCCGCCCTTGAGAATGCTCGCCTTCGGATGAGCCTTCTTCACGTCCTCCGGTTGCTTCCATTGCGCCTTTTCCGCGATGGCCCTCCAGGCATCTTGGGCTCCAGTGTTTGTCGGTCGCGCCGTCGAAGGGCCACACTCTTGCGCTTTGGCGCCCAACGCGACGCAGTTAGGACACTCATGAATCAGGCGATCGCGCGCCGGGTCGCTGCGCGCTCGACTGCCGAAGGAATTGCTCCGTTTCGTCCAGCGTCGTTCTTGCTTCGCGCGCGAGCCAAGTGACGAACGAACGGATGTCCGGATCTTCCGCCTGTGCCCGAGGCCAGCGGGCTACGTGTTTCTTACTGGAAATCGCCGGCTCGAAGCCGCCAATCGGCACGATCAAGCGTCTGTCCTGAAGTGCGTCGTGTGCGAGCAGCGAGCGCGCAAGCGCAACGCCGCCACCGTCGACTGCCGCCGACAGGAGCAAACCCATGTCGGCAAAGCGCAGCTCGCCGCCGCGGCGCTCGCTGTAGTCGAGCCCCATCCGGTCGAACCAGTTCCGCCAACTCCACTCGCCGGCACTGTCTGCCGCTTTGTGAAGCAGCGTCATCTTCTGGAGAGCACGCCAATCCCGCGTACATCGCTGCGGCAGCAGTCGGGGGCTGCACACGGGGAAGACTTGCTCGCTGAACAGCGGAGTCTGGGCCACCCCCGTCGCGTCTTCTTCCTGCTCTCCGACCCATAAGATCCGCACATCCACCTGCGGAATGAACCTGGCGTCGTTTTCGATCGGCAGCAAGTCGATCGACAGATCGGGCCTATCTTGCATGAATGCGGGTAGTCGGCGCGCGAGCCACCACGTGCACAATGCGTTTCCCGCGGCGACCCGCAGCCGGCGCTCGCGCTTTCCGCCGAGTTTCTCGAGCCCATTCAGCACCATGATCAATTCCGGCAGCAGAGCAGTGCCCGCATCCGTCAGTGTGAGCCCCGGATTCAAGCGGTGGATGAGCTGTGTACCGAAGTGCTTCTCGAGACGATGTACTCGGTGGCTGACCGCGCTCTGCGTGATGCACAGCTCGGCTGCGGCCTTCGTGAAGCTCAGGTGCCTCGCCACGGATTCGAACGCGAGCAATTCTTGAATCGACGGAAGGCGGCGCATCGGTGCGGTCCAGGCTGCGAGATGTGTCGCGATAGATTAGTGCGAGCGAGCGCGCGAATCACCCAACGGCGCCATTCTCTCGCCCACCGCCCGGCTCCAAGATCTCTCGCGTCATCCATGCGTCGTAAGGTTTGCCCGTGACCGCCTCGATGATCAGACCGAGCAATGCGTAACCATAGTTGGAGTACTTGCATCGCACGCCTGCGGCGAGCCGCGGCAATCGGCTGTTGATCCGGGCTGTTCTTCCAAGCGCATGTGAAACTCTATCCATGCGTCGGCGTAAGCGATCGCAGCATCGAGCCAACCGTCGCGGCCCATATCACGCCCCTGGCGACGGGAATTTGCCGAGCACACGCTCGCACAGCGCGGAGTCCTGATACTCCGTGATCTCGACGATCTTATGGTCCTTCAGCCGGTAGATCAGGCAATAATCGTTGTCGTATCGAACACCTTCCTGTGTGACCATGTCGCCGCGCGCTTCGACGACGACGCAGTCGCCGTCGGCGATGAAGCGCAACGGAATCGTCTTGCGCGGCTCTCGCGTGCGTGCGCGCACGTGGCCAAAGAGGTCACGCAGCACGGACTGCTTGCCGTTGAACGTGCGCGACCACGAATACTGGCCACTGACGCGCATCGTGACGTTCTCTGCGAGATGCTCGACGAATAACGAGCCATCACCCACTGCAATCTTCTCGAAGATCTCCTGCATGAGTCTCCTGTTCTCGGCGGCGCTCACGATGCTCTCCAGTTGTTCCAATACGCGACCGCGAGTATTTCGCGCCGAGTCCCGAGAGCCAAATGCCAATCTTTCATCGCGCATGAATCCGATTCATGAGCAACGCCGCTGCGATGGATCACTGAAGCGCTGCCGCAGGTCGAGATCGCGAACGAGTCGAGATCCGATGCGGCGCGACATCAACTCGCCTCCCGCGCGATCCAGGGTGACCCGTCGTGGGTGGGTATTCGGCGACACAGAGCGGGAAGGAGTGGACTTACCGACGATTGTTGGGGATGCCTGCAGGGACAAGTGGTAGGGGACATTTGAACTTGGTCGGGGTGAGGGGATTTGTCGCTTCCCGGCGGTGTCGCTGCATTTCCAGGTGAAGTAGTGTCGCAAACGGATTCAATCCGTTGCGCGGGTGTGTCGTGTGCTCGACTGGGCACGGACTCCGGGCGTCCGACACATTGCGACCGCCTTGTCTATACCACTCGCCATTTCGGTTGCCGTCCCTAAGATCGTCCAACACCCTGCAGGGCAACGCCGGACTGGTAGTTCGAAATCATGCCCGCTCATAACTCCGCGTCGTCAATGCGGCCCTTGCCGCTGACCGCAGCCGGAACGCGCGCGAGACTTTGGTTCTATCCGCCCGGCCTGCGGCAGCCTGTGCACTCTCACGAGCGTGCGCACGTATCCATCATCATTGGCGGCAGCATCCGCGAAGTTAGCGCCTGTCGCCACGAGATTGGTTCTACGTTGCAGCTGATTCTGCGCCCGTACGCGACGACGCATAAGGTCGAATTCGGGCCACAGGGCGCACTGATTCTCGCTGTCGACGTCGAACACACCGTAACGCGCGCGACGGCCAGCGGCTGGATTCATCGCGACCTCTCCGTGGCGCAACGAGTGCTTCTGAGTTGGGTGTTGGCTGAGGGCGTCGCGTGCGATGCGGATGTGGGCGACTGCATCCAGGACCTGGTCGCCAGCATCGAGACAGAATCGCTGCGAGGCTCGCCGCCCCGGTGGTTGACGCAGGCGCGTGAGCGCCTGATGGAGGAACCTGCGAGCGCGCGCATCGACGCGCTAGCACGCGCCGCGGGCGTCCACCGTGCGCATTTTGCACGCACCTTCCAGCATTGGTTCAGGACTTCACCGAGTGTATTCCGACGCCGCACCATGCTGAGCCGTGCGATCGCGGCTGTCGTCTCCGGTCAAAGCCTTGTATCGGCCGCGCATACCGCCGGCTTTGCTGACCAAAGCCACCTGTGCAGGACGATGCGCAGCCTGATCGGTACGACACCTTACCGCCTTCTGCGTCGCGTGTGACGCAACATTCGTTCAATATTCGCGGCCCCTGTCGCGATAGGCTCGTTGAGTTTCCATGATGCCCGCGCAAACAGGTTTTCATGCCGAAGCTCATATTAGCTTGCCTCGTGGGATGGCTGACCGCCCTTACTGCCTTGGCACAGTCAGATGAAGCTGCGCCGACTCCATCGTTGATCCTGGAGCAAGGCGTCCGTCGGCATACCGGCATCGACGCGATCTATGGAGCTTTCAGCGCCGGCTACAAAGCGCTAGATGCGGCCGCGATTGCGAAGCTGTACACGGAATCAGCGGCGTATCTCGCGCCCAAGGAAAACATCCAGACTGGCAAGCAGATCGAGGCAAACTTCGGGCGCTTCTTTCGGCAGATCCAAGAGCGCGGCAACTCGGTCGCGATTTCGTTCCGGATCGTGCAGCGGCAGGTGCAGTCTGCGCTCGCCTACGATGTCGGCATCTACACGTTGAGCATCACCGCCGCGGATGGATCTTCGCGGCAGGAGCAGGGCAAGTTCGTCACCGTCGCGGCGCGTGCGCGCAATGGTGCCTGGGCGCTGCAGGTCGACGCGTTCAGCGACCTTGAGGAATGAGCAGTGACGCGAACAAGAATCGACCGGCGCCGTGCGCTGGCGATGTTGGGTGCTGGCGCCGGGTTCGTCGGCGCTGCGAGCCTCACGGCGTGCACGAGAAGCGGGCCGAGTCGCCGCCAAAGCGATCTGGCGCTCGCACCAGAAATCAACGCTGTCGTCGAGCGCGCGATGGCGCTCGATCTCTCGCCCGCATTGGGTGTTGCGGTGTATTCCCGTCAGGGCGTGTATGCGCGCGCGTTCGGTCTTGCTGATGTCGATACGCGCGAGCGCGTTTCCGCTGAAACGGCTTTTTTCATCGCCTCCTCCACCAAGTCAGTGACGGCGCTGGCCTTGGCTTGCCTGCATGCGCGCGGCGAGCTCAATCTGGA
Organism: Pseudomonadota bacterium; assembly: GCA_023417315.1. GTDB lineage: Bacteria > Pseudomonadota > Gammaproteobacteria > Steroidobacterales > Steroidobacteraceae > Steroidobacter. Next base: position 23,913 of record JAEZFW010000063.1, read on the forward strand.
TGCGACCCTCACCGAGTTCTCACCGCATGTGCCTCTGCCGCCCGCCACGCGGCCCTCGGAGGTTCGCCTGCGGGATCTGCTGGCGCACGTCGGTGGTATCGCCAACCGACCGATCAACCACCGATTCACGGCGACCGGTCAACACGACCCGGACACGCTCTGGCGCCTGCTGGCGATCAGCGAACCCAACGCCGCGGCGCCACTCGGCCGGTTCCAGTATCAGAACGTCGGCTACAACATCGCGACGATCCTTACCGATCGCACCCTGCGGGTGCCCTGGCAGAACCTCCTGCGCACAGAGATATTCGAGCCTGCAGGGTTGATGCACACCAGCGCCTCGATGTCGCAGGCCAAGGCGTCGAGATGGTCGATCGCCATGCCGCATCGGCTCGGCCCATCGGGCGTCCGCGAGCGCAACTACCTGGAGAAGACCGATCAGACGATGCATTCCGCCGGCGGCGTCGTCATGTGTGCACAGGATGCTGCGAGATGGCTCGAGCTGATTGTCGAAGACGGTCGTATCGGCGGGCGCCGCTGCATGCCGGCCGAGGTAGTGCAGGCCACTCGGGTACCCGTCGCGACTGTCGATGTCGAATTTGAGGGATACCGACGCGACCAATACGGACTCGGCTGGTACATCGGCCGCTATCGTGACGAGCGCATGGTGCATCACTTCGGCGGTTTCTCAGGGTTTCGTGCGCATATCTCGTATCTGCCGGATCAGGCGCTCGGTGTGGCCGTTTTTTCCAACGACAGCACCGTTGGCCTTGCGCTGGTCAATGCCGTCGCGAACTATGTGTACGATCGCGCCGCCGGCTATCCGGATGCCAGGCAACGATTCGACGCTGCGCTCGACGGCGCCCGCGTTCGGTATGGCGAAGCCGCGCGGGAGATCGTCGCTGATCGCGCTAGTCGAGCGAACCTGCAGTTCACTCTCGTGCGCCCGCGGGCAGCCTACGTGGGGGTGTACGAAAGTCCGGAGTGGGGCCGTGTCGAGATCGTTGAGGCAGCCCGCACACTGCTCGTCACCTGCGGTGTACTGCGTGCGCTCGCCGAGCCGTTCGACAAGCCGGATGCCGTGTGGCTGGAGCTCGAGCCGGGCGAGGGCGGCGTTCTCCAGTTCGAAGGCTCCGGTACTGCGCCGGACTCGTTGTCCTTCGATGGTCGCCGCTTTCATCGCATCGCGGCGCCGGCCGGTTAATGAGCGTGAGCTGTGACGCCGACCGAACTCCCGACTCCCTCAGGCGGGCGCTGAGCCCTGCAGAATTCGGACAACCGCACGAACGGTATTCCAGTTCCGCGTCGTAGCCGGCACGCCGAACATCTCGTCGATCTGCCCGAGGTAACCGATCGTCTTCATGTGTCGGCGGTACTCGCCAAACACGAACTGTTTGTTCGATCCGATCACTCGCACGAACCAGTCTCCATTCGGCGGCAGACTGATCGGAAATCGATTCAAGACGCTGCTCGGCTTGGGCAGGATGCTCACGAATCGAACGATGTCGGGTCGTGACAGATTGCCGTCGAACGGATCGAGCGTTGCCAACCGGACGAGCTCACGCCCGTCGCAGATTGAAACGTGCGCTTTGAACGGCAGTTCACGATGCAGCACCCGGCGAAACTTGGCGAGCGAGCCGGGCTTGCGAACGACGAACGTGCCGGTCGCCCCGACACTCACGACGTCATACTCACTCAGCCGTTCCGCGAGGACGCTGGGCCGAAACCTACGGTGGCCGCCGACGTTCACACCTCTGAGGAAGGCAACTAAAGCCATGCCGTAATCATGAAGCAGCCTCGCGGCCGGCGCAGCACCCGCTGTTGCACAGCTGCAGGTGCGACGTCCTGTAACTTCATGCAACCGTTTGCAACCGGACTGGTCGGGGTGAAGCCCTACACGCTGTTCCTGCAGTCCAAGTACGAGTGCGTGTGAGGTGACCGCCGGCGCCGGTACCGCACGCACTCGCAAAGGGCCGGGGCACACGTACCGTGTGCCGTGACCCTGGGCCTCGCTGGTCAGCTTGCGTCAGCAAGCGACCTGACGAGCTCGAAAACGTCCTTCTGCACTCTCGCAATGTCGACGCTGCCCGTCTTTGCTTCTTCTGAGCGACAAATCTCATCGAGCTGCTGCCGCTTCAGACGCATTTGACCGTCGAGCGGCGGCGCCGCAGTTGCCTCTGCAAGCATAAGCATCGCCATTAGTCTGTGCAGGGCGAGACAGCACGTGTAAGCAGAAAAGATCTGGACCTGGGTCTCGCCCGAAGTGCGCCAAGTCATGCCGTTGAAGAGCTCTTGCGTTACTCGCTGGCCGGCCCCATAGCAATCAAAGGCAACACAGCCGGGGAAGCCGCGGGAAGCAAGCTCAGTGTGGCTGGCGCATCGATTTTCTAGCGTCACGTATCTGCATGCAGAGTGGGCTGCCTTGTTGAAGGCGAAACCTTGGGCTGCATAGAACGCATGTACCACGCAGCACAGTCCTACGCAGCGCGAACAATCCGCTCTCAGGACCGAAGGTAGCCTGAGGTGTTTGCTTCGTCGATATGCATGAGGTGCCGCTGGGGCATCTTGCAATTGCGCTCGCCAGTCGGTTGCCGGTTGACTGAGTGAAGCAGCCGGATCGACGACTTCCCTCGGCCATGTTACTCAGCGACCTCAGCAAGACAGTTGCATCGACGGCAGTTGCGCTGTTCGTGCAGCAGCTCCGCCCGATGTCGTCGACGAGTCAATGGCGTCGCAGTTGCGCAGAGTCAGCCGGCCTCGACGATGGGAAACTGAATCTCCATTACCGTCCGGTCCGACGCACCATCGGCGCGAGCTTCGCCGACTTTCTCGACAGGTGGGTCACGCGCATCAAGAGCGGCTCGATGATTGAGAAACATCCCGATTACTGGCGCCCGAAGGACGGCGGCAACTGGGGCCGGACATTCCTCGACGAGCAGCGCTGAGACACTGAGGCGACCACGCTCGCGCGCTTCGCTTCTGGCGCACAAGGTGCCAGGATCTGCGCTGTCGCGGCTCGTTGCTACCTCACTGCTCTGGCAACTATTGACATCTATTGCCAGAATGCCGTACTACTCCCAATGGACAGATCTCAATGAGGAATCCGACCTTGAGCAGTAGCCTCAACGTGCAGCTTACCGATGCATTGCGAAAGTACGTGGATGAACGCGCGAGTGACAAGGACGTGTACGCCACGCCCAGCGAGTACATCCGCGACTTGATCCGGCAGGACATGCAAGATCGAGCCGTTGCCCTGAACATTCTGGAGGGGTTAGAAGATCTGCGGCGCGGCAGGTTTTCGGACCAATCGATCCTGGACTTCAAGGACAAGGATTGAGACGGAGTGCGCCGGAAGTCATACGTACTGACAGCCCGAGCAGTGGCTGATCTTCATGAGGCGCGCGCGTGGTCGCGTGCCCGGTGGGGCAAGGAGTTGACGAACCGCTATTTCGAAGATCTGCATGAGGGGGTGCAGTACATTGCGGAGAACCACGCATCCTTCCGCGACCGTCATGAACTCGCCGGTGGCACCGCGTTGCTGCTATATCCGGTTCGCGAGCACTACATCGTGTATGAGCCCCTTGCGCCTCGATTCATAGCCGTTGTGGCAGTGATTCGACAGGGGCGTGACCTTCCCACGATCCTGCAGAAGTGGGCAGGGCCAATTCGGCGGGAACTGATCGAGGTCCGTGGCAAAATCGAGCGTGGCGAAATCAAGATTCCCTCGCGAAATGGACCAAAGCCGCGGAGCAAGAAATGACACAAGCACGCACGCGCTGACACGCGACTGCGTTTCCGACGCGGATCGGATGACGAAGAGAATCGTATGAAGAAGGAGACGGAAGCAGGCGGTCGGAAGGCGTGAGGATCGAGGTTCGCTGCAACGGTAGTGCGGCATGGCATCCGAAGAGTGAGTCTGAACAGCAAGGCAATGGCGTCGCAGTGAGGCAGAGTCAGCCGGCCTTGACGATGGGAAACTGAATCTCCATTACCGTCCGATCCCGCGCACCATCCTCGAGAGACAGATCGAGGAACACCTCGCGGCTCGGGCCGGCGATGCTGAATCCGTTGCCCTCCATCCAGACGCCGAGCGCGCCGAATGCAAGATGACTCTGGTACTTGGGCCCTTTGCGGACCAGCGTCGCCAGCCTCTCGACGGCGGGCAGCTGCGTGAGTCCGAGCCGCAGATCGCCGGCAACGGTGATCGCCTTCGCTGCTCCGTGCTTCAAACGGTAGCCGATCTCGAGATCGAGATTCTCGTCGTCGAAATCCGAGTAGGCGACCACGACCAACGCGTCACGGACACTCGCCGGAATGCGCGAAGCTGCGCGAGCGACCTCCCCGAGGGCGGCCATGGCGTCGTCCAGGCGAGGGTACTTCCTGCGAACGGCGAGGTACGGCGTCTGCTCGGCGGCTTTGACGACGACATCGTAGTCACGCAGCGAGCCCTGCTCGTCTATCTGCTGCAGCCGCGACTCGATGTGGCGCAGGCGTGCCGCCTCCTCGCTGAGCGACTGCTCCAGCTCCGCCTTCTTCAGCATCAGCATGCCGCGAATCTCTTCGGTAGAAATCTTGTCATCGAGCATTCGCGAGACCTGGTCGAGCGACAGGCCGAGATCTTTGAGCGCCAGGATCCGGTTCAGGCGTCCGAGTTGATCGGCGGTGTAATAGCGATATCCGGTCATGGGGTCGGTGTGCTTCGGGCTGAGCAGTCCGATACCATCGTAGTAGCGCAGCAGCCGCCCCGAGACTCGTGCAATCCGTGAGAACTCCCCGACCTTGAACATTGCCGCGCTCTCCATGACCTTGAATGCCAGCAGTATCGAGGTTCACGCTACGTCAAAGTCAAGCGCAGCTGGCTCTTGATGAACGTTACGCAAGGATCGCGAAGCTGATCGAATATTCCGGCGCAACGCACGGACTGCTGATCACGGAGCGCGTGCCTACCGCGGATTCACACACTCACATGGCCGAAACGATGTCGGCTTCCAGCGCGGCATAGAACGATACGGGCGAGGTCGACATCGGCCAATGGCCGACGCCCGAAAACTGCCTCTGCATGATCTCGCCTTGAGCGAGAAACCGGCGGCTTTCGAGCAGCGTAGACGCTTCATCCCAGTAGTACACCTTCGGACAGGGCAGCGTTGCGAACGCTCGTCCGGGTTCCGAATAGCTCACCACCGAGCGCCCCAAAGTCCACAGCGTATGCGGGTCGGCGACTCGCAAACACTCGCAATAGTCGGTCGGGATCTTTTTGTCGCGGGCCAGTTCGCCCATCGTTGCAAGGAAGACGGAATAGAATGTCTCGCTGTCGCCATATTGAGCAGCCTGGCCGGAGTAGTAGGCATCCGCAGATGTCAGATTGCCTTCCACGCTTATGACGAGCATCGGGAGTCGGTCGAGACGTTGCACCGTTTCCGCCGCGATGATGCCCGCCGTTGAATGAGCAACCAAAACAACTCTTCTCGAGCGCGAGATACTGTCAACGAGCGTGCCCCAAACAGCAGCGCAATCGTAGACAGTAAGGCCGTCCGCGCGTGCCGGTGTAGACCCCGCCCCAGGTAGGTCGAACGTAAGTAGGCGAGCGGATCTGGCGATCGGCTCGTTGAATGCCCTCCACCAGCACCGCTGCGATCTTCCGAATCCCGGCAGAAACCAGACGTCGATTTCGGAGTCGATATCTCCGCCGATGCAAACCGATACAGGCTGAAAGTAATGAGCCATTTGGCACTCATGACAAATGACGGCGCGCTCACAAGAGTGACAAGGGCAAGCGCAACTGCCTCCAACAGCGGCGCCGGCACGTAGTCGTGGAAGCGCTCTTACCGCGCGCCGCGGATGACCGTTCTATTGCGCCGTGTAGCCCCCATCGACCAGCACCACACCGCCCGTCATGAACTTCGCCGCATCGCTCGCCAGGAACAGAATGCTCGACGCAATTTCCTGCGGCTGCGCGAGTCGGCCGACCGGATGAGCGGCGGCCAAGCCTGCTTGTACTTCCTTGTTGCCGCCGGTGAACCGCTCGAACATCGGCGTGACGACGCCGCCTGGTGCGATCGCGTTGACGCGAACGCCCATGCGCGCCGTTTCCAGCGCCGCAGCCCGAGTCAGGCCGTTCACCGCGTGCTTGCTCGCGGCGTAGATCGAGGCGCCCGGCATGGCGATGTCGCCAACCACGGAGGAGACGTTGACGATCGCCCCGCCCTGCCGCGCAATCGCGGGGATCTCGTGCTTCATCGAGAACAGCACGCCCTTGACGTTGATGTCGAAGACGTGCGCGAAGTTCTCGGCGCTCTGCTCGACGAGCGGGCCCAGCGCGCCTTCGACGCCGGCATTGTTCACCGCGACGTCGAGGCGTCCGAATTCGCGCAGCGCCGCCGCGACCCAGGTCTTGACAGTTTCTTCGCTCGCCACGTCGCCGGCGATGAACTTCGCTTGCGAGCCCCGTGCGCGCAACTCGTCCACGAGCTGCGCGCCCGCCGCGACGGTCCTGCCAGTGACGATCAGCCGCGCGCCGGCCGCAGCGAATGCTTCTGCTGTCGCGCGACCGATGCCGGTGGTGGCACCCGTGACGAGGACGACTTTGCTCTCGAAATTCATGACTCAAGCTCCTTGAGGCGCAACGGCCCGTTTGACAGGGCGCCAACGTAAGCCACGGTTGCCAGCACGAGAATTCCAGATATGGGTAAGCGGAGATTGCAACAACGCACAGGTCCACTCGCGTGGGACGACTTGCGTTGCGTCCTGACGATTGCCCGAACCGGATCGCTGAGCGGTGCCGCGCGCGCGCTCGGCATCGAGCATTCGACGGTCTTTCGGCGGCTGAATGGCATCGAGAAGCGCCTCGGCGTGAAGCTCTTCGAGCGCACACGCAGCGGCTACCGGCCGACAGCCAGTGGCGAGACAGTTGCGGCTGCCGCCGGCGGCATGGAGGCGCAGGCCCTGGCCATCGAACGGCATATCGTCGAAGGCAGCGAGCGGATGGCCGGTGTGATCCGACTGGCCACGAGCGAATTGCTTGCCGGCTTCCTGTTGCCCGGCCCATTACGGGAGTTTCTGAAGTCGCATCCGGGGATCGAAATCGAGCTGGACGTTTCCAACCGTGCGGTAGACCTGATGCGCCGTGAAGCCGACGTGGCATTGCGCGCCACCAATACGCCGCCCGATCTCTTGATCGGTCGTCAGGTCGGGGAGCTGCGCTATGCGGTGTACGGTGTGCGCGGCATGGCTGCGGCGGGTGCGCCGCTGAGCGCTCTGCCGTGGCTCGGCCACGATGAGAGCATCGCGCACCTGAACATCGCGCAGTGGCAACGCACGCAGATTCGGGATGCACCCCCGCGCGTACGATTCAACTCTCTCGCACCGATGTTGCAGGCCGCTGCCGAGGGTCTCGGCAGTGCGGCCCTGCCGGTATTCGCCGCCGATCGATTTCAATCGTTGTCGCGACTGACGCCCGTGCTCGATCAACCGCGCACGAAGCTCTGGGTGCTCTGCCACAAGGACATGCGCGAGAACGCACGCGTGCGGGCCCTCTCGCAACATCTCGCGAAATCGCTGCCCCACGTCCTCGCCGCGCGACAGTCAACGGCATAGACGGTAGCAAGCGCAACGCTGCCGTCGTATCTACTCGCTGACCTCGATCTTGCCCTTCATGGCCGGATGCAAAGCACAGGCGTACTCGTAGCTGCCCGCCTCATCGAACTTCAGCTGGCCACTCTGTCCTTTGAGCAGCATGCCAGTCTTCAACGATTTACTGGCGACCGACACCTGGTGCGGAGAATCATCGCCGTTGGTCCAGTTGATGCTCTGCCCTTTCTTGACACTGAGTGTGCCGGGCCCGAACGTGAACCCATTGATGTTGACCTCGTTGCTTCCGGTCTTCGCTGAGACCGCCCCGGTGGGGAACTTGCCCGCGAGACTGGCCAGGGAAATCACGAAGTCCTGCTTTTCATGCGGCTTGTGACAGGCGAAGCACGGCTGGGTGTTGGCGTTGGCCTGCGCATTGGGTGAGCCATCGGGCATGAAGACCGCATATTCCCAGTTGCCGTTGCGAAGCTCAGGAGCATATTCAACGCCCCAGCCTGCGCGCTTCTCCATGACGCTCACGCCGGTCAGCTTGCCTTTGCGGAAGCGACCCTTCTCGTCCTTCACGGGACTGCCCTGAGCATCCAGCTCGGCTGAGTAGATGGCCATCGCCAGCACCGTGCCGTCCGGGATGGGCTTGCCGGCACGGACCGCCTTGACCACCTCCGGTTTCGCGTAGAGCTCGCGGTATTGCTTGTTGTCGTATCGATCGACGACGGCATAGCGCTCCCACTTCTCATACTCCTTGGGGAACGCGATCTTGTCGGGGCCAGCCAAGGCCGAGGCCGTCGCGCCGAGAGCTGCTGCGAATGCCACGGCTGACATCACGGCCTTGCGGATCCTGCGATTCATGTGAATTCTCCGATCAAACAGACCGTGACGCTTACGAACGAAACGTCGACATGGATGCTCTGATTCCCGGCGGTTGAGGCTCGGCGCGAACAGACCGAGCTCGCTCGCGACGCCTCAAAACAAGAGGCTCACGAAGACCCAGGTGCCGAGGAGGAGGAGAAACGCCCCGCCGATCCAGTCGAGCCTGCGGGAGCTACCGAACGCGGCTCCTGCCCTGGCGCCGGCGTATACCCAGAACGCCGTCGTCATCAACCCGAGCACCAGAAAGGTCGCCTGCATTAACGCTAGTTGCAGCCAGATAGTCCGCGAGGAGTCCACGAACTGCGGCACGTACGACACGTAGAAAACGAGTCCGGCTGGGTGGAAAGCGGTGAGCCCGAACGCAGTCCAGAACAGGGCTTGTCTCGATCGGGGCAGGAGCATCGCCGGGGCACTGCGTGTCCGCTTTCCCGTCACGATCATTCTGACACCTAGCCAGATGAGCACCGATGCTCCGGCGGCCTTCAGTGCTGCCGCCACATCGGGTGCCCCGACGAGCAACGCACCGACGCCACTGAGCGAGGTCGACAGCGCCGCGAGATCGCCGAGACCCGCGCCCGGTATGACGACCCACGCCGCACGGCCATGCGTAAGCGCGGAAGATGCCGCTAGCGCGGCAACCGGCCCCGGCGACGCCAGAACGCAAGCGCTCACGAGAACGAAGAGACACCAAGTTTCGATCGTCATCTCTGCGCTCGTTCGCGAAGCGAACGACTGCGCCGAAGAGGCTCGATCATCGCCGCCAAGGCGTCGAGCGTGCTTGCACCCAGGCGCTTCGATCGTTGCGGCGACCAGCCGAACTCACGATCAGGCGTATGCGTCGTGTCCGTGAATGGCATCTCGAGCGTGATGCTGAGCCAGCCGTGCGCTTCACAAAGATAGTTTGAAGCGATGGAGAGATCGGCGTCTTCCGGATTCGGGACTGGAAATCCCTGCTCGACCTGAAAATCTGCGCTCGCAGCCAACATCGCGGACTTGAACACGCGAACCAATCCGGCGATGGGCTCGCTGTATGCGGCCGGCCCTTGCGGGCCGACGGCGAACACGTGCGGTATGTCTTCTGTTCCGTGCGCGTCCAGATGAAGGTCTGGAGGGGCTGCGAGCATGCGCTGCCTCACGAAATACACCTCCGGCGTAGTGGCCTCGTCAGGAGCGCTCCACGCGCGATTGAGGTCGGCACCGGCTGCGTTCGTGCGCAGATGCCCACGGCGGCTGCCATCCGGATTAATGTTCGGAACGATATAGAACACGGCATTCTCACGTAGCTTCGCTGCCGTTTCGTCTTCTACGTTGAGGAGACGTTCGAGAAGTCCCTCGGCCCACCACTGCGCCATCACTTCGCCCGGGTGCTGTCGCGCGGTGATCCAGACGACAAACCTTTCCGCGGCAGGAGTGCCCACTCGCAAGAGGTCGATATTCCGACCGTCGAGCGATTTGCCGACGATCTCGATCTCTGCCAACCCAGTCGCGAGGCATGTGGCGATGAGCTCGTCATGGCGCTCCATGCTGTACGGCGCAAAGTAGGCAACGTAGACGGAGCTGCTTTGCGGCTCGAGCTCGATGGTCAGTATTCCGTCCGCGTAGGATGTCGGAACTCGCAGCCAAGTTTTCCGGTCGCTCGAAGCGACTGCCCGATAGCCCTCCCATCCACCAACATAGGCCCCACCGGCGTTCTCGATCCTGAGCCTGCAGGGAACGCCCTTTGCACCGCAAAGCCTGAAGTAGAACCATTGGTAGTAACGGGCGTGCTGATCCGGCACGATCTCGAGGCGTTCGTTCATCGGATCGCTCGAATCGAGAACTCTGATGTTGCCGCCGTCGAATGCGCTCGTGATCTGCATGGAGTCCACCGCGCTTCCATCGAGAGTCCGCAGCTGGCTCATAATGTTGGCAGCGATTTTTGGAATCCCTCAATCTTGCTGACTCGCTGAAACCAGTCCGCCGCATTGCGACCGTCCGGCACGATCTTCGCGAGCGTCAGCTGAAAGACGCTGGACGCCAACGACAGGTCCGCGATCGTTGGTCGTGAGCCGGCCAGAAACGGCGTGCCGCCCGCCAATCCGGCATCCAGAATCGACCAAAGCTCCGGCAACCTGGATAGCCCACGCTCAACTGCGGTCTTATCTCCCGCCGGCGCCAGAAAGACACTATTGAGCACGATGTCCACCACCGTGGGGGACAACCGGGTTTGATTCCAGTCGAGCCACTGCTCGACCTTGGCGCGCGCGGGCAGTGCCTTCGGATACCACGCGTCGAGGCCGTGCTTCACACAGAGATAGCGCAGGATCGCGTTCGACTCATGAATCTTCACGTCGCCATCCACGAGCGTAGGAACCTGATGGTTCGGATTGATGGCCAAGTACTCGGCCGATCGGTGCTCGCCCTTGTCCATCGCCACATGGCGCAACTCGTATTCGAGCTCGGCTTCCATCATCAGCGACACCACGCGGCGTGCGTGCTGGGAATACGGAAAGTGATAGAGGATGTACATGGTTCGGTTCTCCGTACGAAGATCCTTGTGCGACGGCATCAGATTCTACTTAGCGTCTGCCGAGGGCGTGTCAACGACGCTCCTCGCCAGATCCAGAGCTGCACCTCCCCTTGACCGGGGCATTTGGCGCTCGTGAGGAAGCGCTCACTCGAGTGCCGACGTCCTCGGATCTTTCTCGAAGGCAATGGTGAAAAGGTAAGGGCTCGCGTGACCTGCGCAGCTCGAGCGCGCGCGCAGCGCCTGTATGCGATTCTTCGGTCATGACCGGACACGCGACAATGTGCACTTCGTCACGAATTGCACGTAGCTTGGGGATAAGGTCGAGCAACAGGACCGGACACGTCCCGCGTAGTTGTGCCGCGTCGGTCATCGCTTCCTGACAATCTGCCGCTGCATCGGCGCGAGTAATGCCACCATCTCGTTCTGCAGCGGATAGGCGATGCCGACTCGGTCGAACGCGATGTACAAGTCTTCCGTCAACGCGTTGAAGTGCGCATCGGTGAGCGGCAGCTTCGCGTGCGCCGTCTGCATGTCGCGGCCGTCGTAGATGCACGGCCCTGCGGCGAGCTCGCAAAGCTGCGTGTATAGCTGCTGCTTGAATCGCGACAGGTCGGCCGCCGCGAACGCGAAGTTGATCCGCTCGTCATTCAGTATCACGTTTACGAGCTCATCGACGGCGGCCCTGAGCTTCGCCTCGCCACCCATCCGGAAGAACAAGCGCTCTGCTGCGTCGACCGAAGGTGTGCAGACACACAGCAGGGCCATCGCAGCGATGGCCTGCACGAGCGCGCTTCGTCTTTGCAACGTCATGTCACTTCCTTTGCCTCAAAAGCCGATCTGCGCGGAGAGATACGCACCGCCCTGATCCGAGGAGCTGCCGCCGATGGGCGCCGCGATGCTCCCGAGATTCACATACGCGGCGACCACCGAAACACTGCGGCTTGGCGCCCAGGCGACGAACGCGTCCCACGCATCGCTTTCGTCATCCACGTCCAGGCGCCGCGCGCGCGCACGATATTCGAACCCGATGACGAGCGAACGCCTCAAGAGGTAGCCAACGGAGGCTTCGGCCTGCAGCGACCGACCGTCGTTGCGATCGCCTCCGAACCCGAGAAGTCCGAACTGGTTGGCATCCGACAAGCGCAGCGTCACGTTGGTGAGCAGGTTGTGAGACAACGAGATCTTGGTGGCGCTCAGATAATAGTCGACACCCTCGTCGTCGCTCGCGCCCAGTTGCTTCACGCTGACCAGGCCGGGGAAGCCGGCTTGTGCCCCGCCGTCGATACCACGGTGCCGCTTGAACAGCGCGCCGACCGCGAGCTGGGGCACCCACGAGTCCTGCGCATAGACTGCGTCGCCAAGCAAGCGAACCTTCGCGCCGAAGATGTCCTGCGACAGCGAGACTCTATCCAGCACGCCTGCGGTCGCATCGAGCATCTGCCGGCTGAACGACAGCTCGACACGATCGAGCACGCCGACGCCGGCGCCGAACGATCGATAGTCGAAATCGCGCAGCGCGATCCCGGTGGTGTGTACGTTGGCACCCCAGCTGCTGCTCGATCCGTAGCCTGTTACGAGCGCCCAGGAAGTCAGGCCGCCACCGCCCGCCCCTTCGATGCTGGTGAATCCAGCTGTCAGCAGCAGCTTGCCGCGATCGGCGCCGAGCAAGGCATCGGCGGCGACGGTCGGCGCAAACCATCCCGCGACAGCGCCCGCCAGCCACACGCTTGCTCGCGTTCTAGTTCGCATGACTCGCCGGCTGCACGTTCGAGTACGTTCGCACGGATGCGACGGCTGTCGTGCTCGCCCCGCCCGGTTTCCCGCCCGCGACGGCCTCTCGCTGCGATTCACGCATGCGATCCTCCTGTTTCAGCAACCTTTCTGCAGCGGCAATCTGGTTCGCGATGCCAGGCAACTCGGGCGCCAACGCCTGTGCCTGTCGCATGGATGCGATGCCTTCCCGTGTACGACCGAGCGTGACGAGCGATGAGCCGCGCGCGGCCAGCGCGGCTGCGTCGCTTCGCCCCGTGCTGTCCAGCAAAGCGACAATCGCCAGCGCGACTGCCTTGTCGCCGCGTCGCAGTGCATTGGCGGCGATGTAAGTATCGAGAGCCTTCGCCGGCTGATTGGCTGCCTGTTGGAGCACGGCGACGCGTCGCGTCAGATCGAATTCGTCCGGTGCGTCCTTTCGCAGGATCGATTCGCATGCCGATAACGCCGCGGCACCCTCGCCGCTCATGCAGCGCCGCTCGAGCGTCGCTCGCAACGTTTGCGCGGCCTGGATCTTCTTCGGGATATCGGCGCTCGAAGGATCCAACGCTGCCGCCCGCTCGTAAACCTCGAGCGCGTGCACCGGCTTGCCCGCCACGTACAGCGCCTCACCCTTGGCGAGAACCATTGCAACGTCATTCGGCTTCAGAGCCAGGGCCTGATCGCAGGCGGCGACATCGCCGAAGCGCGTACAGCGCAGGGCGTGTCGCGCCAGCTTCGCTTCGAGCTCCGCCTTGTCGAGCCCGTCGAAGAACTGACGCTCGCTGATCAGGCTGCGTGCAGTCCGCAACTGTCGCTGCAGCTGGTCATCGCGGGGATGCAACGACTGACCGTCTTCCAGGACGTGAACTGCTTGTTCGTAACAACCGACGCGCACGAGCACGTTCGCGAGATCGAGTCGCGCCTCGAGATCTCGCGGCGCACGCTCGAGTGCCTGGCGGGCACTCGCCACTTCGGGTTGTCCGTCCGACGCAGCGCAGGAACTCCCCGTTTCCTGATCGTGCCCCTGACTGGCACCTGCGCGCATCATCAGCGCCAGCACGAGCAATGCGGACCGACACGCGCGGCGGCGCATGGATGTGACTATCGGGTCGAGCACGGCTTGCTCTCGCTCAACGGTAGCCATCGACATTGCCGCCGCGCTTGAACTGGTCGAACACCCACTTGCCGTTGGGCAGACGCACGAGATTGAAGAGGTAAGACTCATCGACGGTTCGATACGGAGGACTTTCGCGCTCGATCATCCGATCAAGTTGCCTGCGCAGCTGCTTCATGCCGTATTCAGCAGGCTTGCCGCCGACGACCCCGTCGCCGTCGGCCTCCTCGCCTTCGATGTTCTGCTCGGCGAGGCGTGCGATCTCCGTAGCGAGGGATCGCACCTCCGCCGCATCGGTCGTCGCAGCGACGTCCTTGCCCAGCAAACCGATCAGCTCACAGCGCTCGACGACACGCACGATGTCTTTGGCGAATTGCGGCGCCGAAGCGCGGATGTTCGCGCTCGCATCGTCGGATGTTGCGGCGAACGTGATGTGATTCGACGCCTGTACCAGGGAATGGCGCAGCCCGAAGCCGTCGTCGGACATGGTCGCGTCGACGGCAGCCGCGACGCCAGCCTTGGCCTGCGGCACACTCTCAGCTGTGGCAGCCCCACGAGCCAGATCGCGAACAACCGCGGCACGTTCCTCCGCGACCAGCAGATAACCCGCCTGACCCGGCGTCACGTGCACGCCGCTGAGTGCGTGACCGATGTGCACGTGTGCGATCGTGGGCGGACGCGTGACGCAACCCGAGGCACTGATCAGCATCACTGCCATGAACGCACGAGTGGTCGTTACGGCGATGTTCATTGCGCAGTCTTCCTCACGATACGAAAGCCCACACTGGTGCTGCGATAGTCGGCGGCGAAACGGTTTCGATAAGAGACTCGAACGAAGGCCGGCGCGGTGAACCAGGAACCGCCGCGGAGTTCGTGTTGCGAGCAATCCCCGTCGACTCTCGTAGAACCGTCGGCGGGCGCTCCGACGTAGTCGTCGTGCCAGCAGTCCCCGACCCACTCGAACACGTTGCCGAGCGTGTCGTGCAGGCCGAAGGCATTCGCGGCAAACGAGCCGACGGGCGCAGTCTGCACGTAGGTGTCCGTGCACTCGTGAATCGTCCAGCCGGGATAGATCCGTGCGGCGGTCTGGTCCGCCACGTTGCCGTTGGTGCAGGCGGCCGTATCCGACGACCATGGACGTACAGCCGTAGAGCTGCCGCGCGCCGCGAACTCCCACTCGGCTGCGCTCGGCAGCCGATACTGCTGCCCGGTCCGCTGCGACAGCCATTGCGCATACGCAGCTGCGTCGTCCCAAGACACGCAGCTCACGGCATGCAGTGCCGTCTGTCCCTCGACCGCGCTCTCCCAGCTCAAGTCGGAGTCGAAAGTCCACGCACCGTCGTATTTCCAGCAGCCCTCCACGGGACGCCGTGTAGCCTCGACGAACTCGGCAAACTCGCCGACCGTCACCTCGTGCTGACTTGCAGCGAACGGATAATCGATGAAGACATCGTGCTCGGGCACCTCGAACGGCTCCGTACCCGGCGTGTTTGCCGGCACGCCTTGGACGAAGTCGCCGGGGGGCAGAACGATCATGAGCGGACACGTCGGGCAATCGCGAAACACTGTGCCCACCGAGAGCTCCGGCTGCGCGAGCTCCTCGGCGGCGGGCAATGGCGGCGGCGTCGAGATCTTGTCGTGCGGCCAGTACGCGAAGATGGCAGCACCAGCAGTGACGGCAGCTGCGCCGACGGCAGCGAGCAACGCGGTCCGCCGCGCCCGAACTCCGGTCAACTCCTCGAGGAACTGTGCCGCCGACGGCGTGCGGTCATCACGGTCGAACTGCAAGGCATGCGCAAGCGCCCGATACTCACGCCCGCTCAGTCGCGAGCTCCGCTCCGGCTTCAGTCCCCGTTCGCGTGCGAGCGTCGCTTCCTGGCGATCGAAAGGATGCCTGCCCGTCATGATCTCCCAAGCGATGCAGCCGAGGGCATAGACATCGTCGCGCGGATCCGCCTCGCGATGCTCGAGCGCCTGGGGACTCGCATAGGCCGGCGTCACGCCCGTGACTCGGTCGGCCGCGCTCGCACTACGCTGCATGAATGCCTTGATGGGATCCGCAATTGCCCGGGCGATGCCGAAGTCTATGACTTTGATCTCGCCGGCCGCGGTGACGACCACGTTGCCGGGCTTCAGGTCGCCGTGGACGATACGCTTGCCATGCGCGAATTCGAGGGCTCGCGCGATGCCCTCGACGATCGGCACCGACGCTGCGCGGTCCGCGCCGGCGAACCCCGGTTGTTTCAGCCTGTCATTGAGGGTGCGGCCATTCAGCAGCTCCATGGTCATGAAGACCGTGTCGCCGTCTCGGTCGCAGTCGATCACGCGCACGATGTTCGGGTGGATCAGGATCTGCAGGCTGCTCAGCTCACGATGCAGCAGCGCCATCGCATCGTTCACATCGTCGAAGGGGATGTTCAACACCTTGACCGCCACGTGTGGGTCTGCGGCGCCCGCCTCGACCTTGCGCAGGTCCACGGCCTTGTAGACACGACTCATGCCGCCCTCTCCGATCAGCTCAGCCAGACCGAAGCGATTCACGAGTACGCGGCTGAACGACTCCGCGGCAGCTGCAGCCTGCATCGCCATCGATGGCGCTTGAACATTCACGGAGCGATGTGTCGATTCGAGCTCGATGTCCGTCCTCTCCGACGAGCCGAGCAGGAACGCCAGCGTCTCCTTCGGTGAGCGCAGAAGCGTGCGGTCCGTTGCGGCGCGTAGCTGGCCAACCATGGCGCCGAACGCCGCAGCGGGCAACGGACGCTGCGCGTGCTCGGCTTGAAGCAGCTCGATCAGCTCGTCTGCGCGAACGCCGGGAACGGCCAGCAGCGCCTGCAATTGGGCGAGCAGCTGTGCCTGATCGAGCCGGCCGGCCCGAAACGCCGCAAGGATGCGAAGCAACTGGGGCATGTGCGCGAGATCCGTCCCCTCACCTATATATGCGTATGTGATATGCGTATGTGTGGTCTCGCCCTGTTACGTTGTGCACACGCCCGTGGATGCGCGGCCGCCATTGAGCACCGGTGGAAGTGTGATGGGCAACTCGTTTTGCAGGGTGGTCTCGTAACCGAGATCATTGCGCACGAAGGCCTCAGCGCAAGCAATGTGCATTTGGGCACGCGGTTATCCACAGCCGCGACCGGGTAGACTGCGTTCGACGATCGGTTACGTTGCGACAGCACTCTATGAACAGAATCTGTCCCGATGCGGTGTCGGTTAAAGCGAGAAAGATCTAGGCGCTTCGCGGCTCGGCGTAATTCAGGCGCTAAGTGTAAGGACTCGTCGAAGAAGCGAGCTGCAGTTTGGTGGGCCTCAGGAAGCTTCGTGCTTGTAGCATTGGCATTCATCCCGAGCGCGGCGGCGTTTACGCCAGCGATCGGGCTGTTCCTTCTTGCTTTTGTATCAGCCGAAACGCACGCGCGTGAATGGCGGCGTTAAGCCACTTGTCCGACACCGCAGAGCTTCGATGAATGGATAGGCACTCCGTGCATTTTCAAAGAAGAGAGTTGTACATGCGAATGTCCATAGCAGCGCTTTTCGCTTCCAGTTTGCTCGTGCAGAACGCGTTGGCACACACTGAGAACGATTCCTCTTGCGTCAATGATCCCTCGTGGACGGTCCCGCAGAAGCCTTTTCGAATTTATGGCAATACTTGGCATGTCGGGCCTCGTGGCCTCGGCGTCTTTCTCATAACAGCACCCACGGGCCATGTCCTGATTGACGGAGGCGTACCGGGGAACGCACCGTTGATCGAAGCCAACATTCGAAGTCTCGGGATCAATCTGCGCGACATCAAGTGGATTCTCAATTCGCACGCACATTGCGACCATGCTGGGGGCATCGCACAGCTCGTGCGCGCTTCGAGTGCACAAGTCATCGCAGGCTACGCAGACACCGAGTTGCTTGCGCGCGGTGGTCACGATGACCCACAGTACGGCGATAGATTTCCGTTTCCGCCGGTGCGTGTGACGCGGACGGTGAGCGATGGCGAGAGTCTGCGCTTGGGAGGTTTGGTGCTGACCGCGCATTCGACACCAGGCCATACCAAAGGCAACACAACTTGGACCTGGGAGTCATGCGAAGACACGCGGTGTCTTCATATGGTCTTTGTTGGCAGCCTGTCGGCGCCCGATTACAAGTTGATCGCCAATCCAAAGTACCCACGCGTGGTCGAGGATTACCAACGCAGCTTCGCAGTGGTCGAGGCGTTGCCTTGCGATATTGCACTCGCTCCGCATCCGGGCATGGTCGATTTTTGGAAGCGTGTCGCCAAGCGTGATCAGGGCGACGCGAATGCACTGATAGACCCCACTCTATGCCGCGTTTACGCGAAGCATGCGCGCGAGAGCTTCGCGGAGGAACTGACGAAGCAACGCAGGAACGCTGCTTTGGAAAAGCAGCAGCGGCCGTCAGCTCACGATACAAAAAGTGAGCAATGGAACGCGAGTGCGTGGAGAGCTCGACAATGAGCGGCCCAACACCATTCAATCCGATCGCCGCGAAGACGCGGCTCCGGGTTAACGGCTGGGCTGGCGACAATCGCAAGAATCCTCCTTGGCGGTTGCGGCCTATATTCATTCAAGCCGAAACCGATTCGCGGTTCGGCTTAATTCAGGCGGTTGGGCTCAGAGCGGAATAGGTTCAAGCGATGCCTGAAACAGTCGTGTGCGTCGGGGCCATCGTAAAGAATGAATCAAAGGTGCTCCTCGTACGCCAAGCGGCGGGCCATTCACTCGCCGGTCAGTGGACGATCCCCTGGGGTCGCCTTGATCAAGGCGAGTCCGCAGCTGCGGCAGCAGTTCGCGAGGTCATCGAAGAAGGTCGCGTTGTTGCAAGGGCCGAGGGGTTGTTGGGTGTACAAGAGTTGCCGTCCCGGTGGCAGGGATGGTTAGCCCTGGTGTATCAATGCCAACACGTCAGTGGCGAGCCTGCGCCGGATGGCAGAGAGACAGATGCAGCCATGTACTTCTCGGAAGACGAAATGAACGCTCTCTCGGAGCCAATCGAACCATGGAGCGAATGGCTCGTGCGCCGAGTGTTCTCTGGAAAGGTCACACTCACTCGCGGCGGCGACCCCACGAATCCATTCAGCTCAGGTGTAGGCTTCCTATGAAGAAGCCCAACAAGCGAATGGAGCTCGCCGGCGTGGTATCTGTTGCGCCTGGATGCGTCGCTTTCATATGAGAGCGCGCAGTCTCTCACCTTCTTGTCGCATCACGCTGGCAGGAGCAGCCGCTCGTGAACCTCAACCAAGTCACTCTTCCGGCTACCGACTTCGATCGGTCCGTCGCGTTCTACCGGGACATGGGCTTTACGCTCATTGTTCACTCTCCGCCGCGCTATGCACGGTTTGAGTGCCCAGAGGGTGACTCTACCTTTTCGCTTCATTCGGTAGATGCGTCGGTAGCTAGCACCGGCGTCGTTGTGTACTTCGAGTGCGCTGACCTAGATGCTCGGGTGGAGCGCCTCCTTGCAGCCGGATTTAAGTTTACGCAGCTCCCGACGGAGGAGCGGTGGCTCTGGCGCGAGGCTCGTCTCAACGACCCTTCCGGCAATGCAATCTGTCTGTTCTGGGCCGGGACCAATCGCAAGAATCCACCTTGGCGGGTTGCGGTCTAACAATTCATTCAAGCCGAAACGACGCTTCGCGGTTCGGCTTTATTCAGGCGTTGGACATGACGCAATGTGGCACCAATGAAAATCAACCACCGCGCTCGATGGCGACAGGTCGGACCTTACTGGTCAGCGCGGCCAGGAATGCATCCGGGGCGGTCATGAACGCGAAATGTCCGGCATCCGGAATCAGGATCAGCGCCTTCTTTGGTGCCGTCACCACGTTGAAGTAGTCAACAGCCGCTTTAGTGGGCGTCATGACATCGTCCTCTCCTTGAATCACGAAGAAGGCCGTGTCGACCTTGCTGGCCGTCCTCGGAAAGTCAACGTTCATCTGATAGGGCAAGGCGCGCTCGGCGCTGAACTTGAAACCTTCTTCGAAGGCATGAAAGTCCTTCGGGTACTTGGCCTTGAGCTCGGGCGCTTGGGCCCGAAGCGCACGTATCCAGGCTTGGTCGGTCGCGGCCATGGCAGGCCAGATGTTGATGGAGAACGCCTGCTTGGCGTCGCGCGGATCGGGCCGGCCGGTTGTTTCCAACTGTTTGATGGCGGCAGCATCGCCGTCCTTGCGTGCCCTGGCCAACGCCAGATCGAACTGCATATGCATAGTGGCATCCCAGCTCGCCATCTGTCCGGTTCCCACATAGGCCGCGAACAGTTGCGGCTTGAGCTGCACCATCTCCGTGGCGACGATCGTGCCCCACGAATGTCCAAGGACAATGATCTTCTTCTTGCCTAGCGTGCGGCATAGATATTCGCTCACTTCGAGCCCGTCTGCTGCAATCCGAGCGAGCGTGAAGTCGGGGGTTTCTGCGCCATGGCGCCCGTAGGTGTGCCCGGCGCCACGCTGGTCCCATAGTGCAACGGTAAATACTTTTTCCCACGCAACGTATTTATCTGCTACCGGCCACTGGGACTCGCCCGGTCCACCGTGCACCACCAGCAGTACAGGGTTGTTGCGATCCTCGCCTTTGATGCTGATCCACTGGTCGATGCCGCCGATCGAGACGAAAGAGGTTTCGTCGATGGAGGCGCCGGGGCTTTCCGCAGCGAAAGTCGGGGCAACGACCACTCCGATCAGGAGCCCCGATGCCAAGAGCACGAGGGCGCGCACAGTGCGAAAGAGGATGGCCATGCGTTGGCTTCTAGAATTCATTTCCGCAACTCCAAAACCTTTCGGCAGTAAATGGATCGACAGACATGAGCGCACCGACATCAATGAGCCGCGGCGGGAAAGCCATCGAGGGAATGAAAAATCAGCAGTGATGGTCATTGCGCGACTCTCCGGCGCTAAAGCCTATTATGCGGGCTCATCATCGACGCATCCTTGATCGACAGCTCCACGCCTGCGACGACCAGCGTGACTCGATCGCAAGTGCGCGCGACGTCTTGGTTGAGCCAGCCCTGCTCGTCCTGAAATCGTCGCGCCAATGATGAGACGGGCACGATGCCGCCACCCACCTCGTTGGACACGATGACGACGACACCCGAATATGCGCTGAGCCAGGCGATGAACGCTTCACGCTCGCGACTCCATGCAGCAAGCTGCGCGCGCGGCCGCTCTTCGTCGAAATCGAGCAACAGCGCGTTCGTGAGCCACAGCGTCAAGCAATCGATCACGACAACAGAAGACGGCTGAATGCCTGCAAGCGCGGACGCAAGCTGCAATGGAGCCTCAACGGTGCTCCACGTCGTAGGCCGCTCCGCGCGATGCCGCGCAATGCGCTCTTTCATTTCCTCATCAAGGGCTTGAGCCGTCGCAACGTACGTGACGTTCGCGCTCAGCCGACGCGACCAATCGAGCGCGCGATCGAGAGCCGCACGCGTCTTGCCGGATCGCGCTCCACCGAGAATGAGATGTCGCATGACCATGGGTTCAGTTACTCTCCCGCGTCTTTGACGGTCGTCCACCGTCTATCGCCTATCGCCTTCGAGCAGTAAAGATATGGCCAACTCTCGCACCGCCGCAGCTCATCCCGTAACTATCGAGCTTCTGCAGCGCCGCTGTGACACGCGAACGAAGCCGCAAGGATCGCTGGGGCAGCTTGAAGCGCTCGCGATTCGCGTCGGCCTGATTCTGCAATCGGAACGTCCGCGCCTCACGCGCCCCTCGATCATGGTGTTTGCCGGCGATCATGGCATTGCGCGCGAAGGCGTGAGCGCTTTTCCGCAAGAGGTCACCGCGCAAATGGTCGCGAATTATCTGGCGGGCGGAGCAGCGATCAACGTGCTCGCGCGCCAGTACGGCCTCGCCCTCTCCGTCGTCAACGCCGGCGTCGCATCTTCTCTGCGCGCCGTTCCCGGTCTCATCGATTGCCCCGTGTGCGCAGGCACGCGCAATTCCATGCGCGAGCCCGCGATGACAGCCGATCAATGCGCAGCCGCGATCGCGACAGGTCGACGCCTCGCGTCAATGGCCATGGCAGCCGGCTCTAACGCGTTACTGTTCGGGGAAATGGGCATCGGCAACACTGCATCGGCATCGCTGCTGCTCCACCGCGCGACTGGCTGGCCGCTCACGGAATGCATCGGCCGTGGGACAGGTCTCGACGATGCCGGCTTGGCGCGCAAGCTTCGAGTGCTCGAGGCTGCATCGGCGCGTGTCGGGAACACACTCGCGCCGCTCGATATCGTGCGCGAGTTCGGCGGGTTCGAGCTCGCCATGCTCATCGGCGCGATACTCGAGTGCGCACAGCGGCCGTGTGTCGCCGTCATCGACGGCTTCACCGTCTCGGTGTGCGCGCTGATCGCACAACAGCTCGACCCGATGGTGCTCGAGCATTGCATCTTCAGTCATTGCTCAGCGGAACATGCGCATCGAGCGGTCTTGAAGTTCATCGGCCACAAACCGCTGCTCGACCTCGAGATGCGTCTCGGCGAAGCGACCGGGGCAGCACTCGCCTGGCCGATCATCGATGCCAGCACACGGCTGCTGAGCGACATGGCCAGCTTCGAATCCGCGGGAGTGGCCGATCGAGCCTAGGCGTCTGCTTCGACCCGAGCATCATGCAACGTGCAACATCCGACGGTCCCGTGCTTCGCGAGCTGCGCTCCCTGCTGACCGCGGTTCAATACTTCACACGCATGCCGGTACCGGTGTGGGTCGGTCACGATGCCACGCAGCTCGCCCGGGCCGCCCGATACTTCCCGATCGTCGGCATCGGCGTCGGCGCGCTCGGCGGCGCGGCGCTGTGGGTTTGCACACTCTTCTTCACGCCATTGCCCGGGGTCGTCATCAGCACCGCTCTCACCGTTTGCATTACCGGCGCATTTCACGAGGACGGCCTCGCGGACACGATCGACGGACTCGGCGGGGCCATGTCGCGCGACCGCGCGCTCGAAATCATGAAGGACTCGCGCGTCGGGACGTTCGGCGTTCTTGCGCTGGTCTTCACGTTGTTGCTGAAAATCACCGCGCTCGCCGCTCTGCCGTTGCGCGAGGCCATTCTCGCGATGATCGCGGGACATGGGCTGTCGCGCGCCTGCGCGGTCGTGCTCACGTGGCGTTTGCCCTATGCCCGCGAAGACACTTCGACGCGCGCCAAGCCTGTCGTCGAGAACGTGCGCACGACCGACGTCATCGTTGCTGCGATCTGCGGTCTCATTCCGTTGCTGTGGATCGGCATTCATGCGGCGTTCGGTCTGGCTGCGGTGGCCATCACCTTGCTGCTGTTGTATCGCTGGTTTCAACGCCGCCTCGGCGGTTACACGGGCGACACGCTCGGCGCCACGCAGCAGCTCAGCGAAGTCGCCTTCTATCTCGCACTACTCGCGGCATGGAACTCGTACTGATCCGCCATACCGCGTGCGCGATTGCGACGGATGTCTGCTACGGCCAACTCGATGTGCCCTTGAGCGCGAGCGCATGCGCTGACATCGCGCTCACGCTGACCAAAGTTCCACCCATACGCGCGGTGTTCAGCAGCCCGGCCGTTCGCTGTGTCACGCTCGCAGAACGGCTTGCGCAGCGCGATCGCTGCGAGTTGATGCTGCTCGACGAGCTGCACGAGCTCAGCTTCGGCGCGTGGGAAGGTCAACGGTGGGATCTCGTCTCGCGCGTGGACAGCGACCACTGGGCCGCCGATCCGTGGCATCGCGCACCGCCGGGAGGCGAAAGCGAGGCGGAGTTGTTCGCGCGCGTTCAGTCGGCGCACCGCACGATCGTGAGCTACGGCGCTCCACGCGCTGCAATCGTTGCTCACGGCGGCCCACTGCGCTTGATGCGGTGCTTGATTCTCGATCGGCCGCTCGGCGAGCGCTGGAATTGGTCGATCGCACAAGGAGATGTCGAGCGGCTGCTGCAACCCGCTTGACGCGCACCCGTCTTGTCAGCATCCTTCCGACCGCGCTGAGTTTCCTTCGGGAATTGAAATGGGAACCGGGTGAATGCCCGGGCTGCCCCCGCAACTGTGAGCGGCGTATCCGGCATCACTAGCCACTGAATCCTCGGATTTGGGAAGGCGATGCAGGACGACACACCGCGAGCCAGGAGACCTGCTCAGCGCAGTCGTCCCTTCGATCGGCCGGGGTGCGCCGAACGAGCGGGTAATCCGAGTGACGACGCGGTCGTGAATCCTCGCGGTTCACGTGTGTCGGCATACGCTCGGAGTACCACCCGTGTTTCGTTCGCCTCTCTCCCTTGAGACTCGCAAGCTGCGAGTCGCTGTTTCCGTTTCTCTCATCGCGTCCACTGCTGCTGCCGCTGATAAGCAATCGCTCGATCAGGTCGTTGTGACTGCAACGCGTGCGCCGGCCGAGCTCTCGATGATCGGCAATTCGATGACTGTGATCTCTGCGGAAGAAGCACGAGCATCGCAAAAGACAGCGGTTGCCGACTTGTTGAGCATGACCCCGGGCGTAAGCGTCACGCGCAACGGTGGGCTCGGCACGACGACGTCGCTGCGAATACGCGGCGCCGAAGCCGATCAAACCGTGGTGCTGATCGACGGGGTCAAGCTCAACGACCCCTCCTCCGCCGGCGGCGGCTTCAACTTCGGCAATTTGCTCGTGAACGACATCGCGCGCATCGAAGTGCTGCGCGGCGCACAGTCGACGCTGTGGGGGAGCCAAGCGATCGGCGGCGTCGTGAACATCGTGACGCCAGAGCCGAGCGGCCCGATCGCAATGACCGCGGACGTGCAGAGCGGCTCGCATCGGACATTGCGGGCGATCGCGCATGCGCAGGCCGGGAGCGAGCGCTTCGGATGGCGCGCCGGCGCGAGCTATTTGACGACCGACGGCGTTTCCGCATTCGACGAAAACCTAGGAGGTCGCGAGGACGATGGCTATCGACACATCGGGCTCGATGCCCGCGGCGTATGGAAGCTCGCCGACTCCGTCAGCGTCGAAGCAAGATCGACCTGGTCACACAGCCGCTCGGAGTTCGATGGCTTTCCGCCGCCCAGCTTCACCTTTGCCGATACGCCCGAGTACGGAACCGAGGATGAGCGGGTCAGCTATGCGGGCGTCAAGATCGACTCGTTCGCAAACCGCTTGCAGCATCGCGTTGGCATCGCCCATACGGATACGGAGCGCAAGGACACCGATCCAGCATCCAGCGTGCCCACGACCCTCGACGCGCAAGGCACGAATCTGCGTTTGGAATACCAGGGCACGCTCACGCTCAATGAGCGCGTGAGCGGCGTGTTTGGCATCGAGCGCGAGCGCTCGGGGCTGCGCACGGCCTCGCCGTCGATCTTCAATCCGAATCCGTCGCCGCTCGACCGTGACGTCGTTCTCGACAGTGCCTACGCGCAACTCCAAATCACGCCACTGCACGCCGTGACGCTCACCGGCGGCTTGCGTTACGACGATCACGAAACCTTCGGCGCCGATCGATCTGCGCAGCTCGCCGCCGCATGGTCCGTGACTGCATCGACGCTCCTGCGCGCAAGTTACGGCGAGGGCTTCAAGGCGCCGACGCTGTACCAGCTGTACAGCCAGTACGGCACCGCGACACTCGCGCCCGAAGAGTCTTCCGACTGGGACATAGGCGTCGAGCAGCGCCTGCTCGATGACAGGCTCGCGCTATCGACTACGTACTTCGAGCGAGGCACCGATAGCATGATTGGCTTCATCTCGTGCTTCGGCGTCGCGACGCAGCGCTGCATGGCGCAGCCGGACGGCTACTACGAAAACGTCGCGCGGACACGCGCCGACGGATACGAGGTCGCGCTCGCGGCGCGGCTCGGCTCGCGCCTGACCTTCAACGCGAACTACACCGGCCTCGATGCTCGCAATGGCAGCCGCGGCACGTCCAGCCTTGGCAACGAGCTGCCGCGGCGCCCGCGCGATACGGCGTCTGCATCACTGACCTGGGAGTGGCCGATCGCGTTGACGACG
The DNA here is from genome assembly GCA_023417315.1 of Pseudomonadota bacterium. Lineage (GTDB taxonomy): Bacteria > Pseudomonadota > Gammaproteobacteria > Steroidobacterales > Steroidobacteraceae > Steroidobacter. The sequence goes on from JAEZFW010000063.1 coordinate 49,697, forward strand.
ACGCTTGCGGCGCAGTATGTCGGCCGCACGTTCGACGATGCCGCGAACCGCTTCCGTCTCGACGAGTACACGCTCGTGGATTTGCGCGCCGCCTATCGTGTGTCGAACCACATCGAGATCTACGGCCGGATCGAAAACGCGCTCGACGAAGACTACGAAACGATACGCCGCTACAGCACGCTTGGTCGTAGCGCATATCTCGGCGTGCGAGTGACGCCATGATTGACCGCGGCTTCGCAGCCTCGCCGAGCGGGAAGCTGGCGCAACACGGCGGACGCGTCGGCGTCGCCCGCGACATCTTTCCCGATGCACCGCAGCCGTGGATCGATCTCTCCACAGGCATCAATCCGCACGCGTATCCGGCCCCGGGCAGTACTGTGTCAGATCGTGCTCGACTTCCCGATCCCATGCAACTGCGCGAGCTCGAGCAAGTGGCGGCGCAAGCGTTCGAAGTCGAGGATGCTCGACGCGTCGTCGCGATGCCCGGCACGGAGCTGGCGATACGCTTGCTCCCGCTTGCGATCGGCGCCGCGCACGCGACGATCGCGACGCCCACGTATTCCTCGCATGCGGATGCATGGCTGCGCGCGGGGGCGACCGTGCGCGAGACGGCCGCGCAGCAGTTGGGCGCACCGTCATCGCGCGGCGTCGTCGTGATCGTGAATCCGAACAATCCGGACGGCGCGGTGATGTCGCGCACTCGCTTGCTCGAGCTGCACGATACGCTACGAGCCAACGGCAGTTGGCTGGTGATCGATGAAGCATTCATCGACGTCGATCCGACGAACGGCATCTGCGATCTCGCGGGAGGCTCACGCGCGCCGAACCTCATCGCTTTGCGCTCGTTCGGAAAGTTCTATGGTCTCGCCGGCGTGCGCTTGGGTTTCGCCATCGGCGGCGCGCTTGCGACCGAACGATTGCGCGGCTTGATCGGCGACTGGCCGCTGTCTGCCGACGCTTTGACGGCCGGTCTCACCGCATATGCCGACCAGAGGTGGGCGCACGACACGCGTGCGATGCTTGGTCGAGAATCGCAGCGGCTCGATGACCTTCTAACGAGGCACGACTTCACCATCGTCGGTGGCACGTCACTGTTTCGTCTTGCGCGCCATCCGGATGCACAAGGAATGTTCGAGCGTTTCTTGCGCGCAGGCATTCTCACGAGACCGTTCGCCTACGATCCGCAGTTGCTTCGATTCGGGCTGCCCGGTACCAACGAAGCGTGGCGCCGCCTCACTGGAGCTTTGCAGACATGAGTGACGAGTCTCGGAGAGCAGAAACTCAGGATGACGCGCGCGATCTCGAGCACACCCGTGCGATGCAAGCGCTGCAGGCACAGCGACGGGCGGAACGTGCGACGAAGAAGTTGAGCGGCGGATTGCTGCTCGTGCTGACCGGGCCAGGTAAAGGCAAGTCCTCGAGCGGCTTCGGCATGGTTGCACGCGCGCTCGGCTGGAACATGCGCGTCGGCATCGTGCAGTTCATCAAAGGCAAATGGCGCACCGGCGAACGACAGTTCTTCGAGCGCTTTCCCGATCTCGTCACCTACGAGGTCATGGGTGAAGGCTTCACGTGGGACGTGCAAGACCGACAACGCGATGTCGCGGCTGCCGCGAAGGGTTGGACACGCGCCTGCGAGCTGATCGGCAGTCGTAATTACGATTTCGTGCTGCTGGATGAGCTCAACATTGCGCTACGCAACGATTACCTCGATATCACGGACGTCGTGAACGTGCTCGAGCATCGTCCGCGCGACAAGCACATCTGTATCACGGGTCGCGATGCAAGACCGGAGTTGATCGCGATCGCTGACCTCGTCACCGAAATGACGATCGTCAAACATCCCTACGACGCCGGCTACCGCGCGCAACGCGGCGTGGAGTTTTGATGCGCGGTCTCCCCACACCGCTCGCAGCCCTTGCTGCCCTTTTCATGCTCACACCGAGCGTTGCACCGGCAGTCGAAGGCCCGATGCGCATCGTGTCGCTCAATCCGTGCCTCGACGCGCTCCTGGTCGAGCTCGTGGCGCGCGATCGCATTGCCGCAATCAGTCATTACTCCCGCGATCCATGGCGCTCGACGATCACCGACATCGCACGGACTTTGCCCATCACTCACGAAACCGCTGAAGAAGTCGTCGCGCTGAAACCGGATCTCGTCCTCGTGGGGCGCCATTCGGCGATCGCGACGCGCACCGCGCTCGGACGTGTCGGTATTCGCTTCGAGCTGTTCGATGTGCCGATGTCGATTGCAGCAAGTCACGAGCAAGTACGGCATCTCGCGAGGCTGCTGCATGTGCAAGAGCGCGGCGAAGCACTCATTGCGCGTATCGACGCTGCGATCCGAGCCGCACGGCCGGACAAGTCCGTAACGCCGCTGACCGCGGCCGTCTATCAGCCCGGCGGTCTTACCGCCGGCAAGGCAACGATCACCGATGAGCTCATGCGCAACGTCGGGGTCGACAACGTACCCGCGCATTACAACATCCGGCAGCATCGACCGATCGCGTTGGAAGACCTGCTGCAATCGCCGCCGGATATTCTGCTGGTCGGCGCGACGACCGAAGCCGCGGCAACTCACGCGGAGCGCATCGTGCACCATCGCGCCCTGCGCGCACTTGGGCATCGCATGACGAAAATGGAATACCCCGCGCGGCTGCTCTACTGTGCCGGTCCCACGATGATTCATGCGCTCGATGCGCTCGTCGCGGCACGCGATCGAACGCTGCAGCTTCGTCATGCGCAGCGTGACACGCCGCTGGTCTCGACGCTTCGATCCGCGCAATGACGACCGCGGCCAATCGTTGGCTCCTGCCGATGTTGATCGCGGGCACCGCGCTCCTCGCTGTCATATCCGTACTCGTCGGCAAGCTCACATTGACCTGGGAGGTCTGGTCGAGCCAAGACGACGTGACGCGCACGATATTTCTCGAGCTGCGTGTGCCGCGGGCACTGCTCGGCATCGTCATCGGCGCGGCCCTCGGGCTCTCGGGCGCGGCAATGCAGGGCTATTTGCGCAATCCTCTCGCGGATCCTGGAACGCTCGGCGTGTCGTCTATGGCCGCGCTCGGCGCGGTGCTCAGCATCTTCTTCGATCTCGCGGGATTGCATCCATGGGCGTTGCCGGTCGCAGGCATGCTCGGCGGCATTGCCGGCATGGCCGTCTTGTTTCTGCTCGCGGGGCTCACGGCGAGCACGCTCACGCTCGTGCTCGCCGGCATCCTGCTCAGCACATTGTCGGTTGCCGGTATCTCCCTCGTGTTGTCGCTCTCCCCGAATCCTTGGGCCGCCGGCGAGATCGTGCGCTGGATGCTCGGCGCGCTCACCGATCGCAGCATCGACGATCTGATCGTTGCGACGCCCATCATCGCCGCGGGCAGCGTGTTGATCCTGAGCACCCCCGAGGCGCTGAACGCGCTCACGCTCGGTGAGATGGGCGCACGCTCGCTCGGTATCGATTTGAACAAGGCTCAATGGCGCTTGTGCATCGGCGTCGGGCTCGTCGTCGGCGCAAGCGTTGCGGTGACGGGGGTGATCGGCTTCGTCGGTCTCGTCGTACCGCACTTATTGCGTCCGCTGGTCGGCGCGCGGCCTGCCGCATTGCTGATTCCGAGCGCCTTCGGCGGCGCCGTGCTCGTGCTCGCGGGCGACGTCATCGTGCGACTGCTACCCGGCGGCTCCGAAGTCCAGCTCGGCGTCGTGATGTCGATCGTCGGCGCACCGTTCTTTTTCGTGCTGTTGTATTCGCTACGTCGTCGACTCGTATGAGCACCGCGATCCACGTCGATCATGTCAGCTTCCGTCGCGGCGCGCGCGCGATCCTGAGCGATGTTCGGCTCGCATTCGAGCCGCAGACGGTCACGGCCGTGCTCGGCCCGAACGGTGCAGGCAAGTCCACACTCCTCGGCTGCATGGCCGGATTGCTGCAGCCGTCCTCGGGTTCAGTTCGCATCGGCGGCGACGTCGTCGCTTCCATTCCCGGACCGAAGCGTTCGCGCATGCTCGCGTTCCTGCCTCAGTCTCCGGAGATCGCCTGGCCGATCGATGTCGAGACGCTCGTGGAGCTTGGTCGCATTCCTCACCAGCGGACCGCAAGTACGCAGGCGAACAAGGCGGCCATTAAATGCGCCATGGCACTGACCCATACGGCGCACTGGGCGAAGCGCCCAGTCACCGAGTTGTCGGGCGGCGAGCGTGCGCGCGTGCTGCTCGCGCGCGTATTCGCGAACGCGGCAGATTGGATTCTCGCGGACGAGCCGTTCGCAGGGCTCGATCCTTCGCATCAGTTCGAGGCCGCGGAACTGTTGCGTGACTTTGCGACCGCCGGCGGCGGCGTCATTCTGACGGTTCACGATCTGTCACTCGCCGCCCGCATCGCCGACCGCATCGTGTTGCTGCATGAAGGCCGTGTCGTCGCTGATGGACCGGCCGAGCTCGCATTGAGCAGCGACACCCTGCGTGAAGTGTATGGCGTCGAAGCCGAATGGCTGATCGCGAGCTCGCCTCATCGCACGCCAGTCGTCGCAATCCATGGGCGTCATGTGCGGTGAGGCGTCGCTCGTGCTCGCCACGCTCGTGCTCGAAGCGAGCGTCGGTTTCCCGCAGTGGCTTCATGCTCGCACTCGACATCCCGTCGTGTGGATCGGCGCGCTCATCACAGCCCTCGATCGGCGTTGGAACGATCCGGCATTCGATGGCGTGCGACGACGCATGTTCGGCGTCACTGCGATGTGCCTGGTCGGCGGC
>JAEZFW010000033.1 GCA_023417315.1 Pseudomonadota bacterium
CTCTCAAGAAGGAGGCGACCAAGCCGCCGGCGAAGAACTTTCTCCAGCAGCAAGCGAAGTTCGACACCTTCATCGAGTACTACAACCATGAACGCCCACACCAGGCGCTGAACATGAAGTACCCGGGCGAGCTCTATCGCGCTTCGCCGCGACCGTATCAAGGTTTACCCGAGCTTGAATATCCGTTCCACGATCGCACCATCACCGTCACGAGCTGCGGGCGGATCTGCTTGGGCGGTCGCAAGATCAATCAGAATGGACCCTGGGAAGGATGGCGCCCCCGGCCGGAGTTGAACCGACGACCTACCGCTTAGGAGGCGGTCGCTCTATCCACTGAGCTACGGGGGCGGTAAAAAGAAGCGGTTAGCGGTTAGCGGTTAGTTCGGAATCGACGATATTCAACCTTGGAGCATCCTGGAGCGGTGCTGTCGTGTCTCAACTAACCGCTAACCGCTGATCACTAAACGCTTCAAAGTAAAGTTGGTGGAGCCGAGGAGGATCGAACTCCTGACCTTCTCATTGCGAACGAGACGCTCTCCCAGCTGAGCTACGGCCCCACCGATGGAAGGGCGCGAATTGTAGCATCGACGGCAGGTCTGGCAAGCGAGGCCCGCGGAAGCTGGCTGGCGGCCTAGTGTCGGTATGTTCTTCGCCGGGTTTAGGAAGCTGCTCGGGTAGGGACATCCGGCGGGACCGTGGCCTGGAACGACGTGCTCATGAGTGGAGCCAGTCGCACGCGACCTCCTGCGCGGCTCACACTCCGACTACCGTCACGATCACCTCGCGCGTGTGCCGCGAGGTGCGATGCTCCCACAGGTAGATGCCCTGCCACGTTCCGAGCGCGAGGCGCCCTGCGACGATCGGCACGTTGATGCTCGAGCTCGTGAGCATATTGCGGATGTGCGCGGGCATGTCATCGGGTCCTTCCGTGTCGTGCTCGTAGTCCGGGCTGCCATCGGGTGCGATGCGTTGCATGAAGCGTTCGAGATCGCGGCGGACGGCGCTATCGGCATTCTCCGTGATGAGGAGCGATGCGCTGGTGTGACGGATGAAGACGTTGCACAAGCCTTCCGCCACGCCTGAGCGCGCCGCGACTTCTGCGATCTGGGATGTGATCATCTCGAAACCGCGGCCGCGTGTATCGATCTTAAGGATGCGCTGAGACATGGCGAGAGAAGTGTAGCGCGCCGGGTGCAATGTGTAAGGTCCGACGGCAACCGTACCGTAGACCTTACACGTGTGCGCAGTGCAGACGTACGCCGCTCAGTATCGAACCCTGATGACCTTCTTCTTGGATATCTGCGGTGCGAACACGATGAACATCGAATCGTATTCGTCTTCGCGCAGCGTGACCCGTTGCCCGGTCAGTGCTTCAACCAGTTGGGGCACCGAAGTCAGGTTGCCCGAGACCAAGACATACTCTCCACGATGGTCGCGCGTAATACGGCTTGCGAGATCGTCCCAGGTCGCGGTTGGCACGAGATTGACCGGAAGCGCAAGCGTTTCGGAAAGCGGCGTCACGGTTTGATGTGTGCGCCGATATTCCGAGGCGAAAATCGCATCGAGTCCGCGCACGGGCTGAGCCTGGGCGAGCATTCGCGCAAGCCGCGCCGCTCTTTCGCGGCCATCCACACTCAAGTTCGGATCGGGATCGGTGCCGGGCTCCGTCTCTGCGTGACGCACGATGAAGATCACGGTCGTGGCTCGCGCATCGAAGACCCCCACGGCCGCAGCGACGAGCGCAATGAAGACAAGCACCGGCAGCAGCAGGGGGAAAAAGAACGGCCGCCGCCGCATCTTGTCCAGGTCACGATTCATCCGGGCATCATACCATCGCACCCCGAATGAACGTTCGGCGATGTCTAGGGGACGCGGTCTTAGCCGACCAATCCCTCTGGCCTACCTCACCTCCATGACCTACATCACTTCCATCACATCACCTACGACCTAAACAACCGCGTGTACTGCTGCTCGTGCTTGGCGCTCGCGAAGGCTTGCATCACGCTGCCCGCTGCGATGTCCTCGTCTCTCAATTGCGACGCATCTTCGACAATACGCTCGAGCTCCGGAATCAGCGCATGCAAGATTCGTTGGCCCGCGCTCTGCCCTAGCGGCACGACTTTCACAGCCGCGAGCGTTTGACCCTCGATCCAAGTCCACGCATAGGTTTGTAGCGTCTCGCGCTCTGGTACCGACCATGCCGCGCAAGCACACGCAAACATCGAGCCATAGCTGATGAAATGCGGCTGAAGTGGCTGGTTGCTCGGTATGACGCCTAGATCGAGCAGGATGCGCGCGAGCGCCTGACCCATGTGCCGATCTTCCGCACGCAACTCCTCCGTCTCGCGACTCGCCAGAATGCGAGTGCTCCAGTATTCGACGGCACGTTCATCTCGACCTATCCACGCGCATCTCAGTCGCGCAACGATAGGCAGATCGAGCGCGCCGATGTTGTCTCGCGCGAGCCCCCCGATCCACTCGTTCGCCGTTCGCTCGTCACTCACCCACCCCGCTTCCACCGCGTGCTCCAGCCCTTGAGAGAAATGGAATCCGCCGATCGGCAGCGCGGGACTGGCAAGATGCAGAAGGCGAACGAGGTAGCTGGATCTGATCACAGTTCAGCCATGGGAGTGAGGCGCAAGCGCGGAATGTCCGCCGTAAGCGCCAGCCTCGGGTTCGAAGGGCGCCTCTTCCACGCGAACTTCGAGGCCAAGCCCGCGAACCATATCGTCGAGAACGTGGTCGTGCTGGTAACGAAGCCAGCCTCTGCCGATCTGAAGCGCGACATGGCGATTGCCGAGATGATAGCTCGTTCGTGTCAGTGCGAGCGTATCGTCCGAGTACACGGTCGATACGATCTCTGGTGCGGCGACGACGCGAATGACACGCCCGTCGTCTGCGAGCAGGAGATCGCCATCGCGCAGCACACTGCCGCGCTCCAGAATCAAACCGACCTCTTCGCCAGACGGAAGCGCTGTGCGTAAACGGCTCTTCGTGCGCAGCTGAAACGGAAGTACGAGGTCCAGATCCGCCGCAAGAGCTTCGCACAGACGTTGTGTAACGGTAATCATCGTATGTAGGTCGGATTTCAATCCGACTCCTTAGAAGGTCGGGATAGATCCCGACCTACAGGCTAGAACAAGAAGTATCGCTGAGCGAGAGGCAACACCTTCGCGGGCTCACATGTCAGCAACATCCCGTCCGCGCGGACTTCATATGTTTGCGAGTCCACTTCGATCTTCGGTTGATAGTCATTCAACACCAGATCCCGCTTGCGAATGGATCGAGTTCCCCTTACTGCAACGAGGCGCTTGCGCAATTGCAGACGCTCCGCCATGCCATTCGCGAGTCCGACAGCTGAAACGAAGCTCACTGAGGTCGCGCTCCTCGCGCCTCCAAGCGCACCGAACATGGGACGATAGTGCACGGGCTGCGGAGTCGGGATCGATGCATTTGGATCGCCCATGGGTGCCGCGACGATCATGCCGCCTTTGATGATCATCGCCGGCTTCGCGCCGAAGAATGCCGGGCTCCACAGCACGATATCCGCAAGCTTCCCGACCTCGATCGAGCCGATCTCGTGCGCGACACCATGCGTCAGCGCCGGATTGATCGTGTACTTCGCTATATAGCGCCGCGCACGATAGTTATCGTGGCGAGAGCAATCCTGCGGCAACGCGCCGCGCTGCACTTTCATCTTGTGCGCGGTCTGCCACGTGCGCGTGATGACCTCACCGATCCGACCCATTGCTTGCGAGTCGGAAGAGATCATCGAGAACGCGCCGAGATCATGCAGAATGTCTTCTGCAGCGATGGTCTCGCGACGAATTCGCGATTCCGCGAACGCGACGTCCTCCGCGATACCTGGATCGAGGTGGTGACACACCATCAGCATGTCTAGATGTTCATCGACGGTATTGATCGTGTAGGGCCGCGTGGGATTCGTCGATGAGGGAAGGACGTTAGCCTCGCCGCACGCTTTGATGATGTCGGGAGCATGACCGCCGCCCGCTCCTTCCGTGTGATACGTGTGAATCGCACGCCCTTTGAATGCCGCGAGCGTGTCCTCGACGAAGCCTGACTCGTTCAATGTATCGGTATGAATCGCGACCTGGACATCGTATTTCTCTGCGACGGCAAGACAATTATCGATTGCCGCGGGCGTCGTGCCCCAGTCTTCGTGAAGCTTGAGCCCGATCACGCCGGCTTCGATCTGCTCGTCCAGAGGACCCGGCAAACTCGCGTTACCTTTACCGAGGAAGCCGAAGTTGATCGGCAGCTCTTCGACTGATTGATACATGCGCTCGATGTACCAGGGCCCAGGCGTGCACGTCGTCGCATTCGTGCCGGTGGCAGGGCCGGTACCGCCACCGATCATGGTCGTGATGCCCGACATGAGCGCCTCTTCCACCTGTTGCGGGCAGATGAAATGGATGTGCGAGTCGATACCGCCCGGGGTTGCGATCAGCCCTTCGCCCGCGATGACCTCTGTGCCCGCGCCGATGGTGATGTCGACATTCGGCTGCACGTCGGGATTGCCGCCTTTGCCGATGGCGACGATGCGTCCGGCTTTGATGCCGATGTCGGCTTTCACGACTCCCCAGTGATCGAGAATCAGTGCATTCGTGATGATCGTGTCCACAACGTCTGCGGCCAGACGCTGACTTTGTCCCATGCCGTCGCGAATGACTTTACCGCCGCCGAACTTCACCTCTTCGCCATATACCGTGTGATCGCGCTCGACTTCGATGACGAGCTGCGTATCGCCGAGGCGCACTCGATCGCCTGTCGTCGGGCCGTACATCTCTGCATACGCTTGACGAGAGATGCGGCTCATAGCGCGCCCATCACTTTCGCGTTGAAGCCGTACACGACGCGATCGCCCGAATAGGCGACGAGCTCCACTTCTCGTTCCTGCCCGGGCTCGAAACGCACCGCAGTGCCCGAAGGGATATTGAGTCGAAATCCTCGGGTCGCTTCGCGATCGAATCGCAACGCGGGATTCGTCTCATAGAAGTGATAGTGCGAGCCGACTTGAACTGGACGATCGCCCGTGTTCGCGACTTTGACGCGGACGATTGGGCGGCCCGCGTTCAGCTCGAGCTCGCCTGCATCGGGAAGGAGTTCGCCTGGGATCATGTTTTCAGGGAATCGGATTGTGAACGGTGACGAGCTTCGTGCCGTCTGGAAAGGTGGCTTCCACTTGCACGTCCGGAATCATCTCGGGCACGCCTTCCATCACGTCGTCTCGCGTGAGGATCGTCGCGCCGTAGCTCATGAGCTCTGCGACAGACTTGCCGTCACGGGCGCCTTCCATGATCGCAGCAGAGATCAATGCGACGGCCTCGGGATGATTCAACTTCAATCCACGGGCCTTCCGTCGCTCAGCCAACAAGGCCGCAGTGAAGATGAGCAGTTTGTCTTTTTCGCGGGGAGTGAGGTTCATGAGCTTCGCTGGCTACGGGCTGCGTTCATGTGTTCCATATCCTGGGCACTATCGCCTCTCGCTGCATCAGCTGGGGGCGAAGCCGCTGCCAGATTCCGAGCAGCGCTGACTTCACGGGCTCCGCTTGCGCACCGAGTGCTCGGCAAACAAACACGCCATCCACGAGACTGCATGCAAGCTGCACATCGCCTGTGTCCGATTGACGAGCGAGGTCACGCAACGCCTCATCGGCTGGATACGCGAGTAGCGTGCCGATCGCTTTGTGACCGCCCAGCCCCCATACCGCAGTTCGAGCTGCACTCTCGCCATCGATACGCAACCGATCGATCAACCGCGGCACACTGTCTACCTCGAGCTCGAAGCCGAGCCGAAGCATACCTTCCGCGAAGTCTTCGTTGCACGCCGGCAAACCCAAGCACGCGATTTCCCAACCGATGAAGCGCGAGTCGCCGCGAAGAGAGACTCGTGTCGCGCTGCGAACGCGAGCCGACCTGAAGTAGATACTCTCTTGCGGAAGCCATTCGAGCGATGCGTTGTCTAGCTCGAGCGTTTGCGCCTGTTGGGCAACGGCTTCCTTCGAGCGATAGAACTTTGCTGCCGCCGGCGTGGTGAGCAGGACCTTCGATCCAGCCTCGGCACACACTCGAATCGCGAGATCATCTCCGCCGACGACGCCGCCGGGCGGATGCACGACATAGACATGACACACGCCGCCTTCTGGATAGAAGGGCCGCTGCACCACGAGGGGACCGACGTGTGCTCGCTCGATGAGATGCGTGCGCTCAGCACGTGCCGCAAAGCGCAGCCGAAGTTCGGCCCGCCAGCCCTCGGCTTCGGTGCTGATGTGCGTCGCGCTCATGGTTGTGTCTTACGAGAAGAGTAACCACAAAGAACACATAGAGCACAAAAAAGGAGATCGATTCTCAGTTTTGTGTCCTTTGTGTTCTTTGTGGCTACTCTCTCCTCTCCGAGTGCATCATACAGTCAGATGCTGCTTCACGAGCTCATCCGTCAGTGCATCGATCCCGCCGCTCGCGACGATCCTACCTTTATCGATCACTCGAAACTCGCTCGCGACTCTGCGTGCAAACGGGAGCTTCTGCTCGACCAGTAGCACGGTCAGATTCGCCTCCTTGTTCAGCTTCATGATGATGTCACCGATCTCGTGCACGATGTTCGGCTGGATGCCTTCCGTCGGCTCATCGAGGATGAGCAGCCTCGGCTCGAGCACCATGGCCCTGCCGATCGCGAGCTGCTGCTGTTGGCCTCCCGAAAGATCCCCGCCTCGCCGACGCAGCATCCTCTTCAGCACGGGGAAGAGCTCGAAGATCTGTTCCGGGATCTTCCGCAGCTTATCCGGGCGTGCAGAGAGCCCGATGCGCAGGTTCTCTTCGACGGTCAATTGCGAAAAGATCTCGCGTCCTTGAGGCACGTAGCCGATTCCCAGACCGGCACGCCGGTCTGCCGCCAGTGTTCGCAGATCGCGATCTGCATACTCGAGCTTTCCCGAGACCGTAGGCAACAACCCCATGATGCATTTGAGCAGCGTCGTCTTGCCCATGCCATTGCGACCCATGAGGCACGTGCACGAGCCCTGCGGCACGGTCATGGTGACATCCCAGAGGATGTGACTGCCGCCGTAGAACTGGTTGAGATCGGTGATTGAAAGCATACGCTCGTAGATCAGTTGACGGTTGACGGTTGACGGTTGACGGTTGACGGTTGACGGGCAGAGTGGCGGACTCCGTGCGCTCCTTCTCTGACTGCCAACTGTCAACCACTAGCTGACAACGTTGCATCATTCTCCCAAATACACTTCCACCACGCGTCGGTCGTTCTGCACTTCGTCGATCGACCCTTCCGCGAGGACCTGGCCTTCATGCAGCACCGTGACTTTGCGCGCGATCGAACGCACGAAGGCCATGTCGTGCTCGACGACGACGACCGAATGCTTGCCTGCCAGCGACAGTAGGAGCTCGGCGGTTCGTTCGACCTCTTGCGGTGTCATGCCCGCGACAGGCTCATCGACGAGCAGCAGCTGTGGGTCCTGCATCAGCAGCATCCCGATCTCGAGCCACTGCTTCTGTCCGTGGGAAAGCGCACCCGCACGCATCGAACGCAGGTCTTGCAGACGGATCGTCTCGAGCACCGTGTCGAGCAGCTCGTGCTGAGTCGGCGTGAGCGGATGGAGCATCGTGGTCCAGATCGATTTGTTACCGGCAGCAGCGAGCTCGAGATTCTCGAACACCGTATGCTGCTCGAAGACGGTCGGCTTCTGAAATTTCCGACCGATGCCGGCTTGAGCGATCGCGGGCTCGGTCATCGTGAGCAGATCCGTCGTCTGGCCGAACCAGGCGGAGCCCGCGTCTGGGCGCGTCTTGCCCGTGATGACATCCATCATCGTCGTCTTGCCGGCGCCATTCGGGCCGATGATGCAGCGAAGCTCGCCCGCATCGATATACAAGGTGAGCGCATTGAGCGCTTTGAAACCGTCGAAGCTGACGGTGATGTCTTCGAGGTAGAGAATCGTGCCGTGAGATGTATCGCCGGCCAAAGGACGCTCGCTGCGAGCACCCGTCCCAAAGACTTTCTGCCAACCGTTCCGAATCGCGGTCGCCGCGTTCATGCCGTCACCGCCCGTCCGATCGGATCCCGCTTCTTCGCGAAGCGATCCGTCAACCCGACCACGCCTCGCGGCAAGAACAACGTGACCAGCACGAACAGCGCACCGAGCGCATACAGCCAGAACTCGGGTACTGCAGCCGTGAAGTAAGTCTTGGCGTAGTTGACGAGCACGGCACCTGCGACCGCCCCGTAGAGCGTGCCGCGACCGCCGACCGCGACCCAAATTACGATCTCAATGGAATTGATCGGTTGGAACTCGCTCGGATTGATGATGCCGACTTGCGGCACGTAGAGCGCCCCCGCAATCCCAGCGAGTACCGCGGAAAACGCGAACACCCAAAGCTTGTAGGACTCCACACGATAGCCGATGAAGCGCGTCCGGCTTTCAGCGTCGCGCACCGCTTGGATCACACGACCGGCGCGCGAACGCGTGAGGTACTTGCACGCGAGATACCCCAATCCGAGCGCGATTCCAGAGGCGACGAACAACGACACGCGCGTGGCCGGCGCGTGAATGTCGAAACCGAGGATCTCCTTGAAATCAGTGAGGCCGTTGTTGCCACCGAAGCCCATGTTGTTGCGGAAGAAGGCGAGCATCAGCGCGTACGTCAACGCCTGAGTGATGATCGAAAGGTACACGCCCGTGACTCGCGAGCGGAAAGCGAGCCAACCGAACACGAACGCAAGCACACCCGGCACCAGAACGACCATCACGGCTGCGAACCAGAACATGTCGAAGCCGTACCAGAACCACGGCAGCTCGGTCCAGTTCAGGAACACCATGAAGTCGGGAAGCACCGGATGCCCATACACGCCGCGCGGTCCGATCTGCCGCATCAAGTACATGCCCATGGCATATCCGCCCAGCGCGAAGAACGCTGCGTGGCCCAGGCTCAAGATGCCGCAGTAGCCCCACACGAGATCCACCGCGATCGCGAGCAAGGCGTACGTCATGTATTTGCCGATCAGCGTCATCGAGTAGCTGGATAGATGCAAAGCTGAATCCACCGGCACCACTAAGTGCAAGAGTGGCGCAACGATCAATGTTGCGAGCAGCACGCTGAAGAACACCTTCGTGCCGCGATCTCCGAAGAGCAAGCTCAACAGTGGATGCGTGTTCATACCTTCTCGAAGCGGATAGGGCATAGGGGACAGGGGATAGTCCAGAGCGCCGCGCCCTCGTGCGGCACGCAACTCGCGTGAGAATGCATTGCCTTCAGGTCTCGGCTCTTGCTATCCCCTATCCGCCATCCGCTATCCCCTACCCTCATTACTTAACCCTCGGCCGCTCTACCCTTCTGCGGGAACAATCCGCGCGGGCGGCGTTGAATGAACAGAATCAACGCAATGAGCACGAAGATCTTCGCGAGCACGGCGCCTGCGTGCGGCTCGAGCACTTGATTGACGACGCCGAGCGACATGCCGCCAATCAATGTTCCCCAAAGATTGCCGACCCCACCGAACACGACGACCATGAAGGAATCGATGATGTACGACTGGCCGAGATTCGGACCCACGTTCGTGAGTTGACTCAGTGCGACTCCAGCCACACCCGCGATGCCCGAGCCGAGCCCGAACGTGAGCGCGTCGACCCATTCCGTACGAACACCCATCGCCTTCGCCATTGGACGGTTCATCGCCACCGCACGCACCTTGAGTCCCAAGCTCGTGCGCCTGAGCACGATCAGGAGAATCGCGAACACGATCAGCATGAAGATCACGACGTACAGGCGGTTGTACGTGATCGAGAGCGCCTCGTTGATCTGCATCGAACCTGACATCCATGAGGGCGTCTCGACAGGACGATTGTTCGCGGTGAACACGTCTCGCACGATCTGCTGCAGGATGAGGCTCACGCCGAACGTCGCCAGCAAGGTCTCGAGCGGTCGACCATAGAGGAATCGCACGACCCCACGCTCGATCAACACACCGACGAAGCCGGATACGAGGAACGCGGCCGGGATCGCGATGAGAACCGATGCGCCTATGTAGGAAGGCAGCAGCAATTGAATGACGTAGGTTGTGTAGGCGCCGAGCATCATGAGCTCGCCGTGCGCCATGTTGATGACGCCCTTCACGCCGAAGGTAATCGCAAGTCCGATCGCCGCCAGTACGAGCACCGAGCCAAGACTCAGGCCGAAAAAAAGCGTCTCAATCAGCGCATAGAAGCTGCGCCACGACTTGATGCTATTCACAGCCTCGAGCGCCGCGGCGCGGACCTTCTCGTCGGGCTCGATGTATGCCCCGTCAGCGCCGCGCTCGAGTACGGCCGATAGACGGTTGAAAACTTCGGGGCTGAGATTTCCGCTCAGCACTTCGATCGCGCCGAGCCGGACCGCCGCATCGTCACTACCGAGATCGGCAAGCGCGAGCCCCGAGCGCATCGCTTCGCGCACGGCATCGCTCTTTTCCGCCTCGACGAGCTTGCGCAGCAGCTCCGCGCCCTCCTCGTCCAGCGATCTCATCATCTCGGTGACGGCCGCGAGGCGTACGCCAGCATCGGGATCCGTCAGCCCAAAGCTCGCAAGCGCGCCTTTCAATTGTTTGCGAAGCTGATTGTTCGTCGTGATCTTCGTGAGCTCGCTCGACGTCGCCGATCCTGCGGCTTGCAACGTCGCGGGATCTTTGAGAGCCAGGTGCTCACCCGCCGCTTCGGTGATGAAGACTTGCTTATCTTCCTTGCGGAAGTAGAGTGTGCCTTCGAGCAATGCACTCAACAGCGCGCGCGTACTGGGATGCCGCGTCTGTGCGAGCTCATCGACCGCCTGTCCCTTCACCTTGAAGTTCGTCGTTGCCAGTTTCGCGACGGCTTGCGTAAACCCATCGTCTGCGGAGGCGAACGCGTTGGAGCAACAAAGCGCTGCGATTGCGATCAGCAATACCAGGCAGTGGACGGCTCGCGCCATCGTGTGTCTATCGATCGTCAATGCGATTGGTGTCAAGTTCTTCGATCTCTCAATCGAGCGACTTAGCTTGCGAACTAAGATGCCCCCACCCTGACCCTCCCCCGCTCGCGCAGGGGAGGGATTGTTTCCGAGGGAAGGCGCGGCAGCGCTCTGAACTAACCGCTAACCGCTAACCCCTTCCCTTCTTCACTCATAGTTCTGTCCCGAGCACTTCTTCGTCTTCTTGTTGTAGTTGCCGCACTTGAGCGTCACCCAGTCCGCTTCGATGTCCTTGCTGCCGTCGAGGAAGTCAGACCACGCATCGCCAGCAACGAGACCGTCCGTTTGCCACACGGTGTCGAACTGTCCGTCCGCGCGCACTTCGCCGATCAGTACGGGCTTCGTGAGGTGGTGGTTCGGAAGCATCTTCGCGACGCCACCGGTGAGGTTCGGCACTTCGATCCCGATCATCGCGTCGATGACCTTGTCGACGTTCGTCGTCTTCGCCTTCTCGACCGCTTTCACCCACATGTTGAAGCCGATCACGTGCGCTTCCATCGGATCGTTCGTCACCCGCTTCGGATTCTTGATGAACGTCTGCCACTTCTTGATGAACTCGGCATTCGCCGGATCATCGACGCTCATGAAGTAGTTCCACGCGGCGAGGTGACCCACGAGCGGCTTCGTGTCGATGCCCGAGAGCTCTTCTTCACCGACCGAGAACGCCACGACCGGAATGTCTTCCGCCGAGATCTTCTGGTTGCCGAGCTCCTTGTAGAACGGCACGTTGGCATCGCCGTTGATCGTTGAGACAACTGCCGTCTTCTTGCCCGCCGAGCCGAACTTCTTGATATCGGCCACGATACGCTGCCAGTCCGAGTGCCCGAACGGCGTGTAGTTGATCATGATGTCTTCTTGCTTGACGCCCTTCGCCTTCAAGTAGGCTTCGAGGATCTTGTTCGTCGTGCGCGGATAGACATAGTCGGTGCCGGCGAGCACCCAACGCTCGACGCCGACGTCGTTCATGAGATAGTCGACCGCAGGAATGGCTTGCTGATTCGGCGCGGCGCCCGTATAGAACACGTTGCGCGACGATTCCTCACCTTCGTACTGCACCGGGTAGAACAACAAACCGTTGTTCTTCTCGAAGACCGGCAGCACGGACTTGCGCGACACCGAAGTCCAGCAGCCGAAAACGACGTCCACCTTGTCCTTCACGAGCAGCTGCTCTGCCTTCTCCGCGAACAGCGGCCAATTCGATGCCGGGTCGACGACCACGGCTTCGAGCTTCTTGCCAAGGACCCCGCCTTGTCTGTTCTGCTCTTCGATGAGCATCAGCACGGTGTCCTTCAGCGTCGTCTCCGAGATCGCCATCGTGCCCGAGAGCGAATGCAGCACGCCGACCTTGATGGTGTCGGCGGCTTGCGCCGCGCCCGCCGCGACGACCGCCATGGCAGCCGCAACTTTTGCGAGCCCGCCCAGGATGCGTTTTCTAGTCATGGATCTATCCTCTTTGAGTTGCTTGGCTTAGATCAGATTTGCACTTGCAGCCCGAGCCCGATCTGACTCGCATCGCCGCCCGTGACGGGATCGAAGCTCACATCGATGTAGAACAAGCTGATGCGCGCGTTGAAATCCTTGATGATGTAGTTGAGATTGAGCTCGGTCGTCTCTTGATCGACATCTCCGAGCAACGTGTTCTCGAACGTCGCTTCGCCGTACTTGCCGAGCACCTGGAACTTGCCGATCCCCACGACCTGCGGGAACAGATACGCGCCGAGCAAGTAGTAGCCGCCAGTTTCGTCGTATCCTCCGGCGGTCGGAGGCGGATAGCCGCCGAGTCCGTCGTACCAGGCGTATTCCGCTTCGACGGTGACGACCCCGTCGTTGCCAAGCTTCTTCTCGAGCAGGAAATCGACGGAGTACGCGTTATCTCCGCTCGCGGTCTGCGCAGCGACGCCGAGCGCGAGTAGATCCTTCGCGCCGTAGTACGTGCCGTTCAGGTAGTAGCCTGCCTCCGCATCCCAGAAGTCGAGCTGCACGCGGCCGGCCCACAACACATCTGAATCGCCGGTCGTGGGCTCGTCGATCACGTTGATCATGTCGAACGCGCCGAACGAAACTTTCGCGATACCGAACTGACCCCAATACATCACGCCATCGGCGCGTCCTGTCGTCTCGAATGGGTAACCGTCTTGGATGCCGTCGATGAACGTGCCCCAGTGGCTTGCGTAGTAGGGACCGTAGAGGTTTGCGCGATCGCTCGGTGGCAAGAAGCGACCTGCCCAGATGTTGAACTGATCGGAGAACGAGAACTGTGCGGCCGCATCGATCACGCGGATCTCCTCGCTCACCGAGTCGTACTCGGTGTTGAGCATGAGGCCGATGTTCTCGGTGACCTTGCCGCTGATGTAGATGCGCGCGCTGTTCAACGCGAAGTCGTCGATCTCCTCGCCGACATCAGGGTCGGTGTGCGCGAAGCTCGTGCGCATACCTGCGCCGACCGACACCGGAGGAAGATTGATGTCGGCCGCCCACGCGTGAACTGCGGGCAGACATAGCAAAGTCGCACCGGCAAGTGCGGCGCTGAGTTGCCGCTTACCGAAAGGTTCTTCTCGTTGCGAACGCATGAATATTTCCTTCTTTGAGTGACGGACCAGTGATTCGCTGGGGCGAAACCTAGTCGGCTCGTTAGAAGGCGGGTACGCGTCATTTGACGTAGACACCTGCGCGTGCGCCATCGCGGTGCGCGCGCCGCGCCGCGCGCACTGGGATGGCGCGCGAGCACGCCGGCCAACTGGCTCACTGGCCACTGGCGACTGGCTAGAATCGGAGGCATCGCGGGCGATTCGCAGTTGACGCTCGCGAGGCATATCCCGTGTTTGAAGCGATAGACGCGCGCTACGCGAAGCATTTCTGGCCAGTCGCCAGTGGCCAGTGGCCAGTTGGCCTCGGCTTTGGCATCTGACTTGCTCTTCCCCTCCCGCCACTGGTCCTGGCGGGCGCTTCAACGCCGTGAACAACGACAATCAACACACGCATCCACGACAACGCATCGTTCGCGAACGGCGGCAGTACAACCAATGGGTGGCGAGCCAGACGCTCGAGGATTACGCGCTTCGCTACACGGCTGATCGCGCGCGCAAGTCGTCCTTTAGTGTCGGCAACACCGCATTCGGACCGATTGCGTTCCTCGCGTGCGAAGCGATCGGTGGCGCGCTCACGATCGCGTACGGTTTTCCCAACACCGCTTGGGCCATTCTCGCGTTTTCGGTGCTGATGTTCGCGATTGGCTTGCCTATCTGTTACTACGCAGCGAAGTACGGCGTCGACATCGATCTGCTCACCCGAGGCGCGGGCTTCGGCTACATGGGCTCGACGCTCACCTCCTTGATCTACGCATCATTTACGTTCCTGCTCTTCGCGATCGAAGCGAGCATCATGTCGATGGCACTGCGGATGATGTTCGACATTCCGCTCGCCATCGCGCATCTCATCAGCTCGCTCATCGTCATCCCGATCGCCCTCTATGGTGTAAGCCTCATCAGCAAGATGCAGATCGTCACCCAGCCGATCTGGCTGGTGCTGCAGTTCTTGCCGATCATCTACATCGCATGGAACGCACCGGCTGAGATCAGCGAATGGACGGGATTCACAGGTGAGCAAGGAAGCAGCGATGGCACGCTCGATTTCGTTCTGTTCGGAATGGCGGCCTCCGTGCTGCTCTCGCTCCTGCCGCAGATCGGAGAGCAAGTCGACTACTTGCGCTTCCTGCCGAATCGCACGAGGACGAATCGTATCGGCTGGTGGACCGCCGTCGTCGGTACCGGACCCGGCTGGGTCGTGCTCGGCGCTTTCAAGATCCTCGCGGGCTCCTTCCTTGCATTTCTTGCGCTTCGACATGGCATTCCTGCCGCTCAGGCAGATGAGCCGACAGAGATGTATCTGCTCGCCTTCAAGGAAACCGTGAGCTCGCCGACCTTCGCGCTCGTGCTCACGGGAATCTTCGTCATCGTCTGTCAGCTCAAGATCAACGTGACGAATGCATACGCAGGCTCGATCGCCTGGTCGAATTTCTTCTCGCGTCTGACCCACAGCCACCCAGGACGTGTCGTGTGGCTCGTGTTCAATGTGCTGGTTGCCCTGCTCTTGATGATCACCGGCATCTTTCAGGCAATCGAAAGCATCCTGGTGATCTACGCGAACTTCGCCGCAGGCTGGATCGGTGCGCTCACAGCCGATCTCGTGATCAACAAGCCGCTCGGCTACAGCCCAAAGTACATCGAGTTCAAACGAGCGCACCTCTATGACATCAATCCAGTTGGCGTCGGTGCGCTGCTCCTGTCCGTGCTGTTCTCGAGCCTCGCGTTCTTGGGCGTGTTCGGTCAGATGCCGCAGATCCTCTCGCCCTTCGTGGCGCTCTCGGTGGCCTTCATTGCTGCACCTGTCATCGCGTGGGCCACGAAGGGGCGCTACTACCTCGCGCGTCCTGCGGCCGGCCTCGATCCGCATGCGAAGGAGATGCGCTGCACGATCTGCGAGAACGTCTTTGAGCGCAGCGACATGGCGCTCTGCCCAGCCTACTCAGGTCCCATCTGCTCGCTGTGCTGCACGCTCGAAGCGCGTTGTCGCGACATGTGCAAGACGAAAAGCCGTGCGGCGGAGCAACTGCACAGCTTCGTCGAAACAGCGCTCCCGGCGCGCGTAGCCTCGGCGCTCAACACTCGTGCCGGTCACTTCTTCGGTTTGCTTGCGCTCTTCACGGTGACGACCGGCCTGCTGCTGTCGTTCATCCATCACCAGTATGGCGGACGCATACCGGATCATCGCGAAGTCATTAGCACGACCCTGTGGCTCGTGTTTCTCGTGCTGGTAGTGTTGTCCGGGGTCGCGGCGTGGTTGATCGTGCTCGCACATGAGAGTCGTCGCGCGGCGGAAGCGGAATCGGCACGCCAGACGACGATGCTCATGGAAGAGATCGAAGCCCATAAACGCACGGATGCAGCGCTGCAGAGGGCGAAAGAAGTTGCGGAGTCCGCGAATCTCGCCAAGACGCGCTACATCGTGGGGCTGAGTCACGAGATTCGCTCGCCCTTGAACTCGATCTTCGGCTACGCACAACTCCTCGAACGGGGTCTCGCAGGGCCTGCCGACAACGCCATCCGCGTGATCCGCCGCAGCGCCGAGCACCTTGCGAATCTCATCGATGGACTGCTCGACATCTCCAAGATCGAAAGCGGCATGCTGAAGCTCTCACGCGATCGCGTGCAATTGCCGGAGTTCCTCGACCAGCTCGTCGACATGTTTCGCTTGCAGGCCGCGAACCGCGGGATTGAGTTCCGCTATCAAGTGCCGTCCAACTTGCCGACGTACGTGCACACGGATCAGAAACGTCTACGTCAGATTCTGATCAACCTCCTGTCCAATGCGATCAAGTACACCGAGCGCGGTCATGCGAGCCTCGTCGTACGCTATCGCAACCCGATCGCTGAGTTCGAGATCTCGGACTCCGGCGTCGGTATCCCCGCGGAGGATCTCGAGCGCGTGTTTCAACCTTTTGAGCGCGGGAGCGCACCTAACGTCCGCTCGATTCCTGGCACCGGACTCGGCCTCACGATCACGAAGCTGCTCACGCATATCATGGGTGGCGAGATCGTGGCGCGTAGCACGCCAGGTTACGGCACGAGCTTCACGGTTCGACTCCTCCTCACCGAAGCGAGTCATGCACCCGCGCGTCTCCATCAAGCACCCATTCGAGGCTATGAAGGCGCACCGCGAACCGTGCTCCTAATCGATGACGACCTCGCACATCTCGATATCGTGCAGAAGCTGCTGCGCTCGCTGCAGTTTGTCGTATTCACCGCGGCTGAGGCGCGCGCCGGGATCGAGCTTGCACGCCAATGCAAACCCGACTTGGCGCTGATCGACATCTCGATGCCCGACCTGTCGGGGTGGGAGGTCGCGAAAGAGCTTCGTGGCGAGCCCACCCTGGAGCGGCTGAAGATCGTCATGGTCTCGGCGAACGCGCACGAGTACAGCCAGGGCGGAGAACGCGAGCTGCACGAGGCATTCGTCATGAAGCCGGTCAACGTGCAGGTGCTGCTCGATACGATCGCAAGCGTCCTGCAGCTGAAATGGAAGCACGATTCAGTCGCGCCATTGCTGCCCGAAGACACGTCATCGGAACCGCACGCATTTTCGTCGCAGCAGCTCGAGGATCTTTATCAGCTCGGAAAGATCGGTCACGTTCGTGGCATCCAAGCGAAGCTCGATGAAATCGAGCACGAGCATCCCGCGAATGCGCGCTTTGCAGGCGAGCTGCGAGAGCTGATCGGCAAGTTCGAGTTCAAGCGATTTATGAGCGCGCTACGGAACGTGCGATCGATTGAGGCAAGGCAAGGATCGTCAGCACGTTGATGCACGCAAAAGAGAGGTCTTCATGCGCCCCGAAGTACTGCTAAGGTTGCCCGAAGGGAAGTCGCCCGCTTGCGAGCCGCTCAAGCGAGACACGGTCC
The DNA here is from genome assembly GCA_023417315.1 of Pseudomonadota bacterium. Taxonomy (GTDB): domain Bacteria; phylum Pseudomonadota; class Gammaproteobacteria; order Steroidobacterales; family Steroidobacteraceae; genus Steroidobacter. The sequence goes on from JAEZFW010000033.1 coordinate 17,472, forward strand.
TGGTCGTCGACGACACGCCAGACACGCTGGGATTTCTGACCGATACGTTGGATCAAGCGGGCTTTACGGTATTGATCGCGACCGACGGCGCGAGCGCGCTCGAGCTCGTCGATCAGATCACTCCGGACCTCGTGCTCATGGACGCCGTGATGCCTGGCATCGACGGCTTCGAGACGTGTCGACGGTTGAAGCGCGAGAAGCTGCTCGGTCCCTTGCCGGTGATCTTCATGACCGGTTTGAGCGAGACGGAGCATGTGGTCGAAGGCCTCGCAGCAGGAGGCGTCGACTATGTGACGAAGCCAATCGTGATCGATGAGCTCCTCGCGCGCATCCGCGTGCACCTCGCGAATGCACGCATCGCCTCGGGCACTCACGCAGCGCTCGACGCATCGGGTCGGTTCCTGATCGCAACAGGTCGCAACGGTCGCTTATCGTGGTGCACTCCGAAAGCGAAGCAGCTCCTGAGCGAGCTGCTGCCTGAGTCGCAGGATCAGGGCGGCGGCCTGCCTGCAAGCGTGGTTGCGCAACTGCTGCAGGTTCGGGGCGACGGCTCCTCGAGCACTCGCCTGACGCTGCAGATCGACGAACGCCGACTCGAAGTGTCACTCGTCAGCCGCATGGGACCCGACGAAATTCTCTTTCGCATCGCCGAGCTCAGCGGGCGCGCGGACGAGCAGATCCTGCAGACCAAACTTGCCCTCACGAGCCGCGAGTCGGAAGTGTTGCTCTGGATCAGCCGCGGTAAATCCAACCGCGAGATCGGCGAGATCCTGTCGATCAGTCCACGAACGGTGAACAAGCATCTCGAGCAGGTGTTCGTGAAGCTCGGGGTCGAGAATCGAGCCGCGGCGGCGGCGAGGGCGGTGCGATTGTTGGCCGGCTAACGCCTGACGAGAGTGACGAAGTAACGAGGTGACCGGGTGACGAGGTCAGAAAAGAACCGAGTGCCAAATAGCGCGCAGACCCAACGTTCCTTCCCCCGCCCCGGCGGGGGAGGGTTAGGTGGGGGCATCTGACTTCGTCACCTCGTCACTTCGTCACCCCGTCACTTGGCGCTCGCGCCCGAGCATCCCTTCCCGCTCGATAAATCCAATCACCTCATCCAACCCTCGGCCAGTCTTCAGGTTCGTAAAGACGAACGGGCGCTCGCCGCGCATCTTGCGGGCATCGCGGTCCATCACTTCGAGCGAGGCGCCGACGTGCGGGGCGAGATCGATCTTGTTGATGATGAGGAGATCCGATCTCATGATTCCCGGGCCGCCTTTGCGCGGAATCTTGTCCCCGGCGGCCACGTCGATCACATACAGCGTCAGATCAGAAAGCTCCGGGCTGAACGTTGCCGCGAGGTTGTCGCCTCCGCTCTCCACGATGATCAGATCGAGGTCGCGAAACTCCTGCATCAAGCCGTCGATCGCGGCCAGGTTCATCGACGCGTCCTCACGGATCGCCGTGTGCGGACATCCGCCGGTCTCGACGCCGCGAATGCGCTCTTTCGGTAACGCTTCGCTGCGGATCAGGAATTCCGCATCCTCGCGTGTATAAATGTCGTTGGTGACGACCGCGAGATCGTATCGATCCCGCATGCGTTTGCAGAGTGAATCGACGAGCGCCGTTTTTCCCGAGCCGACGGGACCGCCGACACCGACGCGCAAGACATCCGCTTTGGGCATATAGAGAAGTCGTGGTTGTGACCAGCGACGATCATACGATGACAGCCGCGCCTAGCGGCAGTGCACACTCTCGCCCTGCATCACGTCGTTTGACGTATGGCATTGCGGCGACGGTTGACTAAGCTCGGGCGCCACGATCTGTGATCGTTGACAGAGAGACAGTCATGCCTGCACGCTTCCCTCATCTCACCTTTCAGTGTCAGCCGGAATGAAACCCTGCACTCGTGGACTCCTCGGCGTCCTGCTCCTGTTGCCCGGTCTAGCCCTTGCCCATTCCGGTCACGACGCCAGCACCTTCGCACACGGCTTTGCGCATCCAATCGGTGGCCTCGACCATCTGCTCGCAATGATTGCAGTGGGCATTCTGGCGAGTCGCTTCCAAGGCGCAGCTCGCTTCGCGGTGCCCGCCGGGTTCGTCACGTCGATGATCGTGGGCGCTGTTCTGTCGGAAAACGCAGTCCCTCTCGTCGAAGCGATGATCGCCCTTTCGCTCGTCGCGTTTGGCCTCGCCATCGCAGTCACGCGGGTCGTGCCGTTTGCGATCGTCATCGGCGCGGTCGCAGTGTTCGGGTTCTTCCATGGGCATGCGCATGGATCCGAAGCAAGCGGCACACTGATTCCGTTCTCTGCCGGGTTCGTGCTTGCAACGACGCTCTTACACGGACTCGGTTTGTGGGTCACCCTGCGGCTGCAGCACATAGCCAAGGGAGCAGAGCGTGCCGTGCGCTTGCTGGGCGGGCTCGTCGCTGGCGCTGGTCTGGTGCTGATTGGCCTTTGAGATCTCAGCTAGCTATAGGCAGGTCCGTTGGCGTGAATTGCTCGTAGTAGAGTTGCGCGTACAAGCCGCCGCGGGCAAGCAACTCTTGATGTCGGCCGATGTCGACGATGCGCCCAGATTCCAACACAACGATCTGATCGGCGCGCAGCACCGTTGAGAGTCGATGCGCAATCACGATCGAGGTGCGATTCTTCAGCAGGCGCGCTGTGGCAGCCTGAATTCGCCGCTCTGCTTGTGAGTCCAGCGCCGAAGTCGCTTCATCGAGAATCAGAATCTTGGGATCTTTGAGAAACGCGCGAGCGATCGCGAGTCGTTGCTTTTGCCCGCCCGACAATACCGCACCGCGCTCGCCGACCTCGGTCGCCAAGCCGTCGGGGAGCTTCTGTACGAACTCGAGTGCGTTTGCGGCATCGAGTGCCGCGATGATCTGTTCTCGAGTCGCGTTTGGCGCCGCGAGGAGTAAGTTATCGAGCACGGTACCCGAGAAGAGAATCGTCTCCTGATTGACGATGCCGATGTTTGCACGCAGCGAATGCAGCGCGAGATCCTTCAGATCGTGACCGTCGAGGCGAATGCACCCGCTCGTCGGATCGTAGAAGCGTGGGACCAAGCTCGCGAGCGTCGACTTACCCGCGCCTGAGGGACCTACGAACGCAACCGACTGTCCAGGCAGTATCGTCAGATCGATGTTGCGAAGTGTGGCCGCCCCGTCATACGCAAACGAAACGTTCTCGAACTCGATGCGTCCGTGACACTCCCGAAGTACGACTGGGTTCGGCCGCTCGGCTACGTGCGGCTGCGTATCGAAGTATTCGAAGATGCGATCGATTGCAGCAATGGCGTTGCTCAATACGACGCTCAGATCCGAAAGCCGTTGCAGCGGCGAGTAGAACATGCCGAGGTACAGGAGGAACTGCGTGAGCGCGCCAATCGTGAGCCGACCTTCCATGATCTGATGCACACCGAACCACACGACGAGCACAGGCGCCGTATGCACGACGAACCCGACCGCCACTTCGTTCGTTGCCGTGAAGCGCACGGAGTTCAAGATCCGACGCAACAGCTTGTTCGCGTGCGTCGCAAAGCGCTTCGTCTCCGCGGATTCACGAGCGAACCCTTTGACGACGGCAACGCCCGCAACCTTCTCGTGCAACTCGCCGGCCAACACTTCGAGGCGCTGCTGCACTTCTTGACTGCTGTTGCGGATCCGCGGACCCATCGCGCGCAATGCCGCAATGTAGATCGGCATCAGCGCGAGGCTGATGAACGTCAACAGAGGATGGATCGAGACCAGGATCACCATCAACGCGATGAGCAGCGCCGCATCCATCCACACGTTCGTGAGCGCGGAGCCGACGAAGTTCTGCGCAAGACTGATGTCGTTGACGACGCGGGAGGCGATCGCGCCCGTCTGATGCTTGGTAAAGAAATCGTGCGACAAGCGCTGCACGTGACTGAACAGCGCCACGCGCAGATCGCGGATGAGGCGGTGCCCTGCGATGGCGGCGAGCACGCTGCGGTAGTACGATGCAATCATCCACGCGACGTTGACGATTAGCACGCCGCCGATCAGATAAAGGATCGTACGGTCCTTCATTGCCGCTTCGATGTTCGCGTTCAGAACGACATCGTCCAGCATCACCTTCAACATCCAAGGAAACGCGAGCGGCGCGAGGAACTTCACGAGCCCGCAGAGCGTCGCGCCCGCCACGTACTTCCAGTACGGCTTCGCGTACGCAAGGAAGCGCCAGATTGGCGTGCGTCGCTCACCGCCTTCGTAGCGCGTACGAATCGAATCGCCGAATCCGTTGCGCACATCCCGAATGCGATGCGCGCTCACGTCCACTTCTGCGTAGTACGAGTGAGCCTGCAGTTCCTGAATATCTTCGGGCCGCAGACTCGAGGGCAATCGACTCTCGGGAATCGGCGAGGCCGCCAGCATGTCTTCGTCGGCGTCGATGGCAATTGCGACGTAGGGACCGCTGTCCGCGCCGGGTTGCCGATACAAGCCGCTCAGGAGCACGGCGACGTCGTGCCATCGCCTGAACAGATATGTCCGCCCTTGCGCCCTCACCAACCCGCCCGAAAGCAGCTTGGGCACCTCAGCGCTGCGGCACAGGTGATAGACGATCATGCAGGAAGCGCAGGCGATGACATAAGACGGATGAAATGGTAGCGGCCGACGACTGCGCGGGATGTGATGCAGTCGAGGCAACGCGATGCGCCGCGCGTGCGGCACACTTCTTGATTGACTTCACTACGATCGGGCTTTTCCACACGCAGAATTGCGGAGTTGGATGAGGCACGTGTTGTAGAACTTACGACAACGGCTCTTGCGTGAGAATTTTTTCATCGCGCGGCTCGATCCCGAACAACAACGGGAGTGAAGTCGATGAGCCGCCGGGTACTCGTGTCTGCGTGTTTGTGTTTCGCGCTTGCTGGCTGCGAGAAAGTCCCTCTGGTCGAAAACCCGGGCGAATTCCAGGCGGCCTCGCCTGGTATCAATCGAGCGCCGCAAGTCGATGCTGGCGCAGACGTGACGCTCCAGTGGCCGAGCAGCGAACTGCAACTTACCGCGATCGGCAACGATGATGGACTGCCATCCTCTGGCCGGCTTCGCTACACCTGGACCGCGCAAGCCGGCGCGACGTTCGACAACCCGATGGCGCTGACGACAGTTGCGCGCTTTCCTGCGCCCGGCACTTACGTCCTACAACTGTTGGCCGACGACGGCGCGTTGCAGGCCAACGACCGATTGGTGGTCACGGTGCTTCCACCTGTAGCGGAGAACGCTCCTCCGGTGGTCGATGCGGGACCAGATCAATCGATCGACCTACCCGCCTCGCTCCTTCTGCGTGGAACCGCATCCGATGACGGCGCGTCGCCATCACCACCGATCGTGCAATGGGCTGTGTCGAGCGGACCGGCACGTGCGAGTATTTCGTCACCTGACTCGCTCGAGACATCCGTGTCATTCGCTGCACCGGGCACGTACGAGCTGGTCTTGAGCGTGAGCGATGGTGAGCACACCGCAGCTGATTCCGTGATTGTCAAAGTGGCGGCTCCGTTCTTCCCCACGCCCGATATCAGTGAATCCGATCCGGACCGGGGATGGACGAGAGTACCGCCATCCGAAGTGGGCATGGATGAAGAAGGCCTGAGGCAAGCCGAGGAATATGCACTGGCTGCCGGCGGCTCCGGGATGATCGTCCGTCACGGACGGCTCGTTCACTCCTGGGGCGACATCGATCAGCGTTACGATATCAAGTCCACAACCAAGTCGATCGGCGCGATCGCGCTCGCCCTCGCACTCGACGATGAGCGTGTGCGCTTGCACGATCTTGCTTCGACTCATCTGCCTACGATCGGGCTGCCTCCGGATTCGAACAGCGCGGATTGGCGGAGCCGGATCACGCTGCTGCAGCTCGCGACCCACACGGCCGGCTTTGAGAAGACGGGTGCTTACGGGCGGCTGCTCTTCGAGCCTGGCACCACGTGGCACTACTCCGACGGCGGCCTCAATTGGTTGGCGGATATCTTGACCACCGTGTACGCGCAAGACCTGCAGCAACTCCTCGCAGCTCGCGTTTGGCCGGTACTCGGGATCAACGAGCGCGACGATATTCAATGGCGGCGTCCCGAAACGGGCTTTCGACCCGAGCCACGGCCGAACGGCATCGTTCATCGAGAGTTCGCTTCTGGCTTCGTCGCGAACATCAACACGCTCGCACGAGTCGGATTGCTGTACCTGCGCCGCGGCACTTGGGGCACTGACACGCGCGTGTTCTCCGAATCGTTCGTCGACGTGGTGCGCACGCCGAGAGCGGAGCTCGCAAACGTCGCAGTGAGCGAAGCGGACGATTTCCCGAATGCCAACGACGTGTATGGCGTGTTGTGGTGGACCAATGCCATGGGCGCCCTGCCCGATGTACCGCGCGATGCCTTCTGGGCCTGGGGTCTGGGAGATAGTCTCATCGTCGTCATCCCGAGCCTCGACATCGTAATCGCTCGGGCAGGACCCATCCTCGGACCCAGTCCTGCCGAACGAGTGTTCGGCGACAACACCTGGACGGGGGAATACGAGGTCCTCGCGCCTTTCTTGAATCCGGTCGTGCAGGCAGTGCGCGACTGAGAATCAGGAGCGGCCGCAAACTCGCACGTGCGCTTGACGCGCCGTCCATTTTACTGGACAGTATTTCCAGTATGAAGGAACCGCCGCGGATCCCGGACATCAATGCTCGCATTGCGCAGCGCGTACGCGGCCTGCGAGCAGAGCGCGGTTTGACGCTCGACACTCTCGCGGATAAGAGCAACGTCAGTCGATCGATGCTCTCCCTCGTCGAGCGCGGCGAGAGCAGCCCCACGGCAGCCGTGCTGGAGAAGATCGCGAGCGGACTCGATGTCTCGCTCGCCTCATTGTTCGACGATGCAAAGGCGCCGACCAACCCGTTATCGAGACGCAGGGATCGGATGCCTTGGCGAGATCCTCAATCCGGATACATTCGCTGCAACATCTCGCCTCCCAATTTCCCCTCGCCGATTCAGATCGTCGAGGTCACGCTCCCCGCCGGCGTGCGCGTCGCGTATGAAACCGGCGCGCGCGAAGCGCGCATCCATCAACAGATCTGGGTGCAACAGGGCACGATCGAGTTCACGCTCGGCTCGAGCGTAAATCGATTGACGGAAGGAGATTGCTTTGCGATGCAGCTCAGCGAGCCGACGGCGTTTCGCAACCCGACGCGCAAGGCGGCGCGCTATGTCGTCGTGATCACGTCCGAGCGCCCGAGTGGGCGGAGATGATATGACTGGCGCCTGTCGCGTGCGAGCACTAGAGGGACTCGGGCTCCGCGAGATCGAAGGACTCAGCGACGTTCTGATCGACTGCGTCGACGGTGGCGCGTCGGTCAGCTTCATGCACCCGATGACACGCGAGAAGGCGGTTCGATTCTGGCGCAGTAATGCCGAGAGCGTCGCCCGCGGCGAGCGCGTCGTGGTCATCGCCGAAGACGACGACGTGATCGTCGGAACCGTGACGGTCATCTTGAGCGTCCCGGAAAATCAACCGCATCGGGCAGACGTTGCGAAAATGCTCGTGCACCGACGCGCACGCAATCGGGGGGTGGGCGCCGCGCTGCTGACGGCAGCGGAGCGCACTGCTCTGGATGCGGGCAAGTGGCTCCTGGTGCTGGATACGGTCACGGACTCGCCCGCCTCGCGCCTTTATGTGCGCCACGGCTGGCAGCGGTGCGGCGAAATTCCGAACTACGCACTTTGGCCTGACGGCCGGCTCTGCCCGACGACGGTGTATTACAAGGAGCTTAGAAGTGGTTAGTGGTTAGCAAGCAAGCAGTTGCGCCAGCTCCCTCGCCGTGAGCTCTCATCTCACCCGACAGAAATGAAAAGGAGGTCCGTCGGCCCTCCCCTTTCTATCGCTGGCGGAAGGGGTGGGATTCGAACCCACGATGCTCGTGAGAGCATGCCGGTTTTCAAGACCGGTGCATTCAACCGCTCTGCCACCCTTCCTGACGCGGGCGCCTGTGTAGCCTGTCGAGTGCCCTATGTAAAGAGCCGGCGCATAAGTCCTTGAAACTTCCGGGCGCGCGACAACATTGATAGATCGCCGGACAATGTTGCTAGAATCGCGCGGCGACCGGCTGGCTGCGAACTCGCAGCCATCGTTTGAGTCCAAGTTCTTCGATCAGGTTTGTCAAACAGCCGAGTTTGTAACGGGTATCAACCCCGAGGAGAGTCGAATGGAGCGTTATCCCAGTTCAGTCGTCAGCACCGCGCGTACGTCCGCGCTGACGACGAACAAAGTCCTGCGCAACACGTACCTGTTGTTGGGCGCGACACTCGCCTTCAGCGCCGCGATGGCCGGCGTGTCGATGGCGCTCAACTTGCCGCCGTTCGGACTGTTCACGTTGCTCGTGTATTTCGGGCTCCTGTTTGCGGTCCATAAGACTCAAAACAGCGCCTGGGGTCTCGTGTGGACCTTCGCGTTGACGGGTTTCCTGGGTCTCACGATCGGGCCGCTCCTGCAGATGTATATCAACGGGCTGCCGAACGGATCGCAGATCGTCATGACCGCACTCGGCACCACTGCGGCGGCGTTCCTCGGCTTGTCCGCCTACGCGATCAAGAGCGAGCGTGACTTCAGCTTCATGGGCGGCTTCCTCATGATCGGCGCGATCGGCGCCTTCGTACTGGGTCTCATCGCCTATTTCTTCCAGCTGTCGACCCTATCGCTCGTTGCGTCGGGCCTATTCGTGATCGTCAGCGGCGGCATCATGCTGTGGCAGACGAGCCATATCGTCCGCGGCGGCGAGACGAACTACATCCTCGCGACGATCACGCTGTACGTCAGCCTCTACAACATGTTCCTCAGCCTGCTCCATCTGTTGGGGGCGGCGTCGGACGACTGAGCCCGTTAGGGCTGCTGGCCACGGGCAAACTGGCCAGAAAAAAGGCGCTGCGATTGCAGCGCCTTTTTGTTTACGCCCACATGGGCGTGCGCTCGTCATTCGTATCTGGCCAGTTGCCAGTGGCCAGTTGGCCTATCAGCCGGGACGGATGAGGTCCGTCCCCATGTACTCCCGCAACACGTCCGGAACGACCACGCTGCCATCCGCTTGCTGATAGTTCTCCAGAACTGCAACGAGGGCACGGCCGGCGGCCACGCCGGAGCCGTTTAGCGTGTGAAGCGGCTCAGGTTTTCCCGTTTCCGGATTACGCCAGCGTGCCTGCATCCGCCGCGCTTGGAACGCTTCGAAATTCGAGCACGAAGAAATTTCGCGATAGGCCTGCTGGCCAGGGAGCCACACTTCCAAGTCGTAAGTCTTAGCGGATCCGAATCCGATGTCACCTGCGCACAGCGCGACGACGCGATAGGGCAGCTCCAAACGCTTGAGCACTTCCTCAGCGTTCTTCGTCAGCAGCTCGTGCTCGGCGTATGAGTCGTGCGGGCGCGCAAGATGCACGAGCTCGACCTTCTCGAACTGGTGCTGGCGAATCATGCCGCGCGTGTCCTTACCGTATGAACCTGCCTCGGACCGAAAACACGGCGTGTGCGCGACGTAGCGCAACGGCAGACGCTCGGCGTCGACGATTGAGTCGCGCACGAGGTTCGTGACAGGCACTTCAGCAGTGGGAATGAGATAGAGCGAGGTGTCGCCTTTTACCGCGAACAAGTCGGCCTCGAACTTGGGTAACTGTCCCGTGCCAGTCATCGCTTGTGCGGTCACTAGATAGGGAACGTACACCTCGCGATAGCCGTGCTCCTTCGTATGCAGATCCAACATGAACTGGATCAGGGCACGTTGCAGGCGAGCGACTGGGCCGCTCAGCACCGAAAACCGCGCACCAGAGATCTTGCCCGCGGCGGCAAAATCGATCTGCCCGAGCTTCTCGCCGATCTCGACGTGATCCTTCGGCTTGAAGTCGAGCTTGCGAGGCTCGCCCCAGCGACGCACCTCCACGTTCCCAGACTCATCGCGCCCCTCCGGCACGCTCTCGTGCAGCATGTTGGGCAAGCCGAGAACGACTGCGTCGAGCTCCGCCTGCACCTTAGCCAGTTCCCCTTCTGCTTTTGCAAGCTCAGCGCCGAGCGACTCCACCTGTGCGAGGAGCGGCGTGATGTCCTGCCCCTGCGCTTTCGCTTTGCCTACGGTCTTTGCATGAACATTGCGCTCGTTGCGCAGCTCATCCGCCTTGACCTGCCATTTCTTGCGCGACTCCTCGAGCGCGCTCAACTGTGCGATATCGAGCGTGAAGCCACGACGGGCGAGATTGGCCGCGACCGCGGCCGGATCAGTGCGAAGGAGCTTAGGGTCGAGCATGGTTCTGGAAGCGGTTAGCGGTTAGCGGTTAGGTAAGGGGTTAGCGGTTAGCGGTTAGACTCGGAGAAGCCGTGCACCAGCTAGTTTAAGCGACAACCTGACGGGAATGCAGAACGCGGAGGAGGACGTTCTGAACTAACCGCTAAGCGCTAACCGCTTTTCCTCTTCCTCAACGCTTCCGCGATCTTCATCTCCATTCCGCGCGGCACGGGCTGATAGTACTGACGCTCAGGCATGCCCTCGGGAAAGTACTTCTCACCCGCAGCGTATGCATCCGGCTCATCGTGTGCGTAGCGGTAACCTTTGCCATAGCCAAGTTGCTTCATGAGACGCGTCGGCGCATTGCGCAGGTGCAGCGGCACTTCGAGCGATCCGAACTGCGCAGCATCTTCCATTGCTTGGCCGAAGGCTTTGTAGACTGCATTGCTCTTCGCGGCGCACGCGAGGAACACGACGGCTTCCGCAATCGCGAGCTCACCCTCGGGACTACCAAGCCGCTCGTAGATTTCGCACGCCTCGAGCGCGAGTGTTTGCCCCCGGGGATCCGCGAGACCGATGTCCTCGAATGACATACGCAACACGCGCCGCGCTAAGTAGCGAGGATCGCAGCCGCCATCGAGCATTCGACACAACCAATACAACGCCCCGTCCGGATCGCTGCCGCGCACGGATTTGTGCAGGGCTGAGATCTGATCGTAAAAGGCCTCCCCTTGCTTATCGAAGCGGCGTAACCCGCCGGACGCGACTTCCTTCGCAATCTCTTCAGTGATCATCGCTGGAGCGGCCGAGAGTGCGAGATCGATTGCGAGCTCGAGCATATTGAGCGCACGTCGTGCATCGCCGTCCGCTGCACGCGCGATCAAAGCGAGCGCTTCTTCTTGGGCGCCCATCGCAGCGTCGCTCTGCTCCTGAATCTTCAAGGCTCGATCGAGCACGCGCCTAATGTCCTCTTCCGTAAGCGCACGCAGCACGTACACGCGCGCTCGAGATAGCAAGGCGTTGTTGAGCTCGAACGAAGGATTCTCAGTGGTCGCACCGATGAAAACGAGAGTGCCATCCTCGACCCAGGGAAGAAACGCATCCTGCTGAGCCTTGTTGAAGCGATGCACTTCATCGAGGAACAGTACGGTGCGACGGCCGGATTCCTCGCGATTCGATCGAGCCTCTTCGGCCGCCGCACGAATATCCTTGACACCCGCCATGACCGCGGAGAGCGCGATGAAATGCGCATCGCACTTCTCCGCAACGAGTCGCGCGAGCGTCGTCTTCCCGGTTCCCGGTGGACCCCACAGGATCATCGAGTGCAGATGCCCGCCTTCGAGCATGCGTCGCAGCGGTTTGCCTGGACCGAACAGATGCGCCTGGCCGACGTAGTCGTCGACCGTGCGCGGTCGCATGCGATCCGCAAGCGGGCGCGAATCGAGATCGGATTCGGAAGCTTTCGACATCGCGCTATGCTCGCACAGAACGAACGCGCCGGTTCTTTGAGATTGCGCTCAGTCTCGACTCACGAGCGCTTCGATCCGTTGCGCCCAGCCCCCGAGCCCAAGCAGGGCTGCGATCAATCCCAGCGTGATACCCGAGGCGTTCGCGACCATGTCGTAGGGATCAGCGTGCCGTCCGAGCTGCATGGCGCCTTGAGCCCACTCGATACACAGTCCGAGCGCGAACAAACCGATCGCGATGAGAACGTATCTGGCTCTTGGATAGATCCCGCTGAACCAGAGCGCCATCGCTGCATACGCTGCGACATGCTCCACCTTGTCGCTGGTGCCGATGTTCGGCAGCTTCTGAGTGGGCAACAAACTCGCGATCGTCGCGAGCGCAATCAGCGACCAGCCGGCCGCGAGCCAAAAGCGCGGGTACCGAAGAGGCAAGAGCATCGTCTCAAGGTTTGCCAGGGGCGTTATCAGATGGCGAGCCGATCACATCGACACCGGGCGGAACATTGAATGTGAAACGCGAAGGGTCGAGCACGGGATTGCGCTCTACATCCGTGAACGTCAATCGAGTGGTTTGGCCCAGTTTGTCGGCAAGCTGCATGTGCTTCAACGTCGCGCCTTCGAATCCCAGCCGCACCGATTTGAAATCGGTGTCGCCACGTTTGGGTTCCATATCGACCCATTCAATGCCGCCTTCGCTCTTGACGGCTGTCACTGTGAAGTTCTCTTCGAGATTGCCTTCACCGCTCAGGAGCATGGCTGGGGTTGCGGACAGCGTCGCATCGAGCTTGCGAACCGTGACCTGTTCGAGATCGGTGTCGTACAGCCAAATACGCGAACCATCGGCAACGATCACTTGTTGATACGGCTCGCGATAATCCCAGCGGAATCGATTCGGACGTTTGATCGCAAGCGTCCCGCTCGCCTCATCGATCGAGCGCCCACTGCGATCCGTGAGCACCTGCTGAAACTCTGCCTGCAAGCCTTCCAATCCTTGCAGGAACGACTCGACGTGCTTGCGACCCGCTTCGACATCCGCAGCGTTGACTATTGAAGTCGCGAGCAACGCGAGCAGCGCGAGCCCGAAGCGGAGATGACGGCGAGTAAAGGTGGGGTCGTTCAACGAGTTCAAGAAGATTATCTCGCGGCGACCGCGGCAACCGCGGCGATGAAGAGGGAACTCCGAGCGACGATCTCACCAGAAATCATGCTGCTCGACCTGCGGCTGTGTTCGGTTCGATTCTTCCCGCCGCGGTCGCCGCGTTCGCCGCGAGAATATGATCTTCCTGCACCATCCACGGGCGTGGACGCTACTCCTCTGGCGGCGGCGGCGCGAGCACTTCGCGCGACCCATTCGATTGCAATGGACCCACGAGGCCCGCTGCTTCCATCGTCTCGATCATGCGCGCAGCGCGGTTGTAGCCGATCTTCAAGCGACGTTGCACCCCGGAGATCGACGCCTTGCGGCTCTCCACGACGATGCGAACGGCCTGGTCATACAACGGGTCCTGTTCACCATCCCCACCCTCTCCTTCGATGCCGGCGCCCTCGGAAGGTTCACCCGACAGTCCCGGAATAGGTGTGGTCGGTCCGTCCAAGATCTCGCGCACGTAAGCCGGCTCGGAGGTCTTCAGTGCGCCGACGACGCGATGCACTTCCTGATCCGATACGAATGCACCGTGAACGCGATTCGGCACGGAGGTTCCTGGCTGTAGGAACAACATATCGCCGTGACCCAACAGTTGTTCCGCGCCCATTTGATCGAGGATCGTGCGCGAGTCGACTTTCGCAGAAACCTGGAACGCGATGCGCGTCGGGATGTTCGCTTTGATCAAGCCCGTGATCACATCGACCGACGGTCTTTGCGTGGCGAGAATCAAGTGAATGCCCGAAGCACGCGCCTTCTGCGCAAGCCGAGCGATGAGCTCTTCCACTTTCTTGCCGACGATCATCATCATGTCGGCAAGCTCGTCCACGATGACGACGATGAAGGGCAACGGATCCAAGAATGGCACCTGGTTGGGATCGCCCTCGGGGCCGAGGTGCTTGATCAAGAGCGGATCGCGGATCGGTTGACCCGCGTCTTGCGCTTCTTTGATCTTCCGATTGAAGCCTGCAAGGTTACGCACGCCCATCGCTGCCATGAGCTGATAGCGACGCTCCATCTCCGCGACACACCAGCGCAGCGCATTCGCGGCTTCCTTCATGTCGGTCACGACCGGGGCGAGCAAATGCGGGATGCCCTCATACACGGAGAGCTCGAGCATCTTCGGATCGATCATGATCAAACGAACATGCTCGGCCTTCGCTTTGTACAAGAGTGATAGCACCATCGCGTTTACCGCGGTGGACTTACCCGAGCCGGTCGTCCCGCCTACGAGCAAGTGCGGCATACGCGCGAGATCTGCGACAACAGGCGCGCCGCTGATATCTTTGCCCAGCACGAGTGCGAGCGGCGATGTCATCTCGTCGTACGTCTTCGACTTGATGATCTCGCCGAGCGTGACGAGCTCGCGCTTCTCGTTCGGGATTTCCAAGCCGACTGTCGACTTACCCGGGATGACTTCGACGATACGCACGCTGACCGCAGAGAGCGCGCGCGCCAGATCCTTTGCGAGGTTGCTGATCTGACTGACCTTCACGCCAGGCGCGGGACGTAGCTCGAAGCGCGTAATGATCGGTCCTGGATGCACTTCGACCACTTCGGCCTCCACACCGAAATCGCGAAGCTTGAGCTCCACCAGACGCGACATCGCTTCGAGCGCCTCGGCCGAGTAGCCCGATTGTTGCTTCGGCGGATCATCCAGCAACGATAGCGGCGGCAGCTCTTTCGCTTCGGGCCGCTCGAACAGTGCCACCTGACGCTCTTTTTCGACGCGCTCGCTCTTCTCCACCTTTTGCACGACCGGTTCGATCTTCGGCGGCGGCCGGCTCGCAACGCGGCGCTGCTCTTCGCGTATGACTTCCTGGCGCGCTTCTTTCTTCTCTCGCCCTGCCTTGATCTCGCGCTCGCTCGAAACCTTCCGCTTGAGCCAATCCGCGCCGCTCAGCGTCGCGCGTCCGATACGATCCATGACCTCGATCCACGACAGACCCACGAACAGCGATACGCCCGCGAGCCACAACGCGAGCAACAGCAAGGTCGCGCCTAGGAAGCTCAGGCCCGACTCCAAGCCCTCGCCAACGAGCGATCCCAACACACCGCCTGCGGAGCTCGGATAACTGTCGATCGTGAAGTGGAGGCTCGCAAGGCCGCAGCTCGTAGCGAGCGTCAAGAGGAAGCCGATGCCGCGGAAGGCCATGGTCGCGCGCGAAGGCGCATCGCTCTTGCTACGGTCCTGATAGATCAACCAACCTGCGAATCCGATCATGATCGGAAACAAGAAGGCGGGCGCTCCGAAGAGAAGCACCAGAAGGCCCGCCAGGTGAGCACCTAGCGGACCGATCGCATTCGAAAGCGGACCGGGCTCTCCGGTCGTTGCAAAGGAAGGGTCGTTGCGATCGTACGTAGCGAGCGCCGCAAACACGATGAACGCGAGCGCGCCGAACACCCATAACGCACCCTCGCGCAACGAGCGTACGACCGCAGCTCCAAGCCGCATGCCCCCACCCTGTACCTCAGCTCTCGTCGCCAATGGATGTCGCCTCAACTTCGCGGTGTAATAGCTTGATATTCAAGAGAACAACGAGCCGAATTGCAAGACTCGGGGAGCCCCGGCTAAGGCTGGTGCCTGCGCGAGGAAATTCACTGATTCCGCAAGCGCCCGATCACAGGCATTGAAGCGATCTATTTGGCTGCCATAGTGCCTTTACTTACGATACGCGCCCCGCGTCCAGGCGCGCGGCTCGCCCATCGCAACTTCGAGGTGAATGATACATGACGACCCCCCGGCACTCGCGGCTCCTGATTCTCGGCTCCGGTCCTGCGGGTTACGCAGCCGCAGTGTACGCCGCGCGCGCAAACCGCAAGCCGCTGCTCATCACAGGGCTCGAGGAAGGCGGACAGCTCATGACGACCGTTGAAGTCGACAACTGGCCGGGTGATCCGCATGGACTCACCGGGCCGGGATTGATGGAGCGCATGCGCAAGCACGCGGAACGCTTCAATACCGAGGTCGTCAACGATCACATCAACTCGGTCGATCTGTCGCGGCGCCCGTTTTGGCTCGAAGGCGATCGCGGCGCGTACACTTGCGATGCGCTGATCATCGCCACCGGGGCAACAGCGAAATATCTCGGCCTACCTTCCGAGCAACACTATCGCGGTCGCGGCGTATCCGCTTGCGCGACGTGCGACGGGTTCTTCTTCAAGAACCAGAAAGTCGCGGTCGTCGGCGGCGGCAACACCGCGGTGGAAGAAGCGCTGTATCTCGCGAACATCGCCTCGCACGTCACGCTCGTCCATCGTCGCGACACGCTGCGGGCCGAGAAGATCCTCCAAGATCATCTCTTCGAGCGCGAGCGCGAGGGCAAAGTCAGCCTCGTGTGGAACCATCATGTCGATGAAGTGCTTGGAGATGACAGCGGTGTGACAGGCTTGCGCGTGGCGCCCGTCGCCGGCGGGCCGAAGCGCGAGCTCGACGTGACCGGTGTGTTCATCGCCGTCGGTCACGCACCGAACACGCAGCTCTTCCAAGATCAGCTCGAGATGAAGAACGGCTACTTGATCGTCAATTCAGGGCTCAACGGGAACGCGACGCAGACGAGCGTGCCGGGCGTGTTCGCGGCCGGGGATGTTGCCGATCACGTCTATCGTCAGGCGATCACCTCAGCGGGCACGGGCTGCATGGCCGCGCTCGATGCGGATAAGTATCTCGACATGGTCGATGCGCAAAAGCGGTAGCGGGAGAAGCGGTTGGCGGTTAGTCAGAATGGAGGCCAGCGACTCCGCGCCCCCCCTCACAACCCCGATCGCCGATCCTAACCGCGTCACGTAATGCCCTCGAGAATCGTCACGTCGATCGATGAGATTCCTGCTGAAGAATGGAATGCGCTCGAGCTCGGAGGCAATCCCACGGTCAGCCATGAGTTTCTCAGCACGCTCGAGCGCGAACGATGCGTCGGCCCACACAGCGGGTGGTCGCCTTCGCATATAGTGATTCGCGGCGAGGATGGCGCGCTCGAAGGCGCAATGCCGCTCTATCGCAAGACGCATTCCTGGGGCGAGTTCGTATTCGATTTCAGCTGGGCACAAGCCTATGCGCAGGCCGGGCTGCGCTACTATCCCAAGCTCGTCTGCATGGTGCCGTTCACGCCGGCACCTGGCCCGCGGCTGCTCGTTGGCTCCGTGCCGCAGCGCGCCGAAGCAACACGGGCGCAGCTCATCGATACCCTGCTACACACGCTCGAGGATGAAAGCGCATCGTCGGCGCACGTCTTGTTCGTTCAAGATTCCGAGCGGGCGTTTCTCGAATCTCGTGGCTTCCTGCTGCGCAAGGATTGCCAGTTCCACTGGCAAAACCGCCGCTACGGCACGTTCGAAGACTTCCTCGCGACGTTTCGCTCAGAGAAGCGGAAGAAGGCGGCGCGCGAGCGGCGCCGGATTCAAGAAGCCGGAATCGAGCACGAAACGCTCGCCGGCGAGGAGATCGACGACCCGGTCTGGGACGTCATCTTCGCGTTCTCTGCGCAGACGTTCGCCATGCGCGGTCACGAGCATTACCTGACCGCGAACTTCTTTCGATCATTGAGTAGGCAACGGCCTGGCGCCGTCATGGTCAAGCTCGCCCGGTTCAAGGAGCAGCCGATTGCGGCTGCGATCTTCTTCGTCGGGGCGGATACCCTCTACGGGCGCTACTGGGGGGCTCAAGCCGACTTCCATAGTCTGCACTTCGAAACGTGCTACTACCAAGGCATCGATTACTGCATCGAACGAGGCTTGGCGCGATTCGAACCGGGCACGCAAGGCGAGCACAAGGTGCCCCGCGGGTTCGAGCCGACTGCCACATGGTCGGGGCATTGGATCAAAGATTCTCGTTTCAAACGAGCCATTCAGAGTTATCTTCGTCAGGAACAGGACGCGGTCGATCGGTACATGGCCGAAGTGCAAGCGCATGTACCCTTCCGCCGTGATGCTGCCACCGCTACGACGAGAGATTCGCGATGAAAGGTTCAATCGTTTGGTTGTCCGAGCGCGACTCCCCCCAGGCCTTTCCCCCTGTGGAACGTGCCCTGAGCGAACCCGACGGTCTACTCGCCGCGGGCGGCGACTTATCCCCGCCCCGCCTGCTCGAAGCGTATCGACGCGGAATCTTCCCCTGGTACTCACGGGGACAACCCATCCTGTGGTGGTGTCCGGATCCACGCGCCGTGCTGCGGCCGGAGCGTATGAAGGTGTCGCGCAGCTTGGCGAAGTCCATCCGCAATCGCGGATTCGAGACACGCATCGATGGCTCGTTTCGCGAGGTGCTTCGCTACTGCGGCAGCACTGAGCTGCGGCCCGGCGGTACGTGGCTCTCACCGGAGATGCGCGCGGCGTACTTGCGCTTGCACAAGCTGGGTTATGCGCACAGCGTCGAGACTTGGTTGAACGATCGGCTCGTCGGTGGTTTGTACGGAATCGCTGTCGGTCGCGTGTTCTTCGGCGAATCGATGTTTAGCCTGGAACGCGATGCCTCGAAGGTCGCACTCAAGCGGTTGTGCGACGAGCTCATCTCGCGCGGGTATCACATCATCGACTGCCAGATGGCGACCGGGCACTTGATGAGCCTCGGCGCGGAACTGATCCCCCGGCCCGAGTTCATCGAGCTCTTGAGAACACACGTTGGCACGGATCTCGAGGCCAAACCTTGGCGCGAGCCCACCTCGGCCCCTCAGTAGGATCGCGATAAGGTCCAATTACTTACGCCTGGAAGCTTCCGCGCGAGTGCACCTCGGCCAAACGAAAGCATCGCCGCGTTCGGCACAAAACACCGGGTGCTGCGTTATACAGCCACGCATAGAAGCCGGTAGTCGTTGGATGGGCGCAACGCGGCGTTCATTGCATTGACATGGGCCTTTATGCACAATTCGCGCGCCTTCCGGCCGCCGCCGGGTAAATTACGAAAGAGTGCATGTCGAAAGAGGATGCAATTCAGATGGAAGGGCGTGTCGTCGACACGCTACCCAATACGACGTTTCGTGTTCAGCTCACGAACGGTCACACCGTGATTGCGCACATCTCGGGAAAGATGCGCAAGAACTACATTCGTATTCTCACGGGCGATCAAGTCACCGTGGAGCTGACTCCGTACGATCTGACAAAGGGCAGAATTGTCTATCGTGGGCGCTGACGCCAGCCAACTGGCCAACCGGCCACTGGCAACTGGCCAGATGGGAAAAGAACCCAAGCCAGTTCACCTGTAGACCAGCTCACCTGTAGATGGGACAACAAAAAGGCCGGCGAACGCCGGCCTTTTTCTTTCTCCGACTCTGGCCAGTCGCCAGTTAACCAGTTGGCCGCTGGAAGGCTAGCTGCCTTCCAGCAACGCTTGCTCGCTATCCGCTCGCGACTCGACCTTCAGCTTGTCATCGGGTCCTACGGTGACGAACGCATGTCCGCCGCCCACTAGACGACCGAACAACAACTCCTCGGCAAGTGGACGCTTGATCGCTTCCTGAATGACTCGCGCCATCGGACGGGCACCCATCTTCGGGTCATATCCCTTGCGTGCGAGCCATTCGCGAGCGGCATCGTCGATGTGTAGCTGAACGCCCTTTTGCTCGAGCTGGGCCTCCACTTCAACGAGAAGCTTGTCGACGACGCGCTGGATCGTGCGCGGATCCAGGCCGTTGAATTGGATGATGCCATCCAGGCGATTGCGAAACTCCGGCGAGAACAACCGCTTGATCGCTTCCATCGCATCGGGTGCGTGGTCTTGCTGCGTGAAGCCGATCGAGGGGCGGTTCATCTCGAACGCGCCCGCGTTGGTGGTCATCACGATGATCACATGGCGGAAATCCGCCTTGCGACCGTTGTTGTCGGTCAGCGTGCCGTGATCCATTACCTGCAGCAGCAGATTGAAGACATCCGGATGCGCCTTCTCGACCTCATCCAACAGCAACACGGAGTGCGGATGCTTGTTGATCGCTTCGGTCAGCAGCCCACCTTGGTCGAAGCCGACGTAACCCGGAGGTGCGCCGATCAATCGCGATACGGTGTGACGTTCCATGTACTCCGACATGTCGAAGCGAATGAGCTCGACACCGAGTGCAATTGCGAGCTGCCGCGTGACCTCGGTCTTGCCTACGCCTGTCGGTCCCGCAAAGAGGAATGAGCCGACCGGCTTGCGCTGATCGCCCAAGCCCGAGCGCGACATCTTGATTGCCGAGGCGAGCGACTCGACAGCCGGGTCTTGTCCGTAGATCACGAGCTTGAGATTGCGCTCGAGATTGCGCAGCACGTCCTTATCCGAGGTGGAGACATTCTTCGGCGGTATGCGCGCGATGCGGGCGACCACATCCTCGATCATCGACGTTGTGACCATCGGCTCGCGTTGATCCTGCGGTTTGAGTCGCAGGCGAGCACCCGCTTCGTCGATCACGTCGATCGCCTTGTCGGGCAGCTGTCGATCGTTGATGTGTCGAGCAGCCAGCTCTGCGGCCGCCGTCAGCGCGTCGTCCGCGTACTGCACACCGTGGTGCTCTTCGAATCGCGAGCGCAGTCCCTTCAGGATCTCGATCGTCTCCGCAACGGTCGGCTCGACGATATCGACCTTCTGGAAACGTCGTGCGAGCGCATGATCCTTCTCGAAGATACCGCGATATTCGGTATACGTCGTGGAGCCGATGCAGCGCAGCTCACCGTTCGCAAGCGCGGGCTTGATCAAATTCGATGCATCCATCACGCCGCCCGATGCAGCACCTGCGCCGATGACCGTATGAATCTCGTCGATGAAGAGGATCGAACCAGGAATCTTCTTGAGCTCCGCAAGCACGCCCTTCAGGCGCTTCTCGAAATCGCCGCGGTACTTCGTGCCGGCGATGAGCGCACCCATGTCCAAGGCGTAGACGGTGCAATCCGACAGCACGTCTGGCACTTTGTCTTCGACGATCATGCGCGCGAGACCTTCGACGAGCGCCGTCTTGCCAACGCCCGCTTCACCGACATAGAGCGGATTGTTCTTACGACGTCGACAGAGAATCTCGACCGTGCGCTCGATCTCGATGCGACGGCCAATCAACGGATCGATCCGTCCTTCCATCGCTAGCTTGTTCAAGTTCGTCGTGAACTTCTCGAGCGTGGTGCCGCCTTCGCTTTCGCGGTCGGTTTCCGTTCCGGGCGCGGATTCGTCTTTCTCGGCGCGATCATCCGCGATCTTCGAAAGACCGTGTGAAATGAAATTCACGACGTCCAAGCGCGCGACATCCTGCATCGATAACAGATAAGCCGCGTGCGAGTGCTTCTCGCTGAAGATCGCAACCAGCACGTTCGCTGCCGTGACTTCTTTCTTGCCGCTCGACTGAACGTGAAAGACCGCGCGCTGTAGAACGCGCTGAAAGCCGAGCGTCGGCTGGACTTCCCGATCGTCGTCGTCCTTGAGCCTCGGCGTGGTCTGGTCGATGAAGTCCTTCAGGTCCTTACGCAGACGCACGACATCCGCACCGCAGGCACGGAGGATTTCGCGCACCTTCGGCGTGTCCACGATCGCGAGCAAGAGGTGCTCGACGGTCATGAACTCATGGCGAGCTTCGCGAGCCGACTGGAACGCTTCGTTTAGACAGATTTCGAGTTCGCTACTTAACACTGAACGGATCTCACCCTGTGGTTAGGCGGACCTTCGTCTCGCGAAGCGACCGCTGTGGCCGTAATCAACCCCGGCGATACATGAGACTCTGTGAGAGGGGGGGTTTGTTCCGCACCGAGCCTCATTCGACCTCAAGCCTCTTCCATCGTGCACAGCAACGGATGCTGATGCTGGCGGGCGTAGGTCGTCACTTGGGCGACCTTGGTCTCGGCGATCTCGAACGTGAATACGCCGCAGACGCCCTTTCCCTTGGTGTGAACTTCGAGCATCACTCGCGTCGCCGTGGTGCGATCCATGGCAAAGATGCGTTCAAGCACGTCGACCACGAACTCCATCGGAGTGTAGTCATCGTTCAACAGTACGACCTGGTACAGCGGCGGGCGTTTGAGCTTAGGCTCCGCTTCCTCTGCAACCAGCTCGCGCGCATGTCGTGTGCTCTCTTCACTCATTCACGTTGACGCATAATCACTTCCGCCTCTTTATAGGGGGGAAAGGCAGACAATACAAGGCAGCATCCCACGCAACGAATGGCGCGGTTGCGCAGTTCGAGACGCGCGGCAAACCCTGAGGAACTCAGCACCTGCCGCTACCGACTAACTGGACTGACTGCCTACTGCACCTACCCCTGTGACTCGCCCGCAGGCGCTCGCTCGAGTTCCGGACTGGGTGCGAGTTTCGGCCTTTTGCGACAGCCTTTACCAAGCGGAACAATCTCTTGTGACAACCTCGCGCGACTCCTTATCATGGTGCGCTGACCTCACAAGCCGCCCGTCACAATCCGATTCTTATAAATGTCTCTCACGGCCAGTCTGCAGGAGCTCCAAAATCAATCGGCACAGCAATGGCTGGACCGTGCAACGCGTACGCTGCCGAAGGCGCTTTCCATCGTGCTCGCGATTGCGATCGCCTGGCAGCTCGTGCAGCTGACATGGATGCTGCTAGAGCCCACGCCCCAGATGGATACGGCGCCCATTCAGCCTGCGACGAATCTCGCACCGCGGCCTAAGGGCGTGGATGTGCAAGCCATCGTGAACGCGAATCTGTTCGGCAAGGCTGAAAGCCAAGCGCCAGTGGCCGGACCTGCGCCAGAGACTCAACTGAATTTGGTGCTTTCGGCCGTATTTGCAACGGAGGAGCCCGAAAAAGGCATGGCGATCATCGGCGAATCCGCGCAACAGACGAAGGTGTTTTCCGTGGGCGATACAATTCGAACCGGCACCCGGTTGCATGCGGTATATCCCGATCGCGTCATACTGGATCGCGGCGGATCGCTCGAGACCCTCGCGCTTCCCAAGCGCAATCTGGCCATGGTGGCAAGTCGCCCTGCCCCGATGCCTCAGCCCAACCGCGTCATCGAAAATCTACGTCGCGTCGCAGAAACGAACCCGACTGCGTTTGCCGAGATCGTGCGTCCACAACCCGTGTTCGCGAACGGCGTGCAGCGCGGGTACCGGGTGTATCCGGGTCGCAATCGTCAGCAGTTCGCGAAGCTCGGATTGCAGCCGGGCGATCTCGTCCTCGCTATCAACGGCACGCCGCTCGATGACCCGCAGCGCGGCATGGAGATCTTCAACACCATCGGCACCTCCGATCGCGTGCAGCTCACGGTCGAGCGCAACGGACAATCGCAGGAAGTCACTGTGAATACAGCGCAGGTCTCGGTGCCCGAAGCCGAAGGCCCGCCGACGGGAGGACGCGCTGCCCCGACGCAGGGCGCGCTTCCCTCCCCTGAGCAATGATGGACAGGCCGGCACACATGGGGACACCCGTCCTAAGACTCTCGAGAACGCGACGTCCGTCGCATTTACTTACGACGCATCGGCTTTCAATGTGCGGCTTGGCTCACAGCCGCGCGCTCATCGTTAAGGACGTCCAATGACGCTCTGGAAAAACAACAACGCCGTTCGTCTGCGCGCCCAGGCCGGTCGTGCACGAGCGTTCGCCCTGGGATTGCTGTGCACGCTGTCGTGGACAGCGGCACCCGCGCAGCAGCAACCGCAACAGACGATCACGCCGGCATTCAGAGACGCGGACATCACTCAGATCATCGAGGCGGTGAGCACGATTACCGGCCGCACGTTCATCGTCGACCCCCGCGTGCGCGCGAATGTCACGATCCTGTCATCGACGCCGATGACGCCGGATGCCTTCTATCAGGCGTTCCTGTCCATTCTGCAGGTACACGGCTTCATGGCGGTGCAATCGGGCAACGTTACGAAGATCCTGCCGGATGCCAACGCACGACAGGTACCCGCGAACGACTTGCCGGATCGAGTCAGCCCGACCTCGGATGAGATCGTCACGCAGGTGATCGAGATCAAGAATGTGAATGCCGCTCAGCTCGTGCCGAGCTTGCGACCACTCATTCCGCAACAGGGCCACCTCGCCTTCATTCCGGGGACGAACACTCTCGTGATCTCGGATCGCGCGAGCAACGTCAATCGCATGATGCGCATCATCGAGCGCTTGGATCGTGCTGGCGACGATGAAATCGATGTCATTCGTCTGGAGAATGCGAGCGCCGCAGAGATCGTACGCGTCGTGAACACCTTGTTCGCAGGCGCGGCACCCGGCCAACAGGGTGGCGATCCGAGCAATGCCGTCAAGGTGGTCGCGGACGACCGCACGAACAGCGTGCTGATCTCTGGAGAGCAAACCCAGCGTCTGCGCATGCGTGCGTTGATCACCCACCTCGACACGCCACTGGAAACCGGCGGCGATACGCAAGTTAGATATCTCGAATATGCCGATGCGGAAGCCTTGGCTGGAAAGCTCAAGGAGCAAGTGACAGGCATCGTGCAGGCGGCCACACCGGGCGGCGCTGCGCAAGGCGCAGCGGGCGGGGGTGCGGCGGCTCAGGCCGAACGCAGCGTGACCATTTGGGCAGACCCGCAGAACAACGCACTGATCGTGACTGCCCCACCGAAGATCATGCGCTCGATCATGTCGGTGGTCGACAAGTTGGATATCCGCCGCTATCAGGTTCATATCGAAGCCATCCTCGTCGAGATCACGGCGACCAAAGCCTCCGAGCTCGGCATCAATTGGGCGATCGACGGCACGAACTCCGACTCGACTGTCCCTGTCGGCACATTCAATCAACCGGTGGGCGGCACCAGCATCCTGGATATCGTGCAAGGCATCGCGAATCCGGAAAACATCCCCGTCGGCGCCCTGCGCGGCGTGACGATCGGTGCGGGCCGCTTCGGCGATAGCGGGACGAACTTCGCAGTGCTGCTGCGCGCACTGCGCGGCGACGGCAACAGCAACATCATCTCGACACCCTCGATCCTCACGCTCGACAACGAAGAGGCGGAGATCAAGGTCGCACAGGAGGTGCCTTTCATCACGGGGCAGTACGCGAACACGGGTGCAGGCCAGGGTGGCGGCAACTTCGTCAATCCGTTCACGACGGTGCAACGCGAAGAGGTCGGCAACATCCTCAAAATCACACCGCAGATCAATCGAGGCGATACCGTGATGCTGAAGATCGAGCAGGAATCCTCCTCGCTCAGCCAAGGCGTCGAAGGTGCGGTCGACCTGATCACGAACAAGCGAACGATCTCGACCACCGTCATGGTGGAGGACGGCGGCGTGATCGTGCTCGGTGGTCTAATCGATGACGAGGCGCTCGAGAGCGAGAATCGGTTTCCGATTTTGGGATCGGTACCCATCTTGGGCGAGCTCTTCAAGACGCGCAGCGGACAGACGCGCAAGCGCAATCTGATGGTTTTCATCCGGCCGACGATTCTGCGCGACGGTGTACAGGCCGCGATCGAGACGAACGCAAAGTACAACGTGTTGCGCGATCAGCAGCTGCAGCGCCGTAATGGCAAAGTCACGCTGCTGCCGGGCGAGCGCCAGCCGACGCTGCCGCCGATCGAAGAGCTGTCGAAGTACGCCGATCCTACCGCCGGCGCACAGCCACCCGCTCCCGGCACGGATCGCACGCAAGTCGAGCCTCTGCAGCCGCAGCCGCCCGTTGAGTCCCAAGAACAGCCTCCGCCACAGGAGCCGGGGCCGCCGAATGTTCCCCCTCCGGATTCACCACAGGAATTGCGTCCAAGGGCGCAGTGACGAGAATGCCGCGACCCTGGCAAGCTAGGCGAGGACTCAGTACTCGCCGTCTCACGTCCAAGGGATTCACGCGGGACTGACTGCATACCGCGCCCCTGGGCTAGAAGGACATTGATGAGCGTACAAGCCGAAATCGAGCCCGCCACGGCAGTGACGACGACAGCGCGTACCACCCCGGCTGTTGAAGCCAGTCGACTTTCGTTCGCGTTCTGCAAGCGTCACGGCGTGCTCATCCAGCGCGTCGAAGGCAACCTCGCCGAAGCCGTATATCGCGCAGGCGCGCAACCGTCGAGCATCGCGGAAGTGCGTCGAGTTCTCGGCATGCCGCTGCAATTGCGGCGGGTCGATAGCGAGACCTTCGATCAGCTGCTGCGTCGACACTACGAAGGTGGCCCGAGCACGGCGATGCAGATGGTCGGAGGCATGGAAGACGATACTGACCTGGCCCACCTGGCGCAGGATCTACCTGAGCCGTCGGATCTGCTCGAAAGCGACGATCAAGCGCCGATCATCAAGCTCATCAACGCGATCCTCACGCAGGCCGTGAAGGACAACGCATCCGATATTCACATCGAGCCCTTCGAGAATCGGCTCGTCGTGCGATTCCGCGTCGACGGTGTGTTGCGTGAAGTGCTGCAGTCGCGACGTGCCGTCGCGTCTCTCGTCGTATCGCGCATCAAAGTCATGTCGAAGCTCGACATCGCGGAGAAGCGTCTACCGCAGGACGGGCGTATTTCGCTGCGAGTTGCTGGCCGCGCGGTGGACGTTCGTGTATCCACGATCCCTGCCGGTCATGGCGAGCGCGTGGTGTTGCGTCTGTTGGATAAGCAAGCCGGACGCTTGGAGCTGAATGCGCTCGGTATGGATCCGCGTACGCAGACGCTCATGGACGAGCTCATCCACAAGCCGCACGGCATCATCTTGGTGACGGGTCCCACGGGCTCGGGTAAGACAACGACGTTGTACTCCGCGCTCGAGCGGATCAACGACAACACGCGCAACATCATGACGGTCGAAGATCCGATCGAGTACTACATCGATGGCATCGGACAGACGCAGGTGAATACGAAAGTCGAGATGACCTTCGCGCGCGGACTGCGCGCCATCCTGCGTCAAGACCCTGACGTCGTCATGATCGGCGAAATCCGCGACCTCGAAACAGCGCACATCGCCGTACAAGCGTCGCTGACCGGTCACTTGGTGCTCTCGACGTTGCATACCAACACGGCCGTAGGTGCGGTGACACGCTTGCGCGATATGGGCGTCGAGCCCTTTCTGCTCTCCTCCAGTCTCATTGGCGTACTCGCGCAACGACTCGTGCGCGTGCTCAATCCAGAAACCAAGGCGCCCTATGAGGCGGGCGAGTACGAACGCCGCTTGCTGAACGTTCCTGCTGGCGCTGCGTCGCCCACGCTGTATCGTCCTGGTAATGACCCGACGCATGGCTTCAAAGGACGCACCGGCATCTACGAGCTCGTGCTTGTGGACGATACGATGCGCACGATGATTCACGACGGCTCTGGCGAGCACGAGCTCGAGCGCTACGCCCGTACGCTGACACCGAGCATTCGCGACGATGGGCGCTCTAAGATTCTTTCCGGTGTCACGACGATCGAGGAGGTATTGAGGGTGACACGAGAGGACTAGCCCCTCGGAAGTCTGTAGGCTCTGGGCTGAGACTGTAGCCAAACGAGAAAAAGAGCTCGCTCCTCGGATGCAGCATGTCGGATCGAACTTCGCACACACATCGAACTTCGCACCTATCGGTCACTGGTCAGAAG
The DNA here is from genome assembly GCA_023417315.1 of Pseudomonadota bacterium. Lineage (GTDB taxonomy): Bacteria > Pseudomonadota > Gammaproteobacteria > Steroidobacterales > Steroidobacteraceae > Steroidobacter. The sequence continues at coordinate 44,780 of JAEZFW010000033.1, forward strand.
TAATGCGCTGCCACTCTCTCATTCTGGCTACAGCCTAAGATGGGTGCCTTCGAATATACCGCTCTCGATCCGACGGGCCGCGAACGCAAAGGCGTGCTCGAGGGCGACACCGCGCGCCAAGTGCGCCAGCTTCTGCGAGAGCAAAGCCTCCTCCCCGTCACTGTCACCGAGGTGTCACAGAACGAGGGGCGCAGCAAGCGATCGTTCTCGTTCCAGCGTGGCGTCTCGGCCAGCGATCTCTCATTGATGACGCGGCAGCTCGCAACGCTAGTGCATTCCGGTCTACCGCTCGAAGAAGCATTGATGGCCGTGTCCGAGCAATCGGAGAAGCCCCGTATCCGCACGATCGTCATGGGTGTTCGTGCAAAGGTCATGGAAGGCCACGCGTTGGCCGATGGCCTCGCTGACTTTCCCGCAGTCTTCCCCGAGATCTATCGCGCCACTGTCGCGGCGGGCGAACAATCCGGGCACTTGGATACCGTCCTCGAGCGATTGGCTGACTACACCGAGAGCCGCGAGCAACTTCGCAGCCGCACAGTCAACGCGATGTTGTATCCCGTGTTGCTGTTCTCGGTCTGTATCCTGATCGTATTCATGCTGCTCACGTTCGTGGTGCCGAAGATCGTGAAGCAGTTCGAGAACTCGAAGGCTGACCTTCCCATCCTGACGCAGGCGCTCATCGGCATTTCCGACTTCGTACGCGATTGGGGTCTTCTCGTGCTCCTCGGGATCGTCGGTGCAGTCGTACTGTTCATGCGTTGGCTGCGCGATCCGAACGCGCGTCGGCGTTTCCATGCGTTCCTCTTGCGCTTGCCGCTCATCGGCAAAGTGGTGCGAGGATCGAACACCGCCCGCTTCGCGCGCACCTTTGCAACGCTTACCTCGAGCGCAGTGCCCGTTCTGGATGCATTGCGCATCTCCGGCGAGGTTGTGACGAATTTACCGATGCGCGACGCCGTCGAAGTTGCGGCGACGCGCGTGCGCGAAGGCGCACCAATCGGCAAATCTCTCGGCACATCAAAGATCTTTCCGCCGATGATGATCCACCTTATCGCGAGCGGCGAGACGAGCGGCGAGTTGGAAACCATGCTGGATCGCGCCGCTACGAATCAGGAGCGCGAGATGGATTCGATTCTCGGTGCGGTCGTCGGATTGCTGGGTCCACTCATGATCTTGCTCATGGGTGGCTTGGTGCTTCTGATCGTGCTCGCGATGTTATTGCCGATTTTCCAACTAAACGAGCTCATTGCATGAGCCATGCCGCGTAGACGCACGAACGTCAATCGGTTCTGATGTCGATGCGCCACACGTTCGTACGTACACGCGCCCACTCGCTCATACCGCATTCCCCTCTTGCCGCCCTTCCCCCTTCCCTCTATATACTCGCCCTGCAGCCAATATCCGTTCCGACCCCGCAACCCGCAACGATAATGCATCGATGAGCGAGAAGCCGGAATCAGACGACTTCGATGAAGAAGAGGACGACGATACCGCTGTCGATCCTGAAGACCTCGACGTCGATCATCTCATCGAAGATCTAGACAAGCGTAAGAAGACCGCTACGAAGGTCGGCGAACCGGCGTGGCGCAGACTCGAGCGCATTCGCGAGGAGCGACAAACGGCCGAGCAACTCTCCGACTTCGACGATTACGATATCGGCGACATCGACGAGGACGAAGACGAGTAGTCGAGTTCGGCGCTTCTCGCTGTCTACTGAAGCGCACGCAGCCTGCCTTCGATGAAGGCGCCCACTTTTCGCTCCGCCGTCGTAGTGGATTTCCGTCTGCTGCGCCGCGGGTGCCGCACGTACACTGCCTGTATGGATCTTCAGTCTAAGCTGCGCATTCTTGCGGACGCCGCGAAGTACGATGCGTCGTGCGCATCGAGCGGCACGAACAAGCGCGACTCGAAGAGCGGCGGGCTCGGCTCGACCGACGGCAACGGGATCTGTCACAGCTATGCACCGGACGGTCGCTGCATCTCGCTGCTCAAAATTTTGCTCACGAACTTCTGCATCTACGATTGTCATTACTGCATCAATCGCATCTCGAGCAATGTGGCTCGTGCACGCTTCACCGTCGATGAGGTCGTGCAGCTCACCCTCGAGTTCTACAAGCGCAACTACATCGAAGGTTTGTTCTTGAGCTCAGGGATCATTCGCGATCCCGACTACACGATGGAGCAGCTCGTGGGTGTCGCACGCGAGCTGCGCACGACGCACGACTTCCGCGGCTACATCCATTTGAAGACGATCCCCGATGCGAGCCCCGAGCTCCTCGAGGAGGCAGGACGCTATGCGGATCGCGTCAGCGTCAATATCGAGCTCGCGTCGGAAGACAGTCTGAGGCAACTTGCGCCGGAGAAAGACGGCCACACGATCAAACGTTCGATGGCGGCATTGCGCGAGCATATCGACGAGGCTCGTGAGGAGCGCGCGAGCCCGCGATTCGCGCCCGCTGGCCAGAGCACCCAAATCATCGTGGGCGCCGATACGACCGATGACAGAACCATCCTCGAGCGCAGCGCCGTTCTCTACAGCGCCTACCGGTTGCGGCGCGTGTACTACTCGGCGTTCAGTCCGATACCTGACGCTTCGCGCCTGCTTCCGCTGCAGCGCGCGCCGCTCATGCGCGAGCACAGGCTCTATCAGGCTGACTGGCTGATGCGCTTCTATGGCTTCTCGAGCCAGGAGATCGCCGTATCGGCAAACGGCATGCTCGACCTGGAGGTCGACCCCAAGCTCGCCTGGGCGCTCGCGCATCGCGATCAGTTTCCCATCGACATCAATGCGGCTTCGCGCGAGCAACTCCTTCGCGTCCCAGGACTGGGCCGTCGCACTGTCGAGCGCATTCTCGCGGCCCGGCAGGTGCGTCGCATTCACGCCGATGATTTGCGTCGACTGTCGCTTCCCCTCAAGCGGGTGTTGCCGTTTATCAAGGTGTCCGGAAACTCCACAACAGCGCAGCTCGATAGCCTGAAGATCGACGCGATGTTTCGCCCGCAGCCGCAGCAACTCTCGTTGCTCGTCGATGCTTAGCATCCCGCTGAGCTCCGCCGTCGACTTCCAAGGTTGGCGTGCTGCCGCACGATCGTTGATCCAGCAAGACATTCCACCCGAGAACATCGAATGGGTCGTGTCGGATGCACATCCGACCTTGTTCTCATCGCTCACGACTCGAGTGCCGACTGCAAGGCTCGCAAAGACTGATTTCAGAGTTCCGCGCGCATTCGTCGACCTTGCCGAGTATGCGGTTCTTCATCGCGATCCGATGCGCTTCGGCTTGCTGTACCGACTGCTGTGGCGGCTGCGGGAGCAGCCCGCACTGCTATCCGTGTCGATGGATGCGGACGTGCACGCGCTCGATCGGATGGCGAGCGCCGTCCGTCGCGAGATTCACAAGATGCATGCGTTCGTGCGATTTCGCGAGGCGCCGTACGCAAGTCCGCCGAGATCCATCGCTTGGTTCGAGCCCGAGCATCATGTGCTCGAAGCCGCGGCACCCTTCTTCGTGCGCCGTTTCGCCGCGCTTCGCTGGTCGATTCTCACGCCACGATGTAGCGCGCATTGGGATCGTGCGGAGCTGACGTTTGGTCCCGGAGCGGCCAAGACCGACGCGCCGGCCCACGACGCAGCCGAAGATCTCTGGCGCAACTATTACGCAAGCATCTTCAATCCCGCGCGGCTGAACGTCCGAACGATGCGCAGTCACATGCCGCAGCGGTACTGGCGGAACCTGCCTGAAGCCACGCTCATTCCCACTTTGGTCGCCGATGCCGCGGCGAGGACGCAGGACATGCTGAACAAAACTCCGGTAGAGACGCGCAAGCGACGCAAGCCCCTGCGACCCGAGCGCGTGCATCCAGAGATCATCGATACGGATCTCGATGCGCTGCGCGTCGCCGTGCAGAAGTGTCGCGACTGTCCGTTGTGGCGCAACGCGACGCAGGCGGTGTTCGGTGCGGGGCTCAAGCGGGCGAAGGTCATGTTCGTCGGCGAGCAGCCGGGCGATCAGGAAGACTTGAGCGGCGAACCCTTCGTAGGTCCAGCGGGGCGAATGTTGGATCGTGCGCTCGAAGAGGCGGGCGTAGACCGAAAGCTCACGTACGTGACGAACGCGGTCAAGCATTTCAAGTTCGAACCGCGAGGTAAGCGCCGTATCCACAAGAAACCCAATGAGATGGAGATCGCCGCGTGCAACCAATGGCTGCAGCGCGAGCTTCGCGCCGTGGAGCCCGACCTCGTCGTCGCACTCGGTGCAACGGGTGCGCGTGCGGTGTTCGGCAAGGCCACCGCTATCGAGAAGAACCGCGGTCGCATCATCGAGAACATCGAAGCCGCCGGCGTGCACGCGACCGACGTGCTCGTCACGGTACACCCTTCCTTCCTACTGCGCGTCCCTGACGCCGACCGCAAAGCCGCCTACGACAAGTTCGTTGCGGATCTGAAGTTGGCAAGGAAGTATGCGGCCAAGCATTAAACTCTTCGTTGGAGGCCTGCGTCCCTCGGCCGGGAGGCCTCTCGGCGAGGAGGCCTTCCGTTGTCATCGGGGAGGCCTATCGGCGGGCCAGATCAGAAAATAGTAATCGGAAGTGAATGAGTGAACGAACGGCGAGAACAGCTGGACGCTTGGCATTCTCTTCTCTGACTCGCCGATAGGCTCCCCGCCGAGGGACGCAGGCCCACTCGCCGATCGGCCTCCTGGCCGGCTCGGCCCCCGCCGACAACGGCAGGCCTACTGCCGCGATGAAATTCTCATCGAGGCATGTCAGGACACACAAACGGCACCGAGATCGACACATACGTCTCCTGTCGATTCGTGCCGATCGGTTTCAGGATCAGCTCTTCCGGTGAGGGTTGGACGTACTCGGCTTCGATGGGAATCGTATCTTCCCGCCATCGGATGCGCGTATCCGAGATGATGCCCCACTCCGAGACGCGGAAGGTTTCGAAACACGAATCGCGCAGCATGGTCTTGTTGGGGAGAAACACTACGATCGAGCCGCGCGGCGCACCGCTCGTCACCGATATCCAGATGCGACCCACGAAGCTCGGCATCGGCGGATCGTCGTTCGCAGATGATGTTGGTGCTGGCGGAGTGCTTTGCGCTGCCGGTGCGCTCTGCTGTCGATCGCACCCAGAAAGAAAGAACAAGATGCTCAGCGCGACGACGGGTGTTGTGTTCTTCATCGTGCCTCCTTCATACGCGTCGAACCTATCGGCCACTACCTTGATTCTTCAACATCGTTCGGACTCGGACTATGAACCGCTGCGGGTCATCTGGGCTGATGACGATCTTTCGGTTCTTGTAGCTCAGCACAACCGAGCGCGACGGGTCGTTGGCGAAGGCACGATAGCGGCCTATCTTGCGATTCCAGAAGATGCCGGTGTACGACAAGAATCCGGCGCTGCCGAACAGTTTGATCGAGTGACGCATCGCCTCGTTGTCTCCCGCTACGGCGAGCAGTCCCTGCAACGGCAAACGCGTCGTCCACCCTAAACGCTTCACGACAATCTCCTCGTTCGTGAGCACATATCCTTTCACCATGAGCAATGAGGCGATCGTGAGCACGAGCACAGGGATGATCACCCCGACGAGGGTTACATGGGCACCGGTCGCGTACCAGGCGAACGCCGCTACGATCGTGAAGGCGACGAGTACGACGCACATCAGAATCGACACGCGCCGCAGAAGCGCGCTCCAAGGAGCTTTGAATTCGATTGCGCCGTTCATATCGCCTATTAGATACCACGTTCCCCAACGAGCCCAAGCCTGACCTTGAGCGCATCCAGAACTGTCTATAATCGCGATCCTAATCGAGCCCGACCAACTCATCACGGAATCACCATGTACCTCGCCCACCCCCAACGCTATCAACACATGCCGTACGCGCGCTGTGGCCGCAGCGGGCTCAAGCTGCCGAAGCTCTCGCTCGGCTTATGGCAGAACTTCGGCGGGACGAGCTCGTATGAGAACGCGCGCGAGATGGTGCTCAAATCGTTCGATCACGGCATCACGCATTTCGACCTCGCTAACAACTACGGTCCGCCGTTCGGCTCCGCCGAAGAGAACTTCGGCAAGATACTGCGCAAGGACCTCGCACCTTACAGAGACGAAATCGTGATTTCCACGAAGGCCGGCTACAACATGTGGCCGGGTCCGTATGGCGAATGGGGTTCCCGTAAATATCTACTCGCGAGCCTCGACCAGAGTCTCAAACGTATGGGTCTCGACTACGTCGACATCTTCTATTCGCACCGTGTCGATCCCGAAACGCCGCTCGAAGAGACGATGGGCGCGCTCGATACGGCTGTGCGCAGCGGGCGTGCGTTGTACGTCGGCATTTCCTCCTATGGACCCAAGAAAACACGGGAGGCTGCGGCGATCCTGCGCGAGTTGAAGACGCCGTTCATCATCCACCAGCCGTCGTATTCGATGCTGAATCGCTGGGTCGAAGGCGGCTTGCTGGATGTGCTCACGGAAGAAGGAATCGGATGCATCGCCTTCTCGCCTCTCGCGCAGGGCTTGCTGAGCACGAAGTATCTGAATGGCGTACCACCGGACTCACGCGCCGCCGCCGGCGGCTCGTTCGGACGTCACATGCTGACCGAACAGAACATCGACAACGTTCGCGCGCTGAATGACATCGCACAACGTCGAGGTCAAACACTCGCGCAGATGGCGATCGCTTGGGTGCTGCGTCAACCCGCTGTCACGACAGCCCTCATCGGCGCGAGTCGCTGGTCGCAGATCGAAGACTCTCTAGGTGCGCTCCGGGGCCCAGCATTCACGGGCGAGGAGCTCAGCGCGATCGACCGACATGCATCCGATGGCGGTCTCAATATCTGGGCAGCATCGAGCCAGTCGGAGTAAGAAGAAGGGCTCTGGGCTCTGAGTTTTGCACTGTGGGTTGTCGCTTCTGAGCCTGCAGGCTGTAGCTGTAGCGAGAACAGACAACAATCCCCTCTCCCGTCCGGACGGGAGAGGGCTAGGGTGAGGGCATCCGTCGTTGGGTGAGGGCATCCGTCGTCGGGTGAAGGCAGCCGTTGACTGGGGGGGATATTCGGAAATGAGTCATCTAAGACTAATGACGCTGAGTCTCGTTGCAACGCTGAGCGCCTGCAGTAATGACACAGCGCCGCAACAAGCCATGAGCGAAGACGCGAGCACGCAGGCGTCCGCGAAGTGCGCCACTGAATCGGAGTTCGTGACGGTCGAGCGCACACACTTCTGCTTGGAAGGCCGGCCGTACTACTTCGTCGGCACGAATATCTGGTATGGGGGTTACCTAGGCGCGGCAGGCGAAACCGGCGATCGCGAGCGGCTCGTGAAGGAGCTCGATCAGCTGAAAGCACATGGGATCACAAACATCCGCGTGCTCGGCATCTCGGAGACGAGTGAGCTCAAGCGGGCGGTAAGACCCGCCGCGATGTCCAAGCCCGGTGAGTACGATGAGACGTTGCTTGCGGGACTGGATTTTTTCTTGGCCGAGATGGCCAAACGCGACATGAAAGCCGTCGTCTACCTGAATAACTTCTGGCAGTGGTCGGGTGGAATGTCGCAGTACGTCACGTGGTTCACCGGTCAGCCTGCCATCGATCCGGACGTGAGCGGCGACTGGAACGGCTTCATGGACAATTCCGCGAAGTTCTATGCGATCGAAAAGGCACAGGCGGCGTACCGTGATGTAATCAAGACGCTCGTCACGCGCAAGAACACGGTAACGGGTACGTCCTATAGCGAGGACCCCACGATCATGTCATGGCAGCTCGCGAACGAGCCCCGTCCTGGCTCGGACGCGAACGGTCGCGCGAATGCAGAGATCTTCACCCGCTGGATCGACGAAACCTCGAAGTTCATCGGCGATCTCGCGCCCCGACAACTCGTCAGCACAGGCAACGAAGGTTGGATGGGAACGGCTGGCGATCGGGACCTCTTCATCCAATCGCACAAGTCGCCGCATGTCGATTACCTGACGTTCCACATGTGGGCTGCGAACTGGAGCTGGTTCGATCCGAAAAACGCCGCTGCTACATATGACGCGGCGTGGGAGAAAGCGCGGGACTATCTCAATTGGCACATCGACGTCGCAAATGAGCTGGGCAAACCCATCGTGCTGGAAGAGTTCGGCATCAACCGGGACAACGGTGTGTATCCTGCCGACGCGGGCACCGAGTATCGCGATCGTTACTATCGTGCAGTCTTCGACCTCCTCTACGAGCGGGCAGTCGCAGGAGACGCCATCGCCGGCTCGAATTTCTGGGCCTGGGGCGGCGCCGGTCGCACGACGAATGCAGATTTCATGTGGAAGCCGGGCGATGACTTCGTCGGCGACCCTCCGCAAGAACCGCAAGGTCTGTATTCGGTCTTCGATTCGGACGCATCGACGCTCGCGATCATCAAGGAACACGCGGAGCAAATGCAGGCGCTGGGACCGTCTTGAAGTGGTTAGTGGTTAGTGGTTAGCAACTGGCGAGCCGAAAGCCGCCGCGGAGCGACGATGTTGCGCGCTATCACCGGTTTTCATCTCGACGACGAAGGCCACTGGGTCGCGGAGCTCGACTGCGGGCATGGTCAACACGTGCGGCACAATCCGCCCTGGTTCGTACGCACATGGGTGACTACAGAAGAAGGACGCCGCACTGCGTTGGGAAAAACACTCGACTGCCGGCTCTGTGATGTAGAACAAAGTGACGGAGTGACGATGTGACGCAGTCAGCAAGTGCATGGTGGCGGTCTGACTTCGTCACACCGTCACTCCACCAGGGGAAGCAGTGCTGACCAGAGTGCTCGCGCTCGTCGTACTCGGCGCAGCGATGATGGCGCCAGCGCGCGCCGACGTACCACCACTCAAACTTTGGTACGACCAGCCCGCACAGGATTGGGAGAGCGAGGCTCTGCCCATCGGCAATGGTGCGATGGGCGCGATGATCTTCGGCGGGATCGCGCGCGAACGCCTGCAACTGAACGAGAAGACGCTCTGGACAGGCGGGCCCGGCTCGAAGAGCGGCTATGACTTCGGCATTCCAGATCGTTCCTTAGCGCGCGCTGTCGACGGAGTCGCTCGGCAGCTCGAACGCACGCCGCAACTCAAACCGGAGCACGTCGTCCGCAGACTGGGGCGCAAGGCTCGCGGTTATGGCGACTATCAAACCTTCGGCGATTTATTTCTGGAGTTCGGTTCGAACGAGCACGCTAGCGACTATCGGCGCGAGCTCGATCTCGATCAAGGGATCGCACGCGTTTCCTACGTGCAAGATGGCGTGCTCTTTACGCGTGAGTACTTCGCGTCTTATCCGGACCAACTCATCGTCATCCGCCTCACCGCGGATCGACCCGGACGTATTCATTTCCGCGCTCGACTCGCGATCCCTGACAATCGCAGCCACTCGAGTCGGACAGAGAACGGCCGCATCGTGGTTTCCGGCGCACTGCACGATAATGAGCTGAAGTACGCGGCCATCGCACACATCGCCGTTGAAGGCGGTCTAGTCTCCGACTTGCCCGGCGGCCAGATCGGTGTCGCAGGCGCGAACGCGGCGACGCTCATCTTCACTGCAGGCACGAACTATGCGCCGTTGTATCCAGACTATCGCGGCGAGGATCCAGACGGCGCGATTCGCTCGCGCGTTCAGCGCGCAATCGCCGTGCCTTATATGGCCTTGCGCGAGCGACACGCGCAGGACTACGGAGCGCTTATAGGGCGCGTCGTGCTCGACATTGGACAGGCGCAAAGCGACTTGCCGACGAGCGTCCAACTCGAACGCTACGGCACGGGCGATGCCGTCGCTGACCGGGCGCTGGAGGCACTGTACTTCCAGTACGGCCGTTACCTCCTCATCGCATCCTCGCGCGCAGGTTCGCTCCCTGCGAACCTGCAGGGCGTCTGGAATCAGACGAACACCCCCCCGTGGAACGCCGACTACCACGTCAACATCAATCTGCAGATGAACTACTGGCCTGCTACGGTCACGAATCTCGAAGAGACCGCCGCGCCGCTCTTCGACTTCGTGGACAGCCTACTGGAACCTGGGCGGCGATCTGCGCGCACCATCGTGGGCACGGGCGGTTGGACGCTGTTCTTGAACACGAATGTCTGGGGCTATACCGGTTTGATCGATTGGCCGACCGCGTTTTGGCAGCCCGAATCCGCCGCGTGGCTGACCCAGCACTACTACGATCACTATCGCTTCACGTTGGATGAGGAGTTCTTGCGGGCGCGCGCCTGGCCCGTGATGAAAGAAGCTGCGGTATTCTGGCTCGAGCACTTACGCACCGATCCTCGCGACGGCTCGCTCGTCGTTTCACCCAGTTACTCACCGGAGCATGGCCCTTTCACGGCCGGCGCCGCAATGTCGCAACAGATCGTGTTCGATCTCTTCACGAATGTGATGGAAGCTGCGCGCGTCGTCGGCGACCACGGCTTCGAGCAACGCGTACGTGGGGCCTTGAGCCGGTTGGATCCTGGAACACGGATCGGATCCTGGGGACAACTACAAGAATGGAAGAGCGACATCGACGATCCGAAGAACGATCATCGTCACGTCTCGCACTTGTTCGCTTTGCATCCCGGCCGGCAGGTCTCCCCTGTCGCAACACCGGAGCACGCACGCGCTGCTCGCGTCTCGCTAGACGCGCGAGGCGATGGCGGGACTGGATGGAGCAAGGCGTGGAAGATCAACTTTTGGGCGCGACTGCTCGATGGAGATCGAGCGCATCGGCTGCTTGGCGAGCAGCTCCGTGCGAGCACACTCCAGAATCTGCTCGACACGCACCCACCCTTCCAGATCGATGGCAATTTCGGAGCGACTGCGGGCATCGCGGAGATGCTGCTGCAAAGTCAGAGCGGCGAGATCCACATTCTTCCCGCGCTCCCGCGAGCATGGCCTTCTGGTTCCGTCAGGGGTCTACGTGCGCGCGGTGATGCGAGTGTCGATATCGAGTGGCGTGACGGCGCCGCAAAGCGCGTTACGATTCACGCAGGCCATGACGGAACGATGAGGGTCCGATCTAGCATCTTTGACAATGACTCTGTGCTCAGGGATGGATCCGGGCGCTCTATCGCAACTGCGGGTGACGGTGATATGCGAACGTTCGAGGCACGAGCGGGCGAGCGTTACCAGCTCGAGAACGAATGATCGGGGTGCAACTTGCGATGTTCAGCTCATCACAACGCTACGTCGTGTCCTCCTGATGTCAGTCGTGCGCGTCGTAGTGCTGACGTCGCTCGCGATGATCGCGTTTGCCAGTAATTCGATCCTGTGCCGTCTCGCGCTCGCGCACACCGATATCGACGCTGCGTCCTTCACGACGATTCGCCTCACCTCGGGTGCAGCCGCATTGTGGATCATCGTGCAGATGCGCCACTCGCGCTCGGGAAGCGGCAACTGGCTATCGGCCCTCGCCCTCTTCGTCTACGCGGCTGCCTTCTCGTTTGCCTACTCGACACTGACGGCGGCTACGGGCGCATTGCTGTTGTTCGGTGCCGTCCAGGCAACGATGATCGGCCATGGACTTTGGGCTGGAGAGCGTTTGCGAGGTCCGCAGATCCTGGGCCTCATTCTCGCGCTCGGCGGCCTCGTGGGATTGTTACTGCCCGGTCTGTCGGCTCCGCCACTCATCGGCTCGGTGTTGATGTTGAGCGCCGGAGTCGCCTGGGGCGTGTATTCGGTGCGGGGCAAGGCGGCGGGCGATCCCACGCGAGTCACCGCCGGCAACTTCCTGCGAACGATTCCTCTGGCGATTGCGCTCAGCCTTGCGATGCTGAATCGCACGACGCTGGACACCGCGGGTGCGTGGTACGCATTCCTCTCCGGAGCGCTTACGTCAGGTATTGGCTATGCGATCTGGTATACGGCGTTGCCAGCGCTGCGGGCCACGAGCGCGGCGACACTGCAGCTCAGCGTGCCGGTGATTGCCGCGGTGGGCGGCGTCGTGCTCCTAGACGAGCCTCTCACCGCGCGCTTGATGCTCACATCGATCGCGATCCTGGGCGGCATCGGTCTTTTCATTCAGGCGAAGCAAGCCCGCTAGGCCTAGCCTAGGTCACGCAACGTCACTTTGTTTGCGCCACCGAGCAGCGCGACCTGAGCGAGAAACAGCTCTGCGGTAGCCAACGCGTCCGCCCCTGCCGAATGTCGCTGATGCTCGGGCAGCCCTCTTCTGAGCCGACATGCATCCAGGGTCAGATCGGCATGTTGCTCACGTACGTGACCGCCTTCGCCCTCGATCAGCTTGCGCTCGAGCGCCATGGTGCAGATGAACGGATTCATGAGCGCGATGCCGCCCAGGCGATGCAATAGTGCATTGAGAAAGCCACGCTCGATCCACGAAGCGTGTGCGACGATCGGGCGGCCCGCCAGCTCGTGAAATAGGTGCTCCAGCATGGTCGCGCTCTCCTCCGCCTGATCGAGATCGCTGTCGACGATTCCGTGGATAACGGCGCTCTGACCCACACCTTCGGGCGTTTCGCTGCGCACGCGAACCTCGCGTGCATTCGCCATGACGATGCGATCGCCGCGGATCAAGATCCATCCGGCGGAAAGGATGCGATCGCGCTTCGTGTCGAGACCGGTGGTTTCGAAGTCGAGCGCTAGCATCTCCATGCCTGCAACCGGCGTATGACGCGGCGGCAGCGGATGCGTCAGGAGTCGTTGCTGTACCGGCAGCTTGCATGCGCGACGTGCAAGCGCGAGCCGAATGTTGTCGAGGGTACTCACCTAGGAAATTCCAGCAGCAAACCTTGCTGCGCCTCGCGAATCACGAGAAAAGCTTCCCTGAGCGCCTCGCGCTCCGCGTGGCTGAGCTCGTTCGGGTTCAGGTGATTGTGGGGCATCTCTCCTCGACGTACCTGCTCTGCGTGCAAGCGCACTCGGAGGCCGCTCATCAGACGATGCGCGCCCGACAATCGGTCAGCATCGCTTCGGCTGATGCGCTTCGCGTCGAGCAACTGCGCGATGCGTTCTTGCGTTCCGGCGACCGTCACACCGGCGCTTAATGCGCGCACCCGCACGAGATCGGTCAGCGGCATCAGTCCACTTCCCTTGATGTCGAGCACTTCGCGATGCTCTCCTCGGCTCGTGAGCACGAAACGGCGGAAAAACCCCAGCGGCACGTCGTAGCTGGCGGCTTGGCGCGCCAGAGCGGAGATGAAAACGCTCTTCCCACGCCCGCTACCGCATTCGCCGATCGCACCGTTGATGCGCGCGGCCAATGTCTGATCGCCGTAGATCATTCGCATGTCGAAGAAGATGCTGATGCGAAGTACGGCTTCCGGATTGGGCGTAACGCACCACTTCCGAAAATGCTCGAGCCAGCCGGCCAGCGGCTGCCGCCACGAATCGTTGCTCGCCATGATGTTGCCGGGGCAATACGGATAGCCACAGGCGTCGAGTCCGGCGCAGACGATCCGCGCGAGCGCGGCGAAGTAGCGATCCGCATCCGCCGGTGCATCGTCTGCATAGACGAGCCCGTTGTCTTGGTCGGTCTTGAGGCTTTGCTCGCTTCGCGCCTGCGAGCCGAAAGCGAGCCACGCGAACGGCGCCGGCGCGGCGCCAAGCTGCTGTTCAGCGAGGCCGATCATACGCCGCGTGATCGCATCGTTGATCGTCGTCAGAATCCTAGGCACTTCCTCCGCTCGCAGGCCCGACGCGACGAGCAGCTCGAACAGCTTCGGCACCTGCTTGCAAATCGCAGCGAGCTCCGCGAGCGAACCTGCTTTCTGGATCTGCGCCGCGAGATAGAGCGGATGGCGCGTCTGCAGCGCCAGCACATCACGGGTCGTCAACATCCCGACCACTCGACCCTCGCGCGTCAGGGGCAAGTGATGGATACCGCGCGCGGCCATGGAGATGATGCCTTCCAATACCGGACGCGAAGCCTCGAGCGTCAGCGGCTCCGTGCTCATGATTGCTGAGACGGGTTCAGCGGTATCGCGGCCCTGCGCCAACACCCGGTTGCGCAAGTCGCGATCGGTTACGAGGCCTCGCACTGTTTCGCCCTCGCTCACGAGCAATGAGGACACACCCTGCTTCGACATGACACGTGCCGCTTCGGCGATCGAGGTTGCTGGCGAGACCACGACTAACTCGCGATGCACGAGCTCGCTCATTGGCGTCATGAAGAGCGCCTGGTCGGATCCGCTCTGGTGCCGCACTCCCGCGATGAGTCGCTCCTCGAGGCTGCGTATATAGTGCGTATCGAAATCGGGCGAGGCGCCCCGCAGCGCATCGAAGGCCGCGCGCGGCATGGTCCAGATCAAGCAGTCCTCGATCAGCGTGATGCGAAAACGCACCGGCTTTTCGGTCAGTAACGATTGCAGGCCGAAGCTGTCGCCTTCTGCGTAGCGTGCGATGAGGTTGCCATCGCGATCGTGGGCCTCGACAGCACCGCGGCGAATGACATGCAGCGTTTCGTTCTTGGCGCCGATCTCGAGCAGCACGGTGCCCTTACGCCGATAGATGGCTTCGATGGCCGCTGCCGCACGAGCCCTGAGCGTCTCATCGAGCACATCGAAGGGCCGTGTGTGCGCAAGGAACTTCTCGACGTCAGCCAACGCACCGTTCATCGCGTCATGATACCGCCGACGCACGTCGCAGCGCGCACTGCCATGCGCCCGTATAATCGCCGGCATTCCAAAGACTGTTGCGAGGGGCTCGATGTCCGAAGCAGAAAAGCCTCGTTTTCGGCGGGTCGTTCGGCGGGGGCCTTCCCAAGTCGAGACGCGACCGGCATGGACTTGGCGACCAGCTGAAATCTGGGCGATGATCAGGTCCTACGTCGGCCTGGGGGGCGAAGCGCGCCAGTTCGCGATCGATTCGCAGCCAGCGCTGAGTCGCTTTCTCAACGAGCGGGCGAGCTATGTCGCACAAGTGTCCCTTTACGGTTATCTACGAACGCGCGCCGGGATGCGCTATCCCGAGCTGTTCGATGACGATGCGTTCGTCGCGTCCATCAACATCGCCAAATGGCATCTGTGGTTGGATTGTCTATCGGATCTAGCCGTCTATGCGGGAAGTCACCTCGTGAACGGGGCCCCTCGCGAAGCGGTCCGAGTTGCAAAGCTGATCAGTGGCGCGGTCGATGCAATTCTCGAGCAGACAGGATCTCCAGCCGACGCAGGCCACGATTTCCCGAGACACGCCGAGCGTGTTCGCAGTCGCGTCGCGAGAACCGATTGGCTGGCAATGGGTCCCGACGATGCGGCATTCACCGAGAGTCCTGCTGGCCTCGTGCGATGGGCCCCAATCGTCGACGAGCTGAAAGCGCTCGACGAGGAGATCGTGCGCAACTCAGTGCGTTTCCGCTGGCAACAGGTGCGGCGCGATTTCGTCGAGTGCCTCGATGCCGAAGCCGTTCTGCGCGAATCTGGAGCTACTGCCCCGTGAGCAACCTGCCGATGTAGTAGATGCCTTGAGCAATCTGCCCTTCCAACGGGAACGACAGCATGCCCATCACCGAATAACCCAGGAGCCACGGCATCACGTAGAAGCGGAAGATGAAGAAGAACCACGCCACGTAGAGGGGCACGAGGGCCGGCACGAGAAAGTCCGGCGTGATCGGCTTGAATGCCTTGAGCAACGGGTCGGTTACGCGGATGAAGAAGCGGCTGAAGAAGAACTTGCTCTCTTCCGGCAAGAACAACCGCATGCCGAAGCGGCCGATCAAGGTCCACATGACAACGCCGAGCACGTAATCGAGCACCACCGCCCAAAGCGGGATTTCCTGTATCACCTAAGTTGACCCCCTAAGACGCGCGCGCATTCTCGCATACGAAAAAGAGCCGGAGCGAGTCGCCTCGCCCCGGCTCTTCGGATCGTCCTTGAGAGTCGATCAAGCCTTCGAAGGAATGATCGTATCGCCTCTCGGCACGCGCACTTCATCGACCATACGCTGCGTCTCCTCGTCAGGCGCAGGCGTCAGTAGCGTCACGACGACCATCGCGATCGCGCTTGCAGTGACACCTACAACCCCGAAGCGCAGGTCGTCAAGACCGAGCCACGGCTGTGCCAAGCCATACCAAGCATCGGGGTTCCGGACTGCAAGCAGGTACCACCAGCCGACGCCCAGGCCCGCGACCATGCCGGCGAGCGCACCTTGGCGATTGGCACGCTTCCACCACACTCCAAGCACGAGGGGGACGAACAGTCCGGACATCGCGAAGCAGAACGCCCATGCCACCGCACCGAGAATGCCGGTGAGCTTCAAGCTCGCGACCGCCGCGCCCCCCGCGCCGATCACGAGCAACAGCGCACGGGCCGTCAACAGGCGCTTTCTGGTTTCGGCTTTCGGGTCGATGATCTTGTAGTACAAGTCATGCGACAACGCATTCGCCATCGCGAGCAGCAAGCCGTCAGCGGTGGACATGGCAGCCGCCATACCGCCGGCAGCGACCAGGCCCGAAATCACGTACGGCAATCCGGCGATCTCCGGTGTCGCAAGCACGATGATGTCAGGGTTCAAGAACAGCTCGTTGATCTGCAAGAGCCCGTCCGCATTGCTGTCGCGGATCGCAAGCAGGCCGACCGCACCCCAGTTCTTGATCCAGTCGAGCGCTTCCACCTGAGCAATCGGATTACCGATGATCGATGATGGAATGTTCGGATCGATCATGAACAGCTTGCTGAACGTTGCCAGCGCAGGCGCCGAGAAGTAGAGCAAGAAGATGAAGAACAGCGACCAGGCGACCGACGTGCGCGCATCGCGAACCGACGGTGTCGTGAAGTAGCGCATGAGAATGTGCGGCAGAGACGCCGTACCGATCATCATGCAAGCCACGAGGGTCACGAACTTCCACGCCGCCATCGCACCTTCCTTCGGAGTCGCGTGCAATGCGGTCACCACGGAGAGTCCGGGAACCGATTCAGCGGCGGCGGTGCCGACGCCGATCAGCGGCTCGAGCTCCATGATGCGCTGGACGCCGCCCCCGTAACTGAAGTGTGGCAGCGGACCGAAGCCCATCTTGATCGACATCCAGAAGATCGGAATCAGGTACGCGATGATGAGCACGATGTACTGTGCGACTTGCGTCCACGTCACCGCACGCATGCCGCCCAACATCGAGCACACCAGGATGCCTACGAGGCCGAGCCACACGCCGATCTCGAACGGAATCAAGAAGGCGCGCGCTGCGATCGTGCCGGTTGCGGTGATCTGCGCCGTGACATAGGTGAACGAGGCGACGACCAGCACGACGATCGCTACAAAGCGCGTGAGCTTGCCGCCATAACGCGTACCGATGAAGTCCGGCACGGTGTAGCACCCGAACTTGCGCAGGTACGGTGCCATCAAGGTCGCGACCAGGATATAACCGCCCGTCCAACCCACGATGAAGGCCATGTACGCGTGGCCAGACATGAAAATGCCGCCTGCCATCGCGACGAAGGAAGCACCGGACATCCAGTCCGCGGCCGTCGCCATCCCGTTGAATACCGGCGGCACGCTGCGCCCAGCAACGTAATACGCCTCAACCGCCATCGTGCGCGAGAGAATGCCGATGAAGGCATAGATGACGACTGTGAACAGCACGAACAGAATGCCGATCGTCTGCGCACTCATCCCGAACTGCTCGAGCACCGCCATCAAGGCGAAGAACGCGAGGAAGCCGCCCGTATAGATGCCGTAGATCTTCGGCAGATTTTCGATGAAGGACTTGCCTTCCCAGTGCAGAGCCATATGTGCCCCCTTAAGCCTTGTTGTTCTCTTCTTCAGCGACCCCGAACTTCGTGTCGATGGCGTGCTGCTGACGGGCGAACAGGAACAGCTGGATCACGAATACGATCAGTGAGCCCTGCGCGCTGAAGTAGTAGCCCAGCGGCCACCCGAAGAAGTTGATGCTGTTGAGCGATAACGCGAACCAGTGAACCAGGTACGAGAAGATGAACCAGATGGTCAGATGAACGAACATCAGGTTCCGCGTTTGCCGCCAATGCTCGGCGCGATCTGCTGCTGAAAGTTGAGACACTGCATATCCCCCTTTTCTTGATGAATAAGCCCTGGCCGAATCTATGGAGCGCTTGACGAATCCGGGCTGCGGGACCTTCTTTCGGGTGTCGCGAACGTAACAGTGGCCCCGTGCGTTGTCAGTGCTACCTTAGTCGAAGGTCGACGAGCGCCACATCGTGCACGAGCTCGACGCTGCAGCCGTCGTGGCGCACTCATGCATCGCACTCGTATACGCTGTCGAACTCGTCGACTCACAGGCTAGTCTGCTCGCAGACTTTACGTCAGAAGGAGTACTTTGCGACTGCATGCAGCCGCTTCATTGATCCGTCAACTCCGCCTTCTAGCTCGCGTTCCGCGTAGCGAGCCTCGACGCCGATGTCCAGCTTCGCGGCCGGTGAATAGAAGAGGTTCGCTGCCCACGACATGCTCTTCGCGTTCACGCCCGGTCCCGTCAGCGCCACGTCATTGTCATACGAGGATGTCGAGTACATGAACGTACTGCGCACGGTGCCGGTCCAAACATGTCGCCACGCGATGAAACCAGCCCATCCCTCGATCGCCTCGAGATTTCCTCCGGCGTCGAGCACGGCGTCGTTCACGAAGTTCACGCCCACATAGCGCCCGAGACCTTCACCCACGGTGAACATCAGCCGCAAATCGTCGTTCGCACCGAAGTTGATCTTCGAGGCGACCGAGACCGCACCGGCAAACGACGAATCGTCGATCGCTCCGACGCCGGTCGTCTCGTACTTGAGCTGACGCCCCAATGCCGCAACGCGGATGTAGTTGTTGTTCGCCAATTTGAAGGTATAGGCGGCAGTCAGGTCCGGAACGCTGTTATCGTCCGAAGCGATACGAGCGTTACCGCCCGTGCCGCCGAGAAACGGCGTGATCGTCGTCTCCGGATTCTCGAGGGAAGCCGAGAAGTTGCCGCTTGTATAGCGGATCTGAGGCTGGCGCACGAAGACCGTGCCGTCGGTGGGCCCGATGAAGTCTGCAGTTTCGGGAAGGACGCCGACGTCCTGAAAGTTGGACCACGTCTGACCGACCAGCCATTTCTTGTACTGCAAGTACGCATGGCGCAGCTGCAGACCGTACGTGTTCGTTGCGCGCTCATCGCCGAGAGATGAGCCGTATAGATCGAACTCGAGCCGCGAGCTCAAGACGCTCTTGTCTGCGAGATCAGTGTCGGTGCCGAAGATGAAACGCGACTGTTTGACGTGCATGTCCCAGTCCGCGCTCTCTCCGACTCCGCCGACCGGAATCGTGCCGGGCAGATAGAAGTCGCGGCCGACGCTGCTGTCGGGAATCTCTCCGTCATCGTAGTCGGACACCAGCGTGTCGAGCTTGATGAAGCCGGTAAACAGGAACCGCGTGTTCGGAATGGCGTTCGGGGTAATCGTTTTTGTCTGAATAGTCGCTGCAGCTGTGCCGGTAGCTGTGCCAGTGGCCGCGCCGGTTGCGCTCATCTCTTTGAGCTTCTGCTCGAGCTGCTCGATGCGAGCTTCGAGCTCCTGCTCCTTGCTACTCTGCGCCTGAACATTGCCTGCGCACAGAGCCGCAACGGCGATGGCGAGGGCGCGCGCCTCGGATTTGAACATTGTTCTTCGTGGCATGATGCATCCCCTATTAGAGCCCAACACCGAGCATCGCGTGCCAGTGTCAACAGAGGAATTAGCCATTGGTCGAATACCGAGCGTATCGACGAAAGTCGAATTCTTCCGCACTCGGCATGCGCGCCATCCTTGCGAGACGCGGACGAGCATCACTCGATCGAATCAGGGCGCGTCCGGATTGCCGAAGCGCTCTTCGGATAGGATCATGCGCTGACTCCTGCGCCAACTCACGGTGAAGAGTGCCGCGACTAGCCGACTCCACTTACGAGCTTCGACTTGCATACGGCTTCTGCGCGCTGGAAGTGTCCGCATCGCTTGGACATCGTAGGCTTCGATGAACGCGCTCGATCGCGCGGATGCGAGGAAGGAGATGCCGCATACGGTCCTGATCGCCGACGATCATCCGCTGTTTAGAGAAGCACTCAAGCTTGCCGTCGCCCAGGCGTTGCCAGGCTTGAAGGTTCGCGAAGCCGATTGTGTCGCGGCATTGCTTGCCGCTCTCGAGGCGGAGGACGACATCGAGCTTCTGCTGCTCGACTTGAACATGCCCGGTGCGCAAGGCTTCAGTGCGCTCGTGCAATCGCGCTCTCACTATCCGGCCGTGCCGGTCATTGTAATCTCCGGGCGCGAGGACCCCAACATCGTCTCGCGCACGCTCGCGCATGGCGCTGCGGGATTCGTCCCCAAGTCCGCACCGATCGCAACGATCGTCGAGGCGCTACAAGCCGTCGCACAGGGCGGCATTTGGACACCGGAACCGCAAGCATCAGGTGCGGCGCTCGATGCGAACGCTGAGTTGGCGCAAGGTGAAAGCGATGCAGCTCGTCGCATCGCAAGTCTCACCCCCCAGCAGTTCCGCGTGCTTTCGATGCTGTGCTCTGGACTGATCAACAAGCAGATTGCAGCCGAGCTCGGGGTGTCCGAAGCCACCGTCAAGGCGCATATGACGGCCATCATGGAGAAGCTCGGTGCCACCAATCGAACGCAAGCTGTGTTGATCGCGCAGCAACTCGCGCTGGATCACGCTGCAGGTTCATCGGCGCTCGACTGAAGCGGCGCGAAACGCGTTTCGTTCTCCGGCACGGTGTGCACGAGCGCCGCGAGTAGCGCGCGCAGTGCAGCGGGGCGCACGGGTTTGCGCAGGACCTGAAAGCCCTTCGAGCGCGCTTCGTGCAACAGCGCCAGGCTCGCATCGGCCGTGATCAGGGCCCCGCGCGCGGGGCCTCCCCCGGAGATTCGATCCGTGAGTTGCTCGAGCAACTCGAGCCCGAGCGGATGGCCCTGCAAATGATAGTCGGCGAGCACGACATCGATGCGATGCCGGCGAATCGCCTCGTGCGCCTCCTCCGGCGTCTCGACGCCAATGACGCGCATCCCCCAGCGAGTGAGGAGCTCGCGCAACCCATCGAGTATGTTGACGTCATCTTCGATGCACAGCACTTGCACGGCGCGCAAGTTGCCGGCGGTCGCACGCGGCTCGATGCCCGCCCCGCGGACGGGGTGAGGTCGCAGCGCTTCGCTCGCCCGTCCGACACGAATACCGAAGCCGCTGCCTCGCGCCGGCTTGGAGATCACGGTGAGCTGAGCGCCCAGTAGCTTCGCGATACGGTCGCAGATCGAAAGACCGAGCCCAAGACCTTTCTCGCCCCACGGTGATTGACGATCGAGTCGCTGAAATTCCTCGAACGCGAGAGTGAGGCGTTCGTTCGGAATGCCGGGGCCGGTGTCGTGTACTTGCAGCTCGACCTGAGAGCCTCCAGCTCTGCGCCTGCAACCGATGACGACGCGCCCCGTGCGGGTATAGCGCAACGCGTTGCTCAGAAAGTTTTGCAGTACTCGACGCACCATGCGGTGATCCGAGCGCACACATAGCTTCGTCGGTCGAACGATGAGGCGAATGCCTCGCTGCGCGGCGATCGGCGCGAATTGCTCGTGTAGAGACTCGAGCAACGGCGCGACCGGAAACTCCGAAACCTCGGGGCGAATGCCGCCAGCGTCCAACCGCGAGATGTCGAGCAACGCATCCAGCAACTCATCCGCAGCACAGAGGGAGTTATCGACACGTTCCGCCAAGCGCTTCAACTCCGGATCGCGCGCCGCTTTATCCTGTAGCGCAGCGTTGAACAAACGCGCGGCGTTGAGCGGCTGCAATAGATCGTGACTTGCGGCGGCGACGAAGCGGGTCTTCGACAAGCTGGCTTGCTCAGCAAGCGCCGTCGCGCGTGCGAGCTGTCGCGTGCGTTCATCGACGCGTTGCTCGAGCGTTTCGTTGATGACTCGAAGCTCCTGCTCGACCCGCTTGTAGCTCGTGACATCGCTGAACGTCATTAGAAAGCCGCCGTCGTGCAAAGGTTGCCCGCGTACTTCGATGACGCGCCCATCGGGGCGTTGGCGCTCCGAAACGTGCGCCGATCCTGAGCGCATATACTCCAAGCGGCGTGCCACATGTCGATCCGAATCGCCTGGTCCGCACCAGCCACGCTCGGCGTTGTAGCGAATGAGCTCGGCAACCGGCCGTCCGATGTAGACAAAGCCCGGGGGATAGTCGAACAGATCGAGATAGCGCTGATTCCACGCAACGAGCCGCATGTCGGCATCGACGACGCTGATCCCTTGCGGCATGTTGTCCATCATCGCCTCGAGCAACTCGCGATTGAAACGCAGCTTCTCGGTTGCTTCATCGAGCAATGCCACGATTTCGGCGAGCTTCAGCCCCGCTCCGCGCAGCACGCTCGTGAGCACCATGCGCGCGGAAGAGGCGCCGAGCGCGCCCGCGAGCTCCCGCTCCAACGCTTGCAGAAGCCACACGTTGGCGCGCTGACTCGGATTCAACTCGCTGCCCTGCTCCGCTGTGTGGCGTTCCATCAATCGTCGTGCGGCCTGCGCACCGAGCAGACGCTCGGCCAGTGCCATCATGTCCCCGACCGTCGCCGAGCCGGGCAGCAGCTTCGGTGAACGAACCTTCGCGAACTCTTCGTCGAGCAACTCGCTCTCGACTTGCAGGCGATCGCGAATAGCCGGCGGATAGCGCAGCGATCCCAAGACGAGCACGGCTGCGTTTGCGGCCAGAGACAGGATCACGCCATGCACGCTCGGGTCGCCGCCGAAGCCGAATAGTCCATGCGGAGCAAGGAAAGACACGCCGAAGGGTCCTTCCGTAATCCATGCCGGTGCCGCACCGCTCGTAGCCATGATCGCCGGCAGCAGCAGCGTGTAGGTCCAGAGCACGAAACCCGTCGCTAATCCGCCGATCACACCTTGTCGGCTCGCCCCAGCCCAATACACGCAGGCAAACAGCGCGGGCGCAAACTGTGCGACGGCCGCGAAAGCGAGCAAGCCGATCGATGCCAAGCTGGGCGCGGGCGGCACTGCTCGGAAGAACGCGTAGGCGCCGAGCAGGATGCTGAAGATCGCAATGCGCCGGATCCAGAGGATCGTGCTCGATGCCGCGGTTCGATCGTTCAACGACAGCAGCTGCAAGCGCCACAACGCCGGCAGCACGAGGTCGTTGCTGACCATCGTTGCGAGCGCGACGCTTGCAACGATCACCATGCCCGTCGCTGCAGAGAACCCACCCAGATAGGCGAGCAACGCAAGCCAATCTTGACCTGCCGAAAGCGGCAGCCATAACACGAACGCATCCGGGCTCACGTTCGCGCGCGACGACGCGTCGATCGACAGTACGGCAGCGACGATCGGAATCACGACGATGCTGATGAGAAGCAGATAGCCGGGGAACCACCAGCGCGCCTTGCGCATATCGGCGATGTCCGCGCACTCCACGACGCCCACCTGAAACTGCCGTGGAAGACAAAAGATCGCCACGAACGACAGCAGGGTCTGCGTCAGGAACACGCCGAGTCCGTCGGTCTTGGCTGGCAGCTCGCGCGCGGTCGTGAGCACCGGCTCGAAGCCATCGAGCGTGAACATGGCGAAAATCCCGACCATCAACAAGGCGAACAGCTTGATGACCGATTCGGCCGCGATCGCGAGCATCATGCCTGGATGATGCTCAGTCGCATCGACTTCGCGAGTACCGAACAAGCTTGCGAAAAGCGCAAGCATCATCGCGACGATGAACGTGCTATCGCTGTGCCAAGGGATGGTCGATACGGCATCCTGGGGTCCCGAGAGCACCTCGATGCTCATCGCGATGGCTTTGAGCTGCAAGGCCAAGTAGGGAATGGCCGCCATGAGCGCGACGATTGCAACGATGACTGCGATATGGCGCGAACGACCGAAGCGAGCCGAGAGCAGATCGGAAATCGAAGTCGCGTTGCGCTGCTTGGCCACCCGCGCCATCCGCTCGAAGAACGGTAGCGCAACGGCGAATAAAAGGATGGGACCGAGATAGATAGGCAGGTAGGACAGCCCCGAACGCGCGGCCGTGCCCACTGCACCGTAAAAAGTCCAACTCGAGCAGTAGACCGCGAGGGCAAGGCTGTAGATGAGCGGGCGATACTTAGGATGGGTAGGATAAAACCGGCTCCGGTCTCCCCACCACGCGATCAGAAAGAGTCCCCCGACGTACGCAAGGGACACGAGCAGCAAGCCCCATCCGGTAATCATGCGCCCCCTTGGTTGCGCCGTTTGGATCCGGCGCCTCGTTCGTCCGCCACTCGGCTGTCCGGCGGCGTGTCGTGATCTTGTACTCGAATTGACACAGATTAACAAACAGGCGGCGGACTTTCATAACCCGGCAGCGGTAGACATCCATGTGGATGCTCGATGCAGAAGTGTGATGGATGGCGCACTCGCCACGGCCGCGACTCAAGGGGTCCATTCACCCGCCGACAACGACGTTAACGCGAACCTTGGGCGCGGCACGCGCTCGAGGTCCATCCGGGTCAGTTCATTCGAGATTGATGTGCCGATCATGAAGACTGGTTTTCGCTTAGCAGCCGCCTTGTGCATCGGCATCACGCTGATCCTGCTCGTGTCGTTCGGTGCGCGCGCAGTGGCTCTGGTTGGCGTGCATCTTTACGCAATCCTCGCCGCCGCGCTCGGTGCGTGTGGAACGTTGATTCTGCACGCCAAACGCGCGGGCGCGCGGGATATCGCACAGGACGTCGCCCGGTATGTGGATCGCATCATGATTGGGGGCGCTGAGACCTCTTTCTTTCTCGATGGCTTGAAGAAGAAGATTGCATCGGACGTCGAGTTGGGGAATCAGATCTCGCTCAGTGCCGAGGAGATCGCAGTCTCGACGGAGGGCATCGCAGACAAGGCAGTACGCGCCTCAAAAGTCGCAGGCGCAGTGCTCGATGAATGCGCCCGAGGCCGGGCCGAGATTGCAAGCGGCGTCACCAAGATCCGCAACGCTAGAGAGAACGCGGTGACCGCCTCTACGAATATGGCGGCGCTTCAGCAGAAATCGACCAAGATCCAAGTGATCGCCGATGTGATCAACGAGATCGCGACTCGAACGAATCTAGTCGCCCTCAATGCGGCGATCGAGGCCGCGCGGGCGGGCGATCGCGGCCGTGGCTTCGCCGTGGTCGCGCAGGAAGTCAGACAACTCGCCCAACGCACGAAGACGGCGACTGTGGAAATCGCGGGCATGCTGCGCGAGATTCACGAGGATGCAGATCGTTCCGCGCGCAGCATGCAGACGCTCGCGGATGAGGTGAGCGGAGCGGCTGCACCTGCAGAGCGTGCCGTCTCCATGCTCGATCAGATCAGACAGCTTGCGGCGGAATCGGATACGCAAGTGCAAGCGATTGCCGAAATGGCTCGCAGTCATGCGACGACCACGACGACGATCTCGCGCTCGGTCAAAGACATTCTGGATGGACTCGCGCGAATCGAGCACGAGGTACCGGTTGCCGCGAGCGCGGTGTTGATGTTGTCGGAAACAGCCGAGAAGGTGTTCGCCGCAATCAGCGATGATGTCGATGACAGCGTCCATCGCACGATGAAAGGCGTTGCCCAACAAAGCGCCACACAGGTGGGCAAGCTCTTCGAAACAGCGATCGCGGAAGGTCGAATCTCGGAGTCGGATCTATTCGACCGTGACCACGAGCCCATTGCAGGGACGAACCCTCCGAAGTACACGACGCGCTTCGACGCTTTCACCGATCGCGTGCTGCCGGACATCCAGGAGCCGCTGCTAGTCGCGCACTCCAACATCGCCTATGCCGGCGCTGTCGACGACTATGGCTACTTCCCCACGCACAACCGGCGCTATTCGAAACCCCTCACCGGCAACTACGACATCGATCTGACGAACAATCGCACGAAGCGCATCTTCAGCGATCGCACGGGCTCTCGCTGCGGAACCAATCGCGAGCCGTTCCTCTTGCAGACTTACAAGCGCGATACGGGCGAGGTCATGCACGACATCTCGGCTCCCATCTATGTGAACGGCCGTCACTGGGGCGGGTTTCGCATCGGCTACAAGACAGCATCAGGGACTGGCCTCGTGGAAACCTCGGCGAATTCGGCCGCGCCACAGCCTGCGCTCGCTACGCCCACCGTACCTGCTCGCGCCGCCTGAGTATGCGCTACACGGCTCGGCGCGCTCTCGGGGCGCCTCAGCTTTCTTATGGTGCAGACGGACGCATCGGTCGTACACTTCTGGGCACGTTCAGCGCTCGGTTCCCGTAACCTTGCGGCAATGGCACGTCCGTAAGCGATCGAAGCTCAGGAGTTCCTCAATGCTTACCCGTACTGCTCAGGCTCACCTGTCTCGTGGCCATCTGCTCGGCTTCGCAGCGGCAGTTCTCTGCATGGTGATCGCGAGCGTTGCGTGGGCTCACCATGGTTGGAGCTCGTACGACGCAAATAAGGTCATGAAGTTCGATGTGCCGCTCGCCGAAGTGCGCTATCGAAATCCCCACGCCGAAGTGGAAGTCGATCACGAAGGCAAGCGTTGGCTCGTGATTCTGGCTCCGATCAGCCGCATGGAATCGCGCGGCTTGGCAAGCGATGCGTTGAAGGCGGGTAAGACGATTACGATCGAGGGCTATCCGCGCAGCGATGGCACCGCAGAGCTGCGCGCCGAACGGATCACCGTAGACGGCAAGACGGTCGAGCTGCGTTAATCGCGGCGGCCGTGGATGTGTTCGAATGGGCGGCGCGGCTCGAAGCCTCCCCGCTCGGGGAATGGATGCGCTCATCGGCGCTCGCCTACCCGGTCGCGAATGTCCTCCATTTGCTCGGCCTCGTATTGCTCGTCGGACCCATTCTGCTGCTCGACTTGCGGTTGCTTGGGATCGCTCGCGAGCTCGCGCTTGCGCCACTTTCGCGGCTCTCGACTCACGCCGCCGTGTGCGGGCTGACTCTACTCGCAACGACGGGCGTTCTCATGTTTGCAGCCGATGCAGGACCGCTACTCAAGAACGGCATCATGCAGGCGAAGCTGTGCTTCATCGTGCTCGCCGTTGCGAACGCGCTCAGCTTCCGCGCACTCTGGGACAAGAAGCTCGCGACCTGGGATTCGCACCCGCCAGCGCTTGGGCGCTTGCAAGCGTACTTCTCCATTGTCGCGTGGTTGTGCGTCGGTGCGCTCGGGCGCTGGATCGCATACTCATGACACTTCCATGCTGGCCCGAGCGTGAGGACACCTCTATCATTCGCACGCGTCGGTCACGAGGTAATCCACAACCATGAGCACGAAAGCCACCGTTTCGCAGTTCCAGCCCAAATACATGAAGCTGAGCATTCTCACCGCTGCGCTTCAGGAGCTGACGCCACGCGAGAAGCGCGATCCCGATCCCGATCTTGCGATCGAGGAGTGGCTGCAATTTGCGCGCGATATCGGGGCTCCGAATATCCAGCTATCGGCCGCCCTTCATCCGACGCAAAGCGATGTTCCCGCGGAGGCGATGCTCGACCCGGTGGCGAATACGCTCGATCTACGCGAGCCGTTCAACAAGCAACGCGCCGCTCGCGTGCAAGCCGCGATGCGTTCCACCGGTGTGGGCCTGTCGGATATCGGCTACTTCGACAACATGCTCGCGGCCGATGAAGCAGCACGCAAGCAGAAGCACGATTTCATGCTGCGCATCTTCGATGCGGCCGTGCTGCTCGGAACCGATGCAGTGTGCGGCTTCGTGGGCCGCAATCCACAGCTCGAAATGGACCAAAACCTCGAGATGTTCGAGGCCGTGTTCGTTCCACTATTGAAGGAAGCCAAAGCGCGCGGACTGACCTATCGCGTCGAGCAATGTCCCATGCCAGGCTGGAACGTGCTCGATCGCTGGCACAACAATATCGCTTACGCACCCGGGCCATGGATCGCGCTTCACCGCATTTGCGAGAAGCACGGCGTCGGTGACCAATTCCGCATTCACTACGATCCTTCGCACTCGATTCTAATGGGTCAGGACACGCGCTCGATGTTCCAGTACCTGAAGGACGAGGGCTACAACTTCCTGATCGCGGGATTCCATGTCAAAGGTCAGGTCGTGGATTCACGCGGTGTCTCTGCATGGGGTTACGGCGGACAGACGATGCAACGTGGCGATTGGATCGGCGGCAAGCCATCGCCCAATCCTGCCGATCAGGCGAACGCGTGGAAGAAGCAGGTCGTGTTGTGCGAGCACGAGCTGCCCGGCACCGCGAAACACGACCCGCTCGCGTATCTCCAGAACCGCACGGTCGACTGGCTCGATCATCAGCTCGCCGCGCGCGAGCTGCTCGCAATCGATCCGGCGAACACGTATCTCGTCGTCGAGCACGAGTATCCGAAGGCGCGCATTCAGGACAAGGAGAAGCTCGCGCCGATTCTGAAGGGCTCGCTCGCGTTCACGAGGGCCATCGACGAAGCCGCCGCCGCGATGTACGCGCTCCAGCACGAAGTGCTTGCCGCGCAAGGCATTCCGGTTCAGGGCATTGGCCGAGAGGCGTATCGCTCATAGCGATCACCCCTCGCGTCATCCCGGCGTAGGCCGGGATCAGTGCGCGGCGCGGAAGTCGACGCGTACCGGGCTCGGGATGCAGAAGATATCGATCGGGTTCGTGCGACCGCGCAGGATGAGCGACGGCAGTGGCAAAGCTTCAACGCCGAAGCCTTGCTCGTCCAGCGACGCCTTGATCGTATCGGAGAACAACATCTCCCCCGCCCGCGCACGTTGGCCTAAACGCGATGCGACGTTCACGGCATCGCCGATGATCGTGTAATTCATGTACGTCGCCGATCCGATATTCCCAGCGATCACCTCGCCGAGATTGATCCCGATGCCGAGGCCCGTCTCGACCTCGTAGCGCTCCTTCCATCGCTCGGCGAGCTCGGCGAACTCATCGAGCATGTCGCGCGCCGCGCGAATGGCGCGCATCGCACCGTCTAGCTGCTCCACGGGAACGCCGAAGCCCACCATCAAGCTGTCGCCGGCCATGCTGAAGACCGTTCCGTCGTGGCGGAACGTAATCTCTGTGAGCAAGGCGAAGAATTCATTGAGAAGCTCGACCACTTCCGTCGGTTTGAGTCGCTCCGCGAGACTCGTGAAGCCGCGCATGTCAGCGAACATGATCGCCGCCTGTGTACGTACTTGAGAGCGGCCGAATACCGTGTCTCGCAAGTCCGGATTGGCCAGGATTTGGTCGGCGAGCTTCGGCGAGATGTAACGCCGGAAGGCAGAGCGGATGGCTTCGCGGCGCTTGACCTCTTCGGCAAGCTGGTCAGCTGCCAATTGACGGCGAGCCGAGCTACTTCGCAGCAGGCAGCGCACACGAACCAGGAATTCTTCGCGCCGAACGTGATGCAAGAGAAAATCATCGACGCCGGCTTCGAATGCAGCCAAACGCGATTTGGCCGAGCGCGCGAGCGCCACGATGGGCACGAACACGGTCGCGGGATTCGCCTTGAGGATGCTGCAGACTTGCACCAGGCCATTCATCTCGCCAACGACATCAACGACGACGAGATCCGGGATGCGGTGTGAAATACTGGTGATGATCTGCTCGGCAGAGATAATCTCCGCGACCTCGATGTCGGAGGCTTCCGTGAGCTTCGCAACCAGAACAGGGCTCGCCGGCCCGGCGCTGACGAGCAGGGCTCTGAAGGTCGCAGTCATGAAGCCAACACACGAGCTGAAGCGCGCGAGCGCATCGTGAAAACGTTCGAGTCAGCGTGCATGTGTTCCCTGACACCTCGTCATCATGCCGATAGAGTAGCAAGTAGACGCGGTTGTGCAACATCTACACGGCCTACTTGCATTCGCGTCTCGTGCGCCGAGCGCTTCCGACGTGAATGGAGTCTGCCGCGAGCCTGAAAGCACAATAATCAGAAGTTCCCTAATTCTTGATCAGACAAGCCATGAACTCAGGAATCGAGAGCTTTTCCAGCTTGCCCCGATCGCCGAACAAGGTCTTGATCGCTTCAGCTTGTTTGGGCGCGAAATGCGCGGTGACTGCGCTTTCGAACTTCTTTACGAGCACGGGAATGGCCTCGCCGCGTCGCTTACGATGGCCGAGCGGATAATCGATCGCGATTCGCTCCGTGGAGCTTCCGTCCTTGAAGAACACCTGAACCGCGTTGCCGATATAGCGCTTGTCGGGCGCGTAATATTCCTGCGTGAATGTACCGTTCTCGCGTACCTGCATCTTCCCCCTGAGCGCATCGATGCGCGGATCGCGCGCGATCGTATCTTCGTAATCATCTGCACGCAGTCTGCCGAAGATGAGTGGGATCGCGACCATGTACTGAATGCAATGATCGCGATCGGCCGGGTTCGACAGCGGTCCGGTCTTATCGATGATGCGTACACCGGGCTCCTGCGTTTCGATGACGACGCGCCCGATCTCATCCAGGCGCTCGGTTACCTGCGAGTGCAACGACATTGCGGCTTCGACGGCGGTCTGCGCGTGGAATTCGGCAGGGTATGAAATCTTGAACAGGACGTTTTCCATGACGTAGCTGCCGAGCGGCTGCGAAAGTACGATCGGCTTGCCCTTGAACAGCACATCTTGAAAGCCCCAGGTCTTCGCGCTCAGCGCCGATGGATAACCCATCTCGCCCGTAAGCGCGATCAAAGCCAGCCGGACTGCGCGACTCGTCGCATCGCCCGCAGCCCAACTCTTGCGCGAGCCGGTATTGGGTGCGTGCCGATAGCTGCGAAGCGCGCCTCCATCGATCCAGGCATTCGACACAGCGTTGATGATTTGGTCCTTGGTCGCGCCCAGCATGGCAGACGTCACGGCCGTCGAGGCGATGCGCACGAGTAATACGTGATCCAACCCCACTCGGTTGAAGCTGTTCTCGAGCGCCAAGACACCTTGCACCTCGTGCGCTTTGATCATCGCCTCGAGCAGTTGGCGCACCGACAGCGCCCTCTTTCCGTGCGCCGCGTCGCGCCGTGCCATGTAGTCGGCGACGGCCAGGATGCCTCCGAAATTGTCCGAAGGATGCCCCCACTCGGCCGCGAGCCACGTGTCGTTGAAATCGAGCCATCGGATCATCGCGCCGATGTTGAACGCAGCGGTCACGGGGTCGAGCTCGAACGATGTCCCCGGCACCCGCGCACCCCCTGCCATCGTCGCGCCGGGAACCACTGGACCGAGCAGCTTCGTGCACGCCGGATACTTGAGCGCCTGAAATCCGCAAGCGAGCGTATCCATCAAACAGTAGTACGCCGTCTCGAACGCAGCTTCGCTCGTGATCTCGTACGAGAGTGCGTAGTCAGCGATGTCGATGAGAAGTTGGTCGGGGTCGGGACGGGTGGCGGAATGGGACATGGCTTGCTTAGGGTGACGAAGTGACGGGGTGACGGAGTGATGAAGTCAGAACACGAATTCTACCCTCGCCGCGATTTCTGTTCTCCCCAAGAAGTGGCGCCGAGTGCCTCTGACTTCGTCACCTCGTCACTGCGTCACCTCGTCACTGAGCGAAGCACTTACCTCCGCTCTGCAAGAGGCACGAACTTCTGATTCTCCGGTCCCACGTAGTTCGCGCTCGGACGAATGATCTTGCCATCGATTCGTTGCTCGATGACGTGAGCGGCCCAGCCGGTCGTGCGCGCGAGGACAAAAAGCGGCGTGAACATCGCGGTGGGCACGCCCATCAAGTGATACGACACCGAGGAGTACCAATCGAGATTGGGGAACATGTTCTTGATCTCCTTCATGACCGCTTCGAGACGGTCGGCTATCGCGAACATCTTCGTGTCACCCGCTTCGTGCGCGAGCTTGCGAGCGACCTGCTTGATGATCTGGTTTCGAGGATCCGCAACGGTGTACACCGGATGACCGAATCCGATGATCACCTCCTTCTTCGCGACCCTGCTTCGAATGTCTGCTTCCGCCTCATCCGCAGTGTCGTACCGCTGCTGGATCTCGAATGCGACTTCGTTCGCGCCGCCATGCTTGGGGCCGCGCAAAGCGCCGATCGCACCTGTAATGCACGAATACATGTCCGAACCCGTGCCGGCGATCACGCGCGCTGCAAACGTTGAGGCGTTGAATTCGTGCTCGGCATACAGGATGAGCGAGGTGTGCATCGCGTTGACCCACTGAGCGGACGCGCGTCTACCATGCAGCAGGTGCAAGAAGTGTCCACCGATGGAATCGTCATCGGTTTCCACGTCGATGCGTTTGCCCGAGGTGCTGTAGTGATACCAGTACACGAGCATCGACCCTAGGCTTGCGATCAAGCGATCCGCGATCTCGCGCGCACCCGCCGCATTGTGATCTTCCTTCTCGGGCAGGATACAACCAAGCGCCGACACGCCGGTACGCATGACATCCATCGGATGGCTTGCTGCAGGCAACTGCTCGAGGACTGTCTTCACGATCGCGGGAAGACCACGCATCCGCGCGAGCTTGACCTTGTACACGTCGAGCTCGGTTTGGGTGGGCAACTTGCCGTGGATGAGAAGATAGGCGATCTCCTCGAACTCGCATTGGTCCGCGATGTCGAGGATGTCGTAGCCCCGGTAGTGCAGATCGTTTCCCGTGCGTCCGACGGTGCACAGCGCGGTGTTCCCTGCGAGCACGCCCGACAGGGCGACTGACTTCTTCGGTTTTGGTGCGGTTGCCGGCTCGGCCATTTCAAGTCCCCCGTGCTTCTCGACCAGCCACTGCGGTGAATGAGTCGGCTAGTCGCCTGGTGAGTTGCTGTCGCCCGTTCCAAAGAGCCGATCGAGCTTGCGTTCGTACTCGTGATAACCGAGCACGTCATAAAGCTCCGCGCGCGTCTGCATGCGCTCGAGCAATGCGCGCTGCGTTCCGTCGCGACGAATCGCTTCGTACACTCCTTCCGCAGCGCGGCTCATCGCGCGGAACGCCGACAACGGATACAGCACGAGCTTCACGCCAGCATCGCGCAGCTCAGCGACGCTGAATAGTGGTGTCTTGCCGAACTCCGTGATGTTCGCAAGCACCGGCACGGCGAGTGCCGACGTGAACTGACGATACTCATCGAGTGTCGTAAGAGCCTCGGCGAAAATCATGTCCGCGCCGGCTTCGACGTAGCGCTGCGCGCGCTCGATCGCCGCACCCTGCCCTTCGACTGCATGCGCGTCGGTGCGCGCCATGATGACGAACCCAGCATCCATTCGCGCATCGACGGCCGCCTTCACACGATCGACCATCTCACTCGTCGAGACGAGCGCCTTACCGGGCCGGTGGCCGCATCGCTTGCTTTGTACTTGATCTTCGAGATGCATGCCGGCAGCGCCCGCGCGAATCAGCTCGCGAGTCGTGCGCGCAAGATTGAATGCTGCGCCGAACCCTGTATCCGCATCGACGAGCAGCGGGATGGGACACGCACCACAAATGCGCCTCACGTCTTCGCAGACATCGTTCAGCGTCGTGATGCCGAGGTCCGGTAGTCCGAACGAAGCATTCGCGACGCCGGCGCCGGATAGATAAAGGGCTTTGAATCCCGCGCGCGCTGCGAGTAGCGCGCTGTATGCATTGATGGTACCGACGATTTGAAGAGGAACTTCCTCTTCGAGCGCGGCGCGCAGCCGCACACCTGCAGTTCCAGCCGATGTATTCAATGATGCCTCCGCTCGCAGCGTCTGCGAGGCATCGTACCGACTTCGCCGAGGTGCGAGAAGGGATTCGATCTGCACGCCGCAGCGACGGGCCAGCCCTATGGCCGGCCCGGTAAGCACCGCACTTCGTTATGCCGTTGCGACTTGGATGCGTCGGGGCTGCGCCTTCGGCTGCTTAGGAATCGTCACTTCGACGATCCCGTTACGTCCGGTCGCTTGCACGTTTGCAGCATCGACGGTGTCCGGCAAGGTGAATCGGCGATGGAATCGGCCGTAAGGGCGCTCTGTACGAGTGCGCTCGGCTTTATCGTCTGCCGACTTCGCTCGCTCGCCACTCACTGACAACACACCTTTGTCGAGCGTGATGTCGATTGCAGCGACGTCCACGCCAGGCACGTCGAGCTTCAAGACGAAGCGATCGCTGTACTCTTCGACGTCGGCCGGCGGGATCCAATCCGCGGTGGCCGCTGAGCTCGGACCCGCATGATCGAGCTCGCGTTCCAAGATGCGATTGATCTGACCGTGCAGCTGATTGAGCACGTTCCAGGGTTCATAACGTACGAGGGCCATGATCATCTATCTCCACTGTTGTAGATTCAAATTGCTCGCACGCGGGAACGATGAATCCTCGTGCGCTGTTGACCCGGAGATAGGGCAGCCTTCGGTGAATTCAAGGCCCCCTCGCGCACGAGATGCGTCTCACACTTGTTAGTCTTATAGACTTAAGCCCGCTCCAAGGAATTCGCTAGACATCCGCATGAGACTCAAAGCCGCCGTTCTAATTGCCTGTTCATTGCTGCTGACGCTGCCGGCCGCGGCACAAACCTATGAAGCGCAGTACACCGCGCAGGTTCAACCTTCGCGCGATACGATCGATGTCGAGATCCAGTTGAAAGGTGAGCGACTGCCGAGCCGGATCAGGCTACGCATCGATCCTGATCGGCATACCGAGTTTCGTTCGACGGACACTTTGGACGTGACCGACAACGAAGTGACGTGGCGGCCGAAGGGCAAGCTATCCCGCCTGCGCTATCGCTTCAAGGTGAATCACGAGCGCGCACCGAAGCGCTACGACTCGTTCATGAATAAAGAGTGGGCGCTGTTCCGCGGCGACAAGCTCGTGCCCCGCACGCGCGTGACCGCGCCGCGGGGGCTCACTGCACAAAGCACGATCCAGTTCGTTCTGCCTGAAGGATGGTCGATTGCCACACCTTACGCCCCTCACGGAATGAAAGCGTTCGCTATCGATGATCCAGATCGGCGTTTCGATCGCCCCGAAGGATGGATGCTCGCGGGTAAGATCGGGGTGCGCGCGGAGAAAATCGGTCATGTGCAAGCGACAATCGCAGCGCCCGTCGGTGAAAGCGCACGTCGCCAAGACATGCTCGCCTTCCTGAACTGGAATCTTCCGCATTTGCTCGAAGTTTTCGATGCCTTCCCGGCGCGCCTTCTGATCGTCTCAGCGGGCGATCCGTTGTGGCGTGGGGGGTTGTCGGGTCCGGCATCGATGTTCCTGCACAGCGATCGACCGCTCATCAGCGAGAACCGCACGAGCACGATGCTGCATGAGCTCGTGCATGTCGGGATGTCGATCCGTGGCGATGAGGAGAGCGACTGGATCGTCGAAGGCCTCGCCGAGTTCTACTCGATCGAGACCTTGCGGCGTTCGGGCGGCATCAGCGAACGTCGCTATCAGCAAGCCCTTGCGGACATGCAGCGCTGGGCGAAACGCGCGCCGACGCTCTTTGAGCGCAGCTCGGGCGGTGCGACGACTGCCCGCGCAGTCATCGTTCTGCATGGCGTCGATCGCGAGATTCGGCGCATGACGAACAACCGCAGAAGCTTGGATGATGTCGCTCGCGCGCTCGCGCGCAAGGGCGGCGAGGTGAACCTTGAGCGCTTGCAGAACACGGCGAGCTCAGTGGCCGGGGGACCGCTCACCACGCTCCAACGCGACCAACTTGCGAAACCGCCGAAGCCGGTCGTGCCGGAAACGAGCCCTTGAGGCGGAGAAGAAGAATTTCTCGCCAAGCACGCAGAGTCCGCAAAGGAAGAGAAGAGCAAGATTCTGAATCGTCGTTGCGCCGAAAATCTTCTGATTCGAATTGCCTTGTCTGGCTGTGCGAGCTTTGCGGGCTCGGCGAGAGTCTCCTCGGTTCAGGGCGTCGAGCGCTGCACGAGCTCCGTGATTCGCATGGCCGTCTCAAGCGCGCGAAGACCGTCCTCGCCAGTCACGACCGGTTCGCTGCGCGTGCGGACCGCCTCTAAGAAAGCTGCTATTTCATCGCGCAGCGCGTCCCCTTGATCGAACGACTCTTCTTCGATCGACACCTGCGCGGGCGATTCAACCGTCGTCGCGGAATCCTTCTTACGAATCACCGTCAGGATCTTCTGCTGCGAGTCGATCGACAGGTAAGCATCGTCCTGGAAGATGCGAATCTTGCGCTCTTGTTTGAGGCTGATCCGGCTCGCTGTCGTATTCGCAACGCAGCCGCCTTTGAATCGTAGGCGCGCATTGGCGATGTCGATCTCGTCCGAGAAGACGCTGGAGCCGACTGCATCGATGCTTTCGATCGGCTCGCCCACGAGCTCCTGAATGAGATCGATGTCGTGAATCATCAGGTCCAACACGACACTGACATCGCTTCCGCGTTGCTTGAACGGCGCGAGTCGATGGGATTCGACGAAGCGCGGCGCTTTGAGCTTCGCGACCGCAGCGACAACTGCCGGGTTGAATCGCTCGAGATGACCGACTTGCAGCACGCAGCCGCGCCGCCTGGCGATGTCGATGAGCTCACGAGCTTCAGCGACGGTGGTCGCAATCGGCTTCTCCACCAGCACGTGAATCCCACCGTCGAGCAGCTCGCAACCGATGCGATGATGCAGCGGCGTCGGCACCGCGAGGCTGACCGCATCCACGCGTCCAATGAGAGCGCGATAATCGCCCAGTGCCTCGACACCGAGCTCAGCTCCGACCTTCGCGGCGGCGTCCGCGTTGGCATCTGCGACGGCAACGAGGTGCGACCCAGGCAGCTGAGCGTATTTCTGCGCATGAAATCGCCCTAGATAGCCGACACCCACGACGGCGGTACGAAGTGAAGCATCATTCGGGGTCACGGCAGATCCTCGTCAGGGGCATCAGGCGATCATAGTGGAAGGGCAACCGACCGCCCAATCGCCCGAGCCGCTCGCCGACTTGCGAGGCGGGCCATGAGCCGCCAACATGCGCGCGCAACTTCTACCGGCGGCGGGTCGTCAAACGCGACATGGACACGAAATCGAATCGACAAGTCAGCGAATCGCGTGCGAATCGGCGCGCGCGCTTCGAGATCGTTCTTGCAAGCATCTTGCTCGCGTTCGGCCTCTTCATCCTCCCCGCGTTGATCTACATCGTCGGCACGCTGTTGCTCGGCCCATATGGCGAGAAGGCTGGGTTGGGCCGGTTCTACGCGGATTTTTTCGGCGATCTGATCGAGCCCTCAGGCCGAGCGTGGGCACTCGCGCTCGGACCTTTCGTGCTGGTCAGTGTATTGCGCCTGCTCTTCTTGGATGTTCGCCGCCCCGCGGCTGACGAGGACGAGCCAAGCGCCGCGCCGCCGCAGGGAGCCGAACCCGCGCGAGAGCACGCTCGAGTGGAGCCTCGGGTGTCCCTGGAGTAAGCGCAGGGGCCGGCGGCAGCCTCGAATATGTGACGTCCGTCACAATATCGCGCGTCGGCAATTTGCGACGCAGCATACCTCTGTACTCTTCCGCCCATAAGAACAAAAGCTTGCTGATTGTTGATCATCTTTAGTTTTTTCGGGAAGGGTTGAAAGAATGTGGTTCGCTAAGTGGTTTGGCGGACGGAAGAACGAGCACGAGGACGACGAGCCCGCACGGTTTTCTGCTCCGGAGCCGATCCAGGTTCAAAAGACGGTGCAGCGCTCTGCAGCGCAAGCTCCCGACGTCGCCAAGATTTCGGCTAAGAAAAAGAAGGGATTCGACCCGTACAACAGCGGCTCCTTCGACCGCCAGAACGCCTGGGAGCGCACCAACCTTCGCTGATCGAAGCACTTACGCACTGGGTGTCGAACCCTTCAGCGCGTAAGAACGGAAATTTTCATCCGTTTCAACGGACACCGGAGGGGCTTTTAGGGGTTTCCCC
The DNA here is from genome assembly GCA_023417315.1 of Pseudomonadota bacterium. GTDB lineage: Bacteria > Pseudomonadota > Gammaproteobacteria > Steroidobacterales > Steroidobacteraceae > Steroidobacter. Next base: position 82,419 of record JAEZFW010000033.1, read on the forward strand.
CATGTCTGGCCGTCAGCGTGGCCAGTACAAGAACACCAGTGCCGACACACACAGCCACATCCCAGCTTGCGCCGCGTGCCGCCAGCCGAGACGCTTCAGCGTCGCGAATAGGCTCATGCCGGAGGCCAGGGTGAGCAGTGCGAATACCCCTGCACCCTGCAGCAAGGCTGCAAACTCGCCTAGCATTTCGGGGTATCTTCCCTTCAGCACTAGGAAAATCACGATCACGCCCCCAAGACCGAACGTTATCGCGGCTGCCGAGCCGAAGATGATGGCGTTCAGAACGGCGAAGGGGCGCATCGGGTCAGCAACAAGTTGTACGCAGTACGGGCGCCGCGTACTTGATCGGCGTGCGGTGTCTCTCTAGCCTTGGACATATTTGATTCGGAGCCGTCAGTCGACCTCAGCTCAACGAGGAATTGAAACAGTGTATCAGTCGACATCGAAGGAACCCGCCTCGAACGCTCCGACGCGTCGGCGCGCGACCTTGTTTTTCAGCCTGCCTGCCCTGCTCGTCCTTTGCGGCCTCTTGGCGGGAACGGCACAGGCGCCGGTAGCGAAGGCGGTCGCGACGACCAGCGCGCAGGATCTGGCGCCCACCGAACGTCAGCGTCGCGTGAGCAAGCTCGTGAGCAACGTCATCGAACGCTCGCACTATCGCCAATCGCCGATCAACGATCCAGTCTCCTCACTCGTGCTCGATCGCTTCCTGCAGCAGCTCGATGCCTCGCGCAGCTATTTTCTGGCGAGCGACATCGCCGAGTTCGAGCGTTTCCGCTATCAACTCGACGAGGCCGTCGTCGCAGGTCAGCTCGAGCCCGTATTCACGATCTTCAATCGCTTCCAGCAACGCAATCGCGAGCGCGTCGCGTATGCCCTGGAGCTCTTGAACTCCGAGCCGAACTTCGCGACCGACGAGTACTTCGAGTTCGATCGCGAGAAGGCACCTTGGCCCAAGACCGAAGCCGAGCTCAATGAAATCTGGCGCAAGCGAGTCAAGAACGATGCCGTCTCGCTGATGTTGACGGAGAAGACGTGGCCCGAGACGCGCGACATCCTGCAGAAGCGTTATGAGCGCGTGCTCAAGCGCAACGAGCAGATCACGAGCGATGACATTTTCGAAGTGTTCATGAACTCGTTCGCGCATGTGTTCGATCCTCACTCGAGCTATTTCTCGCCGCGTAACTCCGAGGAATACAAAATACAGATGAGTCTGTCGTACGAGGGTATCGGCGCTTCGCTGCAGCTCGTCGACGATTACGTGACGGTGCTCAACGTGTTGCCGGGTGGCCCGGCTGCGGTGAACGGCACTCTGAACGCCAACGATCGCATCATCGCCGTCGGTGAAGGCAAGAAAGGCAAGATGGTCGACGTGATCGGCTGGCGTTTGGACGACGTCGTGCAGATCATTCGCGGCAAAGTCGGAACGACCGTGCGCTTGGAAATCCTGCCGGCCGGCGCAGCACCCGGCTCGCCCGAGACAATCCTCGAGCTCGTTCGCAACAAAGTCACGCTCGAGGCGCAAGCCGCGCAGAAGGAAGTGCGCAAGGTGAAGCGCAACGATCGTGAGCTTGCGGTCGGAATCATCAACGTTCCGAGCTTCTATCAAGACTTCGAAGCGAAATCCGCGGGCGCGAAGGACTATCGCAGCACGACACGCGATGTGCGCAAGCTCATCGACGAGTTGAAGGCGGAAGGCGCTCAGGCGCTCATCGTGGATCTGCGCGGTAACGGTGGCGGTCACCTCACCGAAGCAACCGCGCTTTCCGGATTGTTCATCCCGCAGGGCCCGATCGTGCAACTGCGCGAAACCGGCGGGCGTGTCGAAGTGCTAGATGATCCAGAGCCGAGCGTCGCGTGGGAGGGTCCCCTCGTCGTGCTGGTCGATCGTTTCAGCGCATCCGCATCCGAAATCTTCGCCGCCGCCATCCAGGATTACGGCCGTGGCGTCGTCGTCGGGCAGCAGACCTTCGGCAAAGGCTCGGTGCAGAACCTCTATCCGCTCGACCGCTATGCGTTAGGAACGGACCCCGGGTTCGGCCAGCTCACGGTGACGATCGGTAAGTACTATCGTGTCACGGGCGAGAGCACACAGCATCGCGGCGTGCAGCCTGACATCGCGATGCCAACCGCCATCAGCCCGGAGGAAGTCGGTGAAAGCACGCGTGAGAGCGCCCTACCCTGGGATCGCATTCGACCTGTGGACTTCGGCAAGGAGGCGGCGCTCTCTCAGGCCGTCGCCACACTCTCGCAAGCACACGAAGAGCGCATCGCAGTCGACCCGAACTTCAAGCTGCTGCTCGCCGATCTTGAGTCTTACGAGAAAGTGCGGACGCAGAAGAAGCTCTCGCTGAATTTGCAAGCCCGCATCAGTGAGCGCGAGCGTCTCGAGAAGGAGCGGCTGGATCGCGAGAACCAACGTCGCGCGGCTCGCGGTCAACCTCCGATCTCGAAGCTGGCCGACCTCGGCGATTCGGATCCGCCGGATCCGATCCTCGATGAAACTGCGGAAATCGCGGCTGACCTGAGCAGAATGCAGGGGTTGTACCTTTCACGTGTCAAAGCGGAAGCAGCTTCGCAGGGCGAGAAAGCGCTCTAGGCGCCTCTCGGCGCCGTGATGCAGGTGATGGATGTGACGAAGGAGAGTGCGCGAGCGCTCAGTCTGACTCACATCACCTACGTCACTTACATCACCTTCATCACCGCTTCAGTAGCCGCTGCGCGCTACTGAAGCAGTGCCTTGTAGACGTCCCAGTAATCATCCACGAGCACATTGATCCCGGAGCGGTTGGCAGTCTCCAGGCCGGAGACGAGCGACGTGGGTGCAGGCAACGTGCCGATCGAATCCGTCAGTGGGATCGTATCCGCATCGCTCCTATAGCTCGCGTTGGCGCGCAACGCGTCGGTGCGTTCTTTGAGGCCGACGAGATCCGCCGCTTTATGCTCGACGATGGTGTGGCCTTCCCTTAGCAACGCCAGCAGCCGACCGCAATCCTCACGATCGCCGTAGCGAACTTCGAGCAAACGTTTCGTCATCGTTTCCTTCGCGAGCATCGCGAGGCCGCCTGCAGACAGCGCAACCACGAGTTGCTGTGCATAGCCAATGACCGCAGTGTTGATGACGCGCCGACCATCGACGGAGATGCCCGGAAATGATGGCGCCTGAGCGTCTTCGAGATCCGCACGCTCATCGGACAGATCGGTGACCTGAGTCGCGACGATATCCCACTTCTGACGCTCTGTTTCGATCTCTTCGGCCAGCCGCCGCCTGCGGAAGTAATTCCAGAATCCCTTCATCGAAGCGAGCTTGCTGCTCATGAGCTTGAGCTGCGCCTCCAGCGTATCGGCGCTCGAGCGCGCGTCCAAGATGCGACGATCCAGGTCCGCCAATTGTCTGCGCCGCCCTTGATCGAATTCGATCAGCTGGCGACGGCGCTCGCGATCCATCTGCTGCTGCTGCAGCTGTTCCGCGAAGCGCTCCACCTTCATCGCGCAGTTGCGCCATAGGCCTCGCAACTGAAAATAGACGAGTGCGTGCGCTCCTGCGTCCGGATTGCCGAGGTACTGCTCGAGCGCCGCCAATCGCTCGTGAGCTTGCTCGGCCTCGAGCTCGTGCTCGCGCACCTTCTCTTGAAGCTTGTGGTGTTCGTTCTGCAGCCGGGAGAGCTCTTTCTTGAGCTCGGCGCGATTCCAATAGAGTTGGAGCAGCCGAGCTTCATGCTCAGGCGGCTCAGTGCCGGCGATGCGGTGCCGAATCGTATTCAGCCGATCAGAGATACTCATGCAGAGTGTAACGCGCCGGTTTCACGCGTCTTGACGCACTTGTGCACGCGCTGAGAGCACGCGAGAACGAACGGACGCCTACTCAGCCGCTGGCAGTCACGCGTCCAGCGAAGCGATGGCCGCGCTCGACGCAATAATCCAGCCATTTGTTGAGCATGACGTTACGCAGCCACCGATCGCCGAGATCGCGTGCGAGCTGCGAGCGCAAAGATTCGAGCAGCGAATGTCGGTGCCAGCGCGCACACGACTGCACTTCCGCCAAACGGGCATCGTGGTATACACGAATCTGAAGATCGGGATCGGCTACTACGCCGTCGGCGTCGTCGAACAGATACGTGAGCGATAAAGTGGTGGTGTAGCGACTGCGTTCGCCGAGCACGAGATGCAGCGGACAATCTCCCTGCACTTCGGAGATGAGTGTGCCTTCGATTGTCGAAAGATTCGGCACGAGCCACGCGAGGCGAATGTAGTTGCTCTCGTACAGCGACATCAAACTGACGAAGCTGCCCGGGCGCGAGCGCCAGCTCACGGGGCAATAAGTGTCGTTTTCGTACGCTTCATCGATCATGAATCGAATATAACACAGCATTTTTGCCGTGCTGGGCTCGGCATGAGACTTGCGTCACGTCAATGTGGGGACTGGCGAGCGCGGCAGAGAGCGCGCTAGAGGAAGATAGGATTGATGCAGGGAATGTCGTATGGTTAGCGTTCCACGCGACTGCTAATCGCTTACGCCGCTCGACGCCACACGAGCAGTCGATTCCTGGCAGGCATAGAATGGTCTGCGACAAGGATGAGTGCGTTGTTCTTCCCGAGCGCAACGAGCGCTTGATCGTCACGCAGCCCCATCTTGGCGTCGCGGGCTTTGAGCGACTCATCGAATGCACGATTGGACTCGCTCGTAAACTCACCGTTGCGATTGAACGGGCCGTACAAGCAGAAGACGCCGTTCGGAAGCAGTACGCGAGCGATGCCTGCGAACATCTTCTCGACTTGAGGCCAACTCATGATGTGCGCCGTGTTCGCGCTGAACACGTAGTCGACCTGCTCCACGGGCCACGGGCCTGTTTCTACATCGAGCTCGAGGGGTCCACGCAGGTTCGCTAAGGGCTTCTCTTCTATCCATGCGGAGATGCCAGCATGGTTTTCCTTGCGATCGGTCGCGATCCACTGCAGGTGCGGCAAGTGCTCTGCGAAGTACGCAGCATGCTGGCCCGTGCCCGAACCGATCTCGAGCACCGAGCCCGGCGCAAGGAACCAATCTTTGATGACGTTCAGGATCGGATCGCGATTGCGTTCGCACGCATCGGAATAAGGCTTCATGTCAGTCGCAAGAAGTGAGTTCGATAGTGCTGCAGCTCCTTGATGGAATCGCGAATGTCGTCGAGGGCGAGATGCGTGGAAGTCTTCTGGTAGGTGTTGAAGATCTCGGGCGCCCAGCGACGCGCGAGCTCCTTCAGTGTGCTCACGTCGAGATTGCGGTAATGGAAGTACCGCTCGAGCTCTGGCATCTCACGCGCCATGAAGCGCCGGTCTTGGCAGATGCTGTTGCCGCACATGGGAGAGATGCCGGGCTCGATCCAGCGCTGCAGAAAATCGATCGTCTGTCGTTGCGCTTCAGCCGCCGTTACATTGCTTGCGCGCACGCGCGCAGCGAGCCCGGACGCTCCGTGCTGACGGCGATTCCAATCGTCCATGGCATCGAGCACGTGATCCGGCTGATGGATCGCCAACACCGGCCCTTCTGCGAGGATGTTGAGATCTCTGTCCGTTACGACAGTCGCAATCTCGATGATGTGATCGGAGTCCGGCTTGAGGCCGGTCATCTCCAGATCGATCCAGATCAGCCGGCTAGGATCTCGTGCGCTCACTGTGCGATCTACCCCTACCCTTACGTTGTCAGGAGATTCCAGATTGCACGCTCCCGCGTGACCTGGGGCGCCTGCATCGCAACTATCGCGCCTATCAACGCGAAGACTGCGCGAGCCGCGTTGCCCATCATACCAGCAGACGTTAAGCTCAAATGCTCTTCATACATTGGGCTCCGCCGAACGCTGGGATGCCGCAGATATGCATTGGTTTACCGCAATTTTCGTCATCGCGCTTCTGAGTGCCGCTGGTATACGGGTCTGGCTCAATCTGCGTCAAAGCGCCGCGGTGAGGAATCATCGCGATCATGTGCCTGAGGCGTTCGCCAGTCAGATCGATCTGCCTGCTCACCAGAAGGCGGCTGACTACACGCTCGCGCTTGCTCGGCTGAGCCGCTGGGACCTACTTCTCGACCTGGTTGTGGCGCTGGTGGTCACGCTCGGCGGCGGAATCGACTTCATCGATCGCCTCTGGGCACGCGCCGATCTGCCTCTCGTTGCGCACGGAACAGCGGTCGTGCTCACGACGCTGTTGGTTATCTCGGCCGTTGGCTTACCGCTGTCGATGTGGCGAACGTTCGGCATCGAAGCTCGCTTCGGCTTCAACCGCATGACGTTCGGGTTGTTCGCGGCGGACCTGTTGAAGAGTCTCGTGCTGACGCTGCTGCTCGGCGCACCCCTAATCTTCGTGATCCTGCTACTCATGGAACGCGCGGGCGCGTGGTGGTGGGCCTACGCATGGCTCGTATGGGTCGGCTTCACAGTACTCGTGACCTGGGCGTGGCCGACATTCATCGCTCCCCTGTTCAATAAGTTCAGCCCGCTGACCGACGAGCAGCTGAAACATAGGACGGAGGCGTTGCTCGAGCGCTGCGGATTTTCCTCCAAGGGCGTGTTCGTGATGGATGGCTCGCGCCGCTCCGTTCACGGCAATGCGTATTTCACCGGAGTCGGACGCAACAAGCGCATCGTCTTCTTCGACACGCTGGTCGAGCGGCTGCAGGTATCGGAAATCGAGGCGGTGCTCGCCCACGAGCTCGGCCATTTCAAGCTCCATCATGTACGCTCGCGCTTGTTGCTTTCGCTCGGAATGGGACTTGCAGGCCTCGCTTTATTGGGTCTGCTCGCACGCTGGCCAGAGTTCTACAGCTCGCTCGGCGTGACGAATCGCGCGCCGCACACCGCACTGCTACTGTTCATGTTCGTGCTACCTGCCTTCACGTTCTTCTTCACTCCGCTCGGAGCATGGTGGTCGCGAAAGCACGAATTCGAAGCCGACGAATTCGCATCGCAGTATGCCGACGCTCGGCAGCTCGCTGAGGCACTCGTGAAGCTCTATCGCGATAACGCTACGACTTTGACACCGGATCGTCTCCATTCCGCCTTCTATGACTCGCATCCGCCGGCCCTCGTGAGGATCTCGAAGCTGCAAGAGCTCGCACGACAAAGCACATGAGCGCCGCCGAGCGCCAAGCGCGTGTCGTCGAGAGCTTCGGTCGTCGCGTCGTCGTAGAGGATGAGTCGGGAAATCGCACACCGGCGGAGATGTTCGGCAAGCGGCTGAGCTGCGTCTGTGGCGACTGGGTCCGCATACGCGATGCGGACCAGGAGGGCGATGTACCGCGCGTGATCTCCGCAGAGTCGAGGCGAACGCTGTTCGCACGTACCGACAGCCGAGGCCGCACCGAACCGCTTGCTGCGAATCTCTCGCTGCTGGTCGTCATTCTCGCGCCAGAGCCGCAGCCCGATCCCTTCATCGCGGATCGGTATTTGGCAGGGGCAACGTACGCCGGCGTGGATAGCCTCGTAGTCGTCAACAAGTGCGACCTACCCAGCGCGCACGATGAGTCGTTCCGTATCTTGGTGCAAGACTTCGAGGCGGCGGGTTACGAGGTGTTGAAATTGTCGGCCCAGGAGGCCGACACCATTGCGCCTCTTCGGAACCGCCTGCGCCATCAGATCGGCATGTTCGTGGGGCAATCAGGTGTAGGCAAATCGAGCCTGACGAATCAGCTCGCACCGGCCTCGAGTCGCGCAACTCGATCCATCTCGACGTCCACGCGTGAAGGTCGACACACGACGGTGTCGACCGCACTCTTTCGCATTCCGAGTGGCGGAGAGCTCATCGACTCGCCGGGTGTACGGGACTATGCGCCGCCGTTGCTGGAAGACGCGCAGATTCAAGTCGGCTGGCCGGAAGTGATGAAGCTGGCACCCGAGTGCCGCTTCAACAATTGCTTGCACCTTCGCGAGCCGGGTTGTGCAGTCACTTCGGCTGTACAGACTGGAACTCTCTCTGCCCGCCGCTATGAAAGCTACAAACGATTGCTCAACATCATGCGCAGTCTCGCACCGGACTACGAGCGTAGGCGTTAGCTCTGGCTTCGAAAGACCAAGAATCTCTCGCCAAGCCCGCAAAAGCTCGCTAAGGCAGAGGATAGAGAAAAAACTAGATTGATCTCTGTGGCTTCGCGAGATCAGCTTTCGAGATTGCGCGTGAGGTGGACAGACAACGCTCCGCGGAGTCGCAGAGGCGCCGAGATCAGGCAAGGGAAACGTCGTGCCTTGGTTTGCGAGCTTAGCGTGCTTGGCGAGAGTTTCTTTTTCATCTTCGCCCGCCGCCTAGGCCAGTAGTCACCCGAGGCTATGTCGGCCCGCGATGGCGTGCGCGAGCGTGCCGCCGTCTACGTACTCGAGCTCTCCGCCGACGGGTACGCCGTGGGCAATGCGGCTCGGTTTCACGCGATAGCGAGTCGCGATCTCTGCAACGACGTGAGCCGTCGCATCGCCTTCGACGGTCGTGTTCGTCGCGAGTATCGCTTCAGAAACCTCTCCTTCCGCGAACAGCGACTCGAGTTGCGTAAATCCCAACTGTTCTGGACCGACGCCGTCCAAAGGCGAGAGGTGTCCCATCAGCACGAAATAGCACCCGCGATAGCTGCCCGACTGCTCGATCGCCGCGACATCCGCTGGCGACTCGACGACGCACAAAATCGAACGATCGCGCGACGATGAGGCGCAGATCGGACACAGCTCGGCATCCGCAAACATGCGGCAACGCGTGCATCGCCCGACCGAATCCACAGCGATCTTCAATGCGTCCGACAGCGCGCCTGCTGCCTCGCGATCCTTCTCCAGCAAGTGAAAAGCCATCCGCTGCGCAGACTTGGGACCGACACCAGGTAGGCAGCGCAGCGCTTCTATCAAGCGGATGAGGGAGGGAGGGTAGAGCATTCTCTAGTAACGAAGTGACGAAGTAACGAGGTGACGAAGTCAGAAGGCGCTTTCCAGAGCGACGTCGCCTACGTCTGACTTCGTCACTCCGTCACCCCGTCACTCCGTCACTTCGCTTCAGAATGGCATCTTCAATCCCGGCGGCAGATTCATTCCGCCCATGACGTTCGACATCTTCTCCTGCGTCGTGCGCTCGACCTTTTGGACGGCGTCGTTGATCGCCGCCGCAATCAAGTCCTCGAGCATCTCCTTGTCATCGCCGCTCACGATCGACGCATCGAGCGTGACACGTCGAACTTCGTGACGGCCGGTCATGACGACTTTCGCCATTCCGCCGCCCGCCTCTCCCGTCACCTCGAGCGCTGCAATTTCCGCCTGCACACGCTGGACGTTTGCCTGCATCTGCTGCGCTTGTTTCATCAAGTTGCCGATGTTGCCTTTCATAGAGTGCTCCGCATTGAGGCGAGCGACAGGTGACGCAGTGACGAGGTCCGAAAAAGGATTCTCCGCTGTTCTGACTTCGTCACTGCGTCACTCTGTCACTCCGTCACCTCATTCGATGGGCCTTACCGAATCTGGTTGCACGCTCGCGCCGAACACCTCGCGCATGGCGCGGACGTTGGGGTCGGAATCGATCGCCGATCGTGCTTGCTGCAGGCGATCTTCAACCGCCTGCTTTTGTTGACGCGCTACCGTATCGACAGCGGTATCGACGGAAAATTCGAGCCGCACCGGCTCGCCGTAGTACATCGAGAGCGCTTGCGTCAGTTTCTCTTCTTGCGCATTCGTGCGGAAATGCTCGCCCTCCGCATCGAGCTTCAGCTGCACTCTACTGCCCTGCTTGCCCATCAAAGCGCAGTGGGAAGCCAGTTGCTTCACCATGCCTTGCAAGTTGGCGCGTGCAATGATCGTGGCCCACTCATCTTCGCCTGGCGAGGCGGGCTTGGAAGGCGCTGTGCTCGATGGGACGGCTTGCGGCGTCGGTGAGGGAACCGCGCGCAGTTGTGTCGGGCGCGGCGGCGCGTCGTGCTGCCCGCTGGGTGTCGCAAAGTTGAAAGCCAACATGCGCAACAACGCCATCTCGAAACCTGCGCGCGCATCCGGTGCGAGCTCGAGATCCCGCCGTCCGATGATCGCGATCTGATAGAAGAGCTGCGTATCTTCCGGCGTCAGCGCGCCTGCCAGTCGCTTATATGCCTCGATGTCTTCGGCTTCGTCCAGCTGCAGGTCGGGAACCGCCTGCAGCAGTGCCAGTTTTTGCAGGACCGATGCGAGCTCAGCCAACACTTCCCGATATTCCGGCGCGCGCTCGTCCAGACGCCCGACACAATCGATGACCTTGCGCGCGTCTCGCGATGCGAGCGCATCCAGTATCTCGAACACCTGTGCTCGATCCAGCGTGCCGAGCATCGTGCGAGTGTCCTCGGCGGTAAGCTTCGCGCCGCCGAACGCGATCACTTGATCCAGGAGACTGAGCGCATCGCGCATGCTGCCTTCTGCTGCGCGAGCCACGAGGCGCAGCGCATCCGGTTCGAACTCAATCGATTCAGCCGTCGCGATTTCGGATAGCCGTTTGAAGATCAACCCCGCCGGGAAGCGCTTGAGGTTGAACTGCAGGCATCGCGACAACACAGTCACGGGCAGCTTCTGCGGATCGGTCGTCGCCAAGAGGAACTTCACGTGCGGGGGCGGCTCCTCCAATGTCTTGAGCAACGCATTGAAGGAATGCGTCGAGAGCATGTGGACTTCGTCGATCAAATACACCTTGTAGCGACCGCGAGCCGGAGCGTACTGGACGTTGTCGAGCAGCTCGCGCGTATCGTCGACTTTCGTGCGCGAAGCGGCGTCGACCTCGATCAGGTCCACGAATCGCCCTTCATCGATTTCGCGGCATGCGCCGCACACTCCACATGGAGTGGCCGTCATGCCCGTCTCACAGTTGAGCGACTTCGCCAGGATTCTTGCGATCGTCGTTTTTCCTACGCCCCGCGTGCCGGTGAACAGGAACGCGTGATGCACTCGGCCCGTCTGCAACGCGTTGACGAGCGCCCGCATGACATGCTCCTGCCCTGCGAGCTCACCGAAGTTGCGCGGGCGCCATTTGCGGGCTAGTGCAAGGTAGGACATGTCGGTGAACGGTGTTCGGCGAACGGCGGACGGTGAAGCGACAATGGGTATGAACGGATTCTACACAACCCCGCGAAACGCTTAGGGGGAGCCGGATTCAGATTCTCTCGCCGTCCGCCGTCCGCTGTTCGCCGTTCACTGCGCGCTCTCGCGCGAGTGGAGGCGACCCACGCCGGCGCCTCTCCGGCGCCCGACGTGACCGCTACCGTTGCTCCCTTCCGGGCCTGGCGGGGTTTGCGGGTAGTCGTCGCGGAGAAACCGACGTGAGCCGCCATTGAGAGCACCGACGAACGATCGGCTGCGGCCTCGAGCTTGCAAGCTCGAGCTCGAATGTGGCGGCGGACTATAGCAGGAGTCCATGTGAACGGCGAACGCCGAACAGTGAACGGTGGAAGACTCGGACGCGATGCGTACGAGATTCGCGCGTGGCAACACGACGATAGACGCCCATATCACTTTTCACCGTTCACCCTCTTCCGCGGTACCCCGCGACGCCCTGATCGGGAATCCATACGCCCGCCGGCGGCGCGCCCGTCTGCCAGAACACATCGATTGGCATGCCTCCGCGCGGATACCAATAGCCGCCGATGCGCAGCCAACGCGGCGCAAGAACGTCGACGAGCCGTTGTGCGATCGCGAGTGTGCAATCCTCATGGAACGCACCATGGTTCCTGAACGAGCCGAGAAAGAGCTTCAGCGACTTACTCTCGACGATCCAACGACGCGGCACGTAGTCGATGACGAGATGAGCGAAATCCGGCTGGCCCGTGATCGGACACAAGGACGTGAACTCCGGCGCGGTGAAGCGAACGAGATACGCCTTACCTGCGTGAGGATTCGGCACGCGTTCGAGCTCAGCGTCATCTGGAGAATCCGGCCACGCGACACGGCGCCCGAGTTGGGTGAGTGCGCCTTGCGATTTCGACTTGCGCCTCGCCATGGCTACAGCGTTTCCGATGCGAAGTCCGCGAGGCGCGAACGCTCGCCGCGCATGAGCGTAATGTGGCCTGCATGCGGCCAGCCCCGGAATCGATTCACGACGTAGGTGAGCCCTGAAGTAGTCTCCGTGAGATAAGGGGTGTCGATCTGCGCGATGTTGCCGAGGCAGACGAGCTTCGTCCCCGGTCCCGCGCGGGTGACGAGCGCCTTCATCTGTTTCGGTGTCAGATTCTGCGCTTCGTCCAAGATCAAGAAGCGATTCAAGAAGGTACGCCCGCGCATGAAATTGAGTGAGCGAATCTTGATTCGATTTCGTAGCAGGTCGTTCGTCGCCGCCCTGCCCCAGTTGCCGCCCTCCTGGCTTTGCGTGAGCACTTCGAGGTTATCCATCAATGCGCCCATCCACGGCTCCATCTTTTCCTCTTCCGTGCCGGGTAAGAAACCGATGTCCTCGCCGAGCGGGATGGTGACGCGCGTCATGATGATCTCGCTATAACGATTGCTCTCCAACGTCTGGGCAAGACCCGCAGCGAGCGTGAGCAACGTCTTGCCTGTTCCCGCCGGTCCGAGGATCGTGACGAAATCGATCTCGGGATCGAGCAGCAGGTTGAGCGCGAAATTCTGCTCGCGATTGCGAGCGGTGATGCCCCAGATGCTATGGCGGTCGCTGCGATAGTCGCGCACGAGCTCGAGCACGGTGCCCTTCTCGTCCGTCGATCGCACCATGGCTTCCAAGCCGTCGGAGTCCTTCTGGTACAGGAATTGATTGACGTGCCACTCGCGTGCCATAGGCCCTTGCACGCGATAGAAGGTGCGCGCGTGCTCCTGCCATGACTGCATGTTCTTGCCATGCCGCTCCCAGAAGTTCGCAGGCAGCTCCTGCGAGCCCGTGTACAGCAGATCGGCATCTTCGATCGTCTTGTCGCTGTAGTAATCCTCGGTATGCACACCGATGATCGCGGCCTTGATGCGCAAATTGATGTCTTTCGACACCAATGTGACGCGCGCGTCTTCGAACTCTCGTTGCAGCGCCAAGGCTTGTCCGAGAATCGCGTTGTCGGCGCCGTGCCCGGGGAGCGTGTCGGGTAGTCCTACGTTCAGGATCTTCGTTTGAAAGTAGAGCCGCCCCGTCGGCTGCTTCTTGCCGCCGTTCGAGTACTTCGCGGAAGGCAACTCGAGACCGTGATCGATCTGGGTCTTGGTCGCGTTCGCCATCAGCTCATCCAGGAAGCGGCTCACTTGCCGCACGTTGCGTGCGGCCTCGGATAAGCCCTTCTTTCCTGCATCGAGCTCCTCGAGCACGATCATCGGAATGTAGATATCGTGTTCGTCGAAGCGAAAGATCGAGGTGGGATCGTGCATCAGCACGTTCGTGTCGAGCACGAAGATGCGCCGCTGAGTGCGGCCTGGACGCGCGCGCTTGGGATCGGTGACTTGACCTTTGGGCATCTGCGATATCAGCGAGTGAGAGGAATCGAACGAATTACAGTGCGCTCGCCGCGGCGAGCACCTCGTCTGCGTGACCGGGGACCTTGACCTTGCGCCACTCGCGCCTCAGCACGCCGCGCTCATCCACGAGGAAAGTGCTGCGCTCGATGCCCATGTACTTGCGACCGTACATGCTCTTTTCCTTCCAGACATCGAAGAGCTGGCACAGGCTGCGGTCTTCGTCGGAAAGCAGCTCGAAAGGAAATGCCATCTTCTCCTTGAACTTCTCGTGCGACTGGAGGCTGTCCGGCGACACGCCGACGACGACCGTGCCGGCCTTCTTGAAAGAGGGATAAAGGTCTCGAAAGGCTTCTCCTTCCTTCGTGCAGCCGCTCGTGTTGTCCTTCGGATAGAAATAGATCACGAGCTTCTTGCCCGCGGCATCGCCGAGCTTCCATTTTTTTCCGCCCGTTGCCATGCAGGAGAAGGCGGGCACTTTCTTATCTACGACGACCGGCATCGATGCAAGCAACCTCCGTGGGATTGTGGAAGCGAATGAGCGAGAGATCAGCTCTTCACCGGCTCGAGGATGGCATCGAGATTCAATTGATCGCACAGATCCATGAACTCTTCGCGCAACGCGGCGATGTGAATCTTGGACGGTATGTGGACCATCATCTGTACCGAGAACATTGGGGCGCCGGTATGCGCGGCCGCGTAGCTGCGCGTGTTGAGCTCAGCGATGTCGATGCCGCGCGAGCTGAAGAAACCCGCCAAATGATGCACGATGCCCGGTTGATCGAGCGATACGACGTCGACCGAATAGGTCACGACATCTTTACGCAGCGGACGTTGCTCGGTGCGCCGTACGCTCACGGTGATACCGCTCGAATCGCTCAGCTTCTTCAGCTCCGTCTCGAGCTTCGCGAGCGTGTGCCAGTTGCCGGACACGAGCAGCAGCATCGCGAATTCGTTGCCGAATGCGCTCATGCGGCTGTCGACGATGTTGCCCGCGCATTCGAGCACGATGCGGGTCAAGTCGTAGATGAGGCCGGTGCGATCGCTACCCAGCGCGGAAATGACGATAAATTGCATTCAGAAGGCTCTGTTTGTTCAACCGTCTGCGTCGGCAGATCTTGATGGAGTCCGAGGGCTGGAAAGGCGAGGCGGCCGCCGGACGGCGACTCGACGGGGCCCACCCGCGGCGGGTCAAGCGCGGCAGTTTACAGGCTGAGGCTGCGAGGGGCCATCCTATGCTTGCCCGCATTGCGTCGCGCCAGTAGGATCGCCGCACCTTTCCCTCAGCTGACTCCTACGGCTCATTTTTCATGTTCAGCGGCAGCATCGTAGCCCTCGTCACGCCCATGCGGGCGGACGGCGCGGTCGATTTCGACGCGATCGATCGCCTCGTCGAATTCCATATCAACAACGGAACCGACGGCATCGTTGCGGTAGGGACGACTGGCGAATCCGCAACACTCGATATCGACGAGCACATTGGAGTCATCCAGCGCGTCGTCTCCAAGGCAGCTAAACGGCTACCCGTGATTGCAGGCACGGGCGCGAACTCCACCTCTGAGGCGATCGAATGGACGCAGCTCGCCAAGGATGTCGGCGCCGATGCTTGTCTGCTCGTCACGCCGTACTACAACAAGCCGACGCAGGAAGGGTTGTATCGGCACTACCGCGCGATTGCGGAGGCCGTCGATATCCCCCAGATTCTGTACAACGTGCCTGGACGCACCGCGTGCGATATGAAGCCCGAGACCGTCGTGCGTCTTACCGAGATCAAGAACATCGTCGGCCTCAAAGAGGCGAGCGGCTCGCTCGAGCGCAATCGCGAGCTCCTGAAAGCGGTCGGTGAGCGCTTCTGTTTATTGAGCGGCGATGACGATCTGGCCGTCGAGAGCACGCTCGCCGGATTTCGCGGTGTTATCTCGGTGACTGCCAATGTGGCTCCGCGACAGCTGCACGCGGCGATCGCGGCGGCGCTCGAAGGAAAGACCGACCTCGCCCGCAGCTTGAACGAGGCGCTCAAGCCGCTCCATCGAGCGCTTTTTCTCGAATCAAACCCGATCCCGGCGAAATGGGCTCTCGCCCGTCTCGGCCTGATCGGCGATGGCATCAGACTCCCCCTGACACCGCTATCCAAACAATTCCACGCCCAAGTCCTCGAAGCATTGCAGGCGGCTGGAATCGAATTTGCCTGATAGAATGCGCGCCCGAATTCGGAGCTGAGCGCTGATACATTGAAGTTTCGGAGAGGTGGCCGAGTGGTCGACTAAGTTCGCCGGGAGCGAACTTGAACGATTGACGAGTACACTCGGCAATCGGCCCCAAAGGGGGGCGGAGCACATGGATGTGCGAAGTAACGCGCTGGACGGTCCGGCGCCCGCGCTCAGATTGCACGATGCTTTACGAGCGCTGATAGATTGAAGTTTCGGAGAGGTGGCCGAGCGGTCGAAGGCGCTGGACTGGAATTCCAGTAACATCTTCACGGGTGTTCCAGGGTTCGAATCCCTGCCTCTCCGCCAGAAACAAAGATGCCCCGCTCGTCGGGGCATTTTTGTTTCTGACCGAGCAGGGATTAGAGAACCCGTGGGTTCGACAAAACGGCAGGACAGCCGTTTTGCACAGCGTCGCTGCCCGAAGGGCGAGGCACATGGATGTGCCGAGTGTCATCCCTGCCTCTCCGCCACTTACAAAACGCCCCGCTCGTCGGGGCATTGATGTTCGTTGAGCTACCTCGCCTCCGGGGTCGCCCTCTCCGAACTTCCAGGCTAGAATGCGCGCCCCGTTGAGCCCATGGCTCGACGAGACCGAGCCGCTGGCTCGGCCGCGACCGCATCGTACGGTCTCGCCGGACGCGCACCTGGGAAGCTGGGCGCCCGTTCGCCACCTTGAATGCACTCCGGTGCAGAACACTCAATAGCGGGCCATTCACCCGCCCGACCGGACCACCCTTGCCAGCGACCTCACACAGCACGAGATGATCCGCACACCGTATTACCTCATCGACAAGTCGAAGTTGCTTGCGAATCTCGAAAAGATTCGCATCGTCCGCGAGCGCTCGGGCGCGAAAGTGCTGCTCGCGCTCAAGTGCTTCGCGAGCTGGTCTGTGTTCGATCTGATGCGGCAGTACATGGACGGCACCACCTCCTCTTCGTTGAACGAGGTGAAGCTCGGGCGCGAGAAGTTCGGCGGCGAGACGCATGCGTACAGCGTTGCGTTCGCCGATCACGAGATCGATGAAGTCGTCGCGAACGCGGACAAGATCATCTTCAACTCTGTTGGCCAGCTCGAGCGATTCGCTACGCGCACTACGAGCTTGCCGCGCGGCTTGCGCCTCAATCCTCAAGTGAGCAGCTCTTCGTTCGACCTTGCTGATCCCGCACGACCGTTCAGCAGGCTGGGCGAATGGGATGTCAGCAAGATCGAGGCTGCGCTCGAGCTTGTCTCGGGATTCATGATCCACAACAACTGCGAGAACGAGGACTTCGCCCTGTTCGATCGCTTATTGGGACAAACAGAAGAGCGCTTCGGTCCGCTGCTCGCGAAAGCCGAATGGGTGAGTCTCGGCGGCGGCATTCATTTCACGGGCGCCGATTACCCGCTCGATGCGTTTTGCCGGCGCCTTGCGGAATTCTCGAAGCGCTACGACGTGCAGGTGTATCTCGAGCCTGGCGAAGCTGCGATCACGAACACGACGACACTTGAAGTGAGCGTGCTCGACACGATGTATAACGGGAAACATCTCGCGATCGTCGACAGCTCCATCGAAGCTCATATGCTGGACCTGTTGATCTATCGCGAAAGCGCTGACATTTCTCCGAATGTAGGCCCGCACACTTATCTCGTGTGCGGAAAATCGTGTCTCGCAGGCGATATCTTCGGCGAGTTCAAGGTCGAGCGTCCGCTCGCCGTGGGCGATCGGCTGTCGATCCAGGACGCAGCGGGCTACACGATGGTGAAGAAGAACTGGTTCAACGGCGTACGCATGCCTTCGATCGTCGTGCGTGAGCTCGACGGTACGCTCACTGTGCAACGCGAGTTCGATTTCGCGGACTACGTGGCGAGTCTCTCCTGAAGAGACCGTCGTTCCATCCACCCAAAGGAGGCTCACACCCGAAATGAGAAAGAACGTGTTGATCGTCGGCGCTGGCGGCGTCGCACAGGTCGTCGCGCACAAATGCGCACAGCACAATGACGTACTCGGCGACATCCACATCGCTTCACGCACGCTTTCGAAATGCGAGGCCATCGTTGCATCGATCCGCGAGAAGAACAGCTGCAAAGTGCCTCGCAAGCTCGAGGTGCACACGCTCGATGCGATGGACGTGGCGACTACGCGTGCGCTGATCGAGAAGACGAACAGTCAGATCGTCATCAATGTCGGTCCAGCTTTCGTCAACATGCCCGTCTTGTCGGCGTGTATTGAAACAGGCGCCGCCTACCTCGATACGGCAATTCACGAAGACCCGCTCAAGATCTGCGAAACCCCGCCGTGGTATGCGAACTACGAGTGGAAGCGCCGCGGTGTCTGCAAGGAAAAGGGCATCACCGCGATCTTGGGCGCGGGCTTCGATCCGGGGGTCGTGAATGCCTATGCCGCGCTCGCGCGCGACGATTACTTCGACACGATCGAGTCGATCGACATCGTGGACGTGAACGCGGGCCAACACGGCCGCTACTTCGCCACGAACTTCGATCCCGAGATCAACTTCCGCGAGTTCACGGGACAGGTGTGGTCCTGGCAGGACAGCCGCTGGACGTCGAACCGCATGTTCGAGGTGAAGAAGGTGTGGGATCTGCCGATCGTCGGCGAGCGCACGACGTATCTCACCGGTCATGACGAGATTCATTCGCTCTCTCAGAACCTGGGCGTCCCTCACGTTCGCTTTTGGATGGGCTTCGGCGATCACTACATCAACGTGTTCACCGTGCTGAAGAATCTCGGGCTTCTCTCCGAGCAGCCGATCAAGACGCACGAAGGACAGACGGTCGTGCCGCTCAAGGTGGTGAAGGCGCTGCTTCCAGATCCCGCTTCATTGGCGCCGACCTATTCGGGCAAGACCTGCATCGGCAATGTTGTGAAGGGCACGAAGAACGGCAAGGCACGCGAGATCTTCGTCTATAACGTCTGCGATCACGAAGCGAGCTACCGCGAAGTGGGCAGCCAAGCAATCTCGTACACCGCAGGCGTGCCCGCCGCGGCCGCTGCGATCCTGATCGCGCGCGGCCATTGGGATGTTAAGCATATGGCGAACGTCGAAGAACTGCCTCCGAAGCCATTCCTCGCGCTCCTCAATCGCATGGGCCTGTCGACTCGCCTCAAGGACGAGCAAGGCGATCGCGAGCTCAATCTCGACTGAGGCGATGCGGACACTTTCCTTTCGGAGAGTGTCCGCTCTTCCTCCGCCGACTCAGTCGGCGCGCTTCTAAGACGCAGAGAAAATCTGACAGGATTAACACGATGAACATGATGTGAAGAATGCAAGAGCAACAAGCACTAGCTTAGTTCTCCGCCTTCTTCCGATATTCTTCCATCCCTGTAAATCCTGTTCATCCTGTCTGACTTCTTCTCTTCGATTCTAAAAAAGCAATAGGGTGCGACGCCACGCGCCGCACCCTCTCCTGCCTCGCTCGCGATCCGAGCAGCCGCTTAGAACGCGCTGACCGTCACACCCATGAACACGGTCATGCCCGCGTAATCGTACGTTGCCGGGAACGTGTTTCCGTAGCCGCCTTGGCCGACGATGATCGGCGGATCCTCGTCGAACACGTTGTTCACGCCACCGTAGATCTCGATCGAGTCACCTAAGTCATAGGTGAGCGATAGATCGAAGTAGTTGAACGCGTCCAACTTCGGGTTCGTGATTGTCGATAGCGCCGGCGGTGTGTCGCCTCTGCGCTGCGGCAGGACGACTCTGTCGGTCATGACGCTATCGATGAATCGGTGTCGAAGGCTCACACCCAGCGGACCCGTCGTCCAAGTGAACCGCGTGACGCCCTTGTACTCGGGAATCGGTTCGCCGCACGTCGACCCATACGAGCCCACGCATTCGTTCGTGTTCTCCGGCACGGCCTGCATCGGAGTGACGGTGAACTCATCCGTGTAGGTCCACGCCGTGTTGATGTCGAAGCGGCTCCCGCCTCCACCGATACCGCCCCAGTTCACGTCGAACCCATAGCGTCCCTGCAGATCGATGCCCTTGGTTTCCAGAGCGCCGATATTCGCTTGCAGCACATCGAGCGAATACGGAACGGCGATTGCGCCCGTTCCCGGATTGCGCTGCACGGCGCGACAGAAATCGCTGTTAGCGTCTTGGACGGTGAAGTAGCAGAGATTCAATGTGTTCTGCGGACCGCCGCCGAGTTGAGCAATCGCTCCATCCAGCTTGATGTCGAAATAATCGAGCGTTACGGCGAGCGATGGCAAGAACTCGGGGGTAAATACGACACCGAACGTGCGCGTGTCGGAGCTCTCCTCCTCGAGATTCGGGTTGCCACCCGAGCGCGATGGCAGGAAGTTCTCCGGTTGCACGCCAGCCGTGAATACCGCGTCCGCCGGCACGCCGGTCGCGATACACAACTGACGCACGGCGTCCGTTTGATTCGATGTGTTGCGGCTCGAGCAGGGATCCGTCACCACTGGGAAGTTCAACTGCAAACCACCGTACAGATCGCCGATGTTCGGTGCGCGAATCGCACGCTGGAACTGACCGCGAAATGCGAGCGTGGGATTGAGCCGCCAATCGAGGCCGTAAAGGTAAGTCGATACTCGGCCGACGCCCTCGAGATCGTAGTCCGAGCTGCGATAGCCGCCGTTCGCAGTGAGGTTCTGCATGAAGGGCAGGTCCGCGAGCAGCGGGACTCTCACCTCGGCGAAGAAGTCCTTCGAGGTCACATCGCCCGCGGTTGGGAGACCTGGATTGAAGCCCACCACGTCACCCGAGCGCAGGAACTCGTCTGGGATGTATTCCGCTTCGGCTTTGCGCCATTCCACGCCGACCGAGAAGCCCACTGCTCCCGCGGGCAGTTCGAACGCCTCGCCGCCGAGTGTGGCTGCGGCCACCTGCTGCTCGGCATTCGTCACGTTCGTGGCGTTGATCTTGATGGCGTTCACAGCCGCTTCCGTCAGATTCTGTCCGAAGATGTTCGCGACTGGTGCTGCGCCCCCGGACGACAGCAACGCCGCCGCATAACGACTGCGGGAAACTGCACCATCTTGACGGCTCGTGTCTTCAGACCGCGCGAACGTGTAGTACACGTCATACGACAGATCGCGCAGGAAGCTCTCGGAAACATCACCGAGGTCGCCCTTTAGACCGAGCGCCATGCGCCAGACGTTGTGGTCATCGATGTTGCGCCGGAAAGGCAACTCCACGAAGCGGCGATTGGCAGTGAGGATTGCCAAGCCATCGTTCGGCGTCGTCGTGCGGCTGTTGGGACCGAACGTCAGCGTTCTGGGCCCTGTTTCCGCCGCATCCAAGGCACCGAGCAGTGCCTGCATGTTTGCGTCGAGATATGGGTTGTTCACGTCGAACAGGAATTCGGAACCGCCGATGTTCGACTGCGTGAGCTGCTGATCGACCCGGTTGTTACTGAAGTGAAACTCGACGTAACCAGTCGCCTTGTCCGTGAAGTCGTAGTGGCTCAGCGCGTTGAGCATCCAACGTTCCTGCGGCACCTGCAGGTAGTTGTGCAGCGTGAGATTGAAGTCGTCCTGGGGCCTCTGCGTCAGCCGCGCAGTCGTGCCTGCGTCGTCGAAGGTAAACCCATTTGATCCGATGCCGGCGAGGCCTGCAGTCGCAAGGGCCGACTGCACGCCCGCATTCGCGAGTTGCCCTGACGACAGAACGAAACGCCCGTTGGGAATGTCACCGCTACCCGAGAACACAAATCCCATCTTGCCGCCCGATGCTTCGCAGTTGGCCGCTGACGCTCCATTCGCGACACCGATCATGCTGTCGCTCCATGACTCTGCTGTGACACATGCTTCGCCGTACGGCAGTTCCGCCCAAGAACCGCGCTCTCTGCGCGTGAACCCCTCGCGGTTGTAGTAGTTCAACGAGATAACCGCGTTGCCGCGGCCATCTGCGAAGTTCCCGCCCATGGTCAGATCGACGCTGTACGTGGGCGTGCTCGTCGAGCTATCGAAACCGTATTGGCCGCGCACCTCCACGCCTTCGAAATCGTCTTTCAAGATGAAGTTGACGACGCCCGTGATCGCATCGGAGCCGTACACAGCTGAAGAACCGCCTGTGACGACCTCCGTGCGTTCGATGAGCGCCGTCGGGATCGTGTTGAGGTCGGTCACCTGTTCGGGACCGAAGATCGCGAAGCGGCGACCGTTCACGAGCGTCAAATTGCGAGTCGGCCCGAACCCGCGGAGGTTGGCGTACGAGGCACCTGCCGCCGAACCAGCAGGCACTGTGTTGGCTGTCGCACCACCATTCGTTGCTTGCACGAACTGCGGCGCATCGCCCAGGACCTTCTCGACGTTGACTGGGCCCGAGAGTTTGATTTCTTCGGAGCTGATGATTGCGAGCGGGGTCGACGCATCCGTGATATCGCGCGCGATACGCGAACCGGTCACGATGACCGTTTCCACCTCAGCTTCTCGCGGAACGCTTTGTGCCTCCTGCGCGAGCGCGCTGGAGACAGACAGCGCGGAACCGAGCACCGCGAACCCCATGCCGTATCCGAGACGGAGACGACCCCCGTGTCTACTCTTCTGCATCTGCACGCCCTCTTCGTGTATGCGGTTTCGCCGCGTGTTTGTTCTGCTCCGAGGCACTGCGCCTCGGTCCCCCGGCAGCTCGTGGCTTGCCTTTTCGATCACAAATTCGCACGTTCAATCATGTGAACGTACCTTTATGACGGTCTATGAGCAATATCTACCATAGTTGACTGGTCAAATGAACAATAATCGCTCAGGATGACCGTTCCTGAGCGGTCCGCGGCACCGACAGCGCTGGACCGGGCGTGACCTGAGGGAGTGTTGGGACGGCGGAGGGATGTATGCCGTGGGTGAGAACTCAGGTGCAAAGTCGGGGGCCGCCGAGGGCCGAGAGGGGTTGCCACTCTTCTCTGCCGCGGCGGTCGCTGCATTCGCCGCGAGAGTCACTCTTCAAGCGTCAGGACGGCCCCGATCTGCGGGCGAGGCAAGGAGAAAAGACAAAGTAGTCTCGCGGCGAGCGCGGCGATTGCGGCGAAAAGAACGAGTCGGCTAGAAAAACTCGTAGAGAACAGGCGAACCGGACGACGGCCGCTCCGATTGCATCACTTCGCTGCACATGGATATGCCCCGCGGACTTCCGCTGATCACGAATCGCGCGGCGCACGGGGGCGTGCGAGCGGCTGTCACTTCACAGAGCGTCGTGCGAGGAAGAAGCCTCGCAAGAGCGCGCTGCATCGATCGGCGAGCACGCCTGATTCGAAGCTCAGGCGATGGTTCAATGCCTCATGTTGAACGATGTTGAATACGCTGCCGGCCGCGCCGGCGCGCGGATCGGTCGCAGCGAACACCAGTCGCTTGACGCGCGCGTGAACCATCGCGCCCGCGCACATCGCGCAGGGCTCGAGCGTCACGTAGAGCGTGGTGTCGAGAAGTCGATAGCTGCCGAGTGTCTGCGCAGCTGCGCGCAAGGCGACGATCTCCGCATGCGCCGTCGGATCGCTCGTGCTGATGGGCCGATTCCATCCTTCACCCACAACCACGCCGTCCTTGACGATCACCGCTCCGACCGGCACCTCCCCCGCTCGCTCCGCTTCCTGCGCGAGCTCGAGCGCGCGGGACATGAAGTAAATGTCCACGGCACTCGATTCGGTCACCGGAGGTGTTGGGGCATCAGCCAAGATCGAGGTTCTCGGTACGTGATGGAAGTGAGTAGGTGATGTAGGTGATGGAGGCCAGAAGCAGAGCAACCTACATCACTTTCGTCACCTACATCACCTTCATCACTAGGACTGAGCTCGGCTCACTCCCATTCAATCGTCGCTGGCGGCTTGCCCGAGATGTCGTAGACGACTCGCGAGATACCGTGGACTTCGTTCGTGATGCGGCGTGCGACGAGATCGAGGAACTCGTACGGTAGACGCGACCAGTGCGCGGTCATGAAGTCGATCGTTTCGACCGCTCGCAGTGCGATGACATAGTCATAACGGCGACCGTCCCCCATGACGGCGACGGAGCGCACAGGCAAGAACACCGCGAACGCCTGGCTGGTGCGGTCGTACAAATCGTGCTTGCGCAGTTCCTCGATGTAGATGGCGTCAGCCTTGCGCAGCAGGTCCGCATACTGCTTCGTCACTTCCCCGAGAATGCGTACGCTCAAGCCCGGACCCGGGAATGGATGGCGATACACCATTTCGCGCGGTAAGCCGAGCTCGACACCAAGCTTGCGTACCTCGTCCTTGAAGAGCTCGCGCAACGGCTCGAGCAGCTTCAAATTCATTTTCTCGGGAAGCCCACCCACGTTGTGGTGACTCTTGATGACGTGCGCCTTTCCGGTCTTGGAGCCCGCGGACTCGATCACGTCCGGGTAAATCGTCCCCTGTGCGAGCCACTTGATGCCCTGCAATTTAGAGGACTCTTCCTCGAACACCTCGACGAACAAGCGCCCGATGATCTTTCGTTTGCGCTCAGGATCGACCTCACCTTTCAGCGCCGCGAGGAAACGATCCTCGGCATTGACGCGAATGACGCGTACGCCCATGTGCTTCGCGAACGTCTCCATGACTTGGTCGCCCTCGCTCTGACGCAGCAAGCCGTGATCGACGAACACGCACGTGAGCTGATCCCCGATCGCTCGGTGCAACAATGCGCCGAGCACCGATGAATCGACGCCGCCGGAGAGCCCTAGGAGCACGCGATCGTGGCCGACTTGCTCGCGAACCCGTGCGATGGAATCCGCGATGATGTTGCCAGGCTCCCATCGCGCTTCACAGCCGCAGATCTCGCGCACGAAGCGCTCGAGCATCTGCGTGCCTTTCAACGTATGCGTGACTTCGGGATGAAATTGCACTGCGTAGAAATGACGAGATTCATCTGCCATTGCGGCAAGCGGCACCGAGCTCGTGAATGCAACTGCGACGAAGCCGGGTGGCAGCTGATCGACACGATCGCCGTGGCTCATCCAGACATCGAATGAGGCGCGGCCCTGCTCGTCCGTGTGATCGGCGAGACCTTCGAACAAGCGGCACGGCGCAGATGAGGTCACGCGCGCATAGCCGAACTCGCGGTGCGTACCGGCGGTGACGCGGCCGCCGAGCTGTTGCGCCATGGTCTGCATGCCGTAGCAGATGCCGAGCACCGGCACGCCGAGCTCGTAGACGATGCTCGGCGCCACGGGCGGCGCCTGACCGGTGACCGACTCAGGGCCGCCAGAGAGGATGATTCCGCGCGCACCGAACGCACGCACATCCTCGTTACTCATGTCCCAGGGATGGATCTCGCAATAGACGCCGCTTTCTCGCACGCGCCGCGCGATCAGCTGCGTGTATTGCGCGCCGAAATCGAGAATCAAAATTCTGTGCGCGTGGATATCGGGGGGATGCAGAAGGGTCGCCGAGACCGAGGCAGCGGCGCTTTGAGCGTTCAAGCAGGAACCTCTCAGGTTTGGTTGACAGTCGACGGTTGACTGTTGACGGCCAGAGCAGATGCCTTGAGCTCTACTGCCCTCAACCGCCAACAGTCAATCGTCACGGCGTGAGCTATCTCACGCGATAGTTCGGGGCTTCCTTCGTGATCGTCACATCGTGCACGTGACTTTCACGAACGCCGGCATTGGTGATGCGAACGAACGAGGGCCGCGTGCGCATCTCCTCGATCGTGCGACTTCCCGTGTAACCCATCGCAGCACGCAGTCCTCCCGCGAGCTGATGCACGATCGTGACGACCGAGCCTTTGTACGGCACGCGCCCCTCGACACCCTCGGGAACGAGCTTCTCCAGCTCCTCGGTCGCATCTTGGAAGTAGCGATCCTTCGAGCCGTGCGCCTGAGCCATCGCACCGAGCGATCCCATGCCGCGATACGACTTGTACGATGCACCCTGATAGAGCTCGACTTCGCCCGGGGATTCCTCGGTTCCTGCGAACAGGCCACCGATCATGACCGAATTCGCTCCGGCCACGATGGCCTTTGCGATATCGCCCGAGAAGCGGATGCCGCCGTCTGCGATGAGCGGAACGCCCGTGCCTTTGAGCGCCGCCGATACGTTCGCGACCGCCGTGATCTGCGGCACACCGACACCCGCGACGACACGCGTCGTGCAGATCGAGCCCGGGCCGATGCCGACCTTCACGCCATCGGCACCTGCTTCCACCATCGCTCGCGCAGCTTCTGCTGTAACGAGATTGCCGCCAATCACCTGCTGCTCGGGCCAGGTGGCTTTGATCTTGCGGATCGTCTGCAGCACGTTGATCGAATGGCCGTGCGCCGTATCGACCACGATGACATCGACGCGCGCATCGCGCAGTGCTTCGACACGCTTCAACGTATCTGCACCCGTACCCACGGCCGCACCCACTCGGAGCGCACCGCGCTCGTCCTTCGCAGCACGTGGGAATTCCGTCGCCTTCTGGAAATCTTTGACCGTGATCATTCCCTTGAGATTGAAGCTCTCGTCGACGACGAGCACCTTCTCGATGCGATGCTTGTGCAAGAGCGCGAGCACCTCGTCCTTCGGAGCGTTCTCACGCACGGTGATGAGTCGGTCTTGCGGAGTCATGACGGTCGAGACTGGCGCATCGAGCTTGGTCTCGAACCGCAGGTCGCGGTGCGTGACGATGCCGACTGCCTTCGTTCCTACGACGACCGGCACGCCGGAGATGTTCTTCGAGCGGGTGAGCTCGAGAACCTCTCGAATCGTCTTATCCGGCGTGATCGTGATCGGGTCGTGAATGACACCGCTTTCGAACTTCTTCACGCGATACACTTCGCGCGCCTGAGCTTCGATGCTCAT
Organism: Pseudomonadota bacterium; assembly: GCA_023417315.1. Taxonomy (GTDB): domain Bacteria; phylum Pseudomonadota; class Gammaproteobacteria; order Steroidobacterales; family Steroidobacteraceae; genus Steroidobacter. The sequence goes on from JAEZFW010000033.1 coordinate 108,767, forward strand.
GTTCTTGTGGATGATGCCCATGCCACCTTCCTGGGCCATCGTGATGGCGAGCCGCGCTTCGGTTACGGTGTCCATTGCGGCGGAAATGACCGGCAGGTTCAGGCGGATGGTACGAGTGAGCTGAGTGCTCAAATCTGCGTCGCGGGGCAGAGACTCCGAATACGCCGGAACCAGGAGCACATCGTCGAAGGTGAGTGCTTCCTCGAGAATTCGCATGGTGGGGATCCAGGATTTCGATGAAAGCGCGCCATTGTACGCGGGCGCCCGGGTAGAGGCCAGCGAAGGGAAAACCCCGGCAGGAGCCGCTGCGAGGCACGCGAACGCCCGCGTGTAGTGGGGTCTTCTCGAAGATTCTCCAGTCCCCACAAGGCTGTATCCTTGAATAGGTCCACGTTCTAGGGGGCCAAATCGAAACGCAATGGCTGACCTGTTCTCCCCAACCCCATCGAATCCGCCCGCCGCGTCCGAAGCCCCGGCCCGAGACGTCTATACCCCCTCGCGCCTCAATCGCGAGGCACGAATCCTGCTCGAGCGCGGCTTGCCCGCTCTGTGGATCGAGGGGGAGATCTCGAACCTCTCCCGCCCTTCATCCGGCCACTGGTATTTCTCGTTGAAGGACGAAGTCGCGCAGATTCGCTGCGCGATGTTCCGGCAGCGCAATCTTCTCGCCAAATTCACGCCTAAGGACGGCATGCACGTCCAAGCGCGCGGCCGAGTCAGCTTGTACGAACAGCGCGGCGACTATCAGTTCATCCTCGATTACATCGAGGAAGCCGGCGAAGGCGCGCTGCGACGGAAGTTCGAGGTGCTGAAGGCGAAGCTCTCCGCCGAGGGCTTGTTCAATCCCGAGCGTAAGCGCGTGCTGCCGAGGCTGCCCCGGCGAATCGGCGTGATCACCTCGCCGACGGGCGCCGCGATCCGTGACATCCTGCATGTGCTGAAGCGCAGATTCTGTACGATCCCGGTGCTCATCTATCCGGTGCAAGTCCAGGGCGCGCCGGCCGCTCCCCAGATTGCCGCGGCCATTCGTCTTGCCTGTACGCGTGCGGATTGCGACGTGCTCATCCTCGCTCGTGGCGGCGGCTCGTTGGAGGATCTGTGGGCGTTCAACGAGGAGGTCGTTGCGCGCGCAATCTACGAGTGCACGATTCCGATCGTCAGTGGCATCGGCCATGAGGTCGACTTCACGATCGCGGATTTCGTCGCTGACATTCGCGCACCCACCCCCTCGGGGGCGGCGGAGCTCGTCGCACCCGACTGCGCGGAGTGGTCTCGCGCCTTGGCCGCCACTCAGCGCCGGCTCGCGAGCACATTGCGGCGCTTGTTGAGCGAGCGAACGCAACGATTCTCTTGGTTGCAGCGCCGGCTCGCACAGCGCGACCCACGTGTCGAGCTGCGCCAGCATGCGCAGCGCCTCGATCATCTCGAGAATCGGCTGTTGCGGGCGATCCGCCATTCGTTCGCGACACATCGCAGTGAGGTCGTGCATCTCGCAGCCCATTTGCGTCAGCGCTCACCAGCTCTGCGCGTCGCGGCAGCGAAAGGCAGGCTCGCAGTTGCTCAAAGCGCACTTGGAGCGGCGGCGAGCGCGCGGATCAGCGACTTCCAACGTCGACTTGGCCTTGCCTCGGGCATGCTCGATGCCTTCAGCCCGCTCGCGACGCTCGATCGTGGCTATGCGATCGTCACCGATGAGAAGGGCCATGTAGTCACTGCCAGTACAGCACTGACGGTAGGGCAACGGATCCGCGCGCGGTTGGCGCAAGGTGAGATCCAGGCCCGCGTCGAATCGGTGACCACGGGCCAGAATCGACAGCTAACATTGCTCGATGAAGATGATGAGCAGAGAAGTTGAGGTTGACTGATGAAGCAGATCGTTCGCGCCGCCCTCCTCCTCACGCTGTGGTGCTCGGCCGTACCGCTCGCTTGGAGCGCGTTGCCACGCGAGAGCCGCGTGCCGGGCGGAGTTGCTCTTGTGAAGTTGCCGGCTGAGGCGTTCGCTCCGATCGCGACGATGAATGGCAATCGCGTCGCCGTCGTGAAGCATGGTGACGAATGGATCGCGATCGTCGGCATTCCGTTGAGCACGACGCCAGGACAGCACAAGCTCAGGGTGGACACTGGCGAAGGCTCGGTAGAAATTCCTCTTCGGGTGACGGACAAGAGTTATCGGACACAGCACCTCACGATCAAGAACGAGCGTCAGGTGACGCCAAATCCGGACGACTTGAAGCGCATTCAAACCGAGCGCGAGCGTTCGCAAGCAGCGCTGAAGCGGTTCACTGAGCTCTCGTCCCCTTCCTTCGCGCTGGCAGCGCCCGTTGCCGGCACGCGCTCGGACTCGTATGGCTCGCGACGCTTCTTCAATGGTCAGCCCCGCAATCCGCACTCCGGCATGGACATCGCCGCAGCGAAGGGCACACCGATCCTCGCGCCGGCGGCAGGCGAGGTCGTTGAAGTCGGCGACTTCTTCTTCAATGGCAATACCGTGTTCGTCGATCATGGGGCTGGGCTGGTGACGATGTACTGCCATCTCGATCGCATCGATGTGAAAGCCGGCGAACGCGTGGACACTGGGGATCGGCTCGGCACAGTGGGTGCGACTGGTCGTGTTACGGGGCCGCATCTGCATTGGGGTGTGTCGTTGAACGGCGCGATGGTTGATCCAGCGCTGCTCTTGGCGGAATAAGTTGAGAAAGCCTGCCGTTGTCGGCGGGTAGGCCTAGCGGCGAGTAGGCCTGCGTCCCTCGGCGGGTAGGCCTAACGGCGGGTCAAAAAAAGACACCGCGCTAGACGCGTCCGACTCTCTAACCCGACGTTAGTCCCACTCGCAGCAGCAGCGGCCTACTCGACGATAGTCCGACCCGCCGACAACGTCAGGCCTACCGACTGAGGAGCGTCGCAATCTCCACGTGTACACCTACGCCGTCCGCACGCAGCCACTCGGCGTTGCGTCGATGGAGGTCGTTCGTGGAATCGTAGCGATTCAGGAACACGGTTGTGCTCGTCGCTCCTAGTACGCGCAAACACAAACGGACCGAGTTCAATGTGCCGAGGCCGGCGTCGGCGACGAGAAGGACTCGCGTGGGTGCGAGTTCTTCGATCAGCGCCAGATTGTCTGCATCGTGCGCGATCGGCGAACACAATCCACCCGCTGTCTCGATCAGCGCGAGATCGATATCGCTGGGCCATTGAGTCTCAGCGAGTAGCGCATCGAGTCGAATACGAGGCAAGCCCAACACATCCGCAGCCATTGGCGGCGCCATCGGGACGGGATACCAACGATGCGCGGGACACACCTCGTGCGGGCGCTCTCCACTCGCGCGTGCCAGCAGATCGGCATCGGTGGACGCATCTTCGCGTGAGTACGATTGCGCGGGCTTGCGCGCCGCGACACGCAACCCACGTGCACGAGCGAGCTCAATCAGCTTCACAGCGGACCAGGTCTTTCCGACCTCTGTTCCGGTGCCGGCAACGACGATGCGCGCGCGAGTCGCGTTCAGCGTCACCGCGTCCCTCCATCGCGCATGTTCGCGATTGACGCCAGTGCTTCGTTGAGTGCGCGAATCATCTCTGGTGTATGCGCAGCGGACAACGCGACTCGCAAGCGAGACGTGCCAACGGGCACGGTCGGAGGTCGAATCGCAGGAACATACAACCCGCGCTCGAACAGCGCAGTGGAGGCCCCGATTGCTGCCGCCTCGGACCCCATCACGATGGGAACGATCGGCGAAGGATGCTGCGCGCGAATCGCATCGACATGCTGGCGCAGCGTCGCTCGCAAACGATCGCCTTCTTCGCTGCGATAGATCTCGAGCGCAGCGAGCCCAGAAGCCGCGTCTGCCGGCGTGAGCGCGGTTGTGAAGATGAACGTGCGCGCACGGTTGATGAGAAGATCGATGAGATGGCGTGTGCCCGCAACCCAGCCGCCTAGTGCGCCAAGCGTCTTCGAGAGCGTGCCGATCCGCACATAACCCGCATAGTCGCTTTGCAGATTGGAGCTGAGCACGGCGTGCGCTTCATCCACGACGAGCAATGCACCTTGAGCGCTGCACACCTCGAGTAACGGCTCGAACGGCGCGAGGTCGCCGTCCATCGAGAACACTGCTTCCGTGACAACGATCTTCTTCCCTTGCGTAGCGGCCATGAGCTCGCGCAGATGCTCGACATCGTTGTGACGAAAGACGACCTTGCGGGCTTTAGCCAAACGACAGCCATCGATGATGGAGGCGTGATTGAGCTCGTCGCTGAAGATCGTGGCCTCGCCGACGCCTAACACCTGCAGCACGCCCAGATTCGCGGCATAGCCGGTCGGAAATACGAGCGCTGCCTGCGTGCCCTTCCATGCTCGAATGGCTTCCTCGAGCGCGTGATGCAACGTGCGCGTGCCGGTCACGAGCCGCGACGCGCCGGATCCCGAGCCCCAGCGTTCGAGCGCTTCGATCGCAGCTCGTCGCACTTCAGTATGACCGGCGAGTCCGAGGTAATCGTTAGAAGCGAAGCTGATGACTTGCCGATCGCCAACCTGGCCTCGCGGCCCGTCGCCATCGAATGCGATCGTTCGGCGCCAACGATTCGCGGCTCGAACCGCATCGAGCTCGGCGCGAATCCAGTGATCCCAGTCCGTCACTTCACGACCTCTTGGAGCGCGGCCACGAGCGTTCCCACGATGCGCTCGATTTCGTCCGCCGTGATAGTCAACGGCGGAACCAGGATGATGTTGCTGCCCAACGATCGAGCAAGCACACCGCGGCGGACCATCGCGGCACACGTTCGGCGCGCAAGCCGCGACTCTGTTGCGCCGTTCGTGAGCTCGATCGCCGCCATGAGGCCGCAATGGCGGATCTCGCGAATGCCCGTCATCGGGCGCACGCGAGTAGCGAGCGACTCCCGCAGTTGATCTGCGCGAGCGCGCACGTTGTCGAGCACCTTCCAGCGCTGAAACAGCTCGAGGTGGCGAAGCGCGACTGCCGCAGCGAGAGCGTTTCCGCCGTAAGAGTGGCCGTGATAGAACGTCTTCTCGCTCAAGTCCGGTCCGAGGAACGCTCGATACACTCGATCGTTTGCAACCGTCGCCGCCATCGGTAGATAACCGCCGGTGATGCCCTTGCCCAAGCACATCAGATCCGGTCGAAGCTGACATTGCTCGGAGGCGAACAGGGTCCCCGTTCGACCAAACCCAGTGGCGACTTCGTCGCAGATCAAGAGCACACCGGTCTTGGTGCAGATCTCTTGAAGCTTGGAAAAGTGCGCAGCGTTGGCGACGAGCATTCCTGCGGCACCTTGCACGAGCGGCTCGACGACCACTGCAGCAAGCTGATTCGCATGTTGCTCGACGAGCTTCACCGCGCGCTCGATGACGTCAGGTTCCCGAAACGACGGAGCACGCAACACGCGGAAGCGCAGCGGATCGAAAATCTCCGTTCCAAACCCGCCACCGCCCAGCGAGAGTCCACCGACCGTATCGCCGTGATAAGCGTCGCCGAATGCAAGGTAGGTCGTGCGACCCTGCACACCTTCGTTCGTCCAGTATTGAAAGGCGATCTTGAGCGCTTGCTCGACAGCAGACGCACCGTCAGAGGCGAAAACGAAATGAGGGCGGTCGACCGGTACGACCTTCGCGAGGGTCTCGGCCAGCTCGATCACGATGCGATTGCCATTGCCGAGCAACGTCGAATGCGCGATGCGATCGAGCTGCTCACGGACGGCGGCATCCAACTCGGGCACACGATGACCCAATGTCGTGAGCCACAGCGATGAAATCGCATCGAGATAGCGGCGGCCATCGACGTCGATGAGCTCCCGACCCTCGGCGCGCTCCACGATGACCGGCAGGTTCTGCGTGTAGCAAGACATCTGCGTGAAGCCGTGCCAGACGACGGTTGCATCGCGCTCGGGCCAAGAGAGATTCGGCGTTGTGCTTGAGGTCATACCAGATTCACTAGGGCTGCTAGGCGCTGGGCGCTGGGCAGAACAAACTCGCGCTCGCGGACTTACCCCGGGCAGTTTACTTGCGGAAAGGCAGCGCAACACAGGCACAGCTTCTCGACTCCTCGGGCCATTAGCCCAGTGCCCAGAGCCCACACGAAGCGTCGCTAGCTCCGGGAAGCTCTAGCGCGCGTTCAAGAACTCTGCAATCACCGGCCTGAAGCGATCCATATCGACGAGGAACGAGTCATGCCCCTGCAGGGAGGGAAAGCGCGCGAACGTCACTTCGCTCCCGCCCGCACTGAGCCCATCGGCGAGCTCTTGCTGCTGTTCGATCGGAAACAAGAGATCCGTCTCGACTCCGATCACGAGCGCGCGCTCGACCGCGAATCGCCGCAGCGCCTCGGCAACCGATCCACCGTGGTCAGCCAGATCGAACAGGTCCATTGCGCGAGAGAGGTAGAGATAGCAATTCGGGTCGAACTGACCGGTGAACTTAGCGGCGTGATTTTCGAGATACGACTCGACTTCGAAATCGATGCCGAACGGATCGCCGGGCCTGCGCTCCGCACTCACGCGCTCACGCCCGAACCGCATCGCCCACTCTTTCGCCGAACGATAGGTGATCATTCCAAGCTTGCGCGCAAGCCGCATGCCCGACACCGGCATCGTATCCGTGGTGTAGTTTCCGTCCTGCCACATCGGATCGCGCCGAATCATCTCGCGTTGCAGGGAACGCAGCGCGATCGCGAACGGCGCAGAACGCGCCGACGCCGAGATCGAAATGACCGCGCGCGCGGCATTCGGGAAAAGCGCGCAATACGCGAGCACGGTCATCCCTCCGAGCGACGGTCCAACCACTGCAGCAAGTTGCTTCACGCCGAGGGACTGAGCGACTTCGTACCCAGCACGCGCGATATCTTCCACCGTAAGCACGGGAAAGGTGAGCCGGTAAGGCCTTCCGGTCGCAGGATTGATGGACGCCGGCGAGGTCGATCCGAATGGACTGCCGAGCGAATTGACGCAGATGACGAAGTACTTGCGCGTATCGATCGGACGCCCCGGACCAATCATGTCCTCCCACCAACCTGGCGACGGATCCTCCGTTGAAGATGCCGCGTGCGCGGAGGGCGACAGACCCGTGAAAATCAAGATTGCATTGTCATAACAGAACGCGAGATCGCCCCAGGTTTCGTACGCGATCTCGACATCATGCAACGCCCCACCCCGCCGCATTTCGAACGGGTGATCGAGCTTCAATATTTTGCGTGCTGCAGCCATGCGATGAGGATGGAGTGAACCGTCATCTGAGACAAGCGAAAGCGCGATTGTAGGGCTTTCTTCCGGACCTTCGAGAGAACCAGCAGTTTGCTCGAAAGAACAAGCCGTTCTGTTGAGGGCTGTTCGTCTGCTCTCAGCTCCTTGTGCCATACACACGCGCGCGCCTGCCGGCCGGAGCGGCTGTCTAGGCTGCGGGTAGGCACTTGGCGGTCCTTCGGCTAGCGACTACCACACCTCATTATTGGGTACCCGCACGATTTGCTCCTCATGGAGTCCACGATTCTGTAACCGCGCCTCGTCGTGCCAACCTGACAGCAAGAGGTGGCGCCTGACTGTGTGCGTGCCATCACGACGGTGGTGCGCCAAGTGCCTACCCGCACCCTCCCATCCGCTCAAAGAGCGCGCTCACCTCTCAGAACTCGCAACGCCTTCGGCTACTTCTTGTCTTTTCTCGAGCTCGAATGAGGCACCTTGCGGGACTGACGCCAGAACTTGGTTTCAGGAGCATCGAGAACAGGATGTTCTCGTTTGCAGGCTACAGGGAAGTATTCACGCCGGTCCTGAAACCAAGTTGTGGCGGCAGGCCCGCACGCGGCGGATTAGCACTTCGACAAATCGAAGCGCTCTGAGCGCGCTCACCGTCCCTTCTTCACGCGTCTCATGAGTCGCTGCCGGCTCCGCCGCTGCCGCGGCGTGAGCGGATTGCGCTTGCCCTTGAACGGGTTTTCATCCGATCGGAATTCGACTCGCACAGGTGTGCCTTCCAAGCGGAAGTTCTTGCGAAAGACGTTGCTCAAGTAACGTCGATACGCATCTGGCACGTGTTCGACCTGATTGCCGTGCACGACGATGATCGGCGGATTGCGTCCGCCTTGGTGCGCGTAGCGCAGCTTGATGCGGCGTCCGCGTACCAGCGGAGGTTGGTGCTGCTGAACGGCCGTCTCGAGCACGCGCGTCAGCTCAGGCGTCGGCATCTCTCGCATCGAAGCGTCGTATGCCTCGCCGACAGCTCGAATGAGCTCGCCGACACCCGTGCCGTGCAGGGCCGATATGAAATGAATCGGCGCAAAGTCCAAAAAAGGCAATCGCAAGTCGAGACCCGTGCGAATCTCATCTCGCTTATCGGACGGAATGCCGTCCCATTTATTGACTGCGATCAGAAGCGCGCGTCCGCGCTCCGCAACCATACCGAACAGACTCGCGTCTTGCTCGGCGACTGTGTCGTGCGCGTCGATCACGCCGATGACGACATGCGCGGAATCGACCGCTTGCAGCGCCTTGATCACGCTGAACTTCTCGATCGCCTCCTCCACGCGTGCACGGCGGCGCACGCCGGCGGTATCGATGAGCGTGTACTTGCGCCCCTCGCGCTCGAACGGTACGAACACCGCATCGCGCGTCGTGCCCGGCTGATCGAATGCGATCAATCGCTCCTCGCCGAGCAAACGATTGATCAACGTCGACTTGCCTACATTTGGCCGGCCGATCACGGCGACGCGAATGTTCTCGTCTTGCGCTTCGAGCGCCGCAGGAGCAGGTGCTTCGAGGCCCGCGAGGACGTGTTCCATCAAAGCACGAACGCCATCGCCATGCGCAGATGAGATCGCCTGAGGATCGCCCAATCCGAGCTGATAGAAGTCGGACGCAGCCGTCGCGACATCGAGCCCTTCTGCTTTGTTCGCGACGAGGGTGACGTCCTTACCGAGCTTGCGCAACGTTTGCGCGACGAAGTGATCCGACGGCGTCAGGCCCTCTCGCACATCAACGAGAAACAGCACTCGGTCGGCTTCCTCGATGGCACGTAGCGTCTGCCGCGCCATGAGCTCCTCGATGCCCTCCGCGCCTGCGACGAGCCCACCCGTGTCCACGACGAGATAGGGGACGGGCCCGAGCTTGCCGAAGCCGTACTTACGATCGCGAGTGAGGCCCGGCAGATCCGCAACCAGCGCATCGCGCGTCCCAGTCAGCACGTTGAACAGCGTCGACTTGCCGACATTGGGCCGACCTACGAGTGCGATGACCGGCAGCATGGCGGTTCAATTCTTGCGGAGAGGATCGAGCGGCGACGCGCGCATCACTGCGCTGCGCCAGCCTCGCTCGGCTCTTCGACCGCAGGCGCTGCGACGCGGCTCTTGAACGCGAACAGCTTGCCCGAATCGGTCTGCACGAACACACCTGCGTCGTTGCTCACCGGCGCGTTCGTGATGCGTTCGCCATCCGTCTTGTGACGGGCCGTGAACTCGCCCGTCGATTTATCCAGCCAGTGTAGGAAACCCTCGAAGTCGCCAACCACGACCGCATCGCCGTCGATTGCGGGTGCGGTGAGACCACGACGCTGCAAAGCATCTTGTTCCCAGATCACAGCACCGTCCGCACGGCGCATCGCCATGACGACGCCGTCCGAGTTCGTGAGATAGAGGGTGTCATCATCGACCGCGAAGCCGCGATAGCTCGACGCATCGCGCGCCCACCAGATCTGTCCCGAATCGAGCGCCAGCATCGCCATGCGACCTTGGAAGCCCACGACGAAAACATCATTGCCGGAGATGCGAGCCGGAGCATCGATGTCGGCCAATCGCTCGAGCTCCGTTCTGCCGCTCGGTGCATTGACGACCGTGTCCCACAAGACCTCGCCCGAGCGCGGATCCACGGCAAGAACACGCCCATTGTCGAATCCCGCGATGATCCGATCACGCGCAAGCACAGGCGGGGCCGTGCCACGCAAAGTGAGTCGCGGCACTGATTCGTCCAAGTTCCAGCGTGACGCACCGTCAGTGAGCGACAGCGCTTCCAATCGTCCATTAACCGTTCGCACGATGACGACGTCGCCGACCAGCAACGGACGTGCAAGGATTTCGCTCGCGATCGAACGGCGCCACACTTCCTTGCCGTCCTGGGCTGATAGTGCGACGACATCGCCGTCGCTGGAGCCGACGATCACGAAGCCATCCGCGACTTCAGGCCCCGCAGATAGGGGCAACTTGGTCTTGGTGGACCACAAGCGGCGACCGTTCTTCGCGGAAACCGCCACCACCTCGCCATCGTGCGAAGCCGTATAGAGCGCGTCGTCGACCGCCACGGGCCGGAGCGCCAGCCGCAAGTGCTCTGCGCCGCCACCCAAGCCCACACTCCATAGGCGATCTACCTTGCGTGTGGTCTGGATGTCGACGAGCTCCGCGGGTTGTTCGACGTCTTTGTCGCCGCAGCCGCCGATCACGGCAAGCGCGGCAAAGCACGCGCACGCGAGCGCGGCGCGCCACGTGCGTGTTGTCATCGATGCATTCATCAGGGCTGACCTTCAGCGGGCGGAGCTTCGAGGTTTGCTGCCGTCGTGCCGCCGGTTTGTTGCAACTTCATTTCGAGCAGCGTGCGATCGGTCATCGCATCCGCATTCGCCGCGAGCGCTGCCGCATACTCCGCGCGAGCCGCATCGCGATCGCCTTTCGCGAACAAGGCATCGCCGCGCACTTCGCGCACTTGAGCAGCGAAGGCACCCGCGGTTTCGGGCTTCAAGAGATTCAATGCTTCATCGTGCTTGCCTTGTTGTATGAGCACTCGCGCGAGGCGCAGACGCGCAATGTGCACGAGCTCCTCGTCCTTCGCGCTCTCGACGACGGCGCGCAATAGAGTCGCCGCCTGGTCGAATTCACTGGCCTCGATGTGCGTCTTAGCGCGCAGGAGCCGCGCCTGCACCGTATAAGGAGAGCGGGGAAAATCCGCGATGAGCCGGTCGAGCGCCGCGTTGCGCTTCTCCTCGGGAGTGTTGGGCGCTTGGAAATCCGAGTAGAGCGAAGCCGCTTCGACGGCGCGCTTGGTCGTGTACGACTTGAAGTACTGCCAACCGCCCAGCAGAGCCAGGCCGAGCACGACGCCGCCCAGAATCCAGCTCCAATTCTCGCGCCACCAATTGCGCAGCGCTTCTTCCTGTTCGCGATCGGAAAGGTAATCGTCAACCATGGCAGAGTGATGTAAGTGATGTAAGTGACGTGATGAAAGTAAGAGGCGCTAGCGCGCTGCCAATCTCTTCTGCAACTCGGATCCGATGTCCTGCCATGCGAGCTCGATCTGTGGAGCTTCAACCCGCAGCGACTTCAAGCCGACAACGCGCTTCTCCGCTTCGGAGTCGCCGAGTACCAGGGCGAATCTCGCACCGCTGTTATCCGCTCGCTTCATCTGTGACTTGAAGCTCCCGCCGCCGCAATTCGTTTCGATGCGCACGCCAGCAACCTGATCTCGCAGCTGCTCTGCGAGCCCAAGCCCGATCGCTTCCGCTTGAGCTCCCGCGATCACGAAGTACACGTCCGGCGCGTCTTGCGGGAGCTCGCCATGCTGAACTTTAAGCAGCTCGACCAGCCGCTCCTGTCCGAGTGCCCAACCGATGGCTGGCGTGCTCTTGCCGCCCAGCTGCGCAACGAGGCCGTCATAGCGCCCACCAGAACAGACAGCGCCCTGCGAGCCGAGTTCGTTTGTGACCCACTCGAACACCGTATGCGTGTAGTAATCGAGCCCGCGCACGAGCCGCGGGTTCACGACGTAGCGAATATTCACTGCATCCAGATGTCGACAGAGTCCGTCGAAGTGCTGGCGCGAGGGCTCGTCGAGATATTCGGTCAGGACGGGCGCCGCGGCGATCAACTCCTGCAGATCCGGGTTCTTGCTGTCGAGGATACGCAGTGGATTGCCCTCGAGCCGCTTCAAGCTATCCGCATCGAGCTTGGCCTTGTGAGCACTGAAGTAGCTGACGAGCTGATCGCGATAAGCGCGTCGCGACTCCGGAGTCCCCAGCGAGTTCAAGTTCAGCTCGACACGCTGCAACCCTAAAGAACGCAGCAAGCGCGCGCTCAGCATGATGAGCTCAGCATCGATATCCGGCCCGGGATAGCCGAAGGCCTCGACATCGAGCTGATGGAACTGCCGGAATCGCCCGCGTTGCGGCTTTTCGTGACGAAACATCGGCCCTGCACACCAGACGCGCTGCTTCTGATTGTGCAAGAGCCCGTTCGTGATCATCGCGCGCACAATGCCGGCCGTGGCTTCAGGCCGCAGCGTCAGCGAATCGCCGCCCGGGTCGAGGAAGGTGAACATTTCCTTCTGCACGATATCTGTGAACTCGCCGATCGAGCGCTTGAACAACGCGGTGTGCTCGACCACGGGCACTCTGATCTCGCGATAGCCGTATGCAGCAAACAGCTCGCGCGCGATGCTCTCGAGTCGCTGCCAGGCGGCAATCTCGCTTGGCAATACGTCGTTCATGCCGCGCGGGGGCTGAATCTGTTGTGGGGCAGGCGTATCCAACTCGAATCCTGTCTACAGTGTCTCTCTAGAGGGCGCGCATCATCGCAGATTGCCGTTCGCATCGATCGTGAATCGCGCGAATTCTCGTCCTTCGCGACGCGGGATCACGGTCGACTCCCCGTTCACCTGCAGGTTCACTGCAGAGGCCGCGCCCAGGGTCACTTGGAGCGGCGGAGTACCTGCGAGCGTACGCACGCGTTGCGGCGTCCCCATGCCGAAGAACAAGCGCGTGCCATTCGCGTCATACACCTCCGCCCAGGATTCATCGGTGAACTCGAGGCGTACACGAACCGTGGGCGCATCCGATGATGCAACCGGCGCCGCTGCGCTCGATGCGCTTGCTTCGGTTCTTAAGGCAGCGGCTTGCTCTAACGCAGCGGCGGGAGCCGCATTCTCGTTCTGAGCCGACTGAACTTCGGCCGGCGCTTCGGTCAGCTGCGGACGCGGCGATGACTCGGCAGGTGCGGACGGCGCTTGCACCGGCTCGACGACTGGCGGCACGGTCGCGCTCGTGTTCTCTTGCGACGACGGCCCGGGAGATTCAAAAAAAATCTCGACTGCAAGGTATGCGAGCGCGCCGAGCACAAGCACGGCAAGCACGGCCAACGCAGGCTTCTTCCGCGATTTGCGCGGCTGACGAACCGGCGCCGCCACTGCCGTTGGAATCGGATCTGTCTCATGCGGCCGATCCTGGACACTTTCGTATCGCGCCAAAATGTCGTCGGCGGGAACACCTAGACGTGTCGCGTACTTGCGCAGATGCCCGCGCGCGTAGACCGGCGCTCCGAGAGCAAGGAAGCGGTTCGACTCGATTGCTTCGATGATCCACGGATCCAGGTGCAAATCTTCCGCCGCTTGCTGCACGGTAAGACAGGCGCGCTCGCGCTCGCGCTTCAGCAGCTCACCAGGCGTGTCCGCTTCGCGCGCGGTCGGTTCTGCCCTCGCGCCCTCGTTCATCCCGGATTCCGTTCGGATTCGACGAGCTCTTTGGTCTGATTCGCGTGGGGATACTCGGTCTTCAGGCGATTAGCATAGTGCTGAGCAACTGCTGTGTTCCCGAGACCACGCTCGACGCGCACGCCCAGCCACAACGAGGCGGGCGTGGTGCGCCCTACTTCCATGTAACGTTCCAGGAAACCGCGAGCCGACATGTAGTTCTTCTGTTGGTACTCGATCTCCGCAAGTTGGTACAACGCTTCGCCGAAACGAGGCCGCAGCTTCACCGCCGCGCGCAGATGCTCCTCGGCGCGCTTGATGTTGCCGCCATTACGAGCGCAGGTGCCCGCATTCAGGAAACCCACCTCCCGAGTCTTGTACAACAGATCGCCCGCAGCCTGCAGCGCCAGCTTCTCGCCACGCTCGAACCGATTGTGTTGGCAGAGATAGACGGCGTAGTTGTTCTTGTACTCCGAGTTCTCGGGATCGAGCGACACGGCGCGCTGATAGTGCGAGTCGGCCTTGTTGGTGTCGCCGAGGCGGTTATAGAGCATGCCGGCGACGGAGTGCGCGCCTGCATTGCGCGGGTTCTGTTCGAGCGCGCGGTCGAGCTTTTCCTTCGCCTGCGCGAGATTTCCTTTTCGGAGGTAATCGACTGCCAGATCCAAATTGATCTGCGAAGCTCTTTGCGGATCGGACGGAGACGAGTTGGTCGAGCTCGTCGTGCATCCCGCAAGCCCGATCGTGAAGGCACAAAAGCAGATGATTGTTATTCGTTTCACGATTGCACCGCCACTCCGATGAGTTTGGCTCCGAGACGTACCGTCGTTCGATCGTTCACCCTTCCGACGAGCTGACCGCAAGCCGCGTCGATGTCGTCGCCGCGGGTCCGGCGCGTGGTCGCGATGATGCCATTGGCATTCAAGATATCGCGAAAACGCTCGATTGCAGCTACTGCGGAACGCCGGTAGCAGGTATTCGGAAATGGATTGAACGGAATCAAATTGAGCTTCGCCGGACGGCCCTTCAACAAACGCACGAGCTCATGTGCGTGCTCGGGCTTGTCGTTCACGCCGTCGAGCATCACGTATTCGAACGTGATGCTGCGTGCATTTTGCTTCTCGACATAGTGCCAACACGCATCGAGCAGCTCGGCGATCGGATGCTTGCGATTGATCGGAACGAGCTCATCGCGCAATCGATCGTTGGGCGCATGCAGCGACACTGCAAGTGCGCAGTTCGTTTCGTCCGCCAGACGGCGCATCTGCGGCACTAAGCCGGACGTGCTCACCGTCACCCTGCGTCGTGAAATGTCGAAACCGAGATCATCCATGAGGATCTCGGCCGCCGGCACGACATTGCGATAGTTCGCGAGCGGCTCGCCCATGCCCATGAACACCACATTCGTGATGACACGATCACCGCCTGGCTGAAACCCGAGCTCTCGGTTCGCGAGCCAGACCTGGCCTACGATCTCCGCGGCGGAGAGATTGCGATTGAATCCCTGCTGAGCAGTCGAGCAGAACGAACAATCCATCGCACAGCCGACTTGGCTCGAGATGCACAGCGTGCCGCGATCAGGCTCGGGGATGAACACCATCTCGATGGCTTGGGAACCTAGCTGTAGGCTGTGGGCTGTAGGCTGTAGCTCGGAGGCGCTCCGCGCTTCCTCACCGTCCGCAGTCCGCCGTCCGCCGTTCACCGCATCCATTGCCAAAAGCCACTTGCGCGTGCCATCCGTGGATACTTGCGTGAGCTTGATCTCGGGGACCCTGACTTCGGCGAGCTCTTTGAGCTTCGCGCGAAACGACTTCGCAAGATCGGTCATCTCCTCGAAGTCGCTCACATTGCGCTTGTACAGCCACTTCATGAGCTGTCGCGCACGAAATGGTTTCTCGCCCATCTGCTCGACGAACGAGGCCAGCTCGGCGCGTGTGAGGCCGAGCAGGTTCGTTTTGGGTTGGGCAGACGTCATGGCTGAGTCGGAGTCGGGAGTCAGATATTAATCTCCCGACCCCTGTCATCTCTTACCGCGTCCGGGGGCAGAGATCTGCAGCGGCGAAGAAGTACGCGATTTCGTTTTTCGCGTTCTCGACGCTATCGGAGCCGTGCACGACGTTCTCTTCGATGCTCGCCGCGAGGTCCGCGCGAATCGTACCTTTGTCGGCCTTCTTCGGATCGGTGGCACCCATGAGCTCACGGTTCTTGGCAACTGCGTTCTCGCCTTCGAGCACCTGCACCATGACCGGCCCTGAGATCATGTACTTCACGAGATCTTTGAAGAATGGGCGCTCGCGATGCACGGCGTAGAACCCTTCGGCCTGCGGCTGCGTCAGGTGCATCATGCGCGCAGCGACGATGCGCAGCCCGCCTTGCTCGAAGCGACGGTACACCTCGCCGATCAGGTTCTTCTGCACGCCGTCGGGCTTAACAATGGAAAGAGTGCGTTCTAGCGCCATGGAATCGTCGACCTCGATATGGAAATGGATCCGTAGAGACTGGCTTGGAGCACGTTTCGCGCTGCGACGCCGCGCCGATTTCTCCGCTGTCAGTCAAGTTTAAATGCTTAATATCAATGAGTTAGGCCACACTTCGCAAGAACTTCGGCATGCCCCTTCGCCGCCGAAAAAGCTGTCCGCCGCGGGCCTGTTTTGCGCGGGCGCAGTCTACCCGCCGCGCCTAGGAGCGGCAAGAAAACGAGGAGGATCGAGGAGTTAGGGCTGACGTTCAGGCCTACAGCAGCTTCACACCGTGAAGCTTTCGCCGCAGCCGCATTCGCCCTTCACATTCGGATTGCGGAAACGAAATGCTTCGTTCAACCCTTGCTTCACGAAGTCGATCTGCGTCCCATCGAGAAAGCCGAGGCTCTCGCGATCGATGATGACCTTGACCCCTTGATCCTCGAACACCAGATCGTTCGAGCCGACTTCGTCGGCATAGTTCACGACATACGCGAAGCCTGAGCACCCGGTCTTCTTGACTCCGAGGCGCAGGCCCAGACCATGCCCTCGTCGACCGAGGAAGGTTCGAACGCGATCAGCTGCAGCGGGCGTGAGTGAGATCGACATCTTTACGGTTTACGGGCTACGGGCTACGGGCTACGGGCTACGGGCTACGG
>JAEZFW010000066.1 GCA_023417315.1 Pseudomonadota bacterium
ATGCCTAAGTTGAAGACCAACAGGGCAGCGGCGAAGCGTTTTCGCAAGACTGCCAAAGGGTTCAAGCGAACCCAATCCCATCGTCGTCACATCCTGACCAAGAAGCCGAGCAAGCGTAAGCGTCAGCTGCGCTCACCCAGCATGGTCGCGAAACAAGATCTGGTGCGGCTCGAGCAGCTGCTGCCGCATGCGAAGTAAGGAGTGAGACATGGCACGCGTTAAGAGAGGCGTCATTGCTGGCGCCCGTCACAAGAAGATCCTCAAGAAGGCGAAGGGCTACTACAACGCCCGCCGTAAGGTTTTCCGTGCAGCGAAGCAGGCCGTCATCAAGGCCGGCCAATATGCCTATCGCGATCGCAAGACGAACAAGCGCAACATGCGTGCGCTATGGATCACACGCATCAACGCCGAAGCGCGCGTTCACGGCTTGTCGTACAGCAAGCTGATTGCAGGGTTGAACGCCGCAGGGCTTTCGATCGATCGTAAGGTTCTCGCGGACCTCGCGCTGCATGATCCGGCGGCGTTCGGCGTTCTGGCACAAAAGGCGCGAGACAGCCTGCTCAAGAAAGCGGCGTAGCTCCGCCGGCCAACTGGCCACTGGCCACTGGCATCTGGCTGACAGAAAGGGCGCCGTTCATTGGCGCCCTTTTTCTTGGCCGTTCTCTGCGTAAGTTTGAAGCATCCGTGTCCGGTGGCTATCGAGAACTGATCGCGTACACTTGTTCGTATGACTGAAACTGCTGCAGATCTTTCTACCGTCGTTGCGAGTGCCGGCACTGAGATCGCTCAAAGTGCGAGCATCGAACAGCTCGAACTGATTCGAGTTCGCTTGCTCGGCAAGAAAGGCGAGATCACGGCGCTGCTGAAATCGCTCGGCGGAATGGACCCCGAGGCGCGGCGCACGGCGGGCGCAAAGATCAATGACGCAAAGGATCGCTTGATCGCGGCGATTGATTCGAAACGGGCTGCGCTCGAAGCGCAAGCGCTCGAGCAACAACTCGCAAGCGACACGCTCGATGTCACGTTACCTGGTCGCGGGCAACGGATCGGCGGTTTGCATCCCGTCACCCGAGTGCGACGTCGCATCGAGCAGATTTTCAAGAGCGCTGGATTTCAGATCGCAGATGGACCTGAAATCGAGGATGACTGGCACAACTTCGAGGCGCTCAACATTCCCTCGAATCATCCTGCGCGCGCAATGCACGACACGTTCTACTTCCCGGATGGAAGGCTGCTTCGTACTCACACATCTCCAGTGCAAGTGCGAGTGATGAAACATCAGAAGCCACCGGTGCGCGTGATCGTCCCGGGCCGCGTGTATCGTAACGACTCCGATGTGACGCATACGCCGATGTTCCACCAAGTCGAAGGACTCGTGGTGGACGAGGGCATCTCGTTCGCTAATCTCAAAGCGATCCTGCATAGCTTCATGAAGGCGCTGTTCGAGAAGGATGTGAAGATGCGGCTGCGTCCTTCTTACTTTCCGTTTACAGAGCCTTCGGCTGAGGTCGACATTTCGTGCGTTTCCTGCGGGGGCTCCGGCTGCCGAGTGTGTAAGAACACGGGATGGGTCGAGGTGGCAGGCTGCGGAGTCGTGCATCCGAACGTCCTGCGCGCAGTGAATATCGATACCGAACGCTACACAGGTTACGCGTTCGGCATGGGCATCGATCGCCTGACGATGCTTCGCTACAACGTGAACGACATTCGCATGTACTTCGAGAACGACCTGCGCTTCTTGAGGCAGTTCGCATGAAGATTAGCCTCGACTGGCTTCGCGAATGGGTCGATCTCGATGGCGATGTGTCCGCGTTTGCGCACGCGCTCACAATGGCAGGGCTCGAGATCGAAGGCATTCATCGTGCCGGCCCTGATCTGAAAGGTGTCGTCGTCGGCGAAGTGCTCGCTGTCGAGAAGCATCCCGATGCCGAGAAACTGAACGTCTGCCGCGTTTCAGATGGTAGCGAGCAACTGCAGATCGTCTGCGGCGCACCGAACGTGCGCGTCGGGATGAAAGCGCCGCTCGCGAAGATCGGCGCCGTGCTGCCGAACGGAACCGAGATCAAGAAGGCGAAGCTACGTGGCGTAGAATCGTTTGGCATGTTGTGCTCGGCCAAGGAGCTCGCACTCGCCGAAGACACGAGCGGGCTCTATGACTTGCCCGCGAGCGTGCGCACCGGTGCATCGCTCGTCGAGGCGCTGGCGCTGAGCGACACGATCTTCGAGGTCAATCTCACGCCCAATCGCGGCGACTGCATGAGCGTGTTAGGTGTCGCGCGCGAAGCAGCGGCGCTCGAGAAGAAGGCGCTTCGTGATCCGGCGAACGTACACGTCGAGCCAACCATTCGTGACACGTTTCCCGTTCGTTTGGATGCAGGCGCGGGATGTCCGAAGTTCGTCGGGCGAGTGATTAGAGGGGTGAATGGCAACGCAAGCTCGCCATTCTGGATGCAGGAGCGTTTGCGTCGCGCGGGTGTCCGTCCCATCAGCGCAGTCGTCGATGTCACGAACTACGTCATGCTCGAGCTTGGCCAGCCGATGCACGCCTACGATTTGCGCACGCTCCGGGGCGCAGTCGTGGTGCGCTACGCGCAGGCGGGTGAAACGTTGAAGCTGCTCGATGGGCAAACGATCGAGCTGACGCCTGATGTCCTCATGATCGCAGACGAGCAAACGTTGCTGGGCATGGCAGGCGTCATGGGCGGCGAAGATTCGGGCATCAGCTCCGCAACGACCGATGTGTTTCTAGAAGTGGCTTACTTCGATCCCGATTCCGTCGCCGGCCGCGGGCGACGCTATGGCCTCATCACCGATGCCTCACAACGCTTCGAGCGAGGTGTCGATCCCGAGCTCCAGGAACGCGCGAGCGAGCGCGCCACTCAGCTTCTGATCGAGTGTGCGGGTGGGCAAGCGGGGCCATTACAAGTCGTTCGACAAGGCGCGATTGCAACCAGAGAACCTATCCGTCTGCGTCATTCTCGCGTCGAGCGTGTGCTCGGCACACAGATACCGGCGGACTTCGTGGCCGAGTCTCTCAGTCGCCTGGGCATGAAACTGTCGGGTGCTCCCGCTGCAAACGAGTGGCGCGTTGCGCCTCCTTCATGGCGATTCGACATCCGGATCGAAGAGGATTTGATCGAAGAAGTCGCACGGCAATATGGCTACGACACCATTCCCGAAATCGAAGCTGCGATGGTCGAGGTGTCGGCGACGATAACGGAAACGCGCGTGCGCAACGAGCGTGCCGCGGACACGCTGGTCGATCGCGGATATCAAGAAGCCATCACCTACACGTTCACGGAAGCAGCGACGCAAGCGGAACTATGTGCAGAAGCAGGCCTTGCGCTCAAGAATCCGATCTCCGCGGAGCTTGGTGCGATGCGTGTATCGCTGTGGCCAGGTCTGATTCACGCACTACGAGAGAATCAGCGGCGACAACAGCCGCGCGTTCGTCTGTTCGAGATCGGCCGGCGATATGCGACCGCGACAGGCGCTGAAACGGAAGTGATCGCAGGACTCGCTGCCGGTGCACGACTCCCAGAACAGTGGGACGCGGAGTCCGTGCCCGTCGACTTCTTCGATGTGAAGGCGGACGTGGAAGCACTGCTCACGTTGACGAGCGCGTCACATGAGTTTTCCTTCGTTCGAGACGAGCATCCCACACTCCATCCCGGTCAGTGCGCCCGCATTCTTCGCGGCGAGCGGCCCGTAGGTTGGATTGGCGCGCTTCATCCGCGGCATGTACAACGGCTCGATTTGACATATCCGGCGGTTCTATTCGAGCTGGAAACGGAAGCAGGACTTGCGGCACTCATTCCTGAGTACGCGGAGATTTCCAAATACCCAGCCATTCGCCGGGATATTGCACCGATCGTCGATGAAGGGGTCTCGTCCGACGCGGTGAAGGCGGTCATACGTTCGAGCGCCGGACACTTGCTCAAGGCGCTCGACGTGCTTTCTGTCTACAGCGGGCGACAGATCGAGAAAGGCAAGAAGAGCATAGCCTTAGGACTCAATTTACAGGATACTTCCCGAACGTTGACGGACAGCGAAGCTGATGCCGTCGTGGCGCAGATCATCGAGAGCCTGCGCCGTGAGCTCAATGCCACGATCCGAGACAAATAAGCAATGGCACTGACCAAAGCCGAGATTGCAGAAGCCCTATTCGACCAGCTCGGGCTCAACAAACGCGAAGCGCGAGAGTTGGTGGATCTGTTTTTCGAAGAACTGCGCGCGTCGTTATCGACGGGCGAGCAGGTGAAGCTCTCCGGCTTCGGCAACTTCGATCTTCGCGATAAGAATCAGCGCCCGGGCCGCAATCCGAAAACGGGCGAAGAGATTCCGATCAGTGCACGCCGTGTGGTGACGTTCAGACCTGGACAGAAACTGAAGGCGCGAGTCGAAGCGTATGCTGGAACCAGGCAATAACAGCGAACTACCGCCGATTCCTGGCAAGCGCTACTTCACGATCGGTGAAGTCAGCGACCTGTGCGGCGTGAAGCCGCACGTGCTTCGCTACTGGGAGCAAGAATTTCCGCAGTTGAAGCCCGTCAAGCGGCGCGGCAATCGGCGCTACTACCAGCGTCAGGACGTTCTGGTCATTCGCCAGATCAGAACGTTGCTCTACGAGCAGGGCTTCACGATCGGCGGTGCCCGCAATCGGCTTCAGGGAGAGGATGCTCGCGACGATCTCACGCAGGCGCAGCAGGTTGTGCGGCAGATTCGGATCGAGCTCGAGGAGATTTTGCGGATTCTGAGGCGGTAGGGCGGCTGGCATCGCCGGTTGGCCGCTTCCCTGTAGGTCGGAATGTATTCCGACATAGAAGCGCTTCTTTTCCGATCAAAGCCGGATCGGTCCTTTCAAAGCGTAGCGCAGCAGCGGATCGGCCGTCGTGGAATGCGGAGGTGCGCGGACGCGCTCCCTGATTCCATCCACCTTTTCTTTTCCAATCAAAAGCCGGTTGAGTCCGCCGAGAGGGTAAGGGCAGCAGCGGACTGGGAGTCGTGGACTGCGAGGGTGCGCGGACGCGCTCCCTGGTGTTACTACTTCTTTCTTTGCCAATCCAAAGAAAGAAGTAGCAAGAAAGAAAGATTGGTCGGGACGGCGAGATTCGAACTCGCGACCCCTTGCACCCCATGCAAGTGCGCTACCAGGCTGCGCCACGTCCCGACTAGGGCGGCGATCCTAAAGGTGTGGCCCCCTCGTTGCAACTTTGCGGCAAGAGCGCGCTGGAAGTATTGCGCATATCCCATTTAGTAGGCGACGAGATTGCTGCGTTCGCAGAGAATTGCGTGTCCGTGACCTTCCTAGGCGCTCACGTTACCATCGCGCACAGTCCTGACACCCGACGAGCCCACCGACTACCCCGATATCCTCGTGTCACATTCGAAACGAACGCAGGTAGCAGCGGGACCGCTCCTCGTCTTCACACTCCTAGGACTGTTTCTCGACGTTTCACGGGCTGCCGAACCGCATCCGGCAGAAGCGCTTGTAGACCGCGCCGCGAAAGCCGTGCGCATCGACCCAGACGCGAGCCGGCGCAATGCGCAGGAGGCCCTCGAGGTGCTCGCAGGCGCCCCGCATCCCGATCTCGAGATTCGAGCGCGTTTGATCTTGTGCGATTACTTCTCCGAGCGAGATCGAGGGGCGGCGGAGGAGCAGATCGCCCGCGCCACCGCGCTGCTACCGCAGGCTGAACGCAAAGGGTTACGGGCCGGTGTCTTGGATTGTCACGGCACGATCACCGAAACCTCGGGCGATAACACGGCCGCTCGTCAGTTCTACGAGGAGGCCGTCTCGGTTGCGACCGAGGCGGACGATGCAGAGATGCTCGCAAATGCATTGTACTCGCGGGGCTACTTGCAGGGTTTGCAGGGGCAGTACGCTGCCGGTCTTTCAGATCTCAAGCGTGCCGAGGCGATTTTCGAACAGATCGAACTGCCGCACCAAGCGCTTACGGCGCTGAACGGAATCGCGATCCTCTACAACCGCATGGGCGACTTCGCTCAAGCCCGCAACATGTACAGCCGCGCCCTCAAGGAACAACGCACAGCCGCGCTACGGCGCGAGCAAGCCGTCACGCTGCACAATCTCGGGCGAGCACATGAGAACCTGGAGGAGTGGCCGCAAGCACAGGCCGCCTTCAGCGAGTCGGTGGAAATTAGTCGTGAATTAGCCTATACGCGTGGAGAAGCGTATGCGCTGCGCGGACTCGCTGCTGTTGCAAACGCGCGAAACAATCCTGATCAGGCACTACAGATCTTGGCGCAGGCCGAGACGCTGCAGAGCGCAACGCCAGATGCGCGGCTGCTCGCTCAGATTCAGCTCGCGCGCGGCGTTGCGCTTCACAAGCTGCGGAAGCTGACTGACGCCGCCGCCGCTCTTCAGCAGGCCTTGAGCGTATTCGAGGCGGCCGATTCCTTGCATGAGCTGCGGGAAACGTATGCGGCGTTGGCCGCGGTCCATGCGGACCTTGGGCAGTGGAATGCCGCGTACACGCAGCTGGCGAAATCGAAAAGCACGGCAGAGCGGCTGCTGCAGAATCAGATCGACCAACGATTCGCCACCCTGAAAGTGGAGTTCGATACCGCCGCGAAGGAGAAAGAGAACGAGCTTTTAGTGCGAGAGAATGAAGCCAATCAGAATGCGCTTGCGCACGAACGTCGTGCACGCTCGCTGGAGCGTGCCGTCATCGTGCTGACGGCAGTGCTCGCCTTCGTACTTGCCGCGCTCGCGGTGCACCTGTGGAGGACAACCCGCCGTATGCGTCGTCTTGCACTCACGGACGAGCTGACGGGTGTGCCCAATCGTCGTGCCGTGTTGCGCAAGCTCGATCCGCTGCTGCGCGAGGAACGCACTACGTGCGCGATGCTGATCATCGATATCGACCACTTCAAGCAGATCAATGACCGCTTCGGTCACCCGGAGGGCGACGAAGCGCTCAAGCTCGTTGCAACGTGTCTGCGTGACGAGGTGCGCGAGCCGGCCTTCCTCGGTCGACTCGGTGGTGAGGAATTCGTTGTCGTGCTCCCGGGACGCGGCCTCGAGGGTGCGCGCGAGCTTGCCGAACGCTTCCGACTTCAGGTCACGAAGATCGACACACGACGTTGGTTGAGCGATCGGCCTATCACCGTCAGCACGGGGCTCACCGTTTCAATTGAGGGTGACACGGCGAGCACGATGCTCCAGCGCGCAGACGCGGCACTCTACGAAGCGAAACGAGCAGGGCGAAATTGCGTGAAAGTGCAGTTGACTCGCGCCGACGACACTCGTGAGCAGAGCGAACTACCGGCCGGGGCCGAGTTATCCAAGCCGATCGGCGCGACCTGACGCCTCGCAGCGGACCTGCTTCCCAGTACCGATGATCTCTCCGTGCTCGACGGCACGGGTTCGTGTACTGCTGGAAACTCCTTCAACGGAGCTCTAGTGATGATCGCCTGCCAAGCCTTACACGGTCGAAAGGGCTGCGGAGGATGGCGACTCCCGAATACGTGCTATGAGCCGATACAGGCGTTTAAACTGGCATGGAACGTTCGGCTGAACGACGGGGGGTGAGTATGATCCAACGAATCGAGCGAGATGAAAGCGAGTAGGGCACGATCACGCCTGCGCGTCGATGCCATAGTGATACACGCGATCGCTCCCGTTTCCCAGCGCCGCTTGCGAAGAGCGTGGTCTCGGCTGCGCTCTCGACAAGACGCGGAAGAAAAAGCGCCCACATTGGGCACGCCGCGCCTCGCTCACGCAAACACCTCGATCCGAACGCCATTCCGAGTTCTGGCTAGAACATTACTGGCGACTCTGCTGACGCTCTCCGGCTCGATCGCTAGCGCCGCGGAGTCGCAACCGCAAGGCATTGTCGTGCAGGGATCGCGCGTCTACGACCCCGAGCGCGACGGCGATCCCGTCGTCAACAATCTGCAACGTCGGACATTCCGGTATTTCTGGCAGACGGCGAATCGGACCAATGGGCTCGTGCCCGATCGTTTCCCATCGCCTTCCTTCGCGAGCATCGCAGGAGTGGGCTTTGCGCTGACGGCGTACGTCGTGGGCGTGGAGCGCGGCTATGTCTCGCGCGCGCAGGCAAGACTGCGCACGTTGCGAACCCTGCGATTTCTTGCCCGGCTTCCACAAGGTCCGGAAGAAGAAGGGACTGCAGGTTTCAAAGGCTTCTACTACCACTTCCTACACATGAACGACGGCAGGCGCTTCGAAACGAACGAGCTCTCCACCGTCGATACAGCATTGCTGCTGGGAGGCGTACTGCTCGCGCAGACCTACTTCAATACCGAAACTCGTTCGGAACGCGAGATTCGGCGGCTGGCACAAGAGATTTACGAACGTGTCGATTGGGCGTGGGCCATGAACGGAGGCAAGACGCTCTCGTTAGGCTGGCGGCCGGAGAGCGGATTCATCCCATTTAATTGGACCGGCTATAACGAAGCCATGCTGATGTATATCTTGGCGCTCGGCTCGCCTACGCACCCGATCGATCCTTCCACATGGAACGAGTGGATGAGCACGTACGATGAGACGTGGGGAACGTTCAGCGGACAGGAGTTTCTCGCGTTCGGTCCAATGTTTGGACATCAGTACTCGCACGTATGGATCGATTTCCGCGGGATCCAAGATGCCTTCATGCGCGAGAAGGGAATCGACTACTTCGAGAACAGCCGTCGCGCCGCGTATGCGCAGCGCGAATACGCGCGCCGCAATCCGATGCGTTGGCGGGGCTACGACAGCGAGATCTGGGGCCTCACCGCGTGCGATGGACCTGCGAACATCGTGCAGGCCTTCCACAATGAGGAGCGCGGCTTCTTCACCTACATGGCACGAGGAACAGCCGCACCGCAGGTCGTGGATGACGGCACGATTGCGCCAACGGCTGCCGTCGGTTCCATCGCATTTGCGCCGGAAATCGTGATACCGACTATCCGTGCATTTCGCGCTCGCTACGGCCAGCACTTGTATCAACGCTATGGCTTTCTCGATGCTATCAATCCGAGCTTTACGTTTACCGACGTGCCGCTCCGGCACGGTCAGATCGTCGAGAACCTGGGCTGGGTGGCGACCGATTATTTGGCCATCGATCAAGGGCCGATCGTCGCTATGATCGAGAACTATCGCAGCGGGCTCATCTGGACCATCATGAAACGCAATCCTCACATTCGCCGCGGGCTCGAGCTTGCGGGCTTCACTGGCGGCTGGCTCGGGTCGCCGCAAGCGCCGAGCGGCGCAGATGATGAACGTGATGAGAATGACGCAGATGACGAAGGGCAGAGCGAAGAGGGAGAGCCACCGCTTACGTCTTCTCGCTAGTGAGCTCCATTAAATCCGCCCCCAGTGCCGACATCCTCACCTACATCCCCTCAATCACTTGTTACCCATGTTTACGCCATGCCGCGTCATCACGATCACGACGGACTTCGGTCATCAGGGACCCTTCGTTGCAACGATGAAAGGCCGCATCCTGGCGCACTTGCCGGAAGCTCGGATCATCGATGTCACGCATGAGGTCCCGGTGTATTGGCCCGCAGAAGCTGGGTTTTGGCTCTCTCTTGCATATGCCTACTTCCCGAGCGGATCGGTGCACGTTGCAGTCGTGGACCCGGGCGTTGGGACAAAGCGCGACATCATCGGCGTGCTGGCTGACGGACATGCGTTCTTGGCCCCTGATAACGGCCTACTTGCGCCGATCGTGAGTCGGGCTAAGTCCCCGCTCGTGCATCGGCTCGATGTCAACGCCGTATCCAAGCGATTGCGGTTAGCAACGCCGAGCGCCACGTTCCATGGACGCGACCTTTTTGCACCCATCGCGGCAGAGATTGCCGCCGGACGACTCGCAGTCGCGGAGTTGGGACCGCCCACGCCCGACATCGTGCCTTCATGGGTGGATGAGCCGAGCATCTCCGGCGAGCAAGTCGCCGGCGTGATCATCACGATCGATCATTTTGGCAATCTCATCTCCAACATCGAAGGCGAGATGGTGCAGCGGTTCTCGAGACCCATCGTGAGAACGGGCGGGCATGCGTTCCCTCTCCGCCGGACGTATGGGGACGTGCGTCCCGGCGAATTCTTAGCCCTCGTCAATTCCTTCGGAGTGCTCGAGATCGCCCGGGCCGAGCAAAGCGCCGCAGAGGCCTTGGGCATTGGCAGAGGCGCTCCGGTTTCGGTTTCTGAAACCTGAAAGCACCCTTGAAACAGGCGGGTTCGCCTGAATATGACGGACAGACGCTCCGACCGCAGAACAAAGCTGCTTTCGCTTGTCCAAGCGTTACGAATGGCTTTTGCGCGAACCCCATTGAAAACGGCCGCGCATCGTATATAGTCCGCAGGCTTCCAGCCCCATTCTGATCGGATGTTATTGATTCGACTGGATTTTTTAGGCGAGGTTGCGGGTCTTGTAGTTAGGACCCGCGGTTGCGCCATAGCTGAAGCGGGCTGGTGCCCGAAGACGAGTTTCGGGCCCGGATGGGTATCCCCGTAATGGTTTCCTAGGGTGGTAGGAGCACAAGGTGGAGAGAGACGACGATCACTTCGATCTCGATGATGAGTTCGTCGCCGAAAGCGACGAGGATCAGAACTACGATCGGTTCATCGAAACTGGGCGGCGATCCCGACCCAGCGCCTCGGCGGCGGCCAAGAAAGGTAAGGCGGCTTGGAGCAAGCTCGAAGACGTGCTCGCCGAACGCCGCTTGCAGAAAGAACTGAAAGACTTCGAAGAAGAATGAGATAGCCGTGATGCGGCCTGCCGAGGGTCGCGTCACCGACGACGCTCGAGCCAACCTGGATTCGATCGCGCGGCATTCGATACTCTAAGTTGCTCTCGGACGATCGACCGAGACGTATTCTACGACAAGCGGTACAACGATCGCGGTGCGTGCCGGCCACGCCCGCCGAAAATCTTTCGCGCCGGAACTGTTCGCAATGGGGTCTTGCATGACGATGGCTACTTCCACGCTCGGCGCCTCGCCGTTTGTGGTGCTCAAGTTCGGCGGCACAAGCGTTTCCTCCGTCTCGAACTGGAGAAACATCGCGGGTGTCGTACGCGATCGCCTTGCTGAAGGTCTGCGTCCAGTCGTCATTCATTCGGCCCTGTCGGGCATCACGGATCGGCTCGAGCAACTCCTTGCGCACGCGCTGTCGGGCGACTGGCAGCCCATCATGGATCAGATCGAGTTGCGTCACAGGGATCTGGCGCGCGACCTCGGTGTCGTTCCCGGTGCGGATCTAGAAGAGCAGTTCAAGCGCTTGCGGCAGATTGCATCTGGCATCGCGCTCGTCGGTGAGATCAGCGAACGACTTCGCGCACGCGTCATGGCGCAAGGCGAGCTCATGGCGACTCGCCTCGGAGCGGCCTATCTATCTTCGCAAGGCTTGGACGTCGAATGGATCGACGCGCGAACTGTGCTCAAAGCTGAGCAGCGCAAGAATGCGACTGTCCGCGCCAGCTATCTGTCGGCGACCTGCGCTTTCGAACCAGATCTCGAGTTGCAGGGACGCTGGTCGCAGGCCGGCACCGTCTGGATATCGCAGGGGTTCATCGCAAGCGATGAGCATGGCGACACGGTTCTGCTCGGACGCGGCGGGTCCGATACCTCGGGTGCCTATTTCGCCGCGAAGCTTCAGGCACGTCGCTTCGAAACGTGGACGGACGTCCCTGGCATGTTCAGCGCCAATCCACGCTCTGTTCCGACTGCGCGACTGTTGCGTGCGCTCGAGTACGATGAGGCTCAGGAGATCGCGAGCGCCGGGGCAAAGGTGTTGCACCCCCGTTGCATCATGCCGGTTAAGCAATACGGCATTCCGCTGTACATCTACGCGACGCAGACGCCAAAGCTCCAAGGGACTGTCATCACCACGCATGGCGGTACCGTCGCTGCGCAGGTGAAGGCGGTCACCATCAAGAAGAACATCACGCTCATCTCGATGGAGACGGTCGGGATGTGGCATTCGGTCGGTTTCCTCGCCGACGCGTTCCAAGTGTTCAAGGCGCACGGATTGTCGATCGATCTCGTCTCGACATCTGAAACGAGTGTGACCGTATCACTCGACCCGGCGGCGAACACGCTCGATCGGGCCGCGCTCGATGCGCTCGTGCTGGACCTATCGAAGCTCTGCCGCGTACAGATCATCGGACCGTGCGCCGCGGTGAGTCTCGTCGGCCGCAACATTCGCGCGATCTTGCATCGACTCGGCGATGCGCTCGAGTTGTTCGAAGAGCAGAAGATCTATCTCGTCACGCAAGCTGCGAATGACCTCAACATCACCTTCGTCATCGACGAAGAGCAGGGTGACCGTCTCGTCGGACGTCTGCACGAGATCGCCATTCGCAAGATGACGGCGGATCGTGTCTTGGGTCCGACTTGGGAGGAGCTCTACGGTGCGCCGGGCAAGTCGAACGGCACACCTACGCAATGGTGGCACGGGCGTCGCGATCAACTAGTCCGCCTCGCACGCGAGCATAGCGCCGCATTCGTCTACGATCGCGGTACGCTCATCGAGAAGGCGAAGTCCCTGAAAGCATTGCCGGGGATCGATGCGGTCCTGTACGCGCTCAAGGCGAATTGGCATCCCGAGATCCTGCGTATTTTCGCGGACGAGGGACTTGGGTTCGAATGCGTCTCTCAAGCGGAAGTCGAGCATGTCCTAGCATCGGTGCCGGGAATCGACAAGAAGCGCGTACTGTTCACGCCCAATTTTGCACCGCGTGCGGAATATGAGTGGGCACTCGAGCACAACATCACGCTGACACTCGACAATCTTCATCCCATTCGCGAGTGGCCCGAGCTTTTCAAAGGCCGCGCGCTGTTCGTGCGCATCGATACCGGCTACGGGCGAGGTCATCACGACAAGGTGCGTACCGCGGGCGTGCACTCGAAGTTCGGCGTGCCGCTCTTCGAAATGGAGGAGCTCGACAAGCTTGCCAAGAGCGCGGGGGCGAAGATCGTCGGCCTCCATGCCCATACGGGCAGCGGTGTGTTCAGCGTCGACAATTGGAAGCAAGTGGGAGAGACGCTCACCGAGCTGACGGCCCGCTTCAAGGACGTCCGCACGATCGATCTCGGGGGCGGACTCGGCGTTCCCGAGCGGCTCGGCCAGCCGGGTGTCGTGTTGCCTGAGTTCGCCCAAACCCTCGCTGCACTCAAAGCTGCGCATCCGCAGATCGCGTTCTGGATCGAGCCCGGTCGCTATCTCGTTGCTGAAGCCGGCGTGCTGCTTGCGACGGTCACGCAGCTCAAGGGTAAGGGCGAAGTGCACTACGTCGGCGTATCGACGGGCATGAACTCGCTCATTCGCCCGGCGTTGTACGGTGCCCATCACGAGATTCTCAACTTGACCCGACTAGAGGCCGAAGCCTCGGAGGTCGTGAACGTCGTCGGCCCGATCTGCGAAAGCGGCGACCAACTCGGCGTCGATCGACTGTTGCCGCCCACTGAAGAAGGCGACGTGCTGCTCATCGCCACCGCCGGCGCATACGGACGCGCGATGAGCTCGACGTATAACTTGAGGGAGCCGGCCGTGGAGGTCGTCGTCTGAGCGAAAGTGACGGGGTGACGAGGTGACGGAGTGACGAAGTCAGCGTAGAGCAGCTCCGATTCATGACAATCGCCATGACGCGTACGTTCTGACTTCGACACCTCGTCACTCCGTCACCCCGTCATTGGGCGCACTGCGCGCACCTACGGCTTGGCCCGATGTCTCTCCTCGAGCTCCTTCACGGCATCGGCAAGCGACAAGTTGCGGCTCTTGAGCAAGAGCGCGAGGTGAAAGAGTAGGTCCGCGGATTCGCTGATGAGACGATCGTCTGGTTGCGTCACGGCGGCAAGCGCCACCTCGACGCCTTCCTCTCCGACCTTCTGCGCGATTCGCGTGGGACCATCGGCCCACAGCCTCGCCGTGTAGCTGCCATCCGGGCGATCTCTGATGCGCTGAGCGATCACCGCTTCGAGGCGAGCCAGGAACGATAGGCCGCTCGCGTCCGTGTCGACCTCACCGAAGCACGTCCGTGCGCCGGTGTGACACGTTGGGCCTTTCGGGTCGGCAGTGATCAATAGAGAGTCATTGTCGCAGTCTCCCTGGACCGAAACGACGTCGAGAAAATGACCTGACGTTTCGCCTTTCGTCCACAGTCGATTCTTGCTGCGGCTGAAGAACGTCACCCGCTTGTTTGCAAGCGTGGCGCGGAGCGCCTCGCGATTCATGTACCCCAGCATCAGAACCGCGCCGTTCTGCGCGTCTTGTACGATCGCCGGTATGAGTCCATCGCACTTGTCCCAATCGAGTGCGTTCACTTCTTCTAATTTCATGGGCGGATCTCGATCGATGCTTCGCGTAAGAAACGCTTCAAGGTCGGGATGGGTAAGCTGCCGCTATGGAAGACACTGGCAGCGAGCGCGCCATCTACGTTCGCTCTCTGAAATACTTCGGCGAAATGCTCGGGCGCACCGGCGCCGCCGGAGGCGATCAGAGGCACGCGACATTCCTCACGCACAGCCGCGAGCTGCGCGATATCGTAGCCGCGCCGAACGCCGTCGCTTGCCATACAGTTGAGCACGATCTCGCCAGCGCCTCTTTCCTGAACTTCGCGCACCCAGTCGATTGTGCTGCGTGCTGTGTTACGCGAGCGGTTGGGATCGCCTGTGAACTGATAGACCTGATAAGTGCCTTCGACCGTTTGACTATCGATGCCCACGACGACGCATTGTGCACCGAAGCGCGCGTTCAGCCGCGTGATGAGGTCGGGATCTGCAAGGGCAGGGGAGTTGATCGAGATCTTCTCGGCGCCTTCGCCGAGCACTTCCTCTGCGTCCGCAACGCTCCGTATTCCACCAGCGACACAGAACGGAATGTCGAGCACGCGCGCGACACGCCGGACCCAACTGCGATCGACCGAGCGTCCTTCAGGACTCGCAGTGATGTCATAGAACACGAGCTCATCTGCGCCTTCGTCGCGATAGCGTTGCGCGAGCTCGAGGATGTCGCCCACGACCACGTGATCGCGAAAGCGCACGCCTTTGACGACTTGCCCATCTCTGACATCTAGGCAGGGGATGATGCGTTTGGCAAGAATGGTCGCAACTCCTCTTGTGGAATCTTGTTCTCGAGCATCGCTTTACCGCTGATGACGGCCGCAACGCCAGTGGCGCGAAGCACGTGCAGATCCGAGCCTGTGGCTACACCACCTGACGCTTGCCACAGGATGCTCGGAAAGCGACGGACGGCCTCCTGATACAGATCCACGTTGGGCCCGGTGAGCGCACCGTCGCGAGAGACATCAGTGCACAGCACGTGCGCAAGTCCGGCGCTCAGGTACCGGTCCACTGCGCTCCACAGCGACACGGTCGAAGTCTGCTGCCAGCCGTGAGTGGTCAACCACGGCGTGCGCGATTCATCGATGCGTACGTCAAGTGCGAGCACGATCCGATCGGGGTCGATCTGCTTGAACCAGCCGATCACTTCCTCTGGATTGGTGACTGCAATGCTACCGATGACCGCACGAGTCACGCCCAACTGGAGTAATGCTCGTACGCGTTCCAACGTCCGAAGTCCCCCACCTACCTGAAGCTTTGCTTTACCGCTCGCCGCGAGCAGCTCGATGATTTTCCGGTTTGGCTGCTCGCCGTCCTTCGCACCGTCCAGATCCACGACGTGAACGTGGCGTGCACCTAAGGCGACGTAGCGGTCGAGCACGGTTGAAGGCTCGTTCGAGTAGACCGTCTCCGCGGCGAAGTCTCCTTTCAACAGGCGTACGCAGCGGCCGGCTTTGAGGTCGATGGCGGGAATGAGCTCCATGATCGCTTGGCGGTTGGGTGAGAGAGATGGGCAGAGACGTTACAGGCGAAGAAAGTTGCGCAACAGCAGCGATCCGACGCGAGCCGAGCGCTCGGGATGGAACTGCGCGCCGTACACCTGTCCTCGTTGCACAATCGCAGAGAATGGCTCTCCGTACGTACTGCGCACGAGCGTGCCGCCGCTGATGGGTGCGCAGTAGCTATGAACGAAATAGACGTAGTCGCCTGGCGCGATATCCGTCAGTAGCGGCGACTCGGTTTCGAACTCGAGCTGATTCCAACCCATGTGCGGAATCGGCAATCCGAGACTCGGCTTGAATCGTTGCACGCGCCCCGGAAATAACCCCAGGCACTCGACATCGCCTTCTTCGGAAGTTTCGTACATGAGTTGCATGCCGACGCAAATTCCCAGCAACGGCTGCTCGAGCTTTCTGATCGTATCCACGAGGCCGGCTGCTCGGAGTCGATTCATGCAATCGGCTGCTGCGCCTACTCCCGGGAGGAGGACATGGCTCGCGTTGCGAACGACGCTTGCATCGGTCGTGAGCACGGATTCGATGCCGAGTCGCTCGATCGCAAAGCGCAACGAAGCGATGTTCGCTCCGCCACTATCGATGATGGCTAGGCGCGTCACAACGTACCCTTCGTGCTCGGCAGCTCTGTGTCGGCGATGCGAATGGCTTGCCGTAACGTTCGGCCGACGCCCTTGAAGCACGCTTCGATCATGTGATGCGTGTTCTCTCCCGTCACCTGAATGTTGATCGATGCACCGAGTGTCTCCGCGAGCGAGCGGAAGAAGTGCGGCACGAGCTCAGTCGGCAACTGACCGACCTGGTCGCGGCCGAACTTGCCTTCGAATACGAAATAGGGGCGACCGGACAAATCGATGGCGACCTGTGCAAGGGACTCGTCCATCGGCAGCACGAATCCATAACGGTGAATCCCGCGCTTGTCTCCGAGTGCCTGCTTGAGCGCTTGTCCCAACGCCAACGCGCAATCCTCGACTGTGTGGTGCTCGTCGATATGTAAGTCTCCCTTGCAGGCGAGCTGCAGAGAGAAGCCACCGTGCTTCGCAATTTGTTCCAGCATGTGATCGAAAAAACCGAGGCCAGTCGACACGTGGATGGGCGACTCACGATCCAAGTTCAACTCGATCTCAATGTCGGTTTCCTTCGTCTTGCGAGTCACGCGTGCGGTCCGAACGCTACGAGTGAGGCGCTCGGCGATCTGCAGCCAGTTAAGTCCCTGAGGACCGATTCGAAGTCCCTCGATGCCGATGTTCTTGGCCAGCTCCAGATCCGTCTCGCGATCGCCGATCACGAAGCTTGCCCGTTTGTCGATCGTTTCCGTGCGTAAGTACTCATCGAGCAATCCAAGCTTGGGCTTACGACAGCTGCATTCATCCTTCTCGAAGTGGGGGCAAATGAACTCGCGCTCGAATGTGATCCCCTGCGAGGAAAACAGTGTGCGCAGAAAGTCATGCGGTTCTTTGAAACTGGCCTCGGGAAAGCTCGCCGTGCCGAGCCCATCTTGGTTGCTGACCATGACGAACGTGTAGCCGGCATCTCGCAGCCGCAACAGCGCTGGGATGACCTCGGGTACGAGCTCGAGCTTCTGCAAGCTGTCGATCTGTTGATCCGGTGGCTCGACGATGAGCGTGCCGTCGCGATCGATGAACAGAACTTTCTTGGCGCTCACGCTGCAGCCTCGCTTGCTTGTCGAACGCCTTTCAGCAGGCGATCGTTCTGTTCCGCGGTGCCGATCGTGATTCGCAGGCAGTTCGCCAACCCGGGTTGCGAGCGCGGATCGCGGATGATGAGCCCTGCGGCGGTAGCGGCCCGCAGTACCTTGTCTGCATCGATGCACTCGACCAGCAAGAAGTTCGTTGCGCTCGGCCACACGCGCCGCACCAGCGATGTCTTCTGCAACTCGCTTTCCATTCGGGTTCGTTCCAAGAGCACCTTGCGAATGCGATCGCGCGCTTCCTGGCGATGCGACTCGTCAGTGAACTGAAGCACTGACTCGATCGTAGGCTGGGGCAAGGCGTACGGCGTGATCACGCGAGCGAGCAGCGAGACGATGTCTGCGTGCGCAAGTAAAGCGCCGCAGCGCGCGCCAGCAAGCGCGTACGCCTTCGAGAGCGTTCGCAACAGCACCAGATTCGGATAACTCGGTAACAGCGAGGCGACGCTCTCTGCTTCCGCGAATTCGATGTAGGCCTCGTCGACAACGACTAACGCCCGGTTCGTGAGCGTGCTGCACAAGCGCTCAATGGTCGATCGATTGACTAGATTGCCGGTCGGATTGTTCGGTGAGCAGACGAACACGAGCTTGATACCTTCGCGCCATGTTGCGAGTACGCCTTCGATGTCGAATGCGAAGTTACGTTCTTTCAGCAACGGAACTTCGATCACACCGGCACCTTGAATACGGGCAGACACCTTGTACATCCCGAACGTGGGAGGGCAGATCAGTACGCTATCCTTATCTGCTCTGCAGAAGCCGCGCACGAGCAGATCGATGCCCTCATCGCTGCCGCGTCCTGCCAGCACATTCTCGGGCGAGACGGCGTAGAGTTTGGCGAGATGATCGATGAGCTCGGCCGGTTGCGGCTCTGGGTAGCGATTCAGTCCCGCCAGAGTTCGATCGCCCGTCGCTCGCCACGGCATCTCGTTCGCATGCATGCGTTCGAGCGAAGGCTCCCAAGCAGCGTGCTGGTAAGGCTGCAGGGACAGAATGTCGGGACGTGCGAGCTCGAGGATCTTGTTCATGATTTCGCCCTCAGCCTCGCGCCAGATGCGCGAGACGAACCTGCACGGCGTTGGCATGCGCATCGAGGCCCTCGAGCGCGGCGATACTGATCGCAGTGGGCCCGAGATCCTGAAGGCCAGCAGGGGTGAGCTCCTGAACGGTGATGCGCTTCATGAAGTCAGCCAGTGACAAACCACTGTAGGCGCGAGCGAATCCATAGGTCGGTAAGACATGATTCGTACCGCTGCAGTAGTCGCCCATGGTTTCTGGCGTCCAATAGCCCAGAAACACGGACCCTGCATTGCGGACGTGTTCGAGCCACCGACGTGCCTCCGTGACTTGCACGATCAGGTGCTCAGGCGCATAGGCGTTACTCACCTCGAATGCTTGCTCGATCGTGTCGACGATAAAAATGCGACTGTGATCGATCGACGCACGCAACGTGTCCTCTCGGCCCAGACGTCGCATCTGCTGTTCTATTTCCTCTGCGACCGCTTGCGCCAAACCCTCCGAGGTCGTGACGAATACGACCTGCGCATCGTTGCTGTGCTCGGCCTGTGCGAGCAGATCGGCGGCGATGAATTCGGGCCTCGCGGAATCATCGGCGATCACGAGTACTTCGGAAGGGCCCGCCGGCAAGTCCAGCGCGGCACCGTCAGGATCATTCGCGCACAACAGCTTCGCTGCCGTCACCCATGAACTTCCTGGCCCGAAGATCTTGTCCACCTTCGGCACGCTCTGCGTCGCGTACGCCATGGCGGCGATCGCTTGCGCACCTCCCACCTTGAAGACGCGGTTCACATCACACAACTTCGCTGCAACCAATACAGCCGGGTCCGCGGTGCCGTCCTTTCTGGGCGGCGTGCACAAGATCCGTGTCGGGCATCCCGCAATGGACGCTGGCACGGCCGTCATGATTGCGGCGGAGGGAAGCGGCGCGACGCCCGCCGGAACATAGAGCCCTACTGCATCGATCGGCCTGAAATGCCGTTCGCACACCACCCCTGGCGAGGTTTCCAGCCTGAGAGTCGGTGCGATCTGCGCCTCGTGGAACGTGCGAACGTTATCGATCGCTCGCTGTAGAGCCGCCACCTGCACGTCGTTCAATGCACGTTGCGCGTTGTCGTACTCGCGCGGCTGCACTTCGAGCTCATCGAGCGCTGCTCCATCGAAGCGCCGTGCGTAGTCGTACAACGCGTCGTCGCCACGCGCACGAACGTCGTCGATGATTGCGCGCACGCGCCGCTGCAACTCGTCCGCGTTCGACTGCGCAGGCCGACGCAGAGCGGTACGGCGCTCCTCGAGCGAGAGCTGAGACCAACGAAGCAGAGGGAGCGTCATGCCATCATCTTCTCGACAGGGAGCACGAGGATCGCGCTTGCGCCGGCGCCCTTGAGACTCTCGAGCGTCTCCCAGAACACATTCTCTCGGCAGACCGCGTGAACGGCGACTTTGTCCGTGCTGCCTTCGAGCGGCATGATCGTCGGCGCCTCGCTTCCGGGCAGCAGCTTGCGGATCTCGGCAAGCTTCGCGCGCGGCGCGTGCAACATGATGTACTTGCTCTCCTTGACTTGCTGCACGCCGTCGATGCGCAGCGACAAGCGCCGGATCCAGTCCTGTTTTTCCTCCGGAACCGGAACTGGCGTGCTAATGATCGCCGCCTGACTTTCGAGAATCGTCTCTGCCTCCCATAGATGATTCGCGACGAGCGTCGAGCCCGTCGACACCAGGTCGCAAATGAAATCAGCACGCCCGAGACGAGGCGCAATTTCCACCGCGCCGGAGAGCGTCACGATATCGGCTTGCACGTCGTTCTCACGCAAATAGCGGCCGAGGATGTTCGGATACGTCGTGGCGATGCGTTTGCCGCGAAGCGATCTCACGTCTTGGTACTCGATGCCTTCGGGCACAGCGATCGAGAGACGGCAGCGACCATAATCGAGCGTCATCAGTTGTTCGAAGAGAGGCGACACGCCACGGGCCTGGAACGCAAGTCGCTTCTCCTCGATGACATTCATACCCACGATCCCTAGATCGCAGACGTCCTGTTGTACGAGATCTGGGATGTCATCGTCACGAACGAAGAGGACATCGAGTGGCATGTTCTCGCCGTAACACATCAGCTGGTCTTTACCGCGGCTGTACTTCAGCCCACACCGCACGAGCAGATCGAGCGAGTTGTCCGTCAGACGGCCGGATTTTTGGAGCGCAACTTTGAGTCGCGTGGCTTTGTCGATCATGTGAGACGTACGCCGTGAGTTTGATGTGTGATAGTGAGCCGCGGTTAGCTGCCGGGACGCACTTCCTTCGTGCGGTGTGCAGCCAATGTGTAGCCGCCATTGCCATTGGTGAGATAGCGCGCCACACGACCGATCGTCGTAACGCTCACACCGGTTTGCTTGTGGATCTCGCGATAGGGGACACCCTGCTGCAGCAAACCCACTACCGCCCAACGGTCCGCAAGTGCCTGCAGCTCGGCCGGTGTGCACAGGTCACGAAAGAAGGCGCGACATTCGTCCACCGTGCGCAGTGTCAGGATCGCAGCGAATAGGGCTCGCTCCGCCAGCGCCTCCTGGCGCGGCGTCAGAGCGCGGTGTTCTTTCATAGGGCGAGCTGTGTAATAACGTACTAGTGTAGTAATACATTAATACAAGATGCCCTCAACGGTCAAACCAGGTCATCACAGGAAGGAAAGGGTGGGACAACCGCGGCATGCGATTGCGTGCCGGACCGCCGCATCATAGACTCACCTTCGCTCATCGAGACCGGCTGAGGGTCAGGCCCTTTGAAGCCGGGGCAACCGTCGAAGCTCACCCCTTCGAAAAGGTGCCAACTCCTGCGGCCGGTTCACCGACCGACAGATGAGTTACCGTGTAATCCCTGTCGCCAACGGTAGGGAATAGGGCACGGCGAACTCCTCACTACGGGACTCCGTAGGGTTTCTGCGATGCGCAAACCCTTGATCCGGAAAGCTAATCCGGATTTCGTACGGAGTGTCGAATCGATGACCTTATTTCCAGATGCTGCGCACGAGGCGCTCGCACCGCTTGCGGGCAGCGAGCTCGCGTCTAGCGAGGGCATCCTGACTCTGGAGACTGACCTCGACCTTCATTTTGGAGGCGCACTGAGCAGTGTACGCGTCGCTTGGCGTATCGTCGGCGCGCCCGGTGCGCCAGTGGTGGCCGCGCTCGGCGGAATCTCAGCGGGTCGATATGTGACCACAGACAGCGCCAACAAGGGATGGTGGTCAGAAATCGCAGGCTACGGGTCGGCGCTCGACGCCGCGCGATTTCAGATTCTCGGCATCGATTTCCTCGGCGGGAGCGGCGCTACGACCGGTCCCATATCAGGACAATCCGATTTCCCCTCGGTAAGCGCCTACGATCAGGCAGAGTTGCTTCGGCGCGTTCAGCAACATCTTGGGATCTCTCGTCTGCACGCCATCGTCGGTGCCTCCTACGGCGGCATGGTTGCCCTGGCGTTCGGCGAACGATGGCCGCAGCTTGTCGAGCGGATCGTCTCGATCAGCGCCGCGGATCGCGCGCACCCTATGTCGACAGCATGGCGCAGCGTGCAACGGGCGATGGTGCGTTACGCCGTCTCGAAGAACGATGGTGCGGAAGGGCTGCGCTTGGCTCGTGCGCTCGCGATGGCGACATACCGCAGTCCGCGCGAGTTTGCGGAACGTTTCTCCGCAGCACCAACGCAAGCCGACGGCCGCTTTTCCTTTCCGGTCGAGCGCTATCTGCTCGCCCGAGGGGACGCGTACGCGAGCAGCTATCTTCCCGAGGCTTTCCTTTGTCTATCGGAATCGATCGATCTACATCAAGTGGATCCCGCGAAGATTCACGTGCCGACCATATTGGTGGCGGTCAAAGAGGATCAACTGGTGCCGATAGATGACATGCGGGCCTTGCGCGAGCGGCTCGCAGGATCGGTGCAACTCTTCGAGCTTTCTTCCTTGTACGGGCACGATGCGTTCTTGAAAGAGGCAGACGCGCTGCGTGCGATCTTCAGTCAAGTTCTAAGCGACTAGGTACTCGCACAATGAGCGAATCGCAAGCTGCTCCCACACTCGCTGTCCGCGCAGCACTCGAATCGGATACGCAACACGGCGCCGTCGTCCCACCCATTCATCTCACCTCGACCTACGCATTCACCGGATTCGGCGAGAAGCGCTGCTACGACTACACGCGTTCGGGCAACCCGACTCGCGATGCACTCGCAGAGGCGATCTCCGCACTCGAAGGGGGCGCCGGCGGCGTGGTGACGGCGTCCGGAATGGCCGCAGTGTCTCTAGTCACGCACCTGCTCAACGCCGACGATCTCTTGGTTGCGCCTCATGACTGCTATGGCGGCAGCTATCGCTTATTCGCGGGTCTGGCACGGCGGCGAGCGCTCAGAGTCGAGTTCGTCGATCAAACAGATCCCAAGGCATTCGAGCGGGCACTCGCGCTCGGACCCAAGCTCGTTTGGGTGGAGACGCCGAGTAATCCGTTACTGCGCATCGTCGATATCGCAGCCGTAGCCAGAGCTGCCCATGACGTTGGCGCTCTATTGCTCGTGGATAACACTTTCCTATCGCCCGGTTGGCAGCGTCCGCTCGCACTCGGCGCGGATCTCGTGCTGCACTCCACGACAAAGTACTTGAATGGCCACAGCGACGTTGTTGGCGGCGCGGTCGTATCGCAGACCAAAGAATTGCATGAGCAGCTGACATGGTGGGCGAACTGCATCGGCGTGACTGGTGCTCCATTCGACAGCTATCTAACGCTGCGCGGCTTGCGAACGTTGTATGCGCGTTTGAACGTGCATGGCGAGAATTCGGCCGCGGTCGCTGAGCTGCTTTCGCGCCATCCTGCCGTTCGACATGTCTACTATCCCGGTCTGCCGACGCATCCTCAACATGCGCTCGCGCGCAGCCAGCAAGCTGGCTTTGGCGCGATGGTGAGCTTCGAGATCGAAGGCGGAACTGCGAATGTCTGCGCATTCCTAAAAGGACTACGCTGCTTCTCGTTGGCTGAATCGCTCGGCGGTGTCGAAAGTCTGGTGGCGCATCCGGCGACGATGACTCACGCCGCAATGGATGCAGAAGCGAGACGCCGAGCAGGCATTTCGGATACACTCCTACGCCTGTCGATTGGCATCGAAGCAAAAGAAGATCTGATTGCCGATCTCTCAGCGGCACTCGAGCGGGCAGCGAGTGTGCGTGAAGCGCGTTGAGAAAAGAAAGAACCAACAGATGAGAACTCTCGCAAAGCCGACGATCTAGAATCGTCGTCCTCGCGGAGGCGAGGAACCATCTGACAACCTGATTGCGGATCGGAAACAGATAGATAAACAGATGGAAGCTGGATCACAGAAGTGATCAGCAAATCCGTTAGACAAAAGAATGAAAGATGGATCCTCGCCGACGCGAGGACGACGGCAAAAAAAAGGCCGACCCAAGGGTCGGCCTCGATGTGGCAACTTAGAACTTCGGTCGTGGTGATGACGGCGGGGCCGACACCAACCGTGGGGACTAACCCGACACGAGCCCTGTTTCCACCAAAGACACCTCGACCGTAGTGGTCGAGACATGGAGATTTGCCCGAAGGCTGAAGCGGCGGGGGAGATCGATCCCGTCGCGTGACAGATCATAACCGGGTTTGCCGGGAATGTGGGCAAGAATTCTGGGGCTAGACAACACCCCAAACTAAGCCCTTATCAATCAGGCACTTACGAAACTATTGCAAAATCCTATTGACAACAGCTTCACCAGCTGTTCGCGTCGAGACGGAGCTCGAATTTCCAGCGATATCGGCCGTAAAAACGCGCTCCGCAATCGCCGCGGCCACTGCTGCTTCGATCGCAGTCGCTTCCTGCGCAAGCCCGAGTGAATGTCGCAACAGCATCGCGGCACTCAAGATCGTTCCGTACGGATTTGCGATCCCTTTGCCCGCGATGTCGGGCGCAGAACCGTGGATAGGCTCATACAAACCCAAGTTACCTGCTCCCAATGAAGCGGAAGGCAACATGCCTAACGATCCGGCGAGCATCGACGCTTCGTCGGTGAGAATGTCACCAAACATGTTCTCGGTGAGCAGCACATCGAAGCTCGCGGGACGACGGATCAAATGCATCGCTGCCGCGTCGACGAGCATGTGCTCCAACTTTACGTCCGGAAATTCTTCGCGCATGAGCTGTTCGACGGTGCTGCGCCACAGGCGCGAAGTTTCGAGCACGTTCGCTTTGTCTATCGACACGAGAAACTTGCGTCGCGATTGTGCGAGCTTGGCGGCCGTGCGGGTGACTCGCTGGATTTCCGTAACCGTATAGGTGCACAGATCGCTCGCGCTGTCGGCGGTGCGGGTCTTCTCGCCGAAGTAGATGCCTCCCGTCAGCTCGCGTACTACGACGATGTCCGTCCCGCGCAGCACTTCTGGCTTGATCGTCGAGGCTTCGAGCAGCGCTGGATAGACATTCACTGGTCTCAAGTTCGCAAACAGGTTGAGTGCTTTGCGAATTGCGAGCAGGCCCTGCTCAGGACGCACCGTCGCATTCGGATCCGACCACTTCGGTCCACCGACGGCGCCGAGCAGTACGGCATCCGCGCTACCGCATGCAGAGACCGTTTGGGCGGGCAGGGCAGAGCCCGTTTCGTCGATCGCGATTCCGCCAATCAGATGCGCTTCGAAAATAAACTCATGCCCGAAGCGTTGAGCGACAGCTTCGAGCACCCGCACCGCCTCGGCAGTGACTTCCGGACCGATCCCATCGCCGCCCAACACGACGATGCGCGCTTTGTGTCCGCTCATGCGTGCGCCTGCTCGTATGAAGAGATGGCCTCGTTCTTCTGCAATAGGAAACCCAGCTCGTCGATGCCATTCAATAGGCAATAGCGAGCGAAGCCTTCGATCGGAAACTGGACTGAAGCACCGGTAGGCAAATGCACCGTGTTCGTCTCGAGCTCGATGCGAACGTCGGCGCCAGGATTGTTCAA
Source organism: Pseudomonadota bacterium (assembly GCA_023417315.1). Taxonomy (GTDB): domain Bacteria; phylum Pseudomonadota; class Gammaproteobacteria; order Steroidobacterales; family Steroidobacteraceae; genus Steroidobacter. The sequence goes on from JAEZFW010000066.1 coordinate 25,529, forward strand.
CAGCCACTCATGGGTTTGTTCATCGACGACAATCGGCAGCAATCCATTCTTGAGCGAATTGTTGCGGAAGATGTCTGCGATCTCAGTGCTGATGACCGCCTTGAAGCCATAGTCGAGCAACGCCCAAGGCGCGTGCTCGCGCGACGAGCCACATCCGAAATTCCGCCCCGCGACCAAGATCGCGCAGCCCTGTGCCTCCGGCTTGTTGAGCACGAAGTCAGGCTTAGGGGCACCCGATGCGTCGTAACGCCAATCAGCGAACGCGCGCTGGCCCAGCCCTTCCTTGGTCGTTGTCGTCAGAAATCGGGCTGGAATGATCTGGTCGGTGTCGATGTTCGTGAACGGTAAGACGACCGTACGGGATTCGATCGAGCGAATGGGTTCCATGAGATGTTACGAATGGACCACAGATTTGAGTTCGGTGAGAAAGCCGCGCGGATCGGTGACTTTGCCAGTGATCGCAGCGGCAGCAGCGGTCGCAGGGCTCGCAAGTAGTGTGCGCGCGCCGGTACCTTGCCGACCTTCGAAGTTACGATTGCTCGTGCTGACGGCGTACTCGCCTTTCGCGACGATGTCTCCGTTCATGCCGATGCACATCGAGCAGCCTGATTCTCGCCATTCGGCGCCCGCATCCGTGAACACTTTGGCAAGTCCGCGTGCTTCGGCTTCGCGCTTCACTTGCTGCGAGCCAGGAACGACCAGCATGCGCACACCGCGCGCGACTTTACGGCCTTCGATGACCCGCGCAGCCAGCTCGAGATCCGATAGACGCGCATTCGTGCAGCTGCCGATGAATACGACGTTGATGGGTTTGCCTTCGAGCCGCTCACCGGCCGTGAGCCCCATATAGGCGAGCGACTTCGAGTGCACTGGATCGTTCGCGCGGTTCGGTACCACACCTGAGATCGGCACCACCATGCCTGGATGCGTTCCATACGTGATCATTGGCTCGAGCGAGCTCGCGTCGATGTCGACCTCACGATCGAACTTCGCGCCTGGATCCGTTCGCAAGGACCGCCATCGCTCGAGTGCTTGGTCCCACTTGGCGGCTTGCGGTGCGAAGCGGCGACCCTTCAAGTAGGCGTAGGTCGTCTCATCAGGCGCGATCATGCCCGCGCGAGCACCGGCTTCGATCGACATGTTGCAGACCGTCATTCGCTCATCCATCGAGAGTGCCTCGATTCCCGAGCCGCGATACTCGATGACATGACCAGTGCCGCCGGATACGCCGATCTTGCCGATGATTGCGAGGATCAAATCCTTCGCAGTCACGCCTTCCTGCAAACGGCCGTGAACGTTGATCGCGAGCGTCTTGGGACGCCGCTGCAATAGGCATTGTGTAGCGAGCACGTGCCCGACTTCAGTCGTGCCGATCCCGAAAGCCAGGGCGCCGAATGCGCCATGCGTCGCCGTATGACTGTCGCCGCAGACGATCGTCTTGCCGGGTTGCGTCGCGCCGAGCTCCGGCCCGATGACGTGAACGATACCGCGTTGCTCCGAACCCAAGCCGAGCAGCTCGACACCGAACTCGCGGCAATTCTTCTCAAGCTCCTTGACCTGACGCGCCGCTGATTCGACTTTGATCGGCACGCGGCCAAATACTTCGTCGGGATCCGTCGGCGTGGAATGATCCATTGTCGCGAGCGTGCGATCCGTGCGTCGCACCTTCAGCCCCTTCGATCGCAGCAGCGAGAACGCCTGAGGCGAGGTCACCTCGTGGACGAGATGTAGATCGATGTAGAGCACTGCCGGGGTTTCCGGTGTTTCCGGAACGACCTCATGCTGCTCCCAAACTTTCTCGAATAGTGTCTTTGCGTTCATCGTTCTCTGTCGCGACGCCAGTACATTCAAAGAATGCCAACGTCACTACATTTTATGTTGACGGATGATCAATGGGGCATCGCGATCGACGATGGTTGGAACAGCGTGGAGCAGGCTGGGCTCTCAGCCGACTGCAGTTGCACCCGACTTTGCCGCCGTATGGCAAGGTTCGAGCCAGCCCCATTTGTCCGCTGTCTTGCCGGTGAACAGACCGAAGAAGGCCGCCTGCAGCGTTTCGGTGATTGGACCGCGGCGTCCAGCGCCGACGGTGATGCGATCCACTGATCGAACCGGTGTAATCTCGGCCGCGGTTCCCGTGAGGAAGATCTCATCGGCGAGATAGAGCAGCTCGCGGGGGATTGCCTGCTCGCGCACCTCGAAACCGTGCGCGCGGGCCAACGTGACGACCGTGTCGCGCGTAATACCTTGCAAGATCGAGTTGGCCAGCGCCGGCGTATAAATGACTCCATCGCGGATCAAGAAAAGATTCTCGCCTGCGCCTTCGCTAACGTTGCCGTCAACTCCGAGGCCGATCCCTTCGGCAAACCCCAGACGCTTCGCCTCCATGCTGATGAGCTGACTCGACAAATAATTCCCAGCCGCTTTTCCCATCGCGGGAATCGTGTTCGGCGCCAAGCGTTGCCAGGACGACACGCAGACATCGATGCCATTCTCCAATCCTTCCGCACCGAGGTACGCGCCCCACTCGAATGCCGCGACCGCGGTGTCGACCGGAGGAGGGGTTTTCGGCGCAACTCCGATCTCGCCGTAGCCTCTGAAGGCGAACGGGCGCAAGTAGGCGCCGCGATCCAGCCCGTTCGTCACGACCACTTCCTTACACGCTGCGCTGATTTCTTCCGGCGTGTAGGGAATTTCGATGCGATAGATTTTGGCGGAATCGAATAGCCGCCGAGTGTGATCGCGGAGCCGAAAAATGACTGGACCTTTGTCCGTCGCGTAAGCGCGTTCGCCCTCGAACACCGTCGAGCCGTAGTGGAGCGCGTGCGCGAGCACATGCACGGTCGCCTTCTCCCAGGGAACGAGCTTACCGTTGAACCAGATGTGCTTGGCGGCAGTGATGGGCATCTATCGGCTCCTCTAACTTGCGATCGTCCGTGTATCAGATGGCGGACATCGCTGAACGATCGACAGCGCGTCGCTCGACACCCGTGCGTTCAGCAGTCGCGCGAGTGGCTTCGATGCGATTGATGACTTCCAAATAGGCGCGGGCGGCCGCTTCTACGATGTTCGTGCTCACGCCCGAGCCTCGATAACTGCGCCCGTTGTGCTCCACCGTGAGAAGCGCCTCGCCTTGCGCGTCCTCGCCGACGGACACGCTGTGCACCTCGAACTTGCGAACTTGCACGGAGGTTCCGGTTGCGGCATCGATCGCCTTGACGACGGCATCGACGGGGCCTTCGGCCGACATCTTCTGCTCGACCTTGCGCCCGTCCGTGTGCGTGAGCCGCAGCGTGACCGAAGCGCTAGACCCCATCTGCGTGTCGACCGCGAGGCTCTCGAGCGACCATGGACCCTCGGCACCCGACTCTGCCCGCATGACGAGCGCTTCGATGTCGCCATCGAACAGCTCCTTCTTCTTGTCTGCGAGCGCTTTGAACTCTTCGAACAGACGGTTGAGCTCTCCATCTTCAATCTCGAAGCCGAGCTCTTTCACGCGCTCGCGGAAAGCATGACGACCGCTGTGCTTGCCGAGCACGAGATTCGTACGTGACAAGCCCACATCCTGCGGCCGCATGATCTCGTACGTCGAGTGATGGCGCAGCATGCCGTGCTGATGAATGCCGGATTCGTGCGCGAAGGCATTCTCGCCGATGATCGCTTTGTTGCGCGGGATCGGCATGCCCGTGATCTGGGAGACGAGACGGCTCGTCGGATACAGTCGCGTCGTGTTGATGTTCGTCTGCACGCCGAAGAAGCTTTCGCGTGTCTTCAACGCCATCGCAACCTCTTCGAGCGAACAGTTGCCGGCACGCTCGCCGATGCCGTTGATCGTGCACTCGATCTGCCGAGCACCCGCGCGAACGGCAGCGAGGCTATTCGCAACCGCCATGCCGAGATCGTCGTGGCAATGCACGGATAGGACGACCTTGTCGATGCCGCGTACGTTCTTCTTTAGATACGCGAAGACTTCGTGGAACTCGGCGGGAACGGTGTAGCCGACCGTGTCCGGAATATTGACCGTCGTCGCGCCCGCTTCGACGACCGCTTCGACCACTTGAGCCAGGAATTCGAGCTCGGTACGGGAAGCGTCCTCTGGAGAGAACTCGACGTCTTCGCACAGCGAGCGCGCGATCTTCACTCCCTCGACTGCCGTGCGAATGATCTCGTCCTTCGCCATGTTGAGCTTGTACTGGCGATGGATGGCGCTCGTCGCGAGAAAGACATGGATGCGTGGGCGAGGGGAGTCCTTGAGCGCGGCCCACGCGCGTTCGATATCTTCGCGATTGCAGCGTGCGAGGCCCGCGATGATCGGGCCTTGCACTTCCTTCGCAATCAGATTGACGGATTCCCAATCGCCGCGCGAGGCGATCGGGAACCCGGCTTCGATCACGTCCACACCGAGCTCTGCCAGCGCCTTCGCGACGCGCAGCTTTTCGGGCTGCGTCATGCTGCAGCCTGGCGATTGCTCGCCGTCGCGCAGCGTGGTGTCGAAAATCAGCACTCGATTCGGATCGTGGACCATGGGTTCTACTCCACCAGCGATGAGCGTTTGATCTCGCGTGTCGCCGGTCTCATCAAGCGCGAGATTCCTCCAACCAGGGCATCCGCTCGCGAAGCTTCGAGCCGACCTTCTCGATCGGATGCTTCAAATCCTTGTTCATGAGCTTGTTGTACTTCTTGCGACCTTTACGGTTCTCGGAAATCCACTGGCGCGCGAACTTACCCTTCTGGATTTCCTTCAGCACCTTCTTCATCTCGCGCTTCGTCGCGGCATTCACGATGCGCGGGCCGCGCGTGAGATCGCCGTACTTCGCCGTCTCGCTGATGAACTTGTGCATCTTGGATAGACCGCCTTCGTGCAACAGATCGACGATCAGCTTCAACTCGTGCAAACACTCATAATAGGCCACTTCCGGCTGATAACCGGCCTCGACCAGCGTCTCGAAGCCCTTCACGACGAGCTCCGTGGCTCCACCGCATAGGACAACTTGTTCGCCGAACAGATCCGTCTCGGTCTCTTCTGCGAACGTCGTCTTGATCACACCACCGCGCGTACCGCCGATGCCGTGCGCGTAGGCGAGCGCGTTGTCTTTCGCGCTGCGCGAAACGTCTTGATACACGGCCAGAAGGCAGGGGACACCGCGGCCTTGCTGATATTGCCGACGGACGAGATCGCCCGGGCCTTTCGGGGCGATCAAGACGACATCGAGATCCTTGCGCGGCTTGATCTGCTTGAAATGCACGTTGAAGCCGTGCGCGAACAGGATCGTCGCGCCCTTGCCGATATTGCCCACGACGTCCTTGTACAAGTCTTTCTGCGTGAGATCCGGCGTCAGGAACGCGACGAGCGAGGCGCCCTTCACAGCCTCCGCCGGCTCAGCGACCTGCAGGCCATCTTTCTTTGCCTTTGCCCAGCTATCGCCGCTCTTGCGCACACCCACGACGACGTCAAAGCCGCTGTCCTTCAGGTTTAGGGCGTGGGCACGGCCTTGGCTGCCGTATCCCAGGATCGCGATGCGCGCGCCCTTGAGAGCCTTTTTGTTGACGTCCTTCTGCGAATAAATCTGCATGTGCGCTCCTGAAGCGTTCTACTGTTTGAAAATGAAAGAACCCCGCTCGGTCGAAAGCCGGTGCGGGGTTCGTTAACTGCGTGACTGGGCCCTGTTCCGACGTCAGACGTCGATCTTGCACTTCGGCCTCAATAGGTCCGAGTTGTGCGTGCACACTGCGAGCGTCATCTGGCCTGAAGGAGCCAGCGACACGTGCGAACATGGAGCCGAGGAGTGCAAGAGCGTCCGGAAAATCATGCGGATAGCATCATATTGGCGCGCGGGTTGTCAAGGGAAGGGCCGTAGACCGTAGGCTGTAGACTGTAGCCAGAAGGCGATCGGTGCAGCTTCGACCTCATCGTCATCGGCGCGAATAAAACTGTAAACTTCGTCAGTTGCGATCGCTGCGCGCCTCGCGCAACGCTCTCCCTACAGCCTACAGCCTACGGTCTTCAGCCTATTCATGTTCTCACGCGAGGATCGCCCCGGATCCGTCCCGATTCATCTCGTCCACGAGGATGATTTCGAGCGGTGGCGCAGCGCCCAATCGGACACCACGCGCAACTGGATCAATGCCAATCACTTCAAGGCGGAGCGGCACAAGCTCCTTCTGATCCCAGATACGCAAGGACGTGCAACTGCCGTCCTATTCGGCCTGGGGCGTAGGCAACCACGCGAGCCCTTCAGTATCTGGCATGCGGCGGTCCTCTCGGATCGACTGCCGGACGGTGACTATCATCTTGCGGATGCGCTTCCGAACGAAGCGGCGCATCACTTCGCGTTCGGCTGGGCCTATGGGCTCTACCGATTCGAGCGGTATCGTCGTGCGGGCGTCGCCCGTCAATTACAGCTGCGGTTACCTGCTGGAGTCGATGCCGCGGAAATCGAACGTTTGCGCATCGCAACGGCCCTCGCGCGCGATCTAATCAATACTCCGGCGAACGACATGTCTCCCGAAACGCTCGGGCAGGCCGCACTCGATCTCGGGCGACGGCACGGCGCCCGTCACCGCATCTATATCGGTGACGATCTGCTCACGCACCGCTTCCCTGCGATTCACGCGGTGGGCCGCGCGGCCGCGGTGGCGCCTCGCATCGTCGATTTGGAGTGGGGCAATCCGTCGCACCCGAAGATCACGCTCGTAGGGAAGGGCGTCTGCTTCGATACGGGCGGGCTCGACATCAAACCGAGCGCCTCGATGTTGCTCATGAAGAAGGACATGGGCGGCGCCGCGGTCACGCTTGCCCTCGCTCACGCGATCATGGATGCGAAGTTGCCGGTGCGTCTCAGGGTCATCATCCCGACGGTGGAGAACGCGATCTCGAGCAATGCATATCGGCCTGGCGATGTGATCGGTACACGCAAAGGCATGAGCGTCGAAGTCGGGAACACGGATGCGGAGGGACGCCTGATCCTCAGTGATGCGCTTACTCTCGCTGACGAGGAGAGACCCGATCTTCTCATCGACATGGCGACGCTTACGGGCGCTGCGCGCGTCGCACTCGGGCCTGAGTTGCCAGCGCTCTTCTGCACGGACGACGGCGCGGCATCGGAGTTGCTGCAAGTCGCGCACGCGGAAGGCGACCCGATGTGGCGCTTGCCGCTGTGGTCGCCCTACGACGAAGAGCTGTCGAGCAAGATCGCGGATCTCAACAATGTCTCGAGCTCGGGATTTTCAGGAGCCATCTTCGGGGCTCTCTTTCTGAAACGCTTCGTCACTGACACTCATCATTGGATGCACCTCGACCTATATGCCTGGAATGGCAAGGAGCGACCGGGTCGGCCTGTCGGTGCGGAGCCACATTGCGTTCGCGCACTGTACGCTTATCTGAAACAACGCGACGCACGTTGATCTAGGCGGCATGTCAGTGACACCGGGCGCCGCCGAACAGCCGTCCTCGCTCGAGGCGAGACATCTCGCGTTCCTCATCGTCATCAACTTGATATGGGGGCTGAACCTCATCGCCTCGAAGATCGGCGTGGAGAACTTTCCGCCGATCTTCTTCACGGCGCTTCGGTTCCTATCGGTCGTGCTGTTTCTGATTCCGATCCTCAAGCTACATCGCGGTCAGATGAAGTACTTGATCGCTGCTACTGGGCTCACCGGCCCGGTCGCGTTCGCGTTCTTGTTCGTCGGGTTACGAAAAGCAGAAGACGCGTCTACCGTCGCGATCGCAACGCAAATGGGCGTGCCGATCTCGACGCTGCTCTCCGTCTGGCTACTTGGCGAGACAATTCGATGGAAACGTCGGCTCGGCATCGCGCTCGCATTCGGCGGCATCGTCATCATCGGCTTCGATCCGCGCGTGATCGACTACTGGGAAGGCCTCGCGCTCGTCGTGATCTCGACGTTCTTCAGCTCGCTCGGTCTCATCTACGTGAAGCGATTGCGCAACATCCGGCCGTTGGAGTTACAGGTCTGGACTGCAGTGATCGGCGCGCCCGCCTTGCTCTTGATCAGCCTCATCCTCGAGAGCGGTCAGCTCATGTCGATTCGCACCGCGGGGTGGGAAGGATGGGGAGCGCTCGCATTCACCGTGTTGATGTCGAGCCTCGTCGCACATACGGGATGGTACTACCTGATCAGTCGCTATCCGGTGACGAGCCTCTCGCCGATTACGCTGCTGTCGCCATTGTTCGGCATCTTCTTCGGCGTCACGCTCCTCCACGACCAACTTACGCCGCGGATGCTAATCGGCGGCGCGATCACGCTCATCGGAGTACTGATCGTCGTCGTGCGCGAGAAGAAGCTGGTCGATACTGGTACCTAGCATCTTCACCTCCCCCAATGGGAGAGGTCGCAAGCCACAGCGGCGGGTGAGGACATCTTTCACCTCTCCCGATGGGAGAGGTCGCAAGCGACAGCGGCGGGTGAGGACATTTTTCACCTCTCCCGATAGGAGAGGTCGCAAGCGACAGCGCGGGTGAGGACATTTTTCACCTCTCCCGATGGGAGAGGTCGCAAGCGACAGCGGCGGCTGAGGGCGCACGCCTCTAACGGCCCGCGCTCATGAATGCGGCAAGTTCCTTAGTGTCGACATTCTTACTCTCGCCGGGGTGTATCCCTTCGAGCGTCCAGGGTCCGACCGACCATCGCACGAGGCGGAGCGTTGGGAACCCGACTGCGGCGGTCATTCTTCTCATCTGACGATTGCGTCCCTCTCGGATCGCGAGCCGAATCCAACTCGTCGGGATCTCTTTGCGAAAACGGATCGGCGGGTCACGAGCCCAGAGCCACATGGGTTCGTCGATCTCGTCAGCCTGCGCGGGAAGCGTACGGCCATCATTGAGCGTCACGCCTCGTCGCAAAGATGCGAGCGCAGACGCGCTGACCTTGCCCTCGACTTGGGCGAGATAAACCTTCTCGACTTTCCATTTCGGCTCCGCGAGCCGCGCCTGCAACGCACCCGAATCGGTGAGCAACAGCAAACCCTCGCTGTCGTAGTCCAAACGACCTGCGGCGCGCATGCCCGGGGCACGAACGAAATCGCGCAGGGACTTCTTGCCATCCGTGCTCGTGAACTGTGAGAGCACTTGAAAGGGCTTGTTGAATAGGAGGAGGGACAACTCGCTCTCACCACGCAGACATTGTTCGCGGGTAGGCTCTAGCGTAAGTGAGCGCTGTTCATTACGAAACACTCGCCGTCTGCTCAGTCTGAGCTGTACACCTCTCCGGCGAAGGGGTCGTCAGCATAGCGACGGGTGAGGGTGTTCGCGCGAGGGGGCGACGAGCGAAGGAGCACCGCACTGCTAAACTTCGCACCATGTCGACCATTCCCGCTCGCCGCGTCAAATCCACTCGCGCCGCGCTCTCGCGCGCGGCCAATGCCCATGACGGGTTATGGCCGTCCGACGGCGTGATCTTCGATCGTACGTGCACCGACTGTCCGCGCCTCGCCGCGTTCCTCGCGAAAGGACGCGAAGAGTATCCCGACTATTACTGCGCACCCGTGGCGCCTTTTGGCGATCCCGACGCGGAGTTCATCATCGTGGGACTCGCGCCCGGCTTTCACGGTGCGAATGCGACTGGAAGACCTTTCACAGGCGACTACGCCGGCCTACTTCTCTATCGCACGCTGCATCGGTTCGGGTTTGCGAACAAACCGGAATCCATCGACAGGCGCGACGGCTTGAAACTGATCAATTGCCGAATCACCAACTCGGTGAAGTGCGTGCCGCCCGAGAACAAGCCGACGCCTGCCGAGATCCGTATGTGTAATCGTTATCTGACAGCGGAGTTGAATCGCGAGCCTCCCGGTCGCATTTTGCTCGCGCTCGGCACGATCGGACACAACGCCGCGCTCAGAGCGCTGCAGCTGAAGCCGAAGGATTATCCGTTCGCTCATGCGGCAGAACATGCTCTCCCGAACCGACATACATTGATCGACTCTTATCACTGCAGCCGCTACAACACACAAACAGGGCGACTCACGGAAGAAATGTTCGCCGCAGTGTTCGCGCGAGCAGCGGCGCTGCTCGCGAGTGAACCGTGATTCGTGACTCGCGAGTTGGAAGCGGAAATCCCGTGCGCTTTTGCTAATCACGAATCACGAGTCACGATGGCCTTCGATCCCAAACCCTTTCTCGCCAACGTCAGTCAACGACCCGGCGTCTATCGCATGATCGGTGCGAACGGCGAGGTGCTGTACGTCGGCAAAGCTCGCAACCTGAAGAATCGGCTCACGAGCTACTTCGTCGGTAAGGCGCAGGCGGCGAAGACGATGGCGATGGTCTCGCAGATCGAGAATGTCGAGGTCACCGTCACTGGATCGGAAACCGAAGCGCTGCTGCTCGAGTACAACCTTATCAAGCGGCATCGTCCCCGCTTCAACGTCACGCTGCGAGATGACAAGAGCTTTCCGTATCTTTATATCTCGACGCACCAAGAATACCCGCGCATCAGCTTCTACCGCGGCAGCCGCAAGCTACCCGGGAGATTCTTCGGTCCGTATCCGAACGCACGCGCCACGCGTGAAACACTGCTGCTTCTGCAGAAGCTCTTCCTCTTGCGTCCTTGCAGCGATTCATTCTTCTCGAATCGCTCGCGCCCCTGCCTGCAGCATCAGATCAAACGATGCTCCGGCCCATGTGTCCGGCTCATCGAGCCCGAGGCATATCAGCAGGACGTTGCAGACGCGATCACAGTCCTCGAAGGGCGGGGTGCCGAGCTCATCGACGATCTTGCGAAGCGCATGGAAGATGCATCGCAGAGGCTCGAGTTCGAGCGCGCAGCGCGACTGCGCGATCAGATCAACGGCATCAAAGCGATTCATTCGACACAATCGGTCACCAGGAACGCCTCGGAGGACATCGATGCGGTCGCGCTCGTCTCGCACGGAAGCGATCATTGTGTGTCGATCGTGTTCGTACGCGGCGGTCGCAATTTGGGGAGCTCGAACTTCTTCCCCCGGCCTGGTCTTGCAGAAGCGGGAGAGCTGCTCAGCGGATTTCTCGCCCAGTACTACTTGGGCCGCGATGCCCCGAGCGAGATCCTCATCAATCAGCCGATCGAAGATGCGGACATTCTGGAAGCGACGCTCTCGCAGAAGATGGAACGCACGGTCCGCGTCCGTTCTGGAGTGCGCGGTGTGCGCTCGCGCTGGCTGCAAATGGCGAGCGAGAATGCCGAGCTGGGATTGAAGATGCGCCGTGCGACCGAGGCAACGAGTGCCGAGCAACTCCAGGGACTCGCGGAAACGTTCGGCCTGGCAAGAGCGCCGCGGCGGATCGAGTGCTTCGACGTGAGTCATACGATGGGCGAGCGCACTGTCGCCTCGTGCGTCGTGTTCGGGCCCGAGGGCGCCATCAAGAGCGACTATCGACGCTTCAATATAGAAGGGCTCGCACCCGGCGATGATTATGGCGCTTTGCGGCAGGCGCTCTCCCGCCGCTACGCGCGCATCAAGAAAGGGGAGGCGCCGACGCCGGACCTGCTCTTGATCGATGGTGGCCCAGGCCAGCTCGCGGAAGCCGTGAGCGTGTTGAGTGATTTGGAAATCGAAGGCGTGCGCATCGCCGGTGTCGCAAAAGGCGCGGATCGGCGTCCTGGACAAGAACGTTTGTTCGTACCGGAACAGGACGCCCCTATCGTGCTGCCGCCTGATTCGCCCGCGCTTCTTCTCATTCAACGCGTTCGAGACGAAGCGCATCGCTTTGCGATTACCGGTCATCGGCAGCGTCGCGCGAAAGCACGGACTCAGTCCGTGCTCGAAACCGTCCCGGGATTGGGCCCGCGCCGCCGTCGCGAGTTGCTCAAGCAGTTCGGCGGCTTACAAGGGGTCGCGCGCGCGGGCATCGACGATCTGGCGAAAGTGCATGGAATCAGTCGCAAACTTGCGCAGGCGATCTACGATACCTTGCATTGAGGTTTGACAAGAAGAATAAGCGAGCAACCACAAAGGACACGTAGAACACAAAAAGAGCGGAGTAGGGCCGCTACGCCTTCGTTATCTTTTTGTGTCCTTTGTGCTCTTTGTGGTGACTCCTGTCCGAAGCGTATTGTGCGGCGCGCCGTTCGCGAAAATTCCTTACAATCGCGCCGTGAGCTTTCCGATTGCCAACGTATTGACTGTCGCGCGGATCATCATGATTCCGCTCGTAGTGGTTCTTTTCTATTTGCCCTACAAGTGGTCGAATCCGGCTGCGGCCATCGTCTTCATCCTGGCAGCGATCACCGATTCACTCGACGGGTACCTTGCACGCAAGCTCGGGCAAACGACGGCCCTCGGAGCCTTTCTGGATCCGGTCGCGGACAAGCTCATGGTCGTGACTGCACTCATTCTGCTCGTGAGCTACGACCCCCCGTTTCTCGAGCTCTTCGTGTACGACCCGCACGTCCTCATCACGCTGACGGCGGCGGTTATCGTGGGTAGAGAGATCACCATATCCGCCTTGCGAGAATGGATGGCCGAGATCGGCGCGCGCGGCAAGGTCGCGGTCTCCTGGATCGGGAAATGGAAGACCGGTCTGCAAATGACCGGCTTGTCCATGATGCTCTTCCGCAGCGATGTTTGGATTCTCCCGGCCTTCGAAGTCGGCCTGTATTGCCTCGTTGCCGCCGCGGTGCTCACACTCTGGTCGATGATCATCTACGTGAGGGCGTCGTGGGCCGATCTCACGAGATAAGAATCAGGTAGGCCTGCCGTTGTCGGCGGGAAGGCTTCCAGGGAAGTAGATGTGTCTCCTTGACACGCCTACTTCCGCCCCTAGAATACGCCTCTCTTTGGCGCGCCCCTTGCGCCCAAGGCGTACGCGGGAATAGCTCAGTTGGTAGAGCGCAACCTTGCCAAGGTTGAGGTCGCGAGTTCGAGCCTCGTTTCCCGCTCCAGTTTCTGACAGACCCCGGGCAGCGATCCCGGGGTTTGCGCTTTAAGGGACTGGTTCTTAGTCTCGTCTTCGACGACCCGCCTAAGGCTAGGTGGCAGAGTGGTCATGCAGCGGCCTGCAAAGCCGTCTACGCCGGTTCGATTCCGACCCTAGCCTCCATTCTCATTCCACTATTCGGGTACGCAGGCGCCGGCGCCAACGGTCAGTCCCTTGCAGGCTCAAAGCCGTAGGCGAACCGTCACCCCAATCTCACGAGGTGCCGCGAACGTGCTTTCGGCAAGGCCGAAAGCCGCGCTCGTATTGCCCGAGAGACGATAACGTTCGTCGGTTAGATTCGAGCCGAACAGCGTCACTTCCCAGTGGGCGTTGGCGGGCGTGAACACGGCCCGCGCGTGCAGTACACCATGTGACGGTTGCTCGATTCGCGGGTCATTGAAGACGTCGTGATAGACAGTGCTCTTATAAGAGTAGTCGCCCCGCATCACCAGCGTGCCCACTCTCAATGGAAACTGAAGCTGCATCCCCAGCGAGGCGGTCCAGTCGGGTGCTTTGACGAAGGACTTGTCGAGCGTGAGCGGCGGCTGCAGGGTGGACAATTGCGGATCGAGACGAGCGTACTGGGCGTCGAGATACCCAAGCGCCAGGTTCGCATCGAGCAATGGGGTCACTCGTGCGACGAGCTCCAGCTCGGCACCGCGAATACGGGCGGTGCCCGCATTACGAACGAAATTTTGCGGTGTCGCATTGATGGACAACTGCATGTCCCGGTAGGTGTTGTAGAACCACGCCGTGTTCATCGTCATGCGACCGTCGAACAGGCGTGACTTGAGACCGAGCTCATGACTGTCAACGACCTCCGGATCGTAGGGCGTGCGCACCTCTTGTGCATTGACGAGCGGTCGCCCATTGAATCCGCCGCTTTTGTAGCCGCGCGCATAAGACAAATAGACAAGCACATCAGGCGTGCTCTGCCATTCAAACCCGAGCTTTGGCGTGAGCTGCGACCAAGCGGCTGTGAAGCGCTGCGGCCCACTCGGTGCACCGACGATGTGTAGGCCGCTTGCGCGGCGTTGATGCTCGAGAGCGACCTGCTTCTCATCGCGCGTCCAGCGCAGCCCCGCGGTGGCGCTCCATCGCTCACTTAAGCGCAACGTGCTCTGGCCGAATAGGGCGAAAGAGCGGTTGGTCACCGCAGTATGGAGATCGACATCGAGGTCAGCCAAGACGTTGTTGTCGTGATACGCGGCACCGCCATAGCGCAGCGCTGACGGACACTCATCCATCGGCCGCGGATTGGCCCCCGCCAAGCCGCACCAAGTTTCGTCGCTTGCCAACGTCAAAGACTCGAGCGCTGCGTACAGCCCTGGAGCCAACGTCGCTCGCCCGCGTTCGCTTGCTCGCTCCTCGAATAGGTAGGCGCCGATCAGCCATTCGAGCCCAGCATCGGCACTGGTGCCAGACCATTGCAGTTCCTGACTGAATTGCTCCTGTCGATCGTTGTTGAACGTTTCACGATAGGCGAGCGGTGTGTTGTCTCCGTCGCGTGCAAAGACCGCCTCGAGCTCGCGCCAGGCCGTAATGGATCTGAGGTTCGTGTTGCGGAATTGGCTCTCGAGATCGATCGAGACACCCCATGAATCGAGATTGTTGACGCTCGCCCCGGTAGCGTACGTGGTGTCGATCTGATCGGTGATCCAGGATCCATCGATCGCGCTCACGCCGCTCGGTGCGATCACACCCAGTCCCGGCGCGACGAGCGCGTTGTAGAGGTTCAGGAAGGGAACGCCGCTGTCCGCGACATCGATCAGCGTGAGTGGCGCGGACTGCTGCCGCACTCGAGTCGTATCCAGCGCGAGTTTTGCGACGAACTGTTCCGACGGGCGCCAGCGCGTTTGCAAGCGCGCAAGCGTCGTGTCCTTGTCACCAAGCGAATCGCCGTTCGACAAGCGTGTTGCGTAGCCATCGCGATGCAGAGTGGCCGCGGTGAGACGCGTCGCGAGTGTGTCGTCGATAGGCACGTTGAGAGTGGCGCGCGCTTCGCGACGTGAGAGGTTGCCCGCCGTGAGTGCCAACTCGCCGCTGCCAATCGATTCGGGCGCACGCGTCACGACGTTCACCGCACCGCCGATCGTATTGCGACCGAACAAGGTGCCCTGTGGCCCTCGCAGCACTTCGACGCGCTCGAGGTCGACCAGATCCAAAACGCCACCGATCGACCGGCCAAGGTAAACACCATCCAGATACACCGCGACTCCGGGATCGGAAAAAATCGCGAAGTCGTTCTGTCCGACGCCGCGTATGAACACCGTTGCGTTGTACGCGGCGCCGCTCAAGGGCGCGGCGCCATCGAACTGCAGATTGGGTACGAAGTGCGTGAGCGCATCGGCGGAGTGAATACCGCGTAGCTCCAGTGCGGCGCCACTGAAAGCGCTGACTGCAACAGGCGTGCTCTGAAGGCTCTCTTCCCGGCGGCGAGCGGTCACGATCATCTCTTCGAGCTCGTGAGCACCATGCCGCGCTTCCGCGGTTCTGGCGACGGATCGATCGTTCGAACTCGGCGCACTGTCGGGCGCGCGTGCACCAGATTGCGGACGTTCTCCGGACCTGCTCTCTAAACCCTGAGCTGAAGGACGCGTCCGGATCGAAATCCTGCGCTCCCCCATGAATTCGTATTGGAGTCCCGTTCCTTCGAGCAATTGATCCAGGGCGGCGCGAACCGACAGGGTTCCGCGCATCGTTGGCGCGGTCAATCCTTCAACAGCACTGGAGTAGAAGACGATTTCCAGACCGCTTGCCGAGGCGAGCTGGCTCAATGCTTCCGCAAGAGGCTGGCGTTCGAGCGTGAGCTGCACGAGCTGGTTCCCAGTCTCTCGAGACAGGTCCGCCGCATGAACCTCGCCCGCAATCAGCACGCAAAGTGCAGCCGCCTGCGCTGCACGAATTGATGCCATGGAACGCACGCTCCCCCACGCCGAAGCTCTTCCTCGGAGCTTGCGACGCGTCCCCACGCACTCGCAAGCTCAGCCGCTTGGCTGCACTGCAGATCGCCTGCGTTCCGCGTCGGCTTCGGCCATTTAGATATAGATGGATTACGTCACCGAAACGGGGTACTGGGGCAACAAAAAAAATCGTTGCGCGATCAAGTACCCCATTTCGGTCTCACCGACCATCATACTCATCAGGAGACCAGCGCGGATGGGGAACCCGTCGGGTGGCCAAGGGCGAATCGAAAACGAGCGGACGGCAGGACACTCTTGCAGGGGAGGCGTGTGAGCTCTATCACGCCGATCTGCATCGGTTCCTCATGCGCCGCCTGCAAAGTACTCAGCAGGCGCAGGATCTCGCTCAGGAAGCTTACTTGCGTCTGTTGCGCGTCGAGCGTGGCAGCTTGGTCCGTAAGCCCCGTGCGTACTTGTATCGCATTGCGACCCATCTCGTTTACGAGTTCCGCTTGCGCCAGCAGCGCGAGCCAGTGACGTTCGATTCCGACGTGCTCGATGAAGCTGCTGAGGTGGTTGAGGACTCCCCGGAGCTCCACGACGAGCGGCTCGCTAATGAGCAGCGCATCGCGGCACTCCTCGAGCGGCTACCGCCTCTGTATGGCGCAATCCTTCTGCTTCGCAAGCGGGATGGTCTTTCCTACGAAGAGATCGCGCAGCAACTCGAGATCTCGGTGCACACGGTGAAGAAGTATTTGGCGCGTGCCGTGGCGATGTGCCGCGACGCAACGAACAGCAAGAGTCGCGGGTAAACTTTGTGAGGAGCTCACAGCACAACTCGACCGATCGACGCATCGCAGAAGAAGCGGCGCAATGGTTGATCGAGCTCGAAGACTCATCGATTGCGGATCTGAGCGGCTTTAGCGACTGGCTCACCGCATCTCCACGCCATATCGAGGAGTTTCTGTTCGCTTCTGCGCTCTGGAGCTCGTTTGACAGGCTGGATGAGCAGCGTCGGATCGACGTGGAACAGCTTCTCGCTCGCGCCCGCGCCAACGTACAACCCATCGAGCTCAAGACGCAGCATGCAGCCATGCGCGTCCGCCCGCCTCGCGGCCTTACGCGACTACTCGCATCGGTCGTGCTCGCCGTCCTCGTCGCGGTGGGAGTGTGGACCGGCATCGATCGCCACGGCACGACGTACAGCACCGGCGTCGGCGAGCAGCGCATCGTGAAACTGACAGACGGCTCGATCGTAACGCTCAACACGCTCTCACGAGCCACGGTGCGATTCGCGGCCGACGCGCGGGAGGTCGAGCTCTCCGAAGGAGAGGCGTTGTTCGATGTGGAGCACGACCCCGATCGACCTTTCCGTGTGAAAGCAGGGCCCGCAGTCGTTGAGGCGATCGGCACACAATTCAACGTGCATCGGCGTGAAGCAACGACGGTTTCCGTCGTTGAAGGCGCGGTCGAAGTGGCGCTCATGGAAAGCGGCTCGTCCACCGAAGACAGCCGGAACGTTCGCTTATCAGCAGGCGAGCAGCTCGACATTGCTCTAAGCGGCACGCTCGGTCCGCAAAGGGCTGCGGATATCGATCGCGTCATCGCTTGGCGCGAGCGGCGCCTCATTTTTCGCGACGAGCCGCTTGGGCAGATCGCAAGCGAGTTCAACCGCTACAACAAGCAGCCGCTCATCGTGGAAGGCCCAGCGACGCGCTCACGTCGCATCACGGGCGTGTTCCAAGCCGACGATCCGGGGGCGTTGATTGCATTCCTCGAGCGTGATGCCGATCTATCGGTGCAGATTCGCGACGACAGAATCGTGATCAACGGGCCTTGACTGCAGGAGCGCGCGGCCGCCAAGGCGCGCCACTGCTCGCAGGGTCATGCATTCACAACACACACAACTTCAATATCGACAGGTAAGGGGGAGTATATGACTCATCGATTCTGGACTGGGCGCGCGCGCGCTTCGATCGCGGCGCCGAGCCTCGCACTTTGGACCACATATCTATGTGGCGCCGCCGCTGTGACCCTTCCCATGACGTCGGCCCACGCGGCCGAGATCACCACGGCACTGGAGGAAATCATCGTCACCGCTCGCAAGCGCGAGGAATCGTTGCAAGACACACCGATTGCGATCTCCGCATTCACGGCCGACGCCCTCGAGCGCCAACAGATCGTGAGCACTGAGGACCTGGATCAAGTTGCGCCGAACCTGCAGTTTGCGAGCTACGGTCCGCTGACCGGCAACAATGCGGCGGCGCAGGTCTATATCCGCGGCATCGGTCAGAGCGACGGCTCATCGGGTGTGGATCCCGGAGTCGGGCTCTACATCGATGATGTCTACATGGGTCGCTCCGTCGGCGGTGCGATGGACTTCCGCGACATCGCCGGCGTGCAAGTCCTCCGCGGCCCGCAAGGGACGCTGTTCGGTCGCAATACGATCGGTGGCGCTGTTCTGCTGACGACGACGCCGCCGGGGGATGAGTTCGGCGGCTCGATTCGAGTAGGTGTGGGCGAGGACAACCTTCGAGAGATGTTCGGTGCGCTCGACCTGCCGATCTCCGACACGCTGGGTGCGCGACTATCCGCGGGCATGAGGCAGCGGGACGGCTACGTGCGTCGCGTCGTCGACGGTCTCGACCTCGGCGATGAAGACACATACACGTTCCAAGGGACGCTGCGGTGGGAGCCGTCGGATGCTTTCACGTTGACGTTACGCGGTGACTACACGAAGGAGGACGAGAACGGTTCGCCCTTCGTATTCGAGGCGATCAATGGATCTCAGGCTTTTCCCGCGGCGATCAGCCGCAACGCCGGCTGCCCAGGCGCGACGTTCCCGCCCCCATCAGTGCCTCAAGGTGTCGTGGATCAGCGCTGCGCCAACAATGCGACCTGGTCTCTCGGCCACTTCACCAATGGCGGAAACGCCAAAGCTGAGAGCAACCTCGAGAACTGGGGCGTTTCGGCAGTCGCCGAATGGACTGTCAGCGACACGCTAACATTCAAGTCGATCAGCGCGTATCGCGAGCTCGAATGGCACGGTAGCCGTGATGCCGACAATACGGCGCTGCTGGTCCTGCACACGGACTACAGCAGCGATGGCGACCAAATGAGTCAGGAGTTTCAGGCGCTGTTCGATCTCGATCGCGTCCAAGGCGTGGCCGGGGTCTTCTACTTCGAGGAGAGCATCGAGGACTTCCTGCTCGTGCCATTCGCAGCGCCCCCGCCGCTCGTCGCTTCGGGCGCGATTCCGGGCTCGATGGATTATCAGCTCGCGCAGATCGACAACGATAACTGGGCCGCCTTCACGCAGTGGACCTTCGATGTTACCGATGCGCTCAGCCTGACGGCGGGCGTTCGCTATACCGAAGAGACGAAAGGGATCGACATCATCTCGTTCACGTTGACGCCGCTCACCGCACCGATTGTGATTCCAACGTCATACAACACACCTGGCGTGCCGGGGCCCGGACTCAACATCCTGCGGCAGCCCTTCGAGAATAAGTACGACTCGACCACCGGTTCGGCGAGCCTGCAATACCGCTTCTCGGATTCCTTCATGACTTACGTGAGCTGGTCTGAAGGTTTCAAGAGCGGCGGCTTCAATCAGCGCTACAACAATGCACCTCCAGGCAATGTGCCCGTCGCGTTTGCGGAGGAACGGGCAGAGACGTACGAAATCGGCTTCAAGTCGCAGTTGCGGGATGACTTCCGTCTCAACGCCGCGATTTTCCGCACGAGCTACGACGACATGCAGCTCACGTACCGCCTTGGTGTCGTACCGCTGTTGTTCAATGCCGGCGAGTCGAAGATCGAAGGTGCGGAGCTGGAGTTCACCTTTGCTCCGGGTGCGTTGATCATCGAAGGCAGCCTTGGCTATCTCGATAACGAGTTCGAGGAGATTGCGGTTGTGCCGGGCACCACGCAAACCGTCGGGCCGAGCAATCGGCTGCCATTCACGCCCGAATGGCAAGGCAACGTCGGAATCGGATACGAGTTCATGTTCGGTGCGGGTTCGCTCACCCCACGAGTGAACGTGTCGTACACTGACGAGCAGTTCTTCGATGCGGCGAACTCGATCGAGGTCGCTCAACTCGATGCCGTGACGGTCGTCAACGCGTCGCTCACGCTGGCGCTGTCGGACTGGCGTTTCAGGGCAGGCGTCAACAATCTCAGTGATGAGGACTATCGAGTCGCCGGCAATTCGTCGCTGAGCACCTCAGCCGGCTATGCCGAAGCCATCTACGCGCGCCCGCGTAACTGGTTCGTGTCGGCAGAATACAAATTCTAAAGAGGTGTACTGGCAGCTCGCCGGGTGGATGCCCGCCCGGCGAGTGCTGCGAGGCCGAGGGGTCCGCCGGAAAGACTCCTCAAAGGCAGCTAACGTTCGTCTGCCCGTGCTCGCTCACGGATCAGATCGAGCAGGCGCATCTGGGCACGCGTCGGTTGCCAATTCCGTCGCATGGTAAGCCCAATCGCGCGAACGACACGACCTTGCGGATGCGGCAGCGCTACGAGCATTCCCGCGCGCAGCTCGTAGTGAATCTGATGCACTGAAGACAACATCATGCAGTCGCTCTCGAGCAAAAAGGCGCGAGCGGCGATCAACGAGTTGCACTGAACTGGGTAGGCTGGCGCGGCAACGCCTGCTGCCGCGAAGAGCTCATCGAACTGAGCGCGCAGCGGGGACGTCAGTCGCGGTGCGATCCACGGATACCGCGCCAGGTCCGCAGGGCGCAGATGCTTGCGCGTCGCGAGCGGATGCCCGGCTCTGACCACGATCGAAAGCGGATCATCGAACAGATGTTCCTGCTGCACGTCGGCGGCGACGCGCGCCGGTCGCAGCGCGCCGATGAGGAAGTCGGCTTCGCCGGCCTGCAACGCGGCGAACAGATGCTCGTAGGTGCCTTCCATGATCGACACCGAGTGGTCTGGGTGTCCGCGCACGAACGCGATCAGCGCACTCGGTATGATGAAGCTGCGCGCGAGCGGCATCGCGCCGATCACTGTCACGCCCGAGGTCCCGCCGCTCAGCGCATCGACGTCAGCGCGAGCCTGCAGCAACTCGCCGAACACGAGACGCACACGGCGTGCGAACGTCTCGGCATCGCGTGTCGGGCGCACGCCGAAACTGGTCTTCTCGAATAGAGGCAACTCGAGCGTGCGCTCGAGTGTGCGCGCCGCGCGGTGCAGCGTCGGTGCAGCGATGCCGCTGGCGCGCGCCGCGCGCGTGAACTCCTTGTGCTCGGCGAATGCGGCCAGCGCCGTCAGTTGGGCGCTGCTCAGTCGCCACACAATCCGCTGAATTCCGTTTGTGGGTTGATCTCGTCGCCGCAGCAGGTCGGACAATGCTTCTTGCAACTGAGCGATTGCACGCGCGATGCGCTCGAGTGCAATCTCTCCTGCGGGCGTCAGCGTCACGCCGGCGCTGCGCCGTACAAACAGTTGCGTGGCGAAGAAGTCCTCCATGCTGGCCACCGCCTGCGTCACCGCGGGCTGACTCAGATGGACTTGGCGCGCGGCCGCACTGATGCTGCCGAGCTGCGCCACTACGTGGCACACGTAGATGTGGCGCAGATTGGGAGTCAAGGTGGCGCTCTCTTACGGGACCTCGCCTATCTCTATAGCAATTCCTTATGGGCTGATGCAAACGGCGCCGCACCTGCAGAGACAGGCGCAGTGCCATCGATGAAGTCCCTTGAGATCGGCGCGATGCTCGCTACCAAGACTTGCGCAGACTCACTGCAATCAGGCGACCCAGAGGGCTCGCCGATTGAGGATCGTAACTGCCTGCAATGTTCACGAACGGCGGCTCTTCGTCCGCAACATTCTGAACGTCGAGGGCGACCGAGAGGCCATCCGAGAACACTCCGAGGTCATAGCCCACGTGCACATCGACGGTCGTGTAGGAATCGATGCTGCGCACCGGCGTGACGCCCGTCTGCTCGTAGTCGCCTGTGTAGTTCACGAACGCGAGTGCGCTCAGCGATTCCCCGCGCCAACCGATCTCACCGCGTGCACGGAAGCTTTGCGGGAAGTTGAGCGTATTCAATACATCCACTTCCGGTGCGCCTGGGGCAGCCGCGGTCGTGAGATCCGTGAAGTACGTGGCGTTAAGGGCAACAGTCAGTTGGCCCGATCCGACTGACCACGCGTTGCTGACCGCCGCGTCGATTCCTTTCGCGATCGTTTGACCGAGATTCTGTCGACGGCCGTCCTGGATGTAAGTGACCAGTGCAGCGTTGATGGGCGAGTTGATCGGCAAGCCCGAGGCGAGCAGGTCGTTGACCTGTTGCGGCGTGGGATCGAGCGTTCGATAGGGTGCATAGATCGGATTTGTCAAAAGGCCAGCGGTGCCGCGCAACGCGAGAATCTGATTTTCGTAATCGATATCGAAGTACGTGAGCGATGCTCGCAGGTCTGGGAGCGCATTAGGCGTAATCTCGATCCCCGCCGACCAGGTCGTCGCTTCCTCCGCCTTCACGTCGGGGTTGCCGCCTGCGATGCCGATGCCGAAGCACGTCGCAGCCGGCGCACGATGCGCGCAGGGAAGGGTATCGCCATACAGCCCGTACCCGCCCGAACGTGGATCGTTCTCGGCAA
The DNA here is from genome assembly GCA_023417315.1 of Pseudomonadota bacterium. Taxonomy (GTDB): domain Bacteria; phylum Pseudomonadota; class Gammaproteobacteria; order Steroidobacterales; family Steroidobacteraceae; genus Steroidobacter. The sequence goes on from JAEZFW010000066.1 coordinate 47,955, forward strand.
GGCCCGGTGCGCGGAACGAAGTGCCCCAGCTTCCGCGCAGCGAGATCGAAGAAGACGGACGCCAGTTCAATCCGACTTTCGGATTGAAGGTGTCGCCGAAGTCGCTGTACTCCTCGTACCGTCCGGCAATCGACAGATCGAGATGGTGCCCACCCTCCTGGCCGATGATGGGCACAAATGCTTCTGCGAATACCGCCGTCACATCGCGAGAGATATCGCTCGGGACCAACACCGGTGCGACAGTTGAACCGGACTTCAGCAGGCCTCCGAGACTCTCCTCGCGATACTCCGCGCCAACCGCGAGGCGCACTTCACCGCTCCCTAACGTGAACAGGCCGCCATCCGCCTGCACGCCGACGACACTCAGCTCAGTGTCGCCTTGGATGACGAACTGACCATTGCGAATTGCGGCGACGGTGGCGGGATTCGAGATGCCGCCAGGCCCGAAGGGATTGAATGCCTGGCTAGGATCGGGATTGGCGAGTGCTGCATTGATGCCACCCGCGGTTGTATTCAAGTTCTGCGTGCGACGCACTTCGTCTTCGCTGCGCCCATGCGAGACGTAAGCCTCTCCCTCCCAATCGCCACCAAGACCGAAGCGCGCGCCCAGCACCGCTTGCCACGACTGTGCCTCGCCGGGGTTCTCAGGCAATCCGCCATCGTTTGCGAAGTCGTACTGCACAGTGATGGGTCCTGTCCCGCCCGTCGGGTTCACGTAGAACGGATTCGCAGTCGTTACGTTGAGGTTCGATGTGACCTGTGAGTCGCGCAACGAGAAGGTCCGACGCGAGAAGAAGCCTTCTGCGAACAGCGAGACCGAGTCACTCAGTTCCTGTTCGACCGAGAGAAAACCATTCGTACGTTCCAGATCCGGGATGATGTCTCCACGCTTCAGGTTGTCGCACAGGTTTCGCGTGTTCGCGGTGAACGATGCCGGAGTGAGATTCGTGCCGTTCGAGCTCGCCGGAATCGCATAAGGCACGCCACCGACGAGGATCGTGCCCGGTGCGCATTGTTGCGATCGAAAGTCGCTCCCGCCGGCGCTACGGAGATCCGAGGTGTAGAAATCGCGATCTGTGCCCTCGAGTGCGCTGTGGTAGGTGTGCTCGATCGCTGCAGTCACGTGACCGGATTGCCAGCTAAAGCCTCCGATCTGCCCGACCGACCAGTCGTGGTAGCCATCCGCGGCGCCGTATCGTGCGGATGTTTCCGCACCTTCGAACGAGCGGCGGGGCACGAGATTGACGACACCGGTGATCGCATCGGAGCCATAGATGGCCGAGCCTCCATCCGCTACGACTTCGAGACGCTCGACAGCTATCGTCGGGATCACCGATGCGTCAGTGAACTGACCTTGCGTGCCTGCAGGCGGCATGCGCCGCCCGCCGAGCAACAGCAACGTCGCGTTCGAGCCGATGCCGCGCAGGTTCACTGCAATTCCGCGCGTGACGTTCGCTGCGCCGTTCTGTGCGCTGGATCCGGTCTCGGAAGCACCGAGACCGACGATCTGAGGAAGGCGTCTGATCAGATCGCCGGTGCTCGGTGCGCCGGTCTCCACGATCACTTCGCGATCGAGTGCGATGACATTCGAGCCGGTCGGCTCGACGCCACGGATGCGACTGCCGGTGATGATGACCTCGGTCGGTTCCTCGGCACCTTGTGTTTGGCTCATCGCGCCAGGCGCAAGCGCGAGCGCGCTCGTCCCCAACGCGGCGGCGATGCTCAAGCGCAGGGCGAGAGAGCGGGTGATCTGAGCGGGACCTCGACTGGCGTTCATCTTTATCCCCTTTGTCGTGATACCGCAGTAGCGGCATGCTGTGAATAGTTTGCTATATCAACAATACGCCGACTCACCTGAGCGCGGAAGATGGGGGCGCCTGTTCTTGACTTGTCGTACCTGCGAGCCGAAGAATGCGGCCGCGATTCGATGGTTTGTTACGCGAACCATACGAGCTGCTTATGAGGCCGACACGCCGCTGATATGACAACGATGCGAGGGGGTTCGATGCGAACGAGGACAGCTATGCTCGTCGCACTATTGTTGTGCGGCCATGCGCACGCGGAGGATGCCGCGTGTAAGCGGCTCGGTTCGCTCGAGCTGCGGGACACGGCGATACTCGCTGCGACTCAGATCGTTCCTTCACCGCAATGGACGATCGAGAACGACACGCTTTCGCGCGGTTCGATCAGCGTCACGCAGCGTTTTTGCCGCGTTCGGGCACGCATCGAGAAGGAGATCGAGTTCGAGGTGTGGCTTGCGCATCCCGATGATTGGAACGGCAAGCACTTAGGCGTAGGCAACGGCGGCTATGCGGGATTCATCAACTACAGCGGATTGGCGCACGGCTTGCGCCGCGGTTATGCGACCTCGTCGACCGACACGGGTCATACAGGCGGACCGATGGATGCTTCATGGGCGCTCGGTCATCGGCAAAGAATCGTCGATTACGGGCATCGCGCACAGCATCTGACAGCGCTCGCCACGAAGCAGATCATTGCCGCGTACTACGAGACGGCGCCTCGTTACGCGTACTTCATGGGGTGTTCGAACGGTGGACAGCAGGGACTGACCGCCGCGCAACGCTATCCGCAGGATTACGACGGCATCGTCTCCGGTGCGCCGGGGACGAACTTCCCAGACATGGCGACGTACGTGATGCTGAGCGGTCTGCGCGCTGCCAGCGATGCGAGCCTCACGCAACAACAGATGCAGTGGGTCGTGCGGCGCATGGTGAGCGCATGCGATGCCCACGACGGTCTAGAAGACGATCTCATCGAGCACCCACCCTCTTGCCGTTTCGATTTTGGTTCACTCGAATGCACAGGCGAGCAACGAGGGGAGTGTTTGCAACCATCCCAGGTTCAGCTAGTACGCGATCTGTACTCGCCGCTGCGCGACAGCACCGGACGGGAGATCTATCCGCCGCCTGCGGTGGGGACATTGCTGCCGGTCACCGAGCTCGCGCGTCGCGGTAAGTTGGGCGCCGACCTGTATCGCTACGCAATCTTCGAAGATCTGGAGTGGGATCCTGCGACGTTCGTACTCGAACGCGATCTGCCGATTGCACGCGAGCGATTGAGCGCACTCATCTCGGACGACCCGGATCTGTCCGAGTTCGCGAAACGTCGTGGTCGCATGATCCTCTACCACGGATGGGATGACTCGGGTCCTTCGCCATACAACACGATCGAGTATCAGGAGCGCGTGCGCGAGGTCGTGGGCGCGCGTGAGACAGATGACTTCCTACGTTTGTTCATGGTCCCCGGTATGTATCACTGCGCCGGCGGGCCTGGACCGAACAGCTTCGGGAACGCAGGCGATCCTCCGGTTCTCGATCCCGATCACGATGTGCTCATGGCATTGGAGCGCTGGGTCGAGCAAGGCATTGCACCGGAGCGGATCATCGCGAGCCGCGTGAAGGGTGGGGGCGTCGAGCGCACTCGGCCGCTGTGTCCCTATCCGGAGCGCGCCCGCTACAAAGGGAAAGGGGATATCGATCGCGCCGAGAACTTCGAGTGTGTGAACCCATGAGCGAGGAAGTGCTGCTGTACGCCGTGGGTGATGTTGGCCCGAGCCGTCCCGATCCAGACACGCTGTTCGATCTCGCACGTCCGACGCTCGCTGCCGCCGATGTCGCGTTCATGCAGCTCGAGCTACCGATCTCCGATCGCGGCGCACGCTTGCCTCAAGTGCGACATACGGATCGCACCTCGCGCACGTCTGCCGCGGCGTTTCGCCGTGCTGGGTTCAGCGTCGTCTCGTTCGCCAGCAACCACTGCATGGATTGGGGCGCGGATGCGTTGTTCGATACGATCGAAGCACTCCGCGCCGAGGGACTCGCGGTCGTCGGCGTCGGTGCGAACATCGCTCAAGCGCGCGAGCCTGCGATCGTTTCTGTGAAGGGTCAACGCATTGCATTTCTCGCGTACAGCTCGATCCTGCCGCTCGGATTCTGGGCAGAGGAAAATCGACCCGGCTGTGCACCGATGCGCGCCTGGACGTTGTACGAGCAAGTCGAGCACGATCAGCCGGGTACGCCTTGCCGCGTGCACACCTTCGCGAATCGCGATGATCTGGCGGCGCTTACGGCCGATATTCGCAAAGTCCGCGAGCAAGTGGACTTCGTTGCGGTGTCGTTGCACTGGGGGATCCACTTCGTACCCGGTGTCATCGCCGACTACCAGCGCGAGGTCGGCCGCGCCGCAATCGACGCAGGTGCTGACGTCATCCTTGGCCACCACGCGCACATTCTCAAGGGCGTCGATCTCTATCGAGGCAAGCCGATCATCTACAGCTTGTGCAACTTCGCGATGGATCTGCACATGGACGAGAAGCATGCCAAGAGCAAAGGCTTCCGCGAGATTCAGAAGCTGCATCCCGAGTGGGAACCGAACTTCGATATCACGTACAACTTTCCGCCTGACTCGCGTCACAGTGTGATCGTGAAGTGCGTGCTGCGCGCGGGCGCGCCGGCACGGATCAGTTTACTGCCAGTGCACATTGGACCGATGTCGCAGCCGGAGGTGCTCCGTGCAAGCGATCCACGATTCGGCGAAGTCCGCGCGTACCTGGAACGCTACACAGCGAGCCAAGGGCTGAACGCACGCTACCACGTCGACGACGATGAGCTACGCCTCGAAGCAGGAGACCCATGAGATTTCGCAACCCGATCGTTTGCGCGGGCATCCTCTGCAGAATGCTCGCCGGAGGCGTACTCGCACTTGGTTCGTTCACCGCGCACGGCGAGCTCGTCGAGCTCGAGGTCCGCTCTAAACAGGTTGCCTTCGAGGGCCGGCAGTTCGGCGCGGCGGGGGCGTACGAAGTGGTCCGCGGTGTCGCACGCTTCCGCGTCGATCCGCGCGTGCCCGTCAACGCAGGGCTCGTCAACATCCATCGCGCACCCCTCGCGGAGGACGGACGCGTCGCATTCGACACCGATGTGCTGATTCTCAAGCCCGTCGACATTCAACGAGGAAATGGTCGGCTCGTTTACGAGATGGTGAATCGTGGACGGCCGCTCGGGTTGTCATTGCTCAATCGCGTGCAGCCCGGATCAGGACGAGGCGATTTTCTGACCGCGGCAGAGGCGGGCGATGGTCTGTTGCTCGAGGCGGGCTACATCTATGTCATGAGCGGTTGGCAGGCCGAATACCCGGTGCAGGACGCGCCGGCGATGGCGGTCGCGCTGGGCAGCCGACTACCGCGTAAGCAGGACGACGGCGTGCTGAGCGCGCGCTTGCCGATCGCTCGCGAACGCGATGGCACCCATTTCGTTGCGAAGACGCGCGAGCAGTTCTTCGATGTCGGTGCTGCTCCAAGCTTCATCGGTTATCTCACGTACCCCGCCGCCGATCTCAATGCGGGCGCCAAGCTCACGACCCGAGAGCTCGATGGGGATGCGCCACGGATCATCCCGGCTACGAGCTGGCGCTATCTGGATCCTTGGCGCATCGAGGTGACGAAGCCTCAAGGCGCGAGTGCGGGCGCAGTCTATGAGCTCGTGTACGACGCGAAGGATCCCGTCGTCTATGGATTGGCACTCGCCTCGATGCGCGATGTCGTCTCATTCCTGCGCTATAGCAAGGCGGCCGACAATCCCCTGCGTGCGCTCGATCGCCCACTCATCGAACATACGATCGGGCTCGGCGCATCGCAGACGGGTCGCACGCTCAAGGAGCTGATCGGTGAGTTCAACGACGATGAGGCACGGCGGACCGTCCTCGATGGTGCATTCATCTTGATCTCAGGAGCAGGTCGCAACTCGATCAACTCGGCGTTCGCGCGGCCCGGACTCAAGGATGCACAACACACGAGCTGGGGGCTGCACGGCGATGAGTTCGCGTTCAGCTATCCCGTGACGTACGACGCGCTCAGCCGTCGCTCGGACGGCGTGCTCGCACGCTGTGAGGCCACGCGCACCTGTCCGCGCGTCATGCACCTCGATTCGGAGAACGAGCTGTGGCATGGCGGGACGCTCACCTATGTCGACACGAGCGGCCGCGACATGATGATGCCGGATAACGTGCGTGTGTTCGCGTTCGCGGGCACCGAGCACAGCGCGGCGCCGCGCGCAGGAGCGATACCGCCGATCTGTGCGGCACCCGGTCCGTCGGCCATCGAGTGGGCGAGCTTTGCGCGCGCGTTGTTCCTCGCGCTCGATCGTTGGATCGTTCACAACGACCCCCCACCTGCCAGCCGTTATCCCACCGTCGCGCGTGGCGAGCTCGTTGCGCGTGACAAGTATGCGTTCCCGCGCCTACCCGAGGTGAAGTACGGCGGCGCGTTCTCGACGAAGCGCTACTACGACTTCAGCCAACAGCCGCCGCATCCGATCGCGGACTATCCATCGCTCGTTCCGCAAGTCGATGCGGACGGACAGATGATCGGCGGCGTGCGACATCCATTCGTCACTGTACCGCTCGCGACGAATGCGGGTTGGAACGTGCGCAAGCCTGGTTTCGGGGAAGGCGATCTGTGCATGGCGAGCGGGTTGTCGATCCCGTTCCCCGCCACCAGAGGCGAGCGAGCTGCGCGAAAAGATCCTCGCGCAGCAATCGAAGAACGCTACGACTCGCAAGCAGCTTATGTGCAAGCGGTTTCGGAAGCTGCTCGCCAACTGGTGAGCGAGGGTCTGATGCTTGCGAAGGACGCCGACGTCATCATCGCGGAAGCGGGCACTCGCTACCGCAAAGTCCGGGAGCGAGAGTGATGGCGCCGCTTGAAGAGGCGGATGTCGGGAGGCGCGTCGAGCGCAAGCTCTTGCTGCGCATCGCGAGCCTGGTCTTTCTACTGTATTTCTCGTTCGCAATCGATCGCGGCAACATCGGATTCGCCGCCCTGCAGATGAACGCCGCCTTGGGCTTGAGCGCCGAGGTGTTTGGCTTCGGCTCGGGCTTGTTCACGCTGGCCTATTTGCTCTTCCAAGCGCCGAATGCCGAGATGTTGCGTCGACTCGGCCCGCGGCGCGGATTCGCACTCGTCGCATGCGGGTGGGGCCTCGTGTCGACATCTACTGCGTTCGTTCCCGATCAGACCTGGTTTCTCGTGAATCGCTTTGCGCTCGGCGTATCCGAAGCAGGCTTCCACGCATTCATCATCTATTACATCAGCACGATCTTTCCGCAACGCATCTGCGGGTTCGCGGTCGGGATCAGCTTCGTCGCTGTGCCGTTCTCCATGATCGTGGCCTCTCCGCTCTCAGGCGTGCTGCTCGACGTCGAGTGGGGCACGTTCGCCGGGTGGCAGTCGCTCTTCATCATAGAAGGCGTGCCATCGATCCTGCTCGGTCTTTTGTGCCTGAAGCTCGTTCCGGATACGGTCCGTGACATGCGTTTCCTCTCGCCGGCGGAGCGCTCCTGGCTCGAGCAAGAGCTCGGTGAGATGGAAACCCGCTCTGCTCAAGCGAGCCTCGGTGCGAATATCGTCCGAGTGCTCGCGAATCCCGTCGTCTGGGCACTCGGGCTCGTATTGCTGACGATGGTGCTCGCGGTGAACGTCATGACGATCTGGATGCCGCTCATGATTCGTCAGGTGTCGGGGGCGGGGAATCTCACCGTAGGGGTGCTCAACAGCTTGCCGTGGATCGCGTTCAGCATCGGCTGCGTACTCGCGAGCCGGATGTCGGACAAAGCGAGTAATCGCGCGACTCCGCTACGCGCCTCCGTCGCGCTCGCTACGGTCGGCTTTCTGGTGTGCGCCGCCCTTCAAGAGGTCAACACACCGTTTGCGTTCGCAATGTTCCTACTGGCGTGCGTGGGCGCCGGTGGGGCCCAAGGCAGTTTCTGGGCGCTCGCAATGTCGTTGATGAGCGGGGTCACGGCCGCAGCCGCATTCGCGATGATCACGGTGATCGGCAATGGCTCAGGGGTCATCGCACATCCCTTGATCGGCCGCATGCACGATGCGACGGGCTCATTCAGCGGTGTGGTGTGGACGCTAGCCGCGTTCTACGTCGCCGCGTTCGGTGTCCTGCATTGGATCGTGAGGAGACGTCATCCACTTCGGAGCGATGGCAGCGCTCCTCTGCAGCGCGATGCCGTGGAGGAGCGATGAGCGCGACGAATCTCTCCTCAACGCTCGCGGCGTTCGTGGCCGATATCAGCTACGACGATGTCCCAGCCCGCAGTCGCGAAATGGCGAAGCGCTGCTTGCTCGATGCGATCGGCGTATCGCTCGCTGCAACGACTCATGCGGATGTCTGTCGTCCATTTCGAGAGTACGCGATCGAGCAGGGGGGTCGTCCCGAGTGCACGCTGCTTGGAAGCGAGGTGCGCGTCCCTGCAGCTGCCGCGGCGTTCGCCAATGGCGCGCTCGCCCATGCGCTCGATTTCGAGGATTCGCACGATGGCGCACTGTTGCACCCCAACGCGCCGACGATTCCGGCTGTGCTCGCCATCAGCGAGGCATGCGGCCCAGTCAGCGGTCGCGATGTCATCACCGCGATCGTTCTGGGATGCGACGTCGCGTGCCGAATCGGATTGGCACTGGATGTCGCGCTCGACCGCTACGGTTGGTATCCGCCACCGTTGATCGCGGCATTCGGTGCCACAGCGGCCGCTGGCAAGCTCCTGAAGCTTGATGCCACGCAGCTCGTCGACGCGTTCTCTCTCACGTTGTGCCAAGCGACGTGCAGTGCAGAGCTGAAGACGAGCCCGCATTCCGACGTGCGCGCGATTCGAGACGCGTTCCCGGCGCAGATCGCGGTCAGCTCTGCGGTGCTCGCGCGCAAAGGCGTGCGGGGATTCGATCAGCCGCTCGAAGGCGCCGCGGGGTTCTTCGCCCTCTATGCGCGGGGCGCGTATTCTCAGAACGTCCTGACGGACGCGCTCGGTCAGCGTTTCGAGATCGATCGCATCTCGTTCAAGCCCTGGCCGTCGTGCCGCGGTACGCATGCGTTCATCGAGGCAGCACAGAGTCTGGTGCGGACGCATGGGATCGACACGCGCGCAATCGCATCAATCGAGTTAGTCGGCAGCCGCATCAATCGGATGCTCGCCGAACCGCTCGCTCAGAAGCAGCGCCCGGCGACGGCAATCGACGCGAAGTTCAGCTTGCCGTTCACAGTCGCCGTGGCACTGCAGCGAGGCAACGTTACGTTGGATGATTTCTCGCCGGCTGCTTTGCAGGATGAGCCGACGCTCGAGCTGGCGGCCGGTGTGAGCTACGCAGTGTCTGAAGCTCTGCCGGACAAGGGTATCGAAACGCTTCGCGCGGCCATGAACATCCGAATGCAGGATGGGCGAGGCTATGCCATCGAGATCACCGAGCCGCTCGGCAGCGAGCGTCGCCCGGTCGATGATGCGGTGCTGATCAGGAAATTCCGCGACTGCGCCGGTCGGGCGCTCATCCGTCCGAACCCCCGCACAGTCGATGCGTGGGTACGTCAAATACTGTCCCTGGAGGAGTGTGGCGACATGCGCCCACTCGTGCGTTCGTTGGGCGGCGAGTAGCAAATTCTTATGGCTGGCGCCGATTTCCAATTAGCCGCCGCAGTCGCTCTCTAGAGAGAATATCGGTTCTCAGAACGAGAGGAAAACCATGTCCATCGTCGTGCAGACGATCGAGCGGGCCGATCGCGAAGCTGTGGATGCGCTCGCAGAGTCAGGGGTTGCGACCGTACACGAAGCGCAGGGACGCACGGGGTTGCTCGCGCCTTATATGCGCCCGATCTATGCCGGTGCGCGCATTGCGGGTACGGCTATTACCGTCAGCATTCCCCCTGGCGACAACTGGATGATTCATGTTGCGGTCGAGCAATGCCGCGAAGGCGACATTCTCGTCGTCGCGCCGACCTCGGCGTGCGACACAGGTTACTTTGGCGAGCTGCTTGCGTGCTCGCTCATAGCGCGCGGTGTGCGAGGTCTCATCATCGAGGCTGGTGTGCGCGACGTGCGCGATCTCACCGCGCTTCAATTTCCCGTCTGGTCGCGCTACGTATCGGCGCAAGGCACGGTCAAGGAAACGCTGGGTAGCATCAATGTGCCGGTCGTGTGTGCAGGCGCCGCCGTTCGCCCCGGCGATGTGATCGTCGCGGATGACGACGGCGTGTGCGTCGTGCCGCGTGAGACCGCAAAGGACGTCGTCGTTCAGTGCGCGGCTCGCGAGAAGAAAGAAGCGGCCGTGCGCGAGCGCTTGAAGGCGGGCGAGCTCGGGCTCGATATCTACGGCATGCGCGACAAGCTGGCAGCCAAGGGCCTGAGGTATGTCTGACATCGACGGGGCCAGCGCATGTTGAGGGCGATCCCCTGCACATTGATGCGCGGCGGTACGTCGAAGGGACTCTACTTTCACGAGCGCGATCTGCCGAGCGAACGCTCCGCGCGCGATCGCGTGTTGTTGGCCGCGTTCGGTTCACCTGATGCACGTCAGATCGATGGCGTGGGCGGTGCGCATCCGCTCACGAGCAAGGTCGCCATCGTTCGCAAGTCGCTGCTGCCGCAGGCAGATGTCGATTACCTGTTCCTTCAAGTCGTCGTCGATAAAGCGGAAGTCAGCGATGCGCAGAACTGCGGCAACATTCTCGCAGGCGTCGGTCCGTGGGCGATCGAGCAAGGGCTTGTACCGATCAGCGGCACAACGACGCCAGTGCGCATTCACATGTTGAATACCGGCAGCATTGCCGTGGCGCACGTCTCCACGCCGGACGGTGCAGTCGAGTACGAGGGCGAAACGCGCATCGACGGCGTGCCGGGCACGGCGGCCGCGGTGCCGCTCGAGTTCGTCGATGTCGCCGGATCGAGCTGCGGCGCGCTCCTGCCCACCGGCAACGCGCGCGATCTCATTGCGGGTGTCGAGGTCACTTGCATCGACAACGGCATGCCCGTGGTGTTGTTACGCGCGTGCGATTTCAATCTCTCGGGCGATGAGACGCCCGCGCAGCTCGAAGCTAACTCGCAACTCACCGCTCGCATCGAGGCGATCAGGCTCGCGCTCGGGCCGCGGATGAATCTCGGCGACGTCGCGAAGAAGACAGTGCCGAAGATGTGCTTGATCTCGCCACCGCGCAACGGTGGGTCGCTTGCGACGCGTACGTTCATCCCGCATCGGGTGCACGAGTCGATCGGGGTGCTCGGCGCCGTCAGCGTTGCGACAGCCTGCCTCATCCACGGCTCGGTCAGCGAGGGCATCGCGCAGCTCAGCAGTGCAGGAGCATCGCAACGTGTCGAAGTCGAGCACCCGACCGGGTTCTTCACAGTGGATATGCAGGTCGAAGTCCATGAGGGCCATGTGAACGTGCGTCGCGCCGCACTCTTGCGTACCGCACGCAAGCTGATGAGCGGTGAAGTGTTCGTTCCCGCCACGGTGTGGCCATCATGAACGAGAACACGCGAATTGGCCTGCTTGGGTTCGGCGAGGTCGGCCAGATTTTGGCCGCAGATCTCCTCGGCCGCGGCGTTGAGCATGTCGGCGTCTGGGACGTGCAGTTCACAAATGCGAACAGCGCTCCGTCGCGTGCTGCGCAAGCCTCACGCGTGCAGGTCGGGCGCTCTGCACAGGATGCGGCGCGCGGGGTTACGCTCATCATCAGCGCGGTGACCGCAGCGCAGGATGTCGCAGCAGCGCACTCGGTTGCGGAGCACCTGAGCACTGGCACATTCTTTCTCGATCTCAACTCCGTTTCGCCCGGCGTGAAGCAGCAAGTTGCCGATGTGATCGGCCAAAGCGGCGGTCGCTACGTCGAAGCGGCGATCATGTCGCCGATCAGTCCGCGTCGCAGTGCATCGCCGATCCTACTGGGTGGCCCGCACGCACAATCCTTCGCGCCGCTTGCGCAAGCGCTGGGCTTCAGCGCTGCGGAAGTCTTCAGCGAACGGATCGGTCAGGCCTCGGCCGCGAAAATGTGCCGCAGCGTCGTCGTCAAAGGGATGGAATCGTTGCTCACGGAAGCTTTGCTTGCAGCACGCAGCTACGGCGTGGAGGCGACGGTGATCGATTCGCTCAAGAACTTGTTTCCTGCGCAAGACTGGCACCACCTTGCGCGTTACATGATGTCCCGCTCTCTGCTGCACGGCGTGCGGCGTGCAGAGGAAATGCGCGAAGTGGCTGCCACGATTCGCGAGGCCGGACTCGATCCCTGGATGAGCTCGGCGAGCGTAGAGCGGCAGCAGTGGTCGGCACGCTATCGCGAGCTTGCGGGCACCGAGCCGCTCGAGGCGCTGCTCGATGCCCTGTTGAAGGCGGTGAAGGGAGAGGGGAAAGCACGATGCTGATCGTCGATTGTCACGGTCACTACACCACGGCGCCCGCCGCGCATCAGCGTTTCCGCGATGCGCAGCTGGCCCATTTCAAAGATCGCTCGCTCCCGGCGGCAGAGCGTACGCCGATCAGCGACGATGAGATACGCGAGACGATCGAGAAGAACCAACTGAAGCTGCAGCGCGAACGCGGCGCGGACATCACGATCTTCTCGCCGCGCGCCTCGGCGATGGCGCACCATGTCGGCGACGAAGCGGTGTCGCACGCCTGGACGGTCGCCTGTAACGATTTGATCAAACGCGTGGTCGATCTGTATCCGGAGAATTTCGTCGGCGTCTGCCAGCTCCCGCAGTCGCCTGGAGTGCCGATCGCGAACTCGGTACGCGAGCTCGAACGTTGCGTGCGCGAGCTCGGCTTCGTCGGCTGCAACCTCAACCCCGATCCCTCTGGGGGGCACTGGAAAGCGCCGCCTCTGACGGACCGTCACTGGTATCCGTTCTACGAGAAGATGGTCGAGCTCGACGTGCCGGCGATGATTCACGTCTCGGCCTCGTGCAATCCGAACTTTCACGCGACTGGCGCGCATTACATCAATGCCGATACGACGGCCTTCATGCAGCTGATCGAAGGCGATCTGTTTCGTGACTTCCCCACCTTGCGCTTCATCATTCCGCATGGCGGCGGCGCAGTGCCCTATCATTGGGGCCGTTATCGCGGCTTGGCCGACATGCTCAAGCGTCCCGCGCTGAAGGAGCACGTCATGAAGAACGTCTTCTTCGACACGTGCGTCTATCACCAGCCCGGCATCGACCTCTTGGTCAAGGTCATCGATATCGACAACATCTTGTTCGGCTCCGAGATGGTGGGTGCGGTCCGGGGCATCGATCCCGAAACCGGCCATTATTTCGATGACACGAAGCGTTACATCGATGCGTTGGATATCACGGCGGAAGACAAGCGGCGCATCTTCGAGCTGAATGCCCGTCGCGTGTATCCGCGACTCGACGCGCTGCTCAAGCAGCGAGGGCTGTAGCACGATGAGCCGCTTCACGATGGACCCGGATTGGCGAGTCTTCCATCCCTCGCCGTCGAAACCGACGTTCAGGCCGCCGCCCGGTGCCGTGGATGCGCATTGCCATGTGTTCGGGCCGGGGGACGTCTTCCCGTACGCGCCCGAGCGCAAGTACACGCCGTGCGACGCGCCGAAAGAGAAGCTGTGGGAGCTGCGCGACTATCTTGGATTCGAGCGCAACGTCATCGTTCAGGCCACATGCCACGGTGCTGACAACCGTGCCTTAGTCGACGCGCTCCGAAATTCGAGCGGTCGCGCCCGCGGCGTCGCCACTGTGAAGCGCGATGTCACTGACGCCGAGCTCGCGCAGCTCGATGCAGCGGGCGTGAAGGGCGTGCGCTTCAATTTCGTGAAGCGACTAGTCGATACGACACCGCGCGAGACGCTGATCGAGATCGCGCAGCGTGTGCAACCGCTCGGGTGGCACATCGTGATCTACTTCGAAGCGGCCGAGCTTAGTGAGCTGTACGACTTTTTCACCTCGCTCCCGACGACCGTCGTCGTAGATCACATGGGGCGTCCCGACGTGACGCAGCCTGTCGATGGTCCGCAGTTCGAGCTCTTTCTTAAGTTGATGCGCGAGCATCGCAATTTCTGGTCGAAGGTGAGTTGCCCGGAGCGACTCTCGCGCAGCGGTCCGCCTAGCTACGCAGATGTCGTGCCGTTCGCGCGTCGCGTCGTAGAAGAGTTTCCCGACCGCGTGTTGTGGGGCACGGATTGGCCGCATCCGAACATGAAGTCACACATGCCCGATGACGGTCATCTCGTGGACTTCATCCCAACGATCGCACCGTCCGCGCAGCTGCAGCATCGGCTCCTCGTCGACAATCCTACGACGCTCTATTGGAGATAAGCATCATGGCGCTCGATAAACCGTACAAAGACATTCCTGGTACGACGATCTTCGACGCCGACCAGGCGCGCAAGGGTTATCACCTGAATCAGTTCTGCATGTCGCTGATGAAGGCGGAGAACCGCGAGCGCTTCAAGGCGAATGAGCGGGCATATCTAGATGAGTGGCCCATGACCGAAGAGCAGAAGCAGGCCGTGCTCGCACGCGACCTGAACCGCTGCATTTCCCTTGGCGGCAATATCTATTTCCTCGCGAAGATCGGCGCGACCGATGGACGCAGTTTCCAGTTCATGGCAGCGAGCATGACTGGCATGACACAAGAGCAGTACGCGCAGATGATGTTGCAGGGCGGACGCTCTCCCGAAGGCAATCGCTACCTAGGCGAGAAGAAGTGATGGCTACGATTACTGCAAGCGTTTACACCTCGCACGTTCCAGCGATCGGTGCTGCTCTCGATCTCGGCAAGAGCGGCGAGCCTTACTGGCAACCGCTGTTCGCCGGATACGAGCCCTCGAAAGCGTGGTTCAAGGAAAACACGCCCGATGTCATTTTCCTGGTCTACAACGACCACGCAACGGCGTTCAGTCTCGATTGCATTCCGACGTTCGCGATCGGCTGTGGAGCTTCCTATGCGCCAGCGGATGAGGGGTGGGGACCGCGACCCGTGCCGGTCGTACAGGGCCACCCTGAGCTCGCCGCTCACATCGCGCAGTCGGTGATTCAGGACGATTTCGATCTCACGATCATCAACCGCATGGATGTGGATCACGGGCTCACGGTCCCGCTATCGCTGCTTTGCGGCCAGCCGAGCGAATGGCCCTGCAATGTGATTCCGTTTGCAGTGAACGTCGTGCAGTACCCGGTGCCGTCCGGGCGGCGTTGCTTCAATCTGGGTCGGGCGATTCGCAAAGCGATCGAGCTGTACGACGAGCCGTTGAAGGTACAAGTCTGGGGCACCGGCGGCATGAGCCATCAGCTGCAGGGTCCGCGCGCCGGACTCATCAATCGCGAATGGGACAGCGCGTTCCTCGATCGCCTAATCGCCGACCCTCAAGGGCTCGCGAACATGCCTCACATCGACTATGTGCGCGAAGCCGGATCCGAAGGCATCGAGCTCGTGATGTGGCTCATCGCGCGCGGTGCGATGAGCGATCAGCCGCCCCGGGTGGCGCACCGCTTCTACCATGTTCCCGCTAGCAATACCGCCGTGGGACATTTGATCCTGGAGAATCAGCGATGAGCTCGATAGGTGTAGCGCTCGCCGGTGCGGGCGCATTCGGCGTCAAGCACCTCGAGGCGATGCAGAAGATCGATGGCGTTCGCGTCGTGTCTCTGATCGGACGGGAGCTCGAGAAGACCCGAGAAATTGCCCAGAAGTTCGGGATCGACCACGTCACGACCGAGCTAGGAGACGCGTTACAGAAGAAGGACATCAACGCTGTGATCCTGTGCACGCCGACGCAGATGCACGCCGCGCAGGGTATCGCGTGCATGAACGCCGGCAAGCACGTGCAGATCGAGATCCCGCTCGCCGATAGCTGGGAGGATGCGGAGGCCGTCGCGCAAGCGCAGAAGCAGACCGGACTCGTATGCATGGTCGGCCACACGCGCCGCTTCAATCCCTCGCATCAGTGGCTCCATCGTCGCATCAAGGCCGGAGAGCTCAAGATTCAGCAAATAGACGTGCAGACGTATTTCTTCCGTCGCAAGAACCTCAACGCGCTCGGGCAGCCTCGCTCGTGGACCGATCACTTGCTGTGGCATCACGCCGCGCACACCGTCGATCTGTTCCGTTATCAAACAGGGGAAGAGATCGTGGCGGCGAACGCGCTGCAAGGACCGAAGCATCCTGAGCTCGGTATCGCGATGGACATGTCTATTCAGTTGAAGACACGTTCGGGTGCGATATGCACGCTCTCGCTGTCGTTCAATAACGATGGGCCGCTGGGCACGTTCTTCCGCTACATCTGCGATAACGGCACGTACATCGCCCGCTACGACGATCTCGTGACGGGTCGAGACGAGCCAGTGGATGTTTCGAAGGTCGATGTCTCGATGAACGGCATCGAGCTGCAGGACCGCGAGTTCTTTGCCGCCATTCGGGAAGGCCGCGACCCGAACGCAAGCGTCGCGAGCGTGTTGCCGTGCTATCGCACGCTGCACGAGCTGGAGCGCAAGCTCCTCGAAGGCGAGGCCTGAGGAGCCGTCGTGACGCGACTCGCAGGTCACGATGTCTTTCCGATCGGGCTCGGATGCATGAATCTGAGCCACGCCTACGCAACGCCACCGCCTCGTGAGGCTTCGCACGCGTTGCTGCGAGCCGCGCTCGATGCGGGCATCACGCACTTCGACACCGCGGCGTTGTATGGCTTCGGCAGCAACGAAGAGCTGCTTGGCGAAGTGCTCCCGCCGTTCAGAGATCGCATCGTGCTCGCGAGCAAGTGCGGAATGACGGGTGTGGACGGTAAGCGCGTCATCGACGGTCGACCGGCAACGTTGAAGCGAACGTGCGAGGAATCTTTGAGACGTCTGCGGACGGACAGGATCGATCTTTATTATCTGCACCGCTGGGACAAACGAGTGCCGATCGAAGACAGCGTCGGCGCGCTCGCGGATCTCGTGAAAGCGGGAGCGATTGGAGCGATCGGACTATCGGAAGTGTCGGTCGCCACGCTGCGGCGTGCCCACGCGGTTCATCCCATCGCGGCTCTTCAGAGCGAATATTCGATGTGGACGCGACCCTCGGAGCCCGTATTGCAGGCCTGTCACGAGATCGGCGCCACGTTCGTCGCGTTCTCTCCGCTGGGACGCGGCTTTCTCACAGGCGCGGTGCGCGATCCAACAACGCTCACGGAGAAGGATCTGCGACGAGGCATGCCGCGCTTTCAGCCGCCACACTTTACGCACAATCTGCTGGTGCTCGAGCGTTTCGAAGCGCTCGCACGCGAGGCGAACTGCACCTCCGCGCAGCTCGCCCTCCTTTGGTTGTTAGGGCGGCCCAACGTGTTGCCCATCGTGGGTACGACATCGATTGCGCACCTGCATGAGAATCTCGCTGTTGCAACATTGAAGGTGCCAGCGGAGATTCTGCGGCGCGCGGAACAGATCGTGAGCGAAGCGACGATCAGCGGCGCACGTTATCCCGCCGCAACCCTAGCCGAGATCGACACCGAGGAGTCCAATGCGGACGCCCGCTGAATGCGCTTCAGCCGTCGCGTTGGAGTCGGATCTGCATCTTGCGGTACTGCAAGGGCGATTTGCCGACGGCACGCGCAAAGAAGCGGGAGAAATAAGCAGGATCCTCGAAGCCGCAATGCTCCGCGATGAGCGCGACGCTCATATTGGTGTACAGCAAGCAGCGTTTTGCTTCCAACAGCCGCCGGGCACTCAACAACTCGAGCGGCGAGCTCGCCGTGCTGCGCACGCAAGCCTGGCGCAAGCGCTCATGACTGATACACAGTCGCTCGGCATAGTCAGCGACGCGGTGCGGCTTGGCGAAGTTCTTCTCGACCAGCGCACGATAGCGTGCCGCAAGCACAACGTCGGCGCCGCCGGTACGTTGCGCTTCCGGTGCCAGAGCGAGCTTGCGTCGCAACGCCTGGACCAGGATGGTCGTGAGCCACGCTTCGGCCGCGGCACGTCGCGCCGGCAGTTGACCGCGGAACTCCTTCACGAGCGCATCGAACGCTCTCGTGAGCTCTGCAGCGGTATCGTTCGTGAGACGGATTGTGCCGGCTTCATGCAGCACACCGGTGAGGGACGTATGTTCGCGCGCGAGTCGTCCGATCAACGCGCCCGACGCGGTGACGATCCAGCCATCCGTGCCCGGACGGAACTCGAAGCTGTGCACACACGAGACCGGAATCTCGATGAGACTGGGCGGCGCAAAGACATGCTCCTCGCCCTCGGCCTTCAACGTTCCACCGCCGCGCTGCACGAACAGCAGATGATGCAGGTCGCGGTGCGCATGCGGACGAATCGTCCAATCGTGCAGCCGACTGCGCTCCGCGATCGATTCGATATGGAGAAAGCGCTCGTCGACATCCTGTATGGCTTCTCCATAGAGAGCGTATTGTGGGATCGCAAGCTGCGCCACGTCGGGTCCTCACTGTCATTCGTCGCACATCCTAGCCTCAAGTGCGCGGGTTGGAAAATGTCCAATTTTCGCTGTCATTTTTCCATCGCCAAGGCGCACTGGCGCATCGCATCGTGCGAATGCGGAAGTACAGCAGCAACACCCAATGCGAAAACAAGTCGAGCGAACACAAGTAGCGATCATCGGGGCGGGGCCGGCGGGACTGTTGCTGGGCCAACTGCTGCATCGCGCGGGGATCGACAACGTCATCCTCGAGAAGCACACGCCGGATTACGTGCTGGGTCGCATCCGAGCCGGTGTGCTCGAGCAGGGCACGGTCGAGGTGCTCAAGCTCGCGGGTGTCGCGGATCGTTTGCAGCACGAATCGTTGACTCACGAAGGGGTGGATCTGTCTCGGAATGGTGTTCGTCATCGGATCCGCTTCCGCGAGCTCGTCGGTCAAACGGTCACCGTCTATGGCCAAACGGAAGTGACCCGGGACCTCATGGAAGCGCGGGCCGCGGCCGGTGCGGTCTCAATTTACGAGGCGGAGAACGTGACACCGCGAGACATCACGGGTGGCAAACCCCGCGTGTCCTATACGTCCAACGGCGGTACGCACGAGCTCGAATGCGATTTCATCGCGGGATGCGACGGCTACCATGGTATCGGTCGCCGCAGCATTCCGACGGATGTGCTGCGCACGTTCGAGCGCAGCTATCCGTTCGGCTGGCTCGGTGTGCTGGCGGACGTGCCGCCTGCGTGGGACGAGCTGATCTACGCAAGCTCGGAGCGCGGTTTTGCGCTTGCGAGCATGCGCTCTCCGACCCGAGTCCGATGCTATGTTCAGTGCTCGCTCGAGGATCGTGTGGAGCAGTGGAGCGACGAGCGCTTTTGGGAGGAGTTCAAAGCGCGCATCGGAGAGGATGTAGCCGCTTCCATGCAGACCGGGCCATCGATCGAAAAGAGCATCGCACCGCTGCGCAGCTTCGTGGCGGAACCGATGCGCTATGGACAGCTCTTCCTCGCGGGCGATGCGGCGCACATCGTCCCGCCGACCGGCGCCAAAGGATTGAATCTCGCCGCAAGCGATGTTTTCTATCTCTACGAAGCGCTCGTCGATCACTACAAGCAGGGCAGAGGCGCGGCCCTCGATGCCTACTCCGCGCGGGCGCTGCGGCGCGTATGGCAGTCAGTACGGTTTTCTTGGTGGATGACTTCCCTCCTGCATCATTTCCCAGGAGAGGACGAGTTCAGCGCCCGTATTCGCCGCACGGAGCTGGAGTATGTGCTCGCGTCGCCTGCCGCCCAGGCAGTGCTCGCGGAGAACTACGTCGGACTGCCGTTGTAGCGACGGCGAGCGACGCTGCATCGAGCGCACATCTTCTCGCAAACGCGCGACACGTTGTCGCGCACCCGCTGCAAGAGCACGCACGCTCGTGCTCGCAAACCCGGGAACGAATCTCACCGTCGCCTCTCGACGGCTACAACAACGATCGCTCGCGGCCGCGAGCGCAAGGGGAGGTCACATGGTTGCAGTAAGCAGTCCGTCGTCCGTCGCAGATCGTCGCGGTGTGACGATCGCGCTTTGTTTGCTCGTCGCAGTGGTCGAGGGGTTCGATATCCAGGCGATCGGTGTTGCCGCACCGCGGCTCGCACCTCAATTTGGCTTGTCGCCGAACGAGCTAGGATGGATCTTCGCCATCAGCAACATCGGTCTCGTGCTCGGGGCGAGCGTCGGCGGCTGGCTCGCGGACCGCGTTGGGCGCAAACCTGTGTTCATCGCGGCTGTCCTCACGTTCGGTGTGTTCACCCTGCTGACCACTGTGGCGTCCACGTTCGCCACATTGTTCATCGTCCGTTTTTGCGCAGGGCTTGGCTTCGGCGCCGCGTTGCCGAACATGATGGCAGTCGCTTCCGAGATCAGCCCGCCTGACAAGCGCGCCTTCACGGCCACCGTGATGTTCTGCGGCATGCCGCTCGGTGGCGGTACTTCAGCATTGCTTACGCAAGTGCTCCCACCGGATTTTGACTGGCGCGTGCTGTTCGTGGTGGGCGGGGTGTTTCCGTTGCTGTTGGCGCCGGCGTTGTACGCATTCATGCCGGAAACGCTAGAGCGTCGAACCACCGCGACACGAGAACGCAAGAGCATCCTGAATGCGCTGTTCGGCGAGGGCCGTGCATCTGCGACGCTGCTCTTGTGGCTCGCTTTCTTACCGACGCTGCTGATCCTGTATCTGATCCTGAACTGGCTCCCGACGCTCGTCGTTGCCAAAGGAATGGATCGCGCGATCGCGCCACAGGCCTCGCTCGCGTTCAACTTCGCGAGCGTCGTCGGTGCGCTGCTGTTCGGTCGGCTCGTCGATCGGCTCGATGCGCGTTGGCCGCTCACGATCGCCTATGCGGGTCTGATCGTGTCCTTGTTCGCGCTCAGCCAGACGTCGACGACTGGCTTGATCCTGCTGTTGAGCGGCGCAGCCGGGTTCTTCCTGCTCGGAGCGAACTATGCCTTGTACGGTGTTGCACCCGTGTACTACCCGACACAAGTTCGCGGTACGGGTTCGGGCGCGAGTGTGGCTGTCGGGCGCGTGGGATCGATCATCGGCCCCTTGCTCGCCGGCGTGCTTCTCGGGAGCGGCACGAGCGCGGCTGGGGTGGTTGCGTACTTGATCCCAGTTGCTGCGATCGCAGGGATTGCGGTATTCGCGCTCAGCTACATGCGACATGGAGACTAGCGTCAATGTCCGAGAAGCTTTTCGAAGGTTTGCAACATGCGTCGAACCGACGTGTGCCGATCTGCCAGAGTTAGAGGTTCGTGATGTCAACCCCATCCATCGTGCGTGTCGAGCGTGATCAAGAGCTCGCACTCGTCATCGTCAACAATCCTCCGGTCAACACCATCGATGCGCAGGTGCGTGCTGGGCTGCGTGAAGCAGTACAGCAGCTTGCCAGCGATGCGCGGACGCGTGGCGTCGTGCTGCTGTGCGAGGGCAGCACGTTCTTCTCCGGAGCGGATATCGGCGAATTCAGCGGGCCGCCGAAAGAAGAAGAGTACCGGCTGCTCTTCAGCGCATACGAGAATCTCGAGGTGCCGGTGATCGCCGCGATGCACGGTACCGTGCTCGGCGGCGGACTCGAGATAGCGCTCGCGTGTCACTATCGCGTTGCGGCCCCCGGCTCGCGTTTCGGGCTCCCCGAAGTGACGCTCGGAATCATTCCGGGCGCGGGTGGTACCCAGCGTTTGCCGCGGCTAATCGGGGCAGAGCAAACGCTCGAGCTCATTCTGTCGGCACGCCCAGTCGATGCCGCGAAAGCACAGCAACTTGGATTTATCGATGCGATTCTCGAGGGCGACCTTCGCTCTGGAGCTATTGCGTACGCGCGCGAATTGGTGGCGAGCGGCAAAGGCGTTCGCCGCACGTCGCAGATGCAAATCGCGCCAGCGAGTGCGACGCCCCAGGTGTTCGAGCGTATGGGGCAGCAGGCGCGCAAGCTCTATCCAAATCGAAACGCGGGATTGGTCGCCGTCGATGTCGTACGTGCCGCAACACGCCTTCCGTTCCACGAGGGCTTGGAGTACGAAACGAATCGCGTCAACGAGTGCAAGACGAGCGACGAATCGAAAGGGGCGGTGCATGCCTTCTTCGCTGAGCGCGAGACGCGGCGCGTACCAGGATTACCGCCGCAGGGATCGGGCGCGCCGATCAAGCGCGCAGGCGTCATCGGGGCCGGCACGATGGGCGGCGGAATCGCGATCTGTTTCGCGAATGCGGGTATTCCCGTTACATTGCTCGATGCGGCGCAGGCAGGTCTCGATCGCGGCCTCGCGACGATCGATCGCACGTACCAATCGATGGTGGATCGCGGTCGACTCTCCGCGGAGGACAAAGCGAAGCGGCTGGCCTTGATCGAAGGTTCGCTCGCCTACGAAGACTTGCGCGAGGCGGATGTGATCATTGAAGCCGTGTTCGAGAGCATGGAGCTCAAGCGCGAGATCTTTCGCAAGCTCGATAGCGTCGCGAAAGCGGGTGCAGTGCTCGCGACGAACACCTCGACGCTCGACATCGCGCAGATCGCGGCGGTGACCAAGCGGCCGCAAGATGTCATCGGCATGCACTTCTTCTCGCCGGCGAACGTCATGCCACTGCTCGAGGTGGTGCGCACCGAGCAAACCTCGCCCGCCACGATACGGACCGTCATGGATCTGGCGAAGCCGCTGCGCAAGACGCCGGTGCTGGCAAAGGTCTGCTACGGCTTCATCGGCAATCGAATGATGGAAGGCTACGCTCGCGAAGCGGAGCGGATGGTCTTGGAGGGTGCAACGCCGCGGCTCGTCGACAGCACGCTCGAAGAATGGGGCATGGCGATGGGGATCCTCGCCGTCTTCGACATGGCTGGCATCGACGTCGGCGTGAACGTCCATACAGCGAACAAGCATCAGTTCCCACCGGATCCGACTTACTATCAAGCTGATTTCGCGCTCCATGAAGCGGGGCGGCTGGGGCAGAAAAACGGCAAGGGCTACTACCGCTACGAAGCCGGCAGCCGTACGCGCATCGATGATCCCGAAGCGCTCGAGATCCTGCGCACTCGCGCTCATGAGCTCAACATCACGCCGCGCGAGCATTCGAAGGAAGAAATCCTGGAGCGGTGTCTGTATCCGCTTCTCAACGAAGGCTTGCGCATCCTCGAGGAAGGCGTGGCACTGCGTGCCTCCGACATCGATGTAGTGTGGACCGCTGGCTATGGCTTCCCGCGTTTCCGCGGCGGACCCATGTTCTATGCGGATACGATCGGGTTATCGACGTTGCTTAAGGGCATGCGCAAGTACGAGCAGATGTTTGGACCAATGCATTGGCAACCGGCGAACCTGCTCGTGCAGCTCGTCGAACAGGGCAGCAGCATCGCGCAGTGGGAAGCACGAAAGGGGGCACGCGGATGAAGCTCGATGAATTGGTCGCGATCGACGTCCACACGCACGCCGAAGTGTCCTGCCGCCAGGAGCCGGACGAGTACTGGAAACCGTTCGAAGCGGCTTCTGCAAAATACTTCAAGGCGGGTAAGCGTCCTACGATTGCCGAAACCATCGCGTACTACCGCGAACGCAAGATCGGCCTCGTGATGTTTACAGTCGATTCCGAGTTTCAGATCGGCGCGAAACGCATTCCGAACGAGGAGGTCGCCGACGCGGCGCGCGAGAACAGCGACATGATGGTCGCGTTCGCCAGCATCGATCCGCACAAAGGCAAGATGGGCGTGCGTGAAGCACGCCGCTTGATCGCGGATGGCGTCATCCGCGGTTTCAAGTTTCACCCGACGTTGCAAGGCTTCTTCCCGAACGATCGTCTCGCGTATCAACTGTACGAGGTGATCGCTGAGCACAAGCTACCTGCCATCTTTCACAGTGGGCACTCCGGAATGGGGACGGGCATGCCCGGCGGCGGCGGACTGCGCCTGAAGTATTCGAATCCGATCCATCTCGACGATGTCGCGGCCGACTTTCCTGATATGACGATCATCATCGCGCACCCTTCCTGGCCGTGGCAGGACGAGGCGCTCTCGGTCTGTCTGCACAAGCCGAACGTCTACATCGATCTATCGGGATGGTCGCCGAAGTACTTCCCGCCGCAGCTCATTCAGTATGCGAACAGTCAGCTCAAGACGAAGATGCTGTTTGGCTCCGACTATCCGCTGATCACACCGGATCGCTGGATTCAGGACTTCAAACAAGCTGCGTTCAAGCCTGAAGTGCACGATCTCATCTTGAAGCAGAACGCGATCCGAGCGCTGCGGCTCGATGAGACTCGATGAGCGCTAATATGAGCGATGCTCTGCAGTGGACCGCCGATCCGTTCCGAACGGAGTTCGAGCGCCGTGCGGACGGTACGTTGCTGCTGAAGCCATGCGACACATTGCAGCCCTATCCGGCGCGTCTCATGGACTTCCTGGCTCAGTGGGCCAGCGTCGCACCGGATCGCCTGTTCGTCGCACGGCGTGGGACCGACGGGGCATGGCGCACACTCACGTACGCGCAAACACTCGAGCGCGTCCAGCGGATCGCAAGCGGCCTCGTGGCTCGCGACTTATCGGCCGATCGGCCGATCCTCATCGCCTCCGGTAACAGCATCGAGCACTTACTGCTCGCGTTCGGCGCGACGTGGGCAGGCATTCCGTATTGCCCGATGTCGCCCGCCTACTCGCTCGCCTCGTCGGATCTCGGGACGGCGCGCTACGTTGTGAATCTCCTGACGCCTGGCCTTATCGCCGCTTTCGATACGCCCACGTTCGCACGAGCGCTCACGAGCCTCGAGTTGTCGGGTGCGGAGATCGTTGGCGATGCCGATGTCGAAGGTCTTGGTGTCACGATGCTGTCGGCGCTCGAGGCCACACCCACGCCGGCGCTCGAGCAAGCACACGACGCGACGGGTCCGGATACGATCATCAAGTTCCTGCTGACCTCAGGGTCGACCGGACATCCGAAGGCGGTCATCACGACGAACCGCATGCTGTGCAGCAACCAGATGATGCTGCGGCAGTCGATGCCCTTTCTGACTGACGAACCGCCAGTACTCGTCGACTGGCTCCCGTGGAATCACACATTCGGCGGAAGTCACAACGTCGGCATCGCGTTGTGCAACGGGGGCACGTTGTACATCGATGACGGCAAGCCCACACCGAACGCGATCGGCCAGACATTGCGCAACCTTCGCGAGATCTCGCCGACCGTCTATTTCAACGTGCCCAAGGGTTTCGAGATGATCGCGCATCGTCTGCCGGATGATGACGAGCTGTGCCGCACGTTCTATCGTCGTCTGCGCGCGTACTTCTTCGCCGGTGCGGCGCTTGCTCAACACACGTGGGACGCGCTCGATGCCATGTCCATGCGCGAGCGCGGCATGAAGACGCCGATGCTGAGCGGACTCGGTGCAACGGAGACCGGACCTTCAGTCACTTTTACGACGCCTGCAATGGGGCGCGCAGGCCTCATCGGCTTGCCCGCGAAAGGCTCGCTCGTGAAGCTTGCACCGGTCGAAGAAAAGCTCGAGATTCGCGTGCGCAGCCCGAGCGTCACACCCGGTTACTGGCGGCAGCCCGATTTGACAGCAGCCGCATTCGATGAGGAGGGCTTCTATCGGCTGGGCGATGCGGTGCGGTTGATCGATCCGAACGATCCCACGCGCGGTCTTGCGTTCGACGGCCGCATCGGTGAAGACTTCAAGCTGGCGAACGGCACTTGGGTGAGCGTTGGGCCCTTGCGCGCGGAGCTGATCGCTGCGCTTTCGCCGCTCGCGCAGGATGTGGTGATCGCGGGACTCAATGCCGACTATGTAGCGGCGCTCATCATTCCCGATGTGGCCGCGTGCACCCGTTTACTCGGACTCACGACACCGCCGGCGTTCGACTCGCTTGCGCACGAACGCACGCTGCTCGAGACGCTACGAGCGAAGCTGGAAACCTTCGCACGGCAACATCCTGCGAGCACGCGCTGCATCCGTCGAGCCGCTGTGCTGCCCTCGCCACCCTCGCTCGATCACGGCGAGATCACCGACAAGGGTTCCATCAACCAACGAGCAGTGTTGCGCCATCGCGGCACTCTCGTTGCGGATCTGTATGTGAGGCAGGCATTGCCTCATGTCATCGACGTGAGCGTCGCAGCGGGCGGTCGAAGCGCTCAAGCACGCTGAGCTCGCCGCGGGCTAGGCACTCTTGCGGACGAGCGCCTCGCGCTCTGCGGCATCGAACCCGAGTCCCTGCAAGATCTCCTCGTTGTGCTCGCCGAGACGCGGCGGCGGTGCGGCGACGCCCGGGGTGTCCTCGCTGAAGAGGAATCCGGCGTTTACGATTTCGATGTCCTCGCGATCGGGCAGATTCGGCACGCGTAACCCAATCTTGAGGCGGCGCTGCTCCAACGCTGGGAGCGAGGCGGCCTCTGTTACATCGCGCACCAGGCCGCACGGAATGCCGGCTGCGCTCAATCGAGCTTCCCATCGCGCTGCGGGCGCTTCGCGAAACAACTGATCGAGCTCTGCATGCATGGCCTGTGAATGCTGACGACGTAGGTCCGGAGTGCGAAAGCGCACATCGCTCAGCCACTGCGCGCGGCCCACTTCGCGGGCGAATGATTCGAATTGTGTCTGCTGTACGACGCCGAGCGAGATCTGCCGGTTGTCCTGTGCCGTGAACACGCCCGAGGTAGGTTGTCCGCTGTACCCGACGTTACCTGTGCGTTCGGGCGGTTTGCCGGTCACGAGATAAGGCACGATTGCAGAGGTCATGAACGCGACACTCGCATCGAACATGGCGACGTCGATGTGCTCGCCGCGACCTTGTCGTTGACGACGCAGCAGCGCCGCGAGAATCGCGAATGCGGCTGTTTGTCCCGTGAGCGTGTCGACGACGGGGAAGCCGACGCGCGCTGGCCCGTCCCCGGCCGCGCCGCCCAACGACATCATCCCGCTCGTCGCCTGCACGATGTTGTCGATCGCAGGCCAGTCGCGCCGCGGCCCGCTCTGTCCGTAGCCGGAGACCGAACAATAGATGACATCTCGACGGAGCTTGCGCACCGACTCGTAGTCGAGCCCGAACTTCGCCATTACGCCAGGGCGGAAGTTCTCGACGACGATATCCGAGGAGGCAATCAAGCGTCGCGCGGCTTCTTGCCCGAGCGGCTGCTTGAGATCGAGCGTGATGGACTTCTTCCCCGCATTGATGCCGATGAAGGCGGGCGCCATGCCATCGTAGCGGCGGTCCGAACCGTAAGTGCGCATCGCATCGCCGCGCCCCGGAGCTTCCACCTTGATCACCTCGGCGCCCAACAGGCGCAGGAGATGCGTCGCGAATGGCCCGGCCATCACGTGGCTGAAGTCGGCTACACGGATGCCCTCAAGCGGTCGGCTCATGTTCTTCTCTCGTGCATTGGAGTCGCTTCGACTCGGTGATCTGCGCGGCCATGGCGCGCGCATCGCGGAATATCGCCAGCCCATCGATCCCGAAACGCGAGAGCTCCCGCGCGCGCGCCTCGCTGTCGGCTGCATAGATTTGAGCAAACCTTGCTTGCGCTTCGGGCGAGACGTCGTGGAACTCGACACCTTTCTCGCGGCCGGCCTCGAATCCGGCCACATCTGCTTTCGTGAGCTCGCGTGCGAGCGCTGCTTCCCACACCGCAGTGCTGCGTTCGAGCAGAGCACGCTCTTCGGCATTCAGCTCGGACCAACGCTTCGCCCCGATTGCCCGCGCCGCGTAGGCCCCTCGTGGGATCTTGATCGTGTTGAAGTAGTTCGCCACTTCAGCGAAATGCAGCGAGCGCAACGTGTCGGCCGGTGCGACCACACCGTCGAGCACGCCCTTGGCGAGCGCCGAGTAGACCTCACCCATCGGCATGTCGACGGGATCCGCACCCAGGTGCTTCAGCACGGCGAGCAGCTCAGAAGGCGCGCGCAGTCGCAGACCCCGCAGATCATCGAGCGAGCGCACAGGACGGTCGCGCGTGACGATGCCCGGCAGATTTCCTCCCTGGATCGCCAACGTCTCGAGCCCGTGCAGCTCGCGCGCGAATTGCGGATGGTTCTTCGCCATGCACCGATACAGCGTGGTTTGTTGCTCGTAGGTGTCCATGCCGACATAGAAGCCAGCTTGCGCACGAATGAGATGTGTGCCCCCGCGCGCGTAGATCGGCGTGATGAGCCCGATATCGGCAACACCGTGGCGCAGCTCGATCATGGAGTGCTCGGAGGAGAGCAACGTGCCGCCCCAAAATGGTTTGATGAGCAACTTGCCGCCCGATTGCGCCTCCACCCACTTCATCCACTCGATATCGGCGCGGCTGAACGGATGCCCGGGTGCATACGGACTGCCGTAGCTCAAGACCGTTACACCGGGCGGATGCTGCACGCAGCCTGCGATGAAGGCGAGCAGAGTGAACAGCACCATCCTCACAGCAAGTTCTCCTGCCGCAAGAAGCCGGCCACATGCTCCACCATGCGCTCGTGGCTCCAGTCGGCCGCGTTCACCATGTCGGCATCCAGTGCGAGCGTCGGGACGCCGGCACTCGTGAGCGCCTGTTGCGTAATCTTCGTGCCCGATTGCGACAGACGGTTGTCGGGCGGAACGAGCATGACCGCAGCGTCGATGTCGCACCGGCGCGCTTCACTCACCATCCACCCATTCATCCACGGCGGCAGGTGGAGCACTTCATTCATCGAGCAGATTCGACTCGCAAGCGCATGCATCGGTCGGCCATGCAACGCGCGAATGTATTGAGGACCGGCGAACGGCATGTACATCGACCACACGAACACCGCGCCATAGCGCTCCTCGAGCGCGCTATAGAAGCCGGGATCGTGCCAAAGTCCCGCTCCGATCCACATCAAGCGCAAGCGCTCGCGTTGTCCGACGCCACGGCCCGCGGCCGCGCGCGCTGCCACTTCGTCCCGAAACCGCCTCGCGTGCTGCACAGCCCAATCCGAGCCGCGGTGCCACTGCGGAATCATCGTGTTCGGCATCTGATCGGCAATCGACACTGGACAGGGGCGGGCGGCACCGATCATCTCCGCGGCCTCCGCGATATACCCTTCCTGCTCATTGATCGAATGCATGAGGCCTTCGAGCTTCGCCTCATCGAAGCGCCGACCGGTGCGATCTTCGAGCAAGGCAATGAGCTGCCGCATCTCCGAGACGAGCAATTCGATGCGCCGCTCCTCGTAGACCTCGCTCCAGTGGTTCTGCGAGTGATCGAACCACTGCGGATCCTTGTGCTGCCAACCCGGCGCCTCGAGCGGAAAGAACTCAGTCCCGAGCGCCTGCGCCCATTGCGAGAAGACGTGCTCGATGCACTCGCAAGTCAGGCGAGCCACGAGCACTGTGGGCTTCGGCAGTCCGCCCCATGGCGCGCGCTTTGGATCGTTGTCGAGTGTGCACGCGAGCCCCAGCGCGCAGTAGCGGCATCGATTCGATGGATAGCCACGGCGATCGAGCACCGCATCGTAGTGGGTGGAGAGCTGCTTCGCCGAGATGTACGCGGACCACCATTGGTTCGTGACGAGTGGGATATCCATCACGTGGAAGATCTCGTGAGGGGTGTCCGCCTGCGCGATCGCAAACGGCTCGCCGTTATCGAAGACACGTCGCTTGAGATCGGCGACGAACGAGCGCTGAAACGCCGTCGCGGCCGCAGTACATTCGAGGTCTTTGCGGCTGCGCTGGCCGCCGTGCGAAGAAGCGCTCATCGAAATACTCCCAGTGCACGAAGCTCTTCGATCTGCTCGGCACTCAAACTGGCGAGCTCGCGCGCAATCGCGTCCGTATGCTCGCCGAGGCGAGGCGCGCGATAGGGGCTCGGCGTGCTGCGCGAGAAAGTGATCGGCGTGCGCATGTGCGCAAACGCGCCGAGCAGCGGATGATCGAGCGATACGAGTGCCTGACGTTGAGCGATCTGCGGATCGCGTTCCATCAAATCCTCGATATCTTGGACCGCACCAGCGGCGAATCCGTTGCGCTGCAGTTCATCGGCGAGGCTGTCGGCATCGTGGCGACGACACCATTCGGCGAGCGCGTTCTCGACGATTGAAGAGCGCTCATCGTGCGCCACGCCCGCGAGCGCGCACAGCCGTTGCCATTCCTGCTGCGTGTACACCGTCAGCGCGATCCAGCGATCCTCGCCTTGTGCGGGATAGACTGCTTGATGATAGAAGGTCGGATCCTCGTTGCCTTGCCGTGTCGGCCGTTCCCCTCGTTCGGCAGCAAGTATTGCCGGCCGCATCTGCTGCACGCAGATCTCGTACATCGCTGCATCGATGTGACAGCCTCGACTGGTGCGCTGACGTTGTACGACTGCAGCAACGACCGCGGCCGCCATGACGTACGGCACGATGACATCGCCATAAGGCACCGCGCCCGGAATGACCGGATCGCGATCGGGCCAGCCAGTGAGATACGTGCGCCCCGACAGCGCCGCCCCCGTGCCATCGACTCCCCACGACTGCGCGAGAGGACCTGTCTGACCGAAGACGCTGCCCGAAACCATAATCAGATGCGGATGTCGCTGTGAGAGCGTCGCATAGTCCAGTCCGAGCTTCGCCATTGTGCCAGGGGAGAAGTTCTCGACGACGACGTCTGCCCACTCGAGCAATGGCTCTAGTACGGTACGACTCTGCGGCATCTTGAGATCGAGCGTCAGGCTGCGCTTCGAAGTATTCAAGTGCGCGAACCATGGCTTGTCGTCGAGGCTATGCGCTCGCGAAACGCTCACCTGAACATCGAGACGCGATAGGCACACACGATTACGCGATTCCACTTTCACGACATCGCAGCCTAAATCGCCGAGGGTTTTCGTCGTGATCGAGCCGACGAGCGCCCAGGAGAAGTCCAGCACGCGGATGCCGCGCAAGGGGCCGGGCCGTGCTTCGCCGCGTGTGCGCGCAGGCACTTCGCTCATCGCTGGTCCCGGGGTCATGCGAACGAAGCGCCCGGGTTCTCGACTCCCTGGACGTCCGCTCCAGAAGTGACGTGCCTCGAGATGTGCATCGGCGAGCACGTCCGCCGGCTCGGCGATCACAGTTGCATTGATGCCGCGTCGTGTGCCTTCTGTGGCGATCTCATGTCGTGTTCGCGTGCGAAAGAACGCTTCGATCGCGCTCTCCCAACATGCACGCGTCTCGGCATCGAGCGCCGAGCGATTGTATTTCGTCCAGTCAACCTCCCGCAGAGGGTTCGTCAATCCGCACTCGTCGATCCAATCGCTCAATGCTTGGTTCGCCGGTGCGCCGAAGCGCCCAGTCATCAGCGTGTGGAAACAGTAGCCATCGGCCAGCGGCCAAATGCAGCGTACCCTGGCGCGACCGTAATTGAGCGCGCCGCCCACCCGATGAAGCTTGCGACGATCGAACTGCCACACGAGCACGCCGTTGACGTTGCGCGAGAACGCGACTTCTTGCACTGAGATATCCACGTGCTGTCCGCGACCTGTGCTCTCTCGGTCGCACAGCGCGGCGGAGATGCCGGCGGCTGCGACCATTTCGGCATGAAACCAACACGCATCCAGCGCTTCCTTGACGGGCGGACGATCTGGGTCGCCCGTCAGACGCAATGTGCCCGCCATCGCCGTGGCAACGAGCTCCGAGCCGCGCCACATCGCCCGTGGGCCGCTGCTACCGAACGTCGTGACCGACGCGTGAACGAGACGCGCGTTGGTGCGCTCGAGGGCCTCGCGCGAATAGCCGGCGTTCGCGAGGGCAGGCAAGCCGTAGCGCTCGATCAGCACATCGGCTGTTGCGATTTCCTCATCGCACAGCGTCGCGAGAGCCGCTCGCCGCACGTCCGCTCCGAGGCTTTCGAGGAATCGCACGAGCGCGCTATCGGCAGCCTCATCGAGCGCGAGTACCCGTATCCCTTCGAGCAGCGTCACTGTGCCTCCATGCCCGCCGCAGCAAAGCTCGCAAGTCGCGCCAGCGTGCTTGCATCGTGATCCGCGCCTTGCACCACGAGCTTCAACACTGGACACCCGGCGTTGCGCAAGGCCTGTTCAATACGAGGCACTTCCCAGGCGAGTCCGGTGTCGCTTGCAAGAAGCCAGAGAATAGCGCCGTCCGGGCGCAGTGCACGCACGCGCGCAGTGAGTTGGTCGGAATCGCCTAGTGCGGCTCGCGCTTCATGCATGCGCCGATGACAGCGCGCTGCGATCTGCGTAAGCACATCGCCATGGGAGAGTGGCGCGTGCTCGATCGTACTCGCTTCATTGATCTCCGCGATGATGCTGGCGCCTGCTGCTTCGACGGTCTCGTGCAGATGCTCGTCTATGGGCTCGCTGCCGACGAGGACGAGGCGACGCTGCACCGGCCCGGGTACGAGGCTGTCGAGCCATCGCTCCAGCGCGTCATCGAGCTCGACAGTCCATCGGCACGCCGCGGCGCGCAGCACCCGATGCGCGAGACTCCCAGCCACACGACCGATCGCCCGTTCGACGTCCAACCGCTTGAGCAGTCGAGAGCGCCTCTCCACCTGAGCGCTTGCGCGCGCAAGGTGCTCGTCCGTGACGCCAAGCTCGGCCGCGAGTGCCCGAGTAGACTGAAGCGTGTGTGCAGCACTGCTCGCCCGCTGAATCGATGCCACATCGAACAACAGTGGCCTCGGGCCGGCGCATCGCTGCAAACGCTGCAACTCGCAAACGTAGTAATAGAGCCGTTGCGCGCTGTCATCGCTGCGCGAGAAGACTACCGCCTCGAGCGCATCGAGCTCCCCGGCGAGCCATTGGTCCGCAACGCGTCGGCTCGTGACTGAGAAGCTCTCCTCGATGAAGCGATCGGCGTGCGGCGTAGCCACCGATGCATTCCCTCGCAAGCGTATCGGGTGCGCCTGTGCTGCGATGAGCAACTCCACCGGTACGTCGGCGCCCAGATACCCTATCGCTCGCTGATCCTTCGCAGGTGCGAGTGGATTCGCGAGGGTCGTCTCGATGAGTGTTTCAAAGCTCATTGGTTCAGCCATCCCGGCAGAGCGAGCGCGAGCGCCGGCAGCGCAATCAGCATCGTCAGATGAACGAGATCCGCCGCCAGAAAGGGCACGACACCCTTGAAGATGCGCCCGAGCGGCACGTCCTTCGCGATGCCCTGAATCACATACAGGTTGATCCCGATCGGCGGGTGAACGAAGCCAATCTCCATCGTGCGCACGAGATAGATGCCGAACCACAGCGGGGAGAACCCGAGCTGCGTAATGATGGGCAGCAGAATGGGCGTCGTGAGCAGCATCATCGCGAGCCCGTCGAGAACGGAGCCGAGCGCGAGCAACATCAGCGTGATGACGAAGATCGCCATCCATTTCCCCCCGGGCAGTTGTTCTACGAACCCGGAGATGTGCTCTGCCAGCCCCGTGACGCTCATGAACACGGAGAACATCAGTGCCCCGATGATGACGACGTAGATCATCCCGGTCGTACGCAGCGTTTGCACCAGCGCGTGCTCGAGCGAGCGCCGAGTCAGCTTGCGGCGCAACGCGCACAGCAGCAGCGCGCCAGCCGCGCCGACCGACGCAGCTTCCGTGGGCGTAAACCAACCCAACGCAATCCCACCGAGCACGAGCAGGATGAGCAAGAACAGGTCAAGCATTCTGAAGAGCGCGGCGCGACGTTCAGCCCACGATGCCTTCGGCATCGCCGGGCCGATCGATGGACGCCAACGGCACAGCAAGGCAATCGTGACGATGTAGAACAATGCTTGCGTGATCCCGGGCACGATCGCCGCAGTGAATAGATTACCGATCGACACTTCGGCGAGAATGCCGAACACGATCAGCGCCCCCGAGGGCGGAATGATCGCGCCGAGCGTGCCCCCGGCCGCAATCGAGCCCGTTGCGAGCGCGTCCGAGTAGCCGCGTTTGCGCATCTCAGGCAGTCCGATCAAACCGATGGTCGCCGCGGTCGCAAGACTTGAGCCGCTCACCGTACCGAACCCAGCACAGCCGGCGATCGAGGCAATCGCGAGACCGCCCCGGCGATGACCGACCATCCGTGCAGCCGCTTCGAAGAAATCCCGGCTCGCGTCCGCCGCGAAGCACAGATGCGCCATCAGCAGGAATAGCGGCAAGACGCCGAGCTCGTAACGGGTGATCGTCTCGAAGAGGACGATGCTCGACTTGATGATGGCGGGCTCTGGTCCCAGCAGCAGGACCAACCCGACGAGGCCGACGATGCCCATCGACACGCCGATCGGTACGCCCAGCGTGAGCAGCGTGAGTAGAGCGATGACGCCAAGTACACCGTTCATCGCGCACCTCGCAGCGCCCGCCACAGGTCACGCACAAAGACGAGTGCAATGGCGCCCGCAGCAACGACCGAGAGGATGCGCAGCGGCCGAAATGGAATGCGCAGGAGCTCGCTGCTCTCATGGTCGTTCCACACCTCGACAGTGATCCACAGTGAGCCCGCGGCCAAGGCGATGAAGAGAATTGCCGAGAGAGCGCACGCGAATGCGCGCAAGCCGCGCTGCCAAGACTCGTTCACTCGCGCGGTCAAGAGCGTGACGCTCGCATGCGAATCGTTCAGCGTTGCCGCGAGCATCGCTGCAGAGGCCAGCAAGAGGATGCACGCTTGGATGAGCTCCAGGGCACCAAGGAGCGGGATGCCAAGATGTCTTCCTGCGACTGCAAGTGTTTCGACGAACGTCGCTATCAGCAGGCTACCCGCGCCAACATAGAAAAGCGGACCACGCTCGGTGGCTCTTGAACTTTCTGCGTCTACTTCAGCCACACGGCCTCGCTCGTCAGTATCGGTGATAACGGCGGCAATCCCGCCTCAACGGTGATCTCGGCGATATAGCGCGAGATGCGCTCTGCATGATCGAACGCAATGCGCGGTCGCCCAGGCGCTTCAACATGAACCGGAATGAACCCCGCCTTGACGCCGTCATCGTCGATGTCGACGCGTGCAAGCATCGCGCTCACGGCCTCAGGATGAAAAGGCGCCAACTCGTATGCGGGATCAGGCTCGAAACCGAACAGCTCACGCCGCCGCATCGCCCACGCCGCACGCTTCGGATCGGATTGCGCAGGGGAGAGGGCCCGCGTCACGACGCAGCCATTGCCGAGGCCGTGGAAGATCGGCACGCCACGGTACAGCTCGATACCACGCACGATGTGCGCGTGATGACCGATCACCACAGTGGCACCCGCATCCACCGCCGCATGGGCCAGGGGGCGCTCGTACGGAGCCAATCGTGCGCGTGTGTGCACGATGCCTTTGTGCAGGGCGACCACGACCACATCGGCATCGCGCCGCGCGGCAGCGATCTGCGCCTGCAGCAGATCGAGCGCGGCTGAATCGACGGTGTCGAGATTTGCGGACGGCCGAGGCGGGCTGCCGTCGGCGGACCTCACATATATATATGAGCAGCCGGCGCGGGCGTCGGTAGCCCAAGCGTCCGCAGGTCCCACGCAGTTATAGCTGAGGAGTGCGATCCGGCGGCCGCCGCGCTCCAGAATCGCAGGTCGGCTGGCTTCCGCGAGATCCGAGCCGGCACCCGTGTAGGCAAGGCCAGCAGACTTCAACCCTGCAATCGTATCCGCAATGCCGATCGGCCCCAGATCTGCGATGTGATTGCCGGCCAGCGTGACCGCGGCGAACCCCGCGCGTGCCAATGCAGGCAGATGGTCCGGATCAGCACCAGGGGCGGGTACGTCGTCCACTGCTTGAGCCACGTGGCGGCTGTGCGGCACTTCGAGATGTCCGATCGCGGCATCTGCGCTGCGAAGAGCCGGCGCGATTCCGCTCAGCCAATGATCCGGGTTCGGCTCATCGAGAATGAGGTCGCCGGCCAGGATCAGCTCCATGGGTCACGACCTCGCAGCGCATGCAGTCGTTGTCGGCTCAGCACGACGCAGGTCATTCCTCACCTCGGTCGTCACGTGCTGCGTTCGCGAGCTCGAGAGGGCCGACGAGTGGAAGACTCAGCAGCGATGCGTGGGCAGCGTCGTGAAAGATGCGGATCTCTGGTGGCGGATCGAACTGCACATTACGCGAACGCTGTCGTGGATCGGCGCCAGCGAGGGTCAAACGCACCCGGTTCCCAGACTTGATGATCGTAGAGGTTGGCAGCAGATCGAGTCGCATGCGTGCCGGCTGTCCCGGCACGAGCGGTTCCGCCGCGGCACGCTCACCGCTGTGGTAGGGCAGGCCCATGAAGTTTCGATAGGGCGGGGTTTGCTCGCTGCGATGTGAGGCGCGCAAGCGTCCATGCGTCACGATCGTTGCGGCGCCATTCGGCGCAACGTCTTCGAGATAGACAAACAGATCTGCATCCGGCGTAGTCGCTGAGATCCATAGCTCGGCGATGGGGTGACCAGCGATGTGCGCATCCTCCGCGAGCGGTGGTGTCGTATAGCTGAGCCCATGCCTGTCGATCGCGCAGGGCCACATGATGAAGTAAGCATCTCCCGGCTTCGCGCACTTGGGTGCGTAATCGACGGTGAAGACGTTTGCCTCAGGGCCAGTCGGCTTTGCTTCCGTCGTGAGCAGACCCGGAACGCCTGGCTTGGCAGCACCACTCAACCGCAAGGTGTGCGCACGTGCTTCAGGCAACGGCCAACGGTCCGCGCTGCGCCATTCGGTTCCGGGTGTAGCGTTCGTAGTGCGATAGTAGATGGGCGACTCGCGCTGCCAGCCATTGTCCACCTTCTTCAGGAAATGATCGAAGAAGCGCAGCAACTCGGTTGCCATCGGAAAGTCGCCCACTTGGCAATGCCCCCACGAGCCCATCCACAGCTTGCGAGGATTGCGCAGATTGTTGAACGCCAAGATGGCTTCGAAACTGCCTTCATCGAACCAATTGCCCCAGATGAACAGACCGACGCCAGCGCGCTCGATCTGTTCCGCGTACGTAGCGACACTCGCTTCTTTCCAGAACGGCACGCCGAGGAGCGGCGAGACATCGTCGCGATATCGCATGCCTTGCCAGAGCGGCGCCATCGGCGTGCTGCGCATATGTTCGGCAATCGCGGCGCGCGCCAGCGAGCCATCGGTATCGGCATCGACGGGCAACACGCCCTGTCCGAAGTCCTGCTCGGGATTTTCCGGGCGCGTGTTGAACTGAGCGGTAATCCCACCGCGGCTGACGAATCCGTACTTGTCGAAGTCCGTGCATCCGGCAGCCACCGCGCGCAGATGCGGTGGCATCGTCGTCGCTGCATGGTATGCGGTGCCGCCGAGATACGAGCAGCCTGCGATTCCGACTGCGCCGCTGCTCCATGGCTGGCTCGCGAGCCATTCCGTCATCTCGTACGCATCACGCGCCTCTGTACGATCTTGAAAACCTCGTCGTGCGCCGAACGATGCTCCACGCCCGCGCGTATCGACGATCGCGACGACGTAACCATGTTGCACCAACGGCAGTAAATGCAATCCTTCCGCAGCGTTGACGATCTCGCCCTTGGCATTGCGGTAGGCGCGTCGATACGGGGTGTGCGCCCAGACGACGGGGAATTGCTCGTCGACGACTCGACCCGCGCGCGCAGGCCTGTATAGATCAACGGCAAGCCGCACGCCATCGCGCATCGCGACATATTGCGAGCGCTTCACCCACTCGTCGAATCGTTTCTGCGAGTACCCTTCGTAGATGCCAGGCCGCGATTGTTTCTGCGCGTCAGCGGGCGCGTGAAGCGGCAGCATGAAAGCAACTGCCGCACACGCGATACCGAGGAGTCTCGCCTCCCATCGCACGATCACCACCGTTTCGTCGCCGTCACAGAGATGAAGCGCCCGAGCGGTGAGACGTTTTGATTGTCCCAGGAATAAATGCCGTTCAGCACGACCGGTGGTTCCTCGTCAAACAGATTTTGTCCGCTGAGCGATAGGCTCACGCCGCTGAGCGCTCCGGCGCTGTCGCCCAAGTCATACACGATGCTCGCATCGACAGTCTCGTAGCTGTCGGCCTCGACGTTGGGAGTGATCGCCGTGTTCAGATACTCGTCCGTATAGTTCAAGTAAGTGTGTACGGATAGTCCGCCGAGCTGCCAACTCACGCTCGCGCGAGCGCGCAGGTCGACAGGATTACCGAAGCGATCGAGCACGTCGAGAAACGCCAGTCCGGGCGCGGTCGAACGCGTGAGATCGAGAATCTTCGCGGCATCGACACCGATGCGCCAGCTTCCGATCGAGGTGTCGAAAACATAGGCGAGGTTCACATCGAGTCCGGTCTGCTGCATCCCTGCGAGGTTGGCACGTCGGCCGTCGACGATGGCATTGATGTTCGTGACTGGCTCGACGGGACTTTGCAGATCGGGGTTGCTCAAGAATTCTTGCACGAGGGCGTTGAACTCAGCATTTCCCGCGACGTCGCTCGCTGGCGGCCGACGCACGATGAACGGCGCGTAGACCGCCTCATTCGTGAGCGCCGTGTTCGGGACGACATCGATACGATCGGTGTATTCGACGTCGTAGTACGTGATGGATGCAGTCAGACCGTCGAGCACGCCGAGCGGACGCCAATCGAGACCGGCCGACCACGTCGTGGCTTCCTCCGCCTGCAGCGTCGAGCGCCCACCGTTGTGGAAGATGCCGCGGGTCACGCCTGTACCGCTCGTTGGATCGGTGAGGTTTTGGATGAAGATGTTGTGAATCTGTTCGCTCGTGTCGACGAGCGATGGCGCACGGAATGAGGTGCCGTAGGTCGCGCGCACGGTGAGCGCATCGATCGGTTGCCACGTCAGACCGACCTTTGGGTCGGTCGTTGCGCCGAAGTCGGAGTAGTCCTCGCGCCTCGCAGCGAGCGACAGATTCAGCGAGCGAACGCCGGACACTGCATTGTCGTCGCCGACGATCGGCACGAATACTTCGGCGAACAACGATGTGTTATGGCGTCGATTGAGCACGTTCTTCGTCGTGACCTCGCCGGTCGGCAGAACATTCGTCGCATCGAGCCGCTGACGAAACTCATTGTCGTGGCGCTCGACGCCAACGGCCATACGGACATCGCCCGCGGGGAGCGCAAAGAGGGGACCATCCGCTTTCACTGACAAATCGCGTCCCTCGCTGGTGCCGTACGTGTCGCGATTCGCGATGATGAGATCGACGAGCACGGGATTGTTCGACACGTTGAATGCACCGTCTCCGAACGGATTGAAGGCGGTAGCCGGATCGGTGCTCGCGAGAGCGGCCGTGAGTGCTGCACCGTTCGTGATGGCGCCACGCCGCTGGAAACCGCGGTTCTTACTCAAGTTCGCATACGCATCGATGCGCCAGTCCCCGCCGAGATCGACACCGAAGCCGAGCGCGTGTTGATGCGCATTCTCATACCCCGAAAGACGAGGGTCAGCATCCTCATTGAGGAATCGATACTCGACATTGACGAAGGCGGGTGCGCCGAGCGCTGCAGGCGCGACGAAGAATGGATTCGTGTTCGGTACGCGCAATTGGCCGGAGGCAGGTGCGACGCGTTCGTCGAAGTCGCGTCGCGAAGCCCAGCCTTGGTACCACACATCGAAGCGACCGAATTCGTGCCGCGCGTCGAGGAAGAAGCTGTCGCGTTCCTGATTCGGCAACAAATCGGCGAACGCTCCTTCATCGAAACGATTCGCCGCGCCGGCAACGAGCTCACCGGGAGTCAAAGCAGTGCCGTCCCCTGCGGGTAGCGGGAAACGTGTGGCGCCCGACACGACATTACCGGGCGATGCCAGACTCGAACGCGCGTCTGATCCGCCGCGCGCGCGCCGATCGCTCGTTGCAAAGTCGCGCTCCGCCCCTGCGAGGCTCTCACGCTCATTGTGCTCGTACGCTGCAAACACGCTCCCGCCTTCCCACGTGAAACCGAAGTTCTGACTGACGATCTTCTGATCTGTTCCGTCAGCGAATCCGTAGCGCAGCAGCGTCTCTGCGCCATCGAAATCCGAACGCGTAATCAGGTTGACTACGCCTGCGACCGCGTCAGAACCGTAGATCGCAGAGGCACCGTCCACGACCACTTCCATGCGTTCCAGCGCCGCAGAAGGAATGACATTGGGATCGTAGAGCGACTTGATGACACCGGCCGGCGCAAGACGGCGCCCATTGATGAGCAACAAGGTTGCTTCGTTGCCGATGCCGCGCAGATTGATTCCGGAGATGCGTGTCGTGTTCGCGGCGCCGTCCTGCGCGCCGCCAAGTCGGCTTTCATCCGCACCGAGATTGATGACTTGGGGCAGTACGCGCGCAAGATCGCTGCTCGTGGCGAGACCCGTGGCAGCGAGTTGCTCGTGATCGAGCGCAATGACCGGAGAGCCGGCACTGGCGACGCCGCGAATGCTCGTTCCCGTGACGATGACTTCCTCGACCTTCGGCTCGCTAGTCTCGGCCGCGTTCGCTCCTGAAGCGCTCACCGTGACGAGCGCACATGCGCTCAACAACGTTGGACATCGCATGAATCCCCCTTGCCTGATGGCGTGACATGCCGGTCTTGCAACCGGTCGAAGTTCTGGTCGATCGTTCGTCGCTCTGGAAATCGTTCTTCAAGTTGTCGACAATCCGCGCCGCATGAGCGGCTCGAGGTTGAATGCAGTGAATACGATCGAGACATCCGCGAGCCGCAAGTTTCGTTGGCGCGTGCTCCTGCCTCTTGTGCTGCTCATCGTGATGAGCTCGCTCGATCGCGTGAACATCAGTTTCGCGGCTCTGCAGATGAATGAAGACATCGGGCTCACACCGCAGATGTATGGGATTGCGGTGGGAGCGTTCTTTGTTGGCTATCTGCTGTGCCAGTTTCCAAGCACCTGGCTGCTGACGCGTTTCGGAGCGCGGCGCTGGATCACCGGATGCGTGACGCTTTGGGGCCTCGTTGCGACTGCAATGGCTTTCGTCCGCACTGCGGAGGAGCTGTACTTGCTGCGCTTCCTGCTCGGCTGCGCAGAGTCCGGCTTCGCACCGGGCGTCGTCTACTACTGCAGCGGCTGGATGCCAGCGCGCTACCGCGCCAATACGATCGCGATCACGATGCTCGCGATTCCCATTTCCGTGATCGTCGGCGGGCCGCTCTGCGGTTGGCTGATGGGCGCGAACAATCCTCTGGATGTCGCGGGCTGGCGCTGGATG
Organism: Pseudomonadota bacterium; assembly: GCA_023417315.1. Classification (GTDB taxonomy): domain Bacteria; phylum Pseudomonadota; class Gammaproteobacteria; order Steroidobacterales; family Steroidobacteraceae; genus Steroidobacter. The sequence continues at coordinate 88,697 of JAEZFW010000066.1, forward strand.
CTGTTGATGGAGGGCGCCGCGACCGTCGTGTTCGGCCTTGCTTCGTACTTCGTGTTCGCCGACAAACCGAGCGACGCACGCTGGTTGGGCGCTGCTGAACAAGCGTGGATCGAGACGGAGCTGGCCCGCGAGCAGACGCACGCGAAAGCGCCTGAATCCTCGCCCCTGAGTGCGGCACTTCGTGACGGCCGCGCATGGCTTGCTGCCGGTGTATGGTGCACGACGCTCATCGGCGCGAACGGCATGATGTTCTGGCTGCCGCAGGCGATCAAGGAAGTGTCGCAGTCGGGCGAGCTCATCATCGGCATGCTGGCCGCGTTGCCGTGGGTCGGCGTTGCCTGCGGAATGATCGGCAACTCTTGGCATTCGGATCGCACGCAAGAGCGATACTGGCACGTCGGCGTGGCGCTCGTGCTGGCGATGAGCGCGCTGTCGGTCGCGTCGGTCGCGAGCGGCGCCACCGCGCTGTTGCTGCTGTTCCTCGGCGGCCTCGGCCTGGGAGCAGCGCAGGGCGTGTTCTGGTCGATCCCGACGAGCTTCCTGCATCGCTCGGTCGCCGCCGCCGGAATCACCTTGATCAACCTGGTCGGCAATCTCGGTAGTCTCGCAGGTCCCTATATGATCGGCGTGATCCGAGCACACAGCGAATCGTTCGCAGCGCCGATCTGGTTCGTCGCGGCCGTGCTTGGAGGCGGCGCGTTGCTCCTCGCGCGTCTGCACGCCTCGCATCGTCGAGTGGCATAGCGCAGCCATTGGATAGGCGCCGAGTCGCATCATGGTTTGATCGTGATCTCGACGCGCCGCTTCGCGGCTTCGTGCAGCGGCCGGGCGGCCTCGGTCTGCGGGGCAGGGCGCCACGACAGGTGCATCGCATCGCGCTCGATGCCGAGCCGCGCGAAAGCCTCTGCAATCATTTCTGCGCGCGCCTTCGCAATCGCAAGATCCTCGACGATGCGCTCGCCAGAGACGACGATCGGTTGAGTTGCAGCGTAGCCCACGATGTCGATTCGCCGCGCTTTGCTCGCTTTCGCATAGAGAGACGCACGTTCGAGGATCACCTCGGAATACTGGTACACGAGGAAGTCGCTCGCGAGCTCGAATTCGATCGTATAGCGCTGCGTCTCATAGGGCGGCGGAGGCAACTCGCGCGGCACGTGCGAGGGTTGCATCACGTCCTTCGGCAGCACGAATCGATGGCCCGGATAGCCTTCCGCCGGAATCATATGGGCCTTGCACTCGCCCTCGAGCACCGAGATGTTGAGAGGCTCTAGGACGGCTGCGCCGCACGCGTTGGTTTCGCGCTCAGTCACGATGCCTTCGACCAAGATCTTGCGACCGAGCATCGGCTTGATGCGTCCAAGCGTCACGTCGTAGCGAATACCATCGGCTGGATCTGTCACGAGCCAGCAGCCGGACTTGCGACCGCTGTCGCTGTCGCGATAGATCGGGCAACCGACGAACAGCTTGACGCTCTGCGCCTTCGCTGCGGGCATTGAATCATCGCGGGCGAGCGCGCTGCTGCAGGCGAGCGCTGCGCTCATTGCGGCTGCGATGAGGACGCGCGTGCTCACAGGACACTCATGAGGTTGACGAGATCCTGCTTCTCTTGCTCGGTGTAGCCGATATTGTAGCGGCGATCGTAGAAGTCCACGACGTCGCGCAGCGTGCGTGCAGAGCCGTTCGAGAAGTACGGTGCGCGGCCGGCCAAGCCGCGCATTTGCTGGATCGTGATCTTGCCGATATCGGTGCAGCGGCCGGTCGTGAGCGCATAGCCTGGGTCGCTCGTGTAAACGACGCGGCCGAGGTGCGGATGCGGCCGATAGCCCGGCTTGCACGTGAGTTTGAATAGCGGGAGATGCGCTGCCGGATCGGCGAACGGCTCGTTCGTGGTGCCGAGATCGACCTGTCCAGGCGCCACATCCAGCCCCGTGCGCTGCATGTTGTGGCAGAACGCGCACGTGTTACGCACCGGGTTGCCGAAGCCCATCGAGGTAATCCCAGCGGAGTCCGACACGAGAAAAGTCTTGGTCGCAAAGCTCTTTGCACCGCGCGCGACTGAACGGCGAAACTCGATCTGCTCGGGCGTCGCATCACCATCGCTCGCATCGAGCCAAGCTTTGAACTCGCTCCAGATCGGCTCGGCCCCTCCTTGCAACGCACCCGCAGCGAATTGGGCGAGGAGGTGTGGCCCGCCTTCGGCGCCCTGCGCGGTCAGCTCTCCGCCCCACCGGTCGTGGCTCTGCGCGCTGTAGATCGTATTCTCGAAGTCGATGATCGCTTGTAGCTGCTCAGCGCTCGGCGGACGACGTGCCTGCAAATGCGTCAGCGCCGCCTCGATCGCCTGAATCTTCAACGTGCCATTGCGGCCGTCGGCCATCAGATTGCCGCTCATCCGTTGCCCGCTCTCGGGATCGATCGGTAGCGGCAAGCCGTTCTTAGGCTCGAACGGAAAACCCACTGCCGTCAGGTATTTCACGTTCGCTACGGGTCGCGGGCGGCGATACACCGAGATCATCGGTTCTGAGGAATTCAGACCGTACTGCGGATGCTTGTTGCAACCGGTGGGATCGCGCACGAGCTCGATATCGAACTGTGGCTCGAGCCGCTCGCCTGCGGCGTTCCTGGGAGGCCAAGGCCTGAAGATGCGAAACAGACCGCGCTCCAGCAGGAGCGAGTGCGATGCCGGATCGCCGGGAGCAGCATCTGGACAGTTCGCACCATCGACAGGAGCGAACAATGGATCTTTCCCTTCGGTGGAGCGCCATCGCTCGCGAATCGTGTCGACCGATAGGCTCATCGCATCAGAGGGCTGATGGCAGGTCACGCAAGCACGACCATTGTTGCCCAGCGGCGTAAAGAACGGGTGCGCCGCTGCGCCCAGCGTTGCGGCTCCGGATGCCGTCAAGCGGATCGTGGACAGCATCCCGTGCTCGTTCGGGAAGCGTGCGCTCGCGGGAAAATCGCGCGCCTCCCCGGGCGACCACCAGCGCGTTGCGTCGTACTCGAGGTTCGCATCGCGTGGCACGGGCACACTGCTCGCGTGCGCACCCTCCGGTGCTACGTGACCGCTATGCGGAGCCGTAGGCGGCTGCTGCGGCTCCGCGTGAGCCGCTGCGCCCAAGAGCAGCGCGGCGCAACACAGCGCGCCCCAGCGCGTCGGTGCGCGGGCGTCCGAGGGAGCAAGTCGCGGCGGTGCGATCGAGCGCGCAGGCTGCATCGTTGGTGGAGCGGAAGTGACGTGTTATAAACCGTTTGTAGTCTAAACCATATTTGCGACCGATCATCAACCGCGGATCGCAAAGCCCATGCCATCGCGTTTTGCAATGGCGACCAGAAGCAAAGGCTGTTTCCCCAGCTTTCCGGGGGCCTTCTACAATCTTTGGGAAAGAGCAGACCGGACGCTGCCGATCCGCGAGTTGAGCATGCAACGACTCAAGCCGCGGCTCATCTAAATTCGAAATCGTTTGGGGGATGATCATGAGAATGTGCAGAAGAACAGGTCGCGGGCCGCAATCAAGCCCGGTTGCCTTCGCGATCGCGGCAGTGACAACGTTCGGCAGCGGCACAGCGCTGGCTCAGGAATTTGCGGGGCTGGAAGAGGTGATCGTCACCGCCGAGCGGCGCGAAGTGAACCTACAGGACGTGCCGATCTCAGCCACAGTGCTGAACGCCGATATGCTTGCGGCACAAGGCGTGGACAACATCGTCGAGATCCAGCAAGTGGCACCGAGCGTGGCGATCAATACATACAATCGCTCGACGTTCATCAATATCCGCGGGGTCGGCATCGGCCAGTCGGCCCCCACCTCCAACCCAGGCGTCGCGTACTACATCGACGGTGTGTTCATTCCGCACGAGCAGTTCATCGCACAGTCATTCTTCGATATCGAGTCGATCGAGGTGCTGCGCGGTCCGCAGGGGACATTGACGGGCCAGAACTCGACCGGTGGTGCGATCTACGTGCGCACGCCGGCGCCTTCGACGGAGCGCTTCTCCGGCTTCATCGACCAGACCATCGCCGACTACGATTGGTATCGCACCGTGGGAGCCATCAACGTGCCGGTGGCGGACACACTCGCCGTGCGAGTGTCAGGCGTCTACGACAAGCGCGGCAGCTTCACCGACAACATCGGCCCGAGTCCGAGCGATCCTGGAAGCGGTGAAGATCGCGCGGTGCGCGGCGCGCTGCGATATCAGCCCACCGATGGCATGACGTTCGACCTGCGTTACGAGTACTTCGAGCGCGAGACGGACTACAACGCCATCAAGAACCGCAACGATGCGGTCACGAGCGATCCGTTCGTCATACAGGAAGATGCGATCTCGTTCCTCAACCAGGACGGCTACCGGGCATCCCTCGAAGCGCGCATCGACTTGAGCGAGAGCGTGCAGCTGCGTGCGCTGACCTCGTATTTCGATGTCGAGAACGAGGACCAGGCTGACGGCGATCGCACTGCGACCGCATTACCGGTACCCCCGAATCTTCCCACGAGCGGGCCCAACACCGCGCTTTATCCCGGGCGCATCGGTTTGACACGGCAGGGGCTCGAGACATGGGTGAGCGAGCTCAACCTACTGTCGCAAAGCGAGGCGCCATTTCAGTGGGTGATCGGCGCCTTCTACATGGATGAGACCAGCCCAGTCGAAGTGCTGCGCGACAATCGCAACGTCGTGGACTTCGTGCAATCGAACTCGACAATCGACGCAGAGGCCGTGAACACATCCGCTTCGGTCTTTGGACAAGTGGACTACCGCTTCAACGACGCATGGAGCGTGGACCTCGGCGTGCGCTACTCGGACGACAAACAAGAGTACACGCGCTTCATGCTTCCTGGACCGCCGCCTCCGGGTTGCTTCCCGTGCATGAGCGTCGCGGAGTCCACGGAGACGACCGGTCGCGTCGGCGTGAAGTATCGGGCAAGCGATGACATGCTTTTCTACGCCACGGCGTCGAAGGGCTACAAGGCCGGTGGCGTGAACCTCGATCCGCGGCTGGCTTCCTACAAGCCCGAGACCAACCAAGTGGCGGAGCTCGGCATGAAGTCGACGCTTGCCGATGGCCGCCTGCGCTTCAACAGCGCTGTCTTCTACTCTGACTATGAAGGGATTCAACTCTCGGCGCTCACGCCGGTGGGTCCGACTCTGCTGCCGAATACGCTCAATGCTGCGCCAGCAGAGATCTATGGCATCGAGATTGAAATGACCGGCCAGTTCGGCGGGCTCGGATTCAATGTCGGCCTATCCGCGCTCGAGAGCGAGTTCACGGAAGACGCGATGCTGACGGATTCGCAGACGAACACGAATCGGCTCGTGCCGGAAGGTTCCGTCGTGCCGTTCGCACCGGAGCTGACGCTGACCGCGGGATTGCAGTACGAATTCCCGATCGGACAAACACAGCTCATCCCGCGCGTGCAGGTCGCTTACATGGACGAGCAGCTCGCAACCCCATTCCGTTATGCCGCAACGACCGTACCGTCGCGCACTGTCACCGATTTGCGAGTGACCTGGATCCCCACGGATCAGCTGCGCCTCGAGGCGTTCGCGACGAACGTTCTGGATGAGGAATACATCGCCGTGCAAGTGCAGGATGCATCGAGCGCGCTCGGCGGCATCATCTACGGCGCACCACGGCAGGTGGGTGCTCGCGCGATGTACAAGTTCTAGAGCTCAGTATCGGAGCCGGTGTACGGAGGTGACGGGCGCTCTTTGAGCGTCCGGTCAGTCCTGGCGGCCGTGCAGCCGTTGCAGTAGGGCGATGAGCTGTTTGCGTTCAGTGGCGCTGAACCGCTCGACGAACTTGCGCTCATGCTCGATCATCTCGCGCTTGAGCGCGCGATAGATCTTCTGACCCGAGGCCGTGACGGTGAGGCCGTGGCGCCGGCGATCTTCGCGCGAGCGTTTGCGAACGACCCAACCGGCATCTTCCAGGCGATCGGTAAGCCCGACCATGGTCGCTTTGTCTATGCCGAGCTCCTTCGCGAGCTCGATCTGCGAGATTCCCGGATTCGCTCTGACGAGTACGATTGCGCTGAACATGCCGGGGCGAATCTCGCCTTCGGCCACGGTGTGGAGGAAGTCTCGCCAAAGTGCGATTTGCGCCCGCCTCACGTTGTAGCCGAGCAGCTCCGGCAATATGTCCCGGTCGAGCACACGACCGGCCGTGCCCGTGGAAGGTGGGGAGCTCCGTACTTTTTTGTTGTTCATCCGGTTACGCGCGCGATCCAGGTTTGCGTTCGCAACCGTACTGGAGCGATGGCGCTGGCGTCAAACGCCGCGCCTTCGGCTCACGCCGGTGTGGTTCTCAACGGCACCGAGATGGGACCTATTTCCGGCATTCCGCTCATCCTGATCTCGCCGCACAACTCGAAGGACTTCGTTTGTACCAGTAGCTCTTCGAGGGCGATGCGCAGCTGCTGCCGGGCGAGCGGGACGCCTGCGCACATGTGCGGACCGCGCCCGAAGGCTAGGTGTTGTCGTAGGTTCGGCCGCCCCAACCGGAATTCATTGGGTGCCTCGAATACGGTCTCATCGCGATTTGCGGATGCATACACGAGCGCAATCGCCTCGCCGGGTTGGATCTTGCGGCCATGCAGCTCGACGGGTTCGCGCGCCGTGCGGGCAAAGCCGCGATAGGGCGTGTACAGGCGCAAGAACTCCTCTACTGCCTCCGGCAGTAGAGTGAGATCGCTGCGCAGCTGCTCCTGGAGCGCCTTATCGCGCGCAAGGTGGACTGCGATGCTGCCCATCACGATCGGTGGCGCGACGAGACCGACGACCAGCACCTGCCGCACGCATCCGGCAAGTAACGTTTCCGGTAAAGGATCTCCGTTCGAGTCGCGCTCCTGCAGCAGCGAGCTCGTCGGGTCGAGCAGCGGATCGCGCGGTTCGCGGCTGCGCTCCTCGATCAGCTCCCTTGCGAGCTGCGCAAGCTGTTCGCCGGCGACCGCGACGCTCGCCCTGTCGAATGCTTCCCACGCCTTGACGTAAGCCTTGGCGGTACGCCAGAGCACCTGGGTCTGTGTGGGCGTCAAACCCATCCATTGAGCGAACACATGTGCAGGAAGAGGACTTGCGAACTCATCGACGAAGTCAGCCTCCCCGAGCGCGACGAACTTGCTCATGAGGTCGTGAGCAATCCGCCGCGTGGCCGGCTCGATACTCGCGACCCGACTCGTACCGAGCGCGCGATCGATCGCGCGCCGATACGGCGTATGATCCGGCGGATTGAGATGCAGGGGAGGGCGCCGACCCGTCGTCGAGGATCCGGGTACGACGTTGCGGACGGACGTGATGTACATCTGCGGGTCCATGAGGATTCCCAGCACGTCTTGATAGCGCGTCACGGCCCAGAATCCTTCGAACGCATTACTGTGCGCGACGGGGCACTGCGCACGTAACCGTGCAAATTCCTCGTGAGCGTTGTCGAACGTCTCAGGGAGCGTTGGATCGTATTCATTCGCCGAGCTCGGCGGTGTCGGCTCTTGCGACATGTGCACTCCGGCAGTGGCCGCACCAGGTGGCGGTGGCAATAGACTTGATGGTAGGGGGCCGGGCCCGGAAAGGGTAACAGTCGATGTATCTGGCGGGGATAAGGCAGCTCGATGGCGGCGCTCGAGCGACCTCCTCTCGATTATGATCAAGTAGGATAGGCCCCGAGGCGAACGGTTTGGACAGCAAACGACTACGCTACTTCGTGCAGATCGTCGACAGCGGCAGCATTACCCGTGCGGCTGCCGCAGCTGGTATCGCGCAGCCTGCACTCAGTCAGCAACTCGCCGTGCTCGAGAACGAGCTCAAGGTCAAATTGCTCGAGCGGTCCGCCTCGGGCGTTACACCCACGCGCGCCGGCCAAGTGTTGTACGCGCGTGCACAAGTCATCCTGCGTCAGTACGACGATCTGCGCGCCGCGGTACACCGAGAAGTCGAGCCGTTGTCCGGTACCGTCAGCCTTGGCGTGTCGCCCACGATGGTGCCGCGCTTCGCCCTGACGCTGGTCGAGCGCGTCTGCACGCAGCACCCCGAAATGCATCTGCAGATACGGGAGGAGGGAAGCGCTGTGCTGCACGACTTGCTGCTGACGGGGCGCATCGAGCTGTCGATCTCGCCGACTCGCCCTGACAATGAGCTGATCGTCGGCGAGGAGATCATGAGCGAACCCGTGATCCTCATGTATCCGGCCGGATGGGATCTCGCCGACGCCTCGCTCGAGCAACTCGCCGATCAACCCTGGATCGTGCCTCGCAAGCCGAACTCGATCCGATCGATCGTCGATGGCGTGTTCGCGGCCGCGAGCCTCGTGCCGCGCGTCGTCGTCGAGCTCGACTCGCTGCAGAACGTAATCGAAACCGTACGTCGTGGCCTCGGCGTCGGGGCCATGGTGGAAGGCGTCATCGAGGCCGATCTCGCGAACGGAGTATTACGGGCACGACCTTTCGGCACGATCTCGCCGATGCGACCGATGTATCTCGCACATCAGCGCGGCCGACCGCTCGCGCCGCCGGCGCAGTTCGTGTACGACGCACTCCGAGAAATTGCTGCCGAGCACAGATCTGCAACCTAGTCAGACATGAACGGCGCGCCGGGCCCTCTGGATTTCTATCCAGAGGATTACATCGGCGCACCGCATGACGGGCGCTCGAAGTGAATCACTCCCCAGCCCGCAGCATCCCGTTCATCTCGAGCCACAGCATGAACTGCGGGAACCAGCCTGTGCTGGTCTTGCCTGGGTTGCCGAGGCCGAAACCGTGTCCGCCGTTCTGGTAGAGATGAAACTCCACGGGCCGGCCCGCCTTCTTCCAGGCTGTGATGAGGCCGTACTCGTCATTCGCGAACAGCGGATCATCGGCCGCCAGGGCGATGAACATCGGCGGGGCGTCAGGCGGGACTTCGACTGTTCTCAGCGAGCCGTAGATGGGCGCGATGAAGGCGGGCTTGTTTTCTTTCGATTGCAACGTCGCAGCCATCGTCGTGCCGGCACCTGCCGAGAAGCCCATCATGCCGATACGGTTGGGATCGATATTCCATTCCTTCGCGCGCGAACGCACGAGCTTGAACGCGGCCGTTGCGTCTTCGAGCGGCATGGCGACGGGGGAGCGGGGCGGGGCAGCCTTAGCGGACGCGGGGGGCGGCGCAGTGAGCGGATTGCCCTTGTCGAATTCCGCCCATTCCGGTGCGGTCGGTAGTAGCCGGTACTTCAGTACGAATGCGGCAACGCCTCTCTCATTGAGTGCCTGCGCCACTTCCCAGCCTTCGTTGCCCATTGAGAGGATGCGAAACGCACCGCCCGGCGCAACGATTACCGCGGCACCATTCGCCTTGGCAGGATCGGGCAAGAAAGGCGTGAGCGTCGCGCGCGACACGTTACGTACGAACGGATCGCCCCACTGCTCGTACCAACTTTCCTGCGCTGTCTGACCCTCGACACCGCCGGTGTTGAGCGGGATCGCGTTGGGCTCGGCAGGTGCCGCGATCTGTGTCTTCGGCGCTTCCTGAGCGAGTGCCGGCGTCGTAACTGCGAGCATCGCGGTCAGCAATGCGCGAGTGGCAATTGGGCTCTTCATTAAAGCTCTCATCTGTTTCCCTTTCTTCTGCCTGGGTGTGTGTATTTAGATGTCGAATGCCTGTACCGCGTGCGCTGCGCCGCGGTCTGTCCTGAACTGACTGGACAGATCGAAGAACGCTCCGGTCCGTCTACCTTTGCGTTCAATAACCGGCACGCGTACGCGATCATCAGCGAAACAGGCGCGAGGCGAGCTCACGCAAATTGCGTCGCTCGGTTAACCATTCGTGCCCAGTACCTTGCGATTCGTAGTACACGTGCTCGATACCGAGCTTCTTGAGGGAACGGTGAAAGCCGCGAACACCCGTGAGGATTCGTTCCGGTTCCTCCGTCCCCAATCCGATGAAGATCAGGCGCATCTTCGCGTTGAACGCTTGCGGATCGGCGAGTAGTCCGCCGAAATAGCGCTTTACGTCGATCGAGCCGTCCCCGAATCCGCCGCCCGCGCCGCTCAAACCGCCGATCGCAGAGAACGTGTCGGTATGACGCAGGCCGATCATGAAAGACTGCATGCCGCCCATCGAAAAGCCGGCAATGGCTCGATGGTCGCGATGCGGGAGCGTGCGATAGCTCGCGTCGACGTAAGGGATCAAGTCCTGCAGCACGACCTCTTCGAATGCGCTGAACATTCGGATGAACTCAGGAGGGAAGGGCTCGGGCGGCGGATCACCCGGCTTGGGATTGAAGAGTCCACGCGGTGGGCGGAGCGGAACTTGGTCCTCACCGGGACGGCGTGCATAGCCCTGATCCATCACCACCAGCATCGGCTTCGCTTTCCCGGCAGCGATTAAGTTGTCCATGATGTGATTGACACGTCCCTGAATCACCCATGCGCGTTCGTCCTCGCCGCCGCCGTGCTGCAGATAAAGGACTGGGTATCGCCGATCGGGACTATGGTCGTAGCCGGGGGGTGCATAGACAAAGAAGCGCCGCCAGCCCCCAGTGACTTTCGAGTAATACCAACGCTCCCGCACATCGCCATGCGGTACGACTTGCGGCGCATAGTACTCACCTTCATCGCCTGGCTCTGGAATCTCGATACCGCTCGTCGGCTTACCGGTACCGAAGAAGGTCTCGCTCGCCGGATCATTGACCTGCACGTCATCGATCACGAGCCAGTAGTAGCGGAAGCCGGGCACCTGCGGATCAGTCGTCGCTGTCCATGACCCATCCGGTGCGCGCGAGGCAGGGTAATCCTTATCCACGCGAAACGTCACGCTGTTCGCTTTGGGGGCTTCGACTCGAAACACCACCCGTCTGTCGGGGAGGATGCGCGGATACTCCGCACCTCGCACGTTGGTCGACGCTGGGAGGCCTGGAAGCGCATCGCTCGCGTGCACGATCGGCGCTCCCAAGAGGAGGATGCAAAGACATGCACAATGCCTGATAGCACGATTCGTCATTGAGCCTGCGGCGAAGCCTGATCTCTCTGGTGTCGGTATCTCTGGTGCCGTGATGGCGGAGCAGGTCCCTTGATCTTCTCGGGCCGGCTCCATACGCCTGGCCCATTTGTCAGACAATTGCTCACAGCGTCAACCCGAAAAGTGTCAAGACTCTCAGCAAGTCCGGCGCGATGTCGTGATCGAAGATGCGGCTTTATTAGCGATGCAAACGCAACCAGTAGGATCGACGGATATCGGTCCGCGCTGCGGGGCAAGTGCCGCCCTGATTGGTGAGTGAGTTTGATCGCAGACTGCTGAATATGATCGATGATCGATGACGACGTAGCAGCCTCCGTGAATGCTAGCTCGCTCTCATATCCTGCTCGATCTCGTGACTCGATCGCGCGTGTTGATCGCGCGCCGGCGCTTGCCGCCTGAAGACGTCTTTGCTCTCGCCCGTGCCCGGTTGACGATGCGAGCCTGTCCCATGTCGATCACGCGCAACATTGCGGCGCTTGCAGCCGCTGGGTCGCGAGCCTCGATTCCATCGGCGACTGCATCATGCGCTTTGGCTGTCTCGGCGAGATCGGCGCCTGCTAGAGGGACGTTCTCCTGGAAAGAGGCCACCAGCGCCGCCTCGATCACGGCGGCCATCGAACGCATCAGAGGGTTGCCGGAGGCCACACCGATGATGAGGTGAAACTCGAGATCGGCTCTCGCGAAACTCTGCGGATTCTCGCCGCATTGGGCCATTCTCCGCACGCAATCTCGCAGGCGCGCGATCTCCGCGCGGGATCCCCGCTGAGCGGCCAGCGCTGCCGCGGCAGGTTCTACGGCGCGCCGGATCTCCGTGAGGGAGCGCCGCAACTGCGCATCCATGCCCATTTCTGCGGACCACGCTAGCAACTCGGCGTCGAAGAAGTTCCAGTTGGAGGAGTTCAGCACACGCGTGCCGACGCGCGTCTTGAGCACGACCAAGCCCTTGGCCGCCAACGTCTTCATCGCCTCGCGCAACACGGTTCGCGAGGCGGCAAACCGAGACAGCAGCTCAGCTTCCGACGGCAGATTTGCCCCAGGAGCATGCATCCCCGCGAGTATTTCTCGGCCGAGCGTACGCGCGATGGTGTCGTGCTTCGATCGCGATCTGGCGAGGTACGCAGGTTGGAAATGATCGAGCGGCATCAGGCTCCCTCAGGAGGCGTTGACAGCGATGTCGGTGGTAGTCGGCCGTGGATGATACACGGGCTGCCACGTTTAACCGGCGGATGTCATACAAGTTGGACCGCCTGGTTGACCAGTCATCCGGTCCTACCGATATCAAAAGTGCATCCGTTTCATATACGAGATCGATATTGTATTTACAAAATCACGCTACTAAAGTCCATTCGTAATACTTTTGGCTATTCGTAATTCTATTTGGCCTTGCAGCAAGCAGCGGCGACAGGGGGATGATGAGGCCGATGATGGTAACGCGCGTGCCTGTCGTGCACGTGCGTCCACTGCAATGATTGATCGCTGCGCTGAGTTGCTGGCGCGACTGCTGCTTCGAAGGCTGCGCAAGCACACAGGTTTGCGCGAGCAAGGCTGCATCGCAGAAAGATCTCCATTCGGATGACACAGACGAGATCGAATAACACGAGGAGGCACACGATGACGATCGATACACAACGCCTGAGGGGGGTCTCGCGCGCGGTTCTATTCTCCGCAACCTCAGTGGTTAGCGGGCTTGCATCTGCTCAAAGCACGCCTTCGGATGCCGCGGACGAGAGGAGCGTCGAAGAGGTAGTGGTCACCGGCACCAGCATCAGAGGCACCGCGCCGGTCGGCTCCAACCTGGTTTCAGTCGGCGTCGTTGATCTCGAGAAATCGCAAGCAATCAACCTTTCGGCGCTGGTCAATACGATTCCGGCGCTCAGCACGAACGGAACGCTCGCACAGGGCGAGAACTTGTGGTCCTTCTACTCGCCGCAGATTCACCAGCTCGGCGGCTCGTCTTCGAACACGACGTTGGTGCTCATCGACGGCATGCGCATGCCCGGCGGCGGCGCACAGTTCAACCAGACCGACCCGAACATCATCCCGACGTCAGCCCTGGAGCGCGTCGACGTGCTGGCAGACGGCGCATCCTCCGTGTACGGCTCTGATGCGGTGGCGGGCGTGGTCAACTTCGTCACCCGTCGAACCTTCGACGGCGCCGAGGTGAATACCGCCTACGGCTTCGCAGATGACTACACCACGTTCGATCTGAACGGCATCTGGGGCACGACGTGGGACACGGGCGGCGTCTACATCGCAACCCAGTACAGCGAGGCCTCTCAACTCTTCGTGAAGGATCGCGATTGGGCGAGCCGGGGCGATTACCGTCCGCAAGGCGGCTCGAACACGAACGGCTTCACTTGTAACCCGGCGACGATGCGTGTCACAGGCGTGAACAGCGGCACCGCTCCGGGCAGCGGGTTGGTGTTCCTGTCGCCTGACTCGATCGACCCAGTTGCCAACAACGCCGCTCAGAACGGCGTGTGCAACACCTCGATCTACAACTCCTTCATTCCGGAGCAGAATCGACTGAACGGCGTGATCAGAGTCGTCAACGATTTCACGCCGGACCTTTCCGTATCTGCATCGCTCGTCTACAACCGTAACAAGACGGACAGCAAATCCGGGCCGGGTCAGCTCAACAACGCAACGGTCTTCGGAGCAGGCGCCGGCGTAGCGGGACAACAAAACCCGTTCTTCACCGCGCCCGCGGGTGCGCCAGAAGCGAACCGGGGCATCATCAGTTGGCTCGCGCTGCGAGACGATGAACAGTACGGCCACACGGAGTCTCAGCAGGATGTTATCTATGGCAATCTCGTCATCGACTACGACATCAACGATAACTGGTCGCTGACCTTCGCCGATTCTTTCGGCTGGAACCGCTCCTCGCTCGATGGTTTCAACCAGTTCTGTGCCGCGTGCGCCACGCTGGCACTCAACGGAACGACTCAGTCGAGCGGCAGCACGACAGCATCGAGCATCCCGGGCCAGAATGTCGTGGTGTTGCAGCTCCCGCTCACGACGGCCAACGCACTCGATGTCTGGAGCGCCGGATCTGCCAGCCGGACCAATCCGCTGGTGCTGGAGTCGCTCTACACGAACAATACGCAGAACAACAACTACAACACCTTCAATCAGGCGCGGCTCGCTGTACAAGGCGCGCTGTTCGATCTACCAGCCGGCCCAGTGCGGCTCGCCTTTGGCGTGGAGCATACGTGGCTGGATCAGCAGCAGAAGTTGAGCGCGCCGAACAACACGGGCTTCACGACGACGGGTTCGGGTTATCGCGTGTTCAACTATGACCGCGAGGTCGTATCAGCCTTCGCCGAGACCATCGTGCCGCTCGTCGCGCCCGAGTGGGAAATCCCGTTGGTGCATCAGATCGACGTCACCGTCGCTGCGCGTTACGATGATTTCTCCGACGTAGGTGACACGACCAACCCCAAGTACGGCATCAACTGGGACATCATCGAGGGCCTCCGCCTCCGCGCGAACTATGCTGAGTCGTTCGTGGCGCCTCCGATTGCCGTGATGGGCGATCCTTCGCAAGGGTTTCTGTATGCATCGGGAAGCGTGACGCCAACCGGTTCGATCAACGTTCCCGTCGCGCATTACCCCGAAGTCGTGCAAGTGCCCGGCGCAGTCGAGGCGAATACCTCGAATCCGTGTACGGCCAGCTCCGCGGTTTGCACCATTGCGCAAAGCGGCGAGGCGATGCGCCGTCAGCTCGGTGGCGGTTACTCACAGATGGGCCCGCAATTCGGTGAAAGCTATTCGATCGGCGTGGACTTCATACCGTCGTGGTTGCCTGGCTTCGTCAGTGCCGTCACGTTCTTCCACAACGACTTCACGGGTGGCGTGAACTCACCCTCACCGGCATCCATCACTGCTGCGGGCTCGGATCTGCTCACGATCTGCCCCACTGGATGCACGCAAGCCCAGATCCTTGAGTTCGCAAACGTGGCCAATGGCGCAACGATCGGCGGCTCGATCCCGCCGACCGTGTACTACCTGATCGATCAGAGCACCCGTAACTGGCTCAACCTGTCGATCGAAGGTTACGACGCGCAGTTCGACTATCGCTTCGACGTTGGCGACCGGGTGCAAGCTCGGTTCGGCGCCAGCGGAACCTACTTCACGAAGTTCGACCAGAACTTCGGCCCGAACCCGGTTTTCTCGGTGTTGAACACTTCCGGCTTCAACGGCGTGTTCTCATCGATCGAGTTCAAGGCTCGCGCATGGGTAGGATTCGACCTGGGCAATTTCTCGGCCGATCTCTTCTGGAACCACATCGGCGATTACAGGAACTGGGGCGGAAGCACCGTGACACCGCTCACCCGGGATGCCAACGGCAACCCGAACGGCGGCGGCGATACAGTCGATGCGACGAACACGTTCGATTTGCACTTAGCACAGAAGTTCTCGTTCGGCGACACGTTCGAGAACGTCACGCTCTCGCTCGATATCCGCAACATCGCCGATGATGATCCGCCGTTCTTCAACGGCAATCAGGGCGGATTCATGGGTGGGGCGTGGGGTTACGACAACTTCGCTGCCAACCCGGTCGGGCGCCTCATTACATTGGGGCTGCGCACCAGCTTCTGATCCACCGCCCGCAAGTCTGCCCCGCCTCTGTGCGGGGC
>JAEZFW010000074.1 GCA_023417315.1 Pseudomonadota bacterium
CGCGGCGGAGCGTTACGGGGTGTCCGTCACGGGCGTGACGGTGTCGAAGAACCAAGCCGCTACTGCGGCCGAGCGCTGCAGACATCTCCCCGTGAAGATTCTGTTGGAGGACTACCGCGCGCTCGAAGGCAAGTTCGATCGAATCTACTCGATCGGCATGTTCGAGCACGTCGGCGTGCGCAACTACCGCACATACTTCAAGCACGCCCGCCGTCTACTCGCTGACGACGGACTGTTCTTATTGCACACGATCGGAGGCAACACGTCTGAGCGAGCCAACGATCCCTGGATAGAGCGCTACATCTTTCCCAACTCACTATTGCCCTCGATGAAACAGATCACGCGCGCGGTCGAGCGCCGCTTGATCGTCGAGGACTGGCATTCATTCGGTCCGGATTACGATCGAACGTTGATGGCATGGTACGAACGCTTCCAAGCGAGTTGGCCTGACCTTGCGGCAAAGTACGGCGACCGCTTCCGCAGGATGTGGGAGTTCTGGCTGCTGTCCTCTGCCGCTGCGTTCCGCGCACGTCGCACTCAACTGTGGCAGATCCTTCTGTCACCACGCGGTGTGGTGGGCGGATTGGAGGAGATCAGGTGAAAAAGACGGAGTAGCCACAAAGAGCACAACGAAGAACCGATATGGATTTGAATCCCTCTGATCAACTCTTCTTTGTGATCTCTGTGGCTAATTCATTCTTGATCCTGGCCAACTACTCGCCCCGCGAATGCTTCCGCCGCAAGTTCCATTGATGACGAGCGTGCAGGCGTTCGGCTTCGCTGTCAGGCTCAGGCGGAAGTTTCTGAAGCGCGCGTAGCGCTGCGCCGTGCGCCATGGTGACCGAGGGCTCGGATTGCAGGAGTCGGCGATATCGTAGCAAGAACGCTTGCTCGACCGGTGCGCCGATCCCAGACAGGAGCGCTCGCGCATGCCCGCCGATGGCTGCCACTTCTGTCGCAGGCAATGCATCATCTTGCGCAGCGTGATCGATGTCGGCGATCAATTGATACAGCGGCTGCAACCAGGCCCACTCGGGGTCATTGCCGATCTGGTTGAGTAGCGCGAGCGGTGAGATCGCAGGAGCGTACTGCTGCTCGGAACGAATGATCGTGCCCAACACTTCGCGTAGCGCGGCGCTGGCGACGGTTAGATCGTGCATCCAAGGGGCTTCATGCCCGGTCATCGCATCACCGATTACCACCTGATTGGAAGTGGTAGTCTACGCTCATGGCCGCTGTCTGTACGTGTGAGCTGGCACGTCGCTCCGATGCGGAGACGATCTCGAATATGTCGCGTTGGCTGATCGAAGCGGGCCTGACGCCGACATGGCATACCGAGCGCATCTTATGGCACATGCGCGATCGCGAAAGCACGGTGCTCGTCGCGCGGGATCAAACACGGCTCGTCGGCTTCGCCATCATGCAGTTCGGCGAGACGAGCGCTCATCTCAATCTGCTTGGCGTCGCGCCGAGTCGGCAGCGTAGCGGCGTAGGGCGGCAGATGCTCGGCTGGCTTGAGATGAGTGCGACGACAGCAGGCACGTTCGTCATCAAACTCGAAGTGCGCGAGAGCAATTTCGCGGCTCGCCGATTCTATGCGTCCATGGGATATCGCGAGATCGGGGTCGTCGAAGGTTATTATCAGAGCCGCGACAATGCCGTGCGTATGAGCCGGGATCTCGCCGTCGCGGATTAACGGATTCGAAAGCAAGCGGCGGATGGCGAGAAGCCGTGTGCGGCGCCATGATGCGCTCCATCGTATGACCACTGGAGCGTCAATGTCCTTTCGCATCCTCGCATTGCCGAGCGATAGATTCGCTCCGCTGTTCTCTCTCGCCGATGAAGCGCTCAAGGAGCTCGGGGTCGCTCGCAAGATCGCTGATGCGAAGCCGGGCTTCCCGTGCCGCGTAAGTCTAGTCGACGCAGAGATAGGCGAGACCGTCCTGCTCCTCAACTACGAGCATCAACCGGCGCCTACTCCCTTTCGCGCGTCGCATGCAATCTATGTGAGGGAAGGCGCTTTGCAGGCGCAGTGCGCGAACGGCGAGGTGCCGGACTTGTTTCGAACCCGAATGATTTCGTTGCGCGGTTTCGATGAAGCTCACATGTTGATCGCGGCCGACCTCGTTCACGGCAGCGAGCTCGAGACGGGTATTCGACACCTCTTCGAGAACGATGCCGTGAGCTACCTGCATTTGCACTATGCGAAGCCCGGCTGCTACGCGGCGCGGGTAGAGCGCGACCTTTCGACCTGACGCTCGCGCCGTGGCCGCACTGCTCATCTGGCCAACCCCGTCCGACATAATGCTTGCACCGATGTGAAGGGCGCACGCCTGCGGGTGATAGCGATCACAGCTTGATGACGCCCCTCATCCAGAGGACCTCGCGTTAGTGGGTTATCTGATATCCCCCCTCATTCGCGTATTGCTCAATGCGCTTCGGCCAGATCACCTGAGTACGAACCGGCACAAAATCTTCGCCGCCGGTGCGAAGAGCCGAATGCTGTAAGGCGAATTCCTGTGTCTCGTGTACATCGCGCGCGCGGTACTGCGTAACAGCTAAGGAGTTTCCTCGTCTCGGGAAGGAATCGTTGGAATCGATGCAGCCGGTCAATGCATCGTTCGCTCCTGTGCGACCGTGCCTGAATGTGTTCGGCTATGAAAGTGAATCGATTCTTTCCGCTCTTCCTCATTCCTTCGCTGATGTTCGCCGCCGTCGGGCAGGCGCAAGAGCAAGACCTCGCGGCGCTTGATCTCGAAACGCTGCTGAGCATGGACGTGACCGTGACGTCCGCTTCGCGGCGAGCTCAGGCCGCTTCCGATG